>JBPETD010000001.1:102852-1145387 GCA_051710285.1 Wolbachia sp.
AAGTGCCTTCAGTTGTTGATTTTGATCTTTCAGCTTTTCGTTTTCACTTTTAAGTGCCTTCAGTTGTTGATTTTGATCTTTCAGCTTTTCGTTTTCACTTTTAAGTGCCTTCAGTTGTTGATTTTGATCTTTCAGCTTTTCGTTTTCACTTTTAAGTGCCTTCAGTTGTTGATTTTGACCTTTCAGTTTTTCGTTTTCACTTTTAAGTGTTTCCAGCTGTTGTCTTTTATCAGTATCTTGCTCGCTTTCGTTAACCATTTCACCCTCCCTAAAACTATTGTTTATAGAGTTTTGCATTAAACCCCATATTTCACTTAAGATATCACTTTTTTCTCCTTCTGCAAGAATATTTTTACTGTCTGTTGAGTGGTGCCAAAACTAATAGGTTTGCTTTCGCTATGACGTAAACCTGAATTTAATCTAGTAATATCTCCAAGTTTTTTAAACTGAACGTCCATTCCTGGAAATAGTTTTGTAATTCCACTACTTCCACCTGCTAAAATTCTACCGAAGAGAAACTTTGATATTACGGCATATTGTGTAGAAAAAGTTTCTGGCTGCTGAATTTTTGTTGTATCCTTCTTATAGCTTAATCTTACAACATTTATGTCATTAGATTTATATGCATCAAGCAAAGCTGATTCTTGCTGTGGCAAGCTCCTTTGAAAAGGTCCCAAACAACCTGGCTTTGTTTCTGCATTAGTGAAATTCTGCACAACTTTTCTGAACACATACATCCCTAGTCTATAAAGACATTATGTGCAGTGTATAATATAGATTACTCTAATACAAGCATATTTTTTCACTGAGCACTCTACATATTGCAGAAGGAATTCATATCCTCTCTCCTTTCATATCTTAAAAATAAAATCAACTCTTTTTATAGTATGTCATGACCTTAAGTGACCAAAGCCTACCATCACTATTAATAAGCATATAGCTATTACTAGCATAGATCTAATTATTATACAGTCCAATAAAATGGCTTTTCATCGACAACTTCGCCGTTTCAACAAAAATTCATTATATTTGTAATAACTACATAAAATAACCAAAACTTACAACTATAGAGTTACTTACAGATCCTGCACTTGCTACTGCATCAAATTTTCCACACAATCTACAACTTTAGCGCCAAAGCAAGTTGATATGTTGAAGTAAAGCCAATAATAAAGAATAATACACATGCAAGAGGTGCGTTGATATCGAATGTAAAAAGTAACGAGAACGCAATTATCATGGCCATAGCACAAGAAATTATTATCTCATAGCGCTTGGTTGGATTCTTTGCTAATATATAAAGAAATAATAGACGTCCAGAGCCAAAGCCTATCAGTATCCACTTTGAAATGCTATATGCAAGGTGTCTATCTATTGCATATATCTCATGCAAGAACGATGCGGATCACGCATCTGCAAAGCCTTTTAATGATCCAGCCATAAAATCGACAAACAAACCCACCTATCAACGAAATATTTTTATTAAATATAACTTTACATAAATTTTTAATGTTAAATTTTTCGCCCGAGGTACCATCTTTAAGTACAGATATAAAGGTAGTTAAAGTGAACAATAATCCAAATATTATACATGTAGTCAGTACACAATAACATCTGAATTTATTAAAAAGACATGTAGTTGAATTGATAGCAAATACACCATTTGAAATGCTAATAATAACAGATATGCTAAACATTATGGCAAATTTTTCTCTACGATAATAGATGCTTATTATTTTAAAGAGTCCGAGAGCTGAAGCAGAAGATCTAATATCAGTAACTACTCTTCCAACAATAGAATAACTCCAATCGTTAGAACCAACTAAAGGCAAAGCGCTCAAAAATGTCAACATAATACAAGCAGGTATGACAAATTTTGGAACCAAGTCTATCCAGAAAAATACCTGCAGGAATATGTGCTAACACATGGCCTGCATAGTATAGTCCGCAAAATTGCCCTATTTTTGTTGTGCCTATATTAAACCTTACCATCAATTCAGGAACTACAACACTTGGAATTACACGCAATATATATTGATATACATAAAACAGAGATACTAACAACCCCATATTAATAAATTTCTCTTCAGCACTAATCTTACTTTAAACTTGGAACATAGGTGTTTTAGTTATAAAGAGCAAGCTTTATAGTAAGAAGATGTAAAAATCGTGTGATCTAACTACTATTCTTTGCATTTGTGGATCTAATGTTAAATAACACATTATACATTAACTTAAACATCATAGCAAATGAAAATAGCGATTTTAAGTATAAAACCTTTTATTAAGGAAGATCTTTCGGCAATGGCTCTATCGCTGTTAAATATGTAGCAAAATATATAGACTTAGAAGAGTTTAAACCTGGAGGATGAGGAGTTGCTCATTTCTTGGTAAATGTCCACAATGCCAAAACTATGCAGTTTCATATGCAGTAGCATCTGAAATTTCCCAATCCCCCCATTTATTCCTATTTCTTCAATAAATCTCATTTAACCAACCAACTAGATGCAGTAATTAAGCACCATCCAGACATAGGTAAAGAAGATTTATTTTTCATCATGATCGGCGGAAATGACATCATGATTGCTACAGCTTACGACGATACTAAAGTGGAAGAAATAATGGAACAAGCAGTTAGTGAAATATTGTAATACCTTTAAGGTTCTAAACGAACATGGCATAAAGCATGTAGTTGTCGCAAATGCGCCTGAAACTAGCTTAATACCAGCTTTCAATAAAAATAAAGAAGCAAAAGAGCTAGCTGCAAAACTCACGAGAGCTTCAATGTAAAATTAGCTAGTGGCTTGGATAATATGAAGAAAAGTACAGATCATAAAATAAAAACATTTGATCTTTATTCTAAAATAGAAAACATGCTCAGTGAATATAAGAGCAGAGATTTAAATTATTAAGATGCGTGTATATCGGATGTTGTAGACCAATTTGGGAGCTTAAAGAAAATATAAAAATACTCTCAAAATTGGTATTCAAAAGAAAGCTTGACGCTCACTATAATTCTGGATGTGGCAAAGAAGTGCTAGGGATTTATTTCTTTTTTTGACTATTTCCACCCAACTGCAAAACCTCATTATGAAGTTGGTAATGAAATTTACGAGTTAATTAAAATGATGAATGTGTTTTTATAATTAGGATCTTATATTAAATCTCAATGGTAATAGGACAAATTAAAAACAAAAGAAGCTCTCTGGTCAGTACTTATTTTCAGTATTGGCGTTTTAAGTCATAAACGTTGCAGTTTATGGACTTCTAAACTGCGACACAGATCCTAGTTTAAATATTAAAAAATTTACTAAGCAGAAAAAGGTAAAAGAAATCCAGAGCAGCTAGTATTCAAAATTACTCCATTGTTCTATTTGACGTTCTATGCTATCTTAAAAGACTTATAAGCACGCTTCAGGCTTGTATAGGTAAAACCACAAGAACAAGAAGTTTTATGGAGACATAGAGTGTACATGGTGCGAAAAACTAAACATGATACGCAAACACAAAGCTTCCCGCGTTATCTTAATCTGCAGATTGCGAAGTTAAATGAATAGTTTTAATACTATTAAAAGTTGGTTGGAGAAATTTGTCAAGTAGTTTTGGCACCATTCTCCCTGTTTAAAATCACAATGTTCATGCATTTAGGCTCTATAACCATTTAACAAGAGGTGGCATTGACATCATAATTGCATCCGGATTACCACCTGTCATTAAGCCAAATCTTGTACCACGGTCATATAACAGATTGAATTCTACGTATCTGCCACGCTTTATTAATTGGGTCTCTCGCTGCATTTTCGTCCAAGGCTTTTGCATATGCTGACATATTATATGCAAATAGACTCCCAAGAAGGTTTCGCCCACTGCTTTTGTAAATTTGAAGTCACTTTTCCAGTTGCCAGAATTCAGATTGTCATAGAAAATTCCACCAATTCCACGTGATTCTTTCCTGTGCTGTAAGAAAAAGTAGCTGTCACACTGCTCCTTAAATTTTGGATAATACTCAATATCAAATTCATCGCATGTTGCCTTGATTGATTCATGAATATACTTATAATCTTCTTCATTTTTATATATTGGAGTAAAGTCCATTCCTCCACCTAACCATTGTTTCGATGTATACATCAGCCTTGTGTTCATATGTGCTGCAGGAATCAAAGGAGATTGCATGTGAGACACTAAAGATATACCACTTGCCCAAAATTCCCCATTGCTCTCGCTTGCACCAGGGATTTCATTTATAATTGAATCTGTGAATCTTCCATGTACTTTTGAAATATTTATCCCTACTTTTTCAAAAACATTACCATAAATAATTGTAGATTCGCCACCTCCACCACCTGGACGATCCCATTTTCTTTTTTCAATCTTTGGATCTGTGGATGACTGTTCTTCAATTAACAAAAAGGACTCTACAATTTTATTTCTCAGTGCACAGAACCATTCAAAAGCTTGTATTTTTTGTTCGTTCATAATGCCTTGTCAACAATACCAATATTCGAGAGATTTAAGTGTTAATTACTTATCAAAAATGTTAATTATTCGATAATAATTAAATAAATATAATAAAACATTTTTATATGCGCAATGAGTAAAAGATACATAGATAGCAGAAAGAGAACAGAATTGACTTCATATTGAGAATCATGGAATATCAATTATCGCTATATCAATCATTATATTTTTACATACAATAATAATATCAACACTCTACTTTTTGATATATACGATCAGCATACTAATATATAGATTAACCTGCTAGTTAGCACTTTAAAGACTTTATTTATAGTATATCGTGTAAAACGCTATAGACATTCTACTTAATATCATAGAATTTCAAAATGAAATATTTGCAAATGCACCAAATCACAGTACAGAATTTTGTCTCATTTTACACAGAGAGGGAGGATATTATTTATGCTGACGCAAGGTTCTACGAAAGATTCAAAGATCACATAGATAATGACGTTACATTGGATAAGATTTTTGAAATATGGAATCCTTTCAGAGAAAGACAAGAAGGTGCTATAACCATGGGCTAAAAATAATTCTTCTATACAGGTATGCATTGCCTTAAACAAGAAAGATAAAATATTTAAATTTCTTTTGCTTTTTGATCAGTACCAGATAATCAACAGGTTGTTATAAGTAGTAATAAGGCTCTAAATTTATCATTAGCACCAATAGCAAAACCACAATGGGTATTTTTGTTAAAAGCAACACAGATGAACAAAGAGCAGGTATACGAAGAATTAATAGAAAAGCATACATTCCTTTCAATTCAGCTCTATAGCTATTGTTCCAAATTCTCCTTTGTAGCCAAATGCACCACCTCCAGCAAAAGGTGGATTATAGTCTCACTTATATTCACTTAATTTTTGACCTTTTATCTTGTACGTAGCGTACACTTTGCCACAGTCACATGTTTACTTCCTTTAGGCCGCTTCGACTTTCAGTGAACCTATCTATTAAAAAGATTGGCAGTGATATCCACAACCGAAGTAAAATCCTTTCGTTTTGCTTGTAAAAGATTGTTGTGACAATAATAAAGCATATGCTATAATTGCTAATGTTTTTATTATTCATTTTACTACTCAATTAAATTAAAGTAGATAATTTAATACTAATCAATTAAAATGGCTTAATGTAAAAGCTTAATGATTTGCATAACTTGTTTTCTGAGCCGAAAATAAGCAAAATTAACCTTTATCCTCGACCTTTGTTGTCATTTTTTAATTCGTTATCAATATCTTCATCATCAAATTCATCTTCTTCATCTTCAAACTTTTCGTCAACATATTCATCATCAAGATCTTCCTCTTTTAGCTCATCGCTAATCTCTGATTCATCATATATTGCATCTTCGGTTTTAGTTTCAACAGGATAATCAGTAGTACTAGGCCACGCGATAGCGTTATTTTCTTCTTTACTAATTTTATCTTCGTTAGTAGCAGAAAAAACTTTATTTGGATCATATGGCTCTTGTGTAGGCACAAAAGTTGATTTGTGCAGCTTCTTCGTAAAGGTGCTATCACTGTAGTATAAAATCTTCTTTGATTTAATTGGATAAGTCGACTCTATTAAGATTATCTGTTCATTACGTGGCAACATAATAATTTCTTGAGGCAGCAGCAACGCTCTCTGTGTCTCAGAAATATGCAACGATCTTGAAGCAGGATTCAAATCTAAAAATTTAGGTTTATTCAATGATTCTTGTTGCACAGTTTTGTTTCCTATTAGCTGCGATATTAAATTAGCCGTCTCAATGTTATTAGCTGCAAAAGTTATCCTGTATGTTGAGTTTGATAAAAAGGAGTTCATCCCTGCTTCTTCGTATATTCCTTTGAGCTGTTCAGTATCTTGAACAATTAAGAACAATCTAATTCTGTAACCACGAAAATATGCAATGCCAGCTTGAAATTGCTCCATTTTCCCAAGTGTTGGAAATTCGTCCATCAAAAACAATACAGCATAAGGCTCATCATCCGATGGTAATTTTCTACACAAAAACTCAGTTGCTTGCTGGTAGAAAACCTGCATTATAGGTCTTAATCTAGTTAAGTTATCAGGAGTTAAGCCGACATAAACTGTGGTTTTCTTCTTTTTAAAATCTAAAATATTAAAATCACTTGTCGCCGTTGCAGTATCAATCAATGGGTTTGCCCACAATTCAAGTGATGAGTTCATAGTTGATACGACACCTGACCTTTCTTTGTCAGCTTTTTGCAAGAAAGCTGCAATGTTCATATATGCCACAGGGTGTATTATTTTACCCATTGTATCAAGAGCAACAGCGAGATTATAAACCACATCATCACTACGCATCGTGCGCACAACTTCACCAAAAGATTTAACTTTCTCCGGTGTAGCAAGTAAGTACAATACTACTCCAACAAACAAGCTTCTTGCTTCATTTTGCCAAAAGTCTTGCTCAGGCATGATTAGGTTAGCTATTTTCTGCACATCATCAACCATCTGTCCTGGTTTTTCACTAATCCATTGTAGCGGATTATAACAATGGCTTATTCCATCTGGCTGTGCTGGATTCCACACATATACCTTTTGCTTCTGCCGTTCTCGCCAACCACTTGTTATTTCATAGTTTTCTAATTTTACGTCGTGTACAATTACCGAGTCAGTCCAAAATAATAAATTAGGAATTACAAAGCCAACACCTTTACCCGAACCTGTAGGAGCAAACAGCAATGCATGTTGAAATCCTTCAGCAATAAAGTAGCCCCTTTTATCTTTACCAAGCAATAACCCTTTTTTGCTTCTTAAACCGGCTTTTCTTATGTCTTTTTCTGATGCCCACTTTGAATCTCCGTGTAGTGACTCTTTCTTTTTGAATGGTCGCCACTCAACTACCCTTTCTCTTAAATTCCACAAAATAATCATCAAGATAACGATAGGCAGCGCAGAAGATACAATCAACTTAATTTTGAGCTCAAGGCTATAAAACTCCGGATGACGCCAACAATATTGTATATGCTCAAAAATTGTTGGCCAAAGAGCTTGAGGAAAAGGCGTCAAGGTAGGGTTAATTGCTTTAAAATCCACACCATCTGGACCATCAACAAAGAGGTAAAACAATATACCAGATAGATAAAAGCAAAATTCTAGTACACTGAAAGCTACAACCCATCCTATCAGAATGTTGCGTAGATGATTTCCATTACTCATAAACTATTTTTCCTCATTATGTGTAAATTTAAGCATTTTCATCCAATGATCTAGTAAATAATATTTCAGATATACTTCTTTTTCCCTCGCTGGTTCTTTTTAGTTGAATAACAATATCGATTACATTTCTAATGTATGGTATGATCTGGTCTGGTGGAATGCCAAGATTTGCTTGCATGATCATTAGTTTTATTTGCTCAAGAGCCATTGCTGGACTATCCGCATGAAGGGTTGATATTGATCCTGGGTGACCAGTGTTTATTGCTCTAATAAAGCTAAAAGCTTCTGCTCCACGGAGCTCACCAACTATTATTCTATCTGGTCTTAAGCGTAAGCATGCTTCTATCAAATCTTGAGTGGTAACTTTTGCCCTGCCTTGCCCTCCTTTAGAGGCAATTAAATGTACTTTATTAGGGTGATCGTTCAAAACGATTTCTCTCGCATCCTCAACAGTAATAATTCTTTCTTTGGCTGAAATGGTACGCAAAGTTGCGTTAGTGAAAGTAGTTTTACCAGTAGAAGTTCCGCCACTGATTATGATGTTTTTTTTATTTATTACAGCGTATTCTAAAAATTCTCTTATTCTCCTTTGCTTTAATAGTAAATCCAGGTTCCGATCCACTTGATCATCAGTTACTTCTATAACAGTTTCAGAAAAAGCCCCCATCTTTTCATAATCATCCAATGCTAATTGCATGGTAGAAGGTTTGCGAATTGACATGACTACCTTATCAGACTCACATGCTGGTGGAAATACTATCTGAATACGATAACCATTTGGTAATGTAGCTGAAAGCAGCGGTGCTTCCTCGCTAAGTTTTTGTTCTGTGGCTTGAGCAATCAGTCTGCTAAGAGATTTTAAATGGTTAAGGTCGAATATCTCTAATTTTTCACACCTTATTTCACCACGACTTTCAATCCATATCTCCTTTGGCTTATTTATTGATATTTCATTTACACCTTCCTCTTGAAAGATGCCTTGTAATGGCTCTAAATATGTATCAAGTGCAGCATAGTTCATTTTACTGATTTAATAATATTGCCTGTGGAGAAAATACTATATCTTGGTTAACAAATACTTTCAACGCTGTGCCTTGATCGACATAAACAGTTGTTTTTTTATCTGTAGATCTTTCAACTATATCTCGCATATCTTTAGAAAAATCATTGATTGATTTGCTAATTGCTCCTTCATAGACAGACTTGTTTTTTCTTAGAAATTGTTGTAGCAGTTGATTTATGCCTTCTAGGCTTATATTTACCTTATCTTTTTCAATTCCTAACGCCTTTGCTATTTCATCTTTCATTATCTTCAGCAAATCTTGCTCATTTTTAGCATTCTTAATTCTGCCAATAGCTCCAAGACCCAATTTCCACGCTTCTCCCTCTGCTTTTTCAACTTTGGCTGCACTGTCACCCTTTAGTCCATCAATAATGACTTCCTTGAGTGAAGAAAAATCTATTTTAGTTGCAGAGATAGCTCTCACTTCATCCATAGGAGTTAGCACCTCAACAAGATTGAAAGCCTTTTGTCCTATAACAGCTGACCCAATCGAAACGCCTGCAAGCAATATCGAAGAAAACAATGTACTTGCTATTTTATTATCAACTATGCCAGCTACTCCTGTTCTACCAAGCTCATCGATGCCAGGTGATGAAATAGCAATATCTATTCCATGAGGAAGAATAATTCTATTCCAGTTTATATTTATCTTGGCTCTTGCAACATTCGAGTCAAATGAATAGCCACCTATCAATCTTGAACCTCTTGGTATTAAAACCGTATCACCAGTTTCTGCATAAACATTATTACTTACCACAGCACGTAGCGTTCCTTGCGGATCAGAGCTTATTGCAGTCTCAAGAACAGCATCAATAATTTTACCTTGAGTAATCATAAACCCAAGTTTTCCCACTTTAGTAGTTATACTAGGCCGTACTGAAGTGTTAAAGAAAACGACATCGGCAGTTTTGTCCTCTTTACCGCCACCTGAAATTGCTAACATTTGTGCACCACGTCTGTCTCTAGGATAACCACCTCCACTTATTGTAGGAAACGATGTTGGTAAATTGCTGGTAATATTGCTATGATGGAGGTTTTGCTTTGGCAAAACAGGTATATTTGACATAGGAGTTTCTTTTGGTTTTTCTTCTTCTTTTTTTACCATTTCTTCTTTTTTAAACTGTTTTACTTCCGGTATAATTTGCGGTATAGAAATAGCAGGTAAAGATGGCAGATCAGTTATTATCCTTTCAGGAACTGCTGTATTATCTGGAACTTTCTCCAACTTTCCTTTCAATTCTTGAAGATTTTGCTCCGTTTCTTCCTTTCTAATGACTTTCACATCCTCTTCATCGAAAGAAGGATTAAAATAGAAATAATATATCCCACCAACTAGAAGCACTAAAATAATAATTATTAATGCTCTATGACCTTGATTAGAGCCAACTGTTACTACATTGCTCTCTATTTCTGACTCATCTTCCGAATTATTATGCTTTTCTTTGCTCATATTACATGCACCAAGGCTAAAGTGATCTATTTATAATTTCAATCTCATTATTATCACAACGCATGAACAATTTCTTATGTACACCTTTTATTATAACATAACCATCAAATAACAGTCTTTTACAAGGTAATTTAGTTTTACCATCTTCTGTAAAAATCTGAGGTATTTTGTTACTGTCACTAAATTTAAAATAGGTTAAATAGCCATCGTCAAATAACTCAATTGGTATTATATCAGTGTTAACACCTTCATCAATATATGAATAATTGTACTTTGTGTCATTTTCCTGTATTATTCTTTCTGGCTTGTTTGCAATATATTGCATTTGAGTAGGCGTTGATACTTCATCTAAATCAATATCAAATTCATCTTCCTCTTGATGGTAATAAAAACGTACTACATAAGATATATCATTTTCAGCAGAATAATCGCGACTTATTTTCTCAGTATCAGTATCTGGGTATTTATCGTAGCTTGGTCTTGAGATTAAATCAAAAATGTAATTTCTTTTTTTTGTAGTTGTAATAATCATGTTAGTGCGGCTACTAACTTCAAATGGCATGATAAGTAATTTATTGTCATAAGGGCTAATCTTCCAACTCGATGCATCACCAACAGCAATGTTTTTGACTTTTTCTCCTTCTGCAAATTCAATATAAGAATAGTAGCCTTGACTGAAAACAACTGTGAATACTTCGTTAGGGCTATAAATAAAAGTTTTTATTCTACTATCTACAGAAATAGGCTTATTATGATCAATTGATGCACTTAAACTGCTATTTATCAGTAAAACTAAAACTAATAATACTCTACACATGTTCATCATCTACCCTATAAGAAGTGACCTGAAATCCTAATGGATTAACGTATCTTTGCTGATCATTCATTTCAAGTGATGCATATTTATACGACATGATGACTATTCTGTTCTTTTTTACAGAGCTTCCATCTTTTCGTGTAAATTCCACAGTAAATCTCACCTGAAAGGTATCATCATACAATTTCTGAATTGAGCGAATCTTAAACTCATTTTTAACAGAACCTGAATATAAATTAAAAAGATCATCCATGTTCTGCGAACTTACATAATTTCTAAATTCATTATATACATTGGGTGAAGAAAATAATCTCACCTTTGTGTAATAGTTATAGTTATAGTTATATTTATCAAAAACCTCTCTTGCCTTTATATATTCTGCAATAAAATGATTGTTTAGTACTTTATCTGCAGAATATTGTTTTACTGTAACAGGATCAACCAATTGCACTATTCCAGATTTTTTTTCAATTTCTATAACAAATGGTTCAATAGTACTACTTGTACTAATTTTAAATATGGCCAATATGCTTACAGAAATTGCTACTAATAATATTAATGTAAATAAAAGTAAAGTATTTCTCTGAGCAACAACTGTACTATAACGGCTTGAACTCCAATTTACATCCTTATCCAACGACTCATTATTTTTCTGTTTAAAAAGCTTTAGCATCTTAATTTTCTAAAACCTTAACCAATATTAACGAACATAATAAATCAACAAAGTAGTTACAACAAAAAGCTAAAAATCCTTAACTTGTGTCCTAGCTTACGAAATTTTGTCTCCATATATGAACTATTATACTGATTACTCTCCGTAATAAGCGGTAGACACTTTGTAATCTCTATGCCACTGTTTTTCAACTCTGATAACTTTCTACCGTTATTTGTAAGTAATTGGACTTTTTTAATGCCTAATTTCTTGAGCATTTCAACTGCAACGGTAAAATCCCTCTCATCATCTTCAAAACCCAATATTCTATTTGCATCCACAGTATCAAGATTATATTTTCTCTGTATATTATATGCCCTTAACTTATTAGTTAAACCAATGCCCCTACCATCCTGCATAAGGTATAATATAATGCCGCCGCTAGAGTCAGCCATTATTTGGATTGCCTGATGTAATTGGCTCCTACAATCGCACGATAAGCTGTCTAATAGATCGCCTGTATAGCATGAGGAATGAATCCTAACTAACAGATCTTCATCTTCATTTGGATGGCCAATAATAATTGCATAATGTTCCCTTCCGCTACTTTTGGTTCTATAAGATATGATATTTACTTCTTGAGTCTGCTTCAAAAATAATGATGTTTTGCACACTTCATATAAACCATGGTTTTGTTGAAAATTGTTTATGAATGATGTGTCCAACGCAATGACGTCATTTTTCTCACACCAATCTCGCATCTCATTCTTATCTTTAAAAGTCATATCGATTACTAACGCGTATGGCAATAATTCTGAGAATTTGAGCAGAGTAATAGCATACTTATCTATCGTCTTTGAATGCAGCAACTCTTTTGTGCTATCTTCTGTCGAACAGTCTACTAAATGAAGCAGCTCATCAAAGTTGTCTATTGGTAAGCGTTTGCTGCCATTTTCCTCACTTTGGAACGTATATTGCACTTTACTTTGAGTCAAAGTGACACATAGATTGTCTGAAATGAGCTTATACTGATCAAATGAATCCATCTCTAATGTTTCAGCAGCAGCAAACAATAGATAATCACTTTCATCATATATTATAATTGGCAGACCACGTCTAATTTCACTGATGGCTCTCTCTATTTTATTTTTACATTGATTTTTTATTAACATTTTACCCACATCAATAACGAAAAGAAGCTTGGTGCGGTCGAAAAGACTCGAACTTCCAAGGCCTTATGAGCCACAGCGACCTCAACGCTGCGTGTCTACCAATTCCACCACGACCGCATTTTATTCTAGTTTTCATATAATTATTTTAAACTACTCAATCATTTTAGGATTCTTCATTCAAAGTGTCAATCTGATACTAGGATAATTTATAAATTGTCTGTATAATTCCATTATGAATAGATCTTTTGCATTAATGGCAAGGAATTTTTAGAAGACACACAGAATACTTGGGAGAAGCACAAGCAAGTTTTGACACAGAATTAGAAAGCAAGTTATACAAGAAATCTGTTTTTGTGATTATGGGCTTCAATTATTTAAGATGATTGTGTCTCTAATTTTAAGATGTCCGTTTAGGTGCGTTATGGATATTAAAGCAAAAAGCGATGTCATTTCAGTGCTTAACAACTGAAATCCAGTTTTTGGTAGTTTCATTTAAAATCCTGTATAGTGCCGCTTGTTTACAATCAATTTTGCTGAATCTCAGTATCTAGGGGTGTTTGGATGACATCTTTTGTTGTAAACTTATCTTTACTCCATGGTTATCTTTTATGTTACCTTCTCCACTCTATTTTACCACCCTGTTGAACAGATACATTTTAAACTTAGGTTTTATACAAATGAATATAGCTAATATCCTTATCTTTTTAACCTTATCTCTTATAATTAGCTTTTACTCTGCCCACGCACAGATATTATACACGTGGTCTCAAGCTATTCCTGAAAATAAATTAAGCGTACGTGCAATTATAGACAATGATACTTGCCCCATCGTTCATGTCGACGGCGAGAAAATAGAAATGCTAAGTCGCAGCTTAATTAACAATGGTGATAGTACCGAAATAGTTTGTGAATTGATAGTAGAAACAAGTGCCGAAAGCATTAATATTGACAACATACAGATCCCCATCTTACCAGAAAAGATTAGCAAAATTGCTTTTATTGGTGATACGGGCTGCAGAATAAATGCATTATTTCAACAAGAATGTAATTCGGTAGATAGCTGGCCTTTAAAAAAAAACTTAGATTCTATTACCTCTCATAAACCTGACCTAATTATCCACGTTGGCGATTATCATTACAGAAAAATAAAATGTAGAAATGAACAAAAGTGCGGCAATATTTATGGGTATGATAAAGAAGCTTGGTACGCTGATTGGTTCGAGCCTGCAAAGGATATTCTATTACAATCTTCTTTTCTCTTTATCAGGGGAAACCATGAAAGTTGTGATAGAGCTTATGAAGGATGGTTTAGATATCTAGATTCATACCCTTTTTCATCTGAGAAATGTGAAAATTTCGTTCCTAGCTGGTCTTTAGATATTGGGCCGATGAGATTTTTTATCTTCGACTCTTCGTCTGGCAATGATATTTTCACAACTCAGAGTACAATTGATGCTTTTAAGAAGCAATTTAACAAACTAACACAAGTTAGTTCTAACAAATCCACGTGGTTTTTAACTCACAGACCACTTTGGAGATCTCCAAAAAAAGAACTTTTGACATTAAAAAGTCATGGCAATCTCACACAAATTGAAGCTTTTGGAGATAAATTTTCAAGCAATATCACTACCATAGTTTCTGGCCATATTCACATAGCTCAGATCTTATTGATGAATAATGTTCCAGACCAGATTATAATCGGAAACGGTGGTGCACTATTACACGCTCAAGATCAGGAACCTACTTATCAAAATGTAGAATTTAGTTACTCAAATGGCAGAAGTTATTTAGCACATGAAGTTAGAAACTTTTTTGGCTTCGGTTTTGCAATATTAAACTTAGATGATCACGAATTTACTCTCTATAATCAAAATAATCAGAAAATGTATTCTACGCAGCTAACAGAAGACTTTGGCTTAAGATAGATTAAAGTCACGATTTTAGGTAAATAACAAACACTAAATTTCTTATATCTAAAAGGCAATTATTCTTGGCATTTTGTGTGCTCTTAAATTGCCTTAGCTATAAATATTAAGAAATTTTCTAAGCAGAAAATAGCAAAAGAAACCCAGATAGTTAGGTTATTTACCGTCTATTCTATAATATTGTCGTTTTATGTCTTAAACGATTTATAAGCGTGTTTCAGCTTGTATAGATAAAATCAAAAGTTTTAAAAAGACGTGAGATGCGCATGGTGCAAAAATTAACATAATATGCTAGATATATTAAGTTCTTCTGTCATTCAACCTGCACAGATTGAAGATAAACAACAAACTTGGTATCCTTGTTAAGGGTATTGGCAAGGGTTGTCAAGTAGTTTTTGTTTCTATAATGCCAGCCATGCTGCTAAAAGCTATGCGAGTGTTCTATTGCCGCTCCAGCATTAAACATAAGGCTTGTGTAAGCTAACCTCTATTTAAACATTTTTCTTAACTGATTAATTTCATCAGCAAAATTTGAGTCGGTTTTTATAAAATTTTCTATTTGTTTTACTGCATGTATAACAGTAGCATGATCTCTGCCACCAAAGCTTCTTCCAATGTCTGGAAGGCTTTTTTGTGTGAATTTCTTAGCGAAATACATAGCTATTTGCCTTGGTCTTACAAGAGCACGAAGCCTCCTATTAGAGTGCATGTCCGCTACTTTTATATTAAAAAACTCAGCTATTTTCCTTTGTATTTCTGTTATTGTAATTAACTTATGATTTGATCTAAGAAGATCCGCTAAAGTTTCGCTGGCGGACTGTACTGTCATACTCCTGCCAATCAACGAAGTATGGGCAACTTTATTCAATGCTCCTTCCAATTCTCTTATATTAGATTTTATGTTCCTTGCCAAAAACTCTAGAACATCATACGGAACATACATACTCATTTGTTCCACTTTAGCCTGCAATATACCAAGTCTTAATTCGAAAGTCGTTTCATTAATATCCGCCACTAACCCCCAACCAAGCCGTGATTTTATTCTTTCCTCTACTCCATCAAGATCACTAGGAGATCTATCAGCCGATATAACCAATTGTTTATTTTGGTCTATTAACGCATTAAAGGTGTGAAAAAATTCTTCCTGCGTGCTATCTTTACCACTGATAAATTGCACATCATCTATCATTAATACATCTACTGACCTAAATTGTTCCTTAAACAACATAATATCCTTATTTCGTAGTGCCGTAATATATTGGTACATGAACTTCTCTGCTGATAAATATGCTACTTTTCTTTTCACTGATGGAGAATTGACTATGTACAAAGCTATAGCATGCATCAGATGTGTTTTACCAAGCCCCACTCCACCATATAGAAATAGAGGGTTACTGCCTGGTACTGGATCTATAGATTCTGCCACACGCTTTGCAGCTGTAAACGCCAGCTCATTTGGCTTTCCTACCACAAAATTGCTAAAGGTAAATCTTAGATCCAGCGGCGAGCCAAGACTATGATTACTTTCCCCGATGCTTTTTGACATAGTATTATGGTTTGAATTCTTTTCTTCGATTACTTGAATATCAATAGAACGTATACTTTTATCCTCGTTCTGCCATAATGATAGTATTTTTTCCATGTAGTGAACCGTAATCCACTCTTTTATAAATCTTGTTGGCACAGACAACAAAACTTCTCCATTGCTACTACTAATAAATCTAAGTGAACTTAGCCAGCTATTATACGTTGCCTCTCCATAAAGATTATAAAGATAATTTTGGATTTTTTTCCAAGCAATATTGTGATCTGTTATTGTAACAATTTGGTTAAAAAACATAGTAAAAACCTTAGGGTTAATCAAGCTCATATATTATACCAAGAAAAAGCAATAATTAGAAAATACAAGCTAATCAATAGCTTGCTGCAAAGTGGAAAGCTAACACTACTTAATACACAGTAAAAATTATGGTGATTTTTGACGAGTTGTAAAGAGTATAAAATCACTAAAATTGATCATTTTGCTTTCAGCAAATGCAACTTCGCTTGCGTTAAGAATTAGCAGAGCGCTAAAAAATAATAATGTATTATGTACGAACAAGATATTAAATTTATTGGCAAAAAAGTAAAGTGCTAATATAAGTATAACTAACTTAATATAAACTTATTGAACCAAATCTATGATCATATTAAGTGATTTAAGTTGTCATGTTAAGCTTGGTATTGAGCTAGAATTTTACATTGAAGAAATAGAAAAAGAGCATTTATTTCTTAGTAATATTAAAAATAGAATAGCCTCACTTGGATTTTCTTGTGAGAAAGAGAGTTCCATACATCAATATGAGATAAAAAGTGGTTGTTACACCAATTCTAATAACTTAATTGAGCATTTTGAATTAGTAAAAGAATTAATTACTAAAACAGCACAAAAACTTGGTGGTAATGCTTCCTTCAAAGCAAAACCCTACTTAGATAGAGCAGGCAGTTCATTAAACGTGCATATTAATTTAGTGGATTCAAACAACAGTAACATATTTTACCGTAGTGAACAAAAGTATAGTGATTACTTGATTCATAGTATTGGTGGATTATGTGCTATGATGAAAAAACACATGTTATTTTTTGCCCCAAATGATGATTCATATCTCAGGTTTCAATATCCAGACATTCATACCCCAACCACAGTTAGTTGGGGTGTGAATAATAGATCTGCTGCGATAAGAATACTCAATTCCAGCGATAAATGCCGCCTAGAACACCGCGTACCTGGAGCAGACTGCAATCTTGAAAAAGTGCTTGCAGCAATAACCGAAGGTATTATCTTTGGCATAGAGAACAAAATTGCCACACCAAACAGAGTGTATGGCATTGCATCTGACAATCAATATAAGATGGAGAGTTTGGTATGAGCTTTAACCAATGCTAGCTCAAGGTATTTGCCACAGCTAGGATCCATGCGGACGATATGCGTTCCTTTTCCTTAACATGGTAGTAGGCGCAGTAGGAAATGGGAAGATAATAGCATAATTATCAATCCTATCACCTTCGATAATACCATTAAGATCTTCTGTGCAATCAAAAAATTCATCATTATCTAGGAGTGGGTTACCTACTGTGTGATTTGCAGCTTCTTCAGTAGACTCTGGTACATTGTTATTAGTAGAAGGAGTGGGTTTGGCATTGACATTTATTTTTCTGCGTTCAATAAGCATCTATTACCTTTTACTATTAAATTTAGAAGCTACATGTAAAGGAGTCCACTGAGATGATCCATCTTGTACCTCATTAACATCAATTTTTTCTACTGTTAATAGGGTATTTGCCACATTTCCTAAGTTATCGTTGGCAATTAAGTGTAATAACGTATATTCATACTTAGGGTCTTGAAATAATAACGGAAGATCGTACTTAAAACAGTGTGAAACAGATGACTTACATCAAAATCAACCTCACCACACTTTTCATACTCATCTCTGTTTTCTTCTAATTTCTTTGCTATCTTTTCAATTACGTTATCTTTACTTAATCTACTTCTTTATCGATTGTACTTAATATTTCTTTCTACTGCTTATATTTCATTGTCATAATTTTACCTCTGATTTAAAATGATATTTTAATTATTTTACTAACTGCCATCCTAGTTTCAACTTGAAGAATTTTATTTAGTATATCCTGATTTTTAGCCTCTTTTAAAAGACCTTTAATTTTCTCACGCATTTCTTCTATAGAAACAAGAGCTTTTTTAACATGCCAAGACATTCAGCTGCATCTAAAACAATTTTAATGCTTTCCTGTCCGTTCTGAAAAGCTATAGCGTATGTATAAGGTAGGAGGTGTATCAGTATATTCTTCACGGTTTTGGAGCTTTATTGGTTGCTGGAGTATTAAAAACTTTTTAATATATTTTCCTTTAACTGCAGTAAAATAGCTTCAACAGCTCTATAGAGCTCATAAGAAATAGCAAAGACAGCAATTTCTCAATACGTTCTTAATTAACATCTTCAAACTTTTTAAATGTATTTACAGCAGTAAGAAACGCCATCAAATCATTGTCTGAAACTTCTCTAAAAGAATTAAGAAATTGATTTTGATCAACTTTTATTTCTGCCTCTAATTTTTTATACAACTTCTGTTGTGTATTTGTTAAACTTATATTACTAAGCATATTAAATCTTTCTGTTAAAATAATAATATAATTTAATTATTAACTATTTTGATATAAAAGTCAAGAAAAATAAGAAAAAGATGCCCGTGCTCAAGCAAACACATCAAATTTCGCAATTGACAAGATTGATAATTCTAATATTTCTTCCTATGACAGCTATGGAAAACGACTACACAGATACCTAAGTTGCCTAACAAAAACTCTATTACATACTATAATAATTTATACAAAACTGCAGAATCAAAAAATTTTGTTGGCAAGTCAGAGAATATGTAGGAATTCAGAATGTATTTCCTAATCAATTTAATTTTAAATATGGAAAGTTAAGTTGTGTGATACATTATGACAATGTATCACAAGAGGAGCAAGAGTAAATAAAGCTTGATATTCAAAACGCTTATGAGGTATACAAAGCGAAGTTTTATATCGCTGGTACCAACACAAAAGGTACTGTGCCGCGCCTATATTTTTAATAATGAAAATGACTATAAGAAATACAACACCAAGGTTCTTTGGTTTTCAAAGTATCAAAATATGGTTAATAAGTCTGCTGGAGTTGACAGATGGGAGATGATTACTGCTCTATAAAATGCTTATATGAATAACGTTTTAGCACATGAAATGGGCCGCGTGTTTCAATTTAGGTTTCCATAGCAGAAGTAGAGAAGCATCAGACCGTGTAAATTCACAGTTAATGACAAATGCCATTGGCTAGAAATAGAAGAAAAATTATAAAGCTATTTATGAACAAAAATACATAAATGAATGCAAAAAGTTTAATGACAAAATTTTTGAGGTTGAATACAAAGGCATCATGTATCAAGTATGGGGCAAGGTGCGTAAAAATCTTTCATGATGGGAGAATGTCAAATTTATTAAAGACAATTAAGAGCTCTCGTGAGTCGCTTACTAGCGAGTGTTATAGATTAGGTAGTGAAAGTGCAACTTTAAAAGTTCACATTTGTGTTGATGAGAATAAGGACATAGATAAAGTCTTTCTTATAACCCAAGCAGAACTTATCTAAATAGATGGATAAGACAACTTGTAAGCAGAAGTAGTATGAAGAAGAGGTAATATAGAGAAAAGTCAAGAGAAACAAGAGTCAAATGAGGTGAATTCAAGATTAGGGGAAGAAAATCCTGGAGTCAGAAAGAGCTGAATAAAGTATAACATACAGGCTAAAAGGAAGGATAAAGTAAGATGAAGAGAGCTAGCAAGGCATTCAGCAATCAAGTGACTCGTTACCTAATGTTATTTTTCAAGTGCGACTACATTATTGGTTATATTTCATCATCCTTTTCATGGTCATTTGCTTCTAAAGAGAAAGAATAATCTGCTCAACTACCTGACGATGGCCTTTTATTATTTGAGTTTGATGCGAGCTGGGCAGATCAAGATATTGGAGATTGCTTGTCAGACAATAGTTATCACTCATCTGATAAGCTAATATAACAAATCTCATCCCATTTTTAGTTATGTCTATGGCCTTTCAAATATGGGTAGGTAGTAGCTATTTAAATAATTAGATGAAAATTAAGTAAATCATCATGAAATTCCTGCTTTTGCTGCAAAGAGATGACTTTTGTTTTATTAACTCTCTTGTATTATGGTTTGTGAGAAACGTAGATGAGCATAGCAAAATGCCTGAAGTACTTCATGCGCTAACACATAGCAGAATGACGGTGGTTTTCGAATCTTTAGAGTGTGGTCATCCAAGTTAGTCCCTTCTTTGTCGTTCCAGTGCCTTCTTCTTGTCATTTCAGTGCGTGACCGTACAGCTATACGAACATTGTAATTAGCAGGTAATTTGTATAATAGATGATGTCATCACAGTGCTCTGGACACTGGATCCAGCCTTTCCATAATCATCAAAACATCGTATTTTAACATAAAACAGCTACTTTTATACTCACCAATTTAATAAAATTCCTGAATGCCAGTGTCAGCTACTTGTATGACACTCTTCTAGTAGCACAATGTTTGTACAGTGTCTGTCATACGCTGGAATGACAACATTTGTTATAAAACAAATGTTCGTTCATGAATTATAACTAGCTATAAACATTAAGAAATTTATCAAATGAGAAAAGTAAAAGAAACCATGGTCGGTGACTAATTATTTATACGTACCTAAAATATCGGCGTTTTTATTCTCAGCGCTGCGATTCAGTTATTTTAAAATGCAAATAACCAAGACTATAAACGCTAAGAAATTTACCAAGCAGAAATGGCAAAATCTATGGCAGCTAGTATTCAAATACTCCCTGTTTATTTGAGATTCTATACTGTCTTAAATAACTTATAAGCACGTTTGAGCTTGTACATGTAAAACCAGAAATTTTAAAAGGATGTGAGGTACACATAGTGTAAAAATTTAAACATGAGAAGGTAAAATACTCCCTAAGCCTTTTGTCATTAACCTGCACAGACTGTGAAGATAAATAAATAGCTTCAGTACTGTGATAAAAGGAATTGGAAGGTGTTGTCAAGTAGCTTTTTGCTCCATTTCTATGAATGGCGTGTTATATGCCTAGTGCGCTGCCATTTTGTCATAGCACGGTCAAACACTCCCAATAACCTCTTAAATAGGCTTGGAGTTAGCGAAGAGATAGGATTAACAGATACGTTACTGCTTTTATCATCCCCATTTGCTTTATAGTCTACTGAAATAATTCCCCTACTTTTTCCACCAGTGAGAAGTTTCCCGATTATAGGGATTTTTGACAAAGATTTGTTAATTGAGTATGCTGGTATTACTTGTCCTTCAACCTGGAACTTATAATCCTTGATATCAAGCCTACCTCTAGTGCTAATGCCAAGTTCAGCCCCTTCAAGCCATGATTCTTCAATTCTAACAGTGCCATCTTTATATGAAAAAGGTGCATTACATTTATAAAAATATACACCTTCGTTCTTTATAGCATTTACAATACCAGGCAGTGAAGACATCGATAGTAAAGTAGTAAGCAGTGAAGCATCTTTGATATAGAAATTACTGATAGATAACATGCCGTAATGTTCTCCATTTTCTCTCTGAGAAGAGAGATAAAAAGATAATTTGCCGTTTTTTACTGATTTACCAATTCCTAAAGAACGCAAAAGCATACCTGAATTATCAGCATATATTTCGAGCCCTATTTCACTGTATTCCGCTGATATTTTGCTACTGTCTTTCAAAAATTGTCCTGCAAATTTACTTCCATTACAGTCGCCCTTAGTGAAGGTTATATATAGCTTGGCGTTTTTGACAACAATGCCTTCTTTCATCATTACATTGTCAACATTCATACTTATTTTTATGTCATTGTTGAATCTACAGCTGTTTTTGCCAAGCAATCCTAAAATATCACTTAAATTAATTTTCTCACCATAAATAGTTATAGCATTTTTCTCTTTGCCTAACTCGACTTCTACATTAAGGTCATTATTCGGTAATTCAAATTTGCCAGAGCTCAAATATAAATTTCCATTCTCTACTTTTCCGCTAAATTTTATATTTAGGTCATTTCCTACAACGTCTAATTTGTCTATTAACAACTCACCCGCTCCTTTTAGCCTTGTAGAAAACGAAATTTTATTGTGGTCTTCAAAGCGATTCCTCCACCCTAAGTAGCTTGAGCGTGATTCAAGTTCTGACAAATCTATATTACCACTAACATATCCAGTCTTATCTTGATTTATCACTGACTCTATATTCGTGTTGATGTAACCACTATCAAAATTAAGTATTTGAGCAGGTAAATCCCCAGTTAAATTCCAGGCAAAACATTCATTTTTGTTGCTACTTTTCAAGTCGAATAATAGTTGTGCATTATTCACCACACCACTGCCATTTAAATCAATAAAGTCTTTGCCAAAATCAAGTTTAATATCATGCTTACCAAGATTTGCGCCATAGACAACTAGATCGTCAATTTTGGAATGGAAATTTGCTAAGAAGTCTACTTTTTTATCGTTGACATTCAGGTTAAAAATGCGAAAACTGAATATAGATTTTGCTATTCCACCAATCTTGTCTCTTGCAACCTGAATTATGTCATCAAGCTTAAATTTTATAGGCTCATATAACCCGTAAGCATCACTTGTGGCCTTACCATTGATGACTAGAACTAATTCTTCCTTATCGAGAAAGTTCATTTCAATACTACCACCATCAATAGTGAAATTCTGAAATTTAGCGCTATTTACAGCAATTGTGAGGTTGTTATTTTTGAAAGTTAAATCACCGTTTAATTCTTTCACTTGCTCAAAATCTTCATCAAATCTGACACTGCCGTTTTTTATATCAGCAACAATTACAACGTCTGATAGATCATCATTAACTAAGCTATTAATTTTGCCGTTGAAATTTATGATTGTATTTATAATATACCCATCGATATTATCACAATACCATTTTTTAAATCTATTGTTGGCTATATTATTTTGTACATAACTACATAAATCCTTCGTGGCAAACTTACTAATGTTAACCCTAAGCAGAGTATGATTTGTACTAAAGTTCATTTTACCAATCAAAGAAAGGTACATACCATTTAACTTAAAATGAAAGTTTTTTACGCTGATGATTTCATCATGATATGTCAAATTTACATTTACATTAGTAAAGGCTAAGTTTTTACTTGAGTGATTCTCTGTATTTAATACGTATATGTTTCCATCTACAACTTCATCTTTTCCATTTATTCTCATCGAAAAGTTTCCTTTGAATCCTATTTCTTTATCCAAATTGTAACTTTTAACTAGTGTGGAAAACTCGTTAAATAGCCCAAACTTTAGGTTATAGAATGTTCCATGCAAATTTAGTAAATTATTACGGTTTTTTATTGTAATGGATAAATCATCTAGAAATCCTTTACCTTCTTTTGTATGTACCCGGATATCCAAAACATTGAAATCTTCTCCCTTCTCTGTATATACTTTATCAATGAAAAATTCACCTTCCGTGCTTTTATTGATAGCAATGTTAGCAATTTCAATTTTTGAATTTGCATTTAGGTCAAAAAAGAGCTTCCTCAGTGCTTTCAAAAAATTTTTCGAATTAAAATCAACTGCTTTGAAATCATCTTTTTTCTGGTTGATAGACACATGCACATTATCAGCAGAGACTTGAGAAAAATTTATACTGGTTTTTAGTAAAGAACTGAACTTAAAATGAACAAAAAGGTTAGGAACTTTTACAGTAAAACCAGGGTTCACTATTTTTAAATCTATAATGACTAGATATGGATCTGTGCCATCTCTTTGCCAAATAACTGAAGTACTCTTCATATTGACGTTTGAGTTGGTAAACGTTTTTGATATCTTATTCTTTAAGTAAAAATTAATATAACTAATATTAACTTTTAAGGGACTTTTATTTTTGAAAAAGACAAAGAAGCAGAGCATAAATAATAAAATTATAGAAAATAATATAGTGATTTTTTTAAGCATCGATTATTGCTTTTCTTGCCAAATTATCGGCCTCCTCATTATATTTATCGCCATTGTGAGCTTTAACCCACCTCCAATTAATCTTGTGTTGTGAAGCAATGTCATCTAATTCTTTCCACAACTCCATATTTTTTACTGATTTTTTATTACTTGTCTTCCATCCGTTCACCTTCCACTTGTTTATCCACTCTGTTATACCATATTTAACATAGAGACTATCAGTATATAAATTAATATTAGAAGAAAATTTTAACGCCTTCAGTCCTTTGATCACTGCTGTTAGCTCCATTTTATTGTTTGTAGTATTTTCTTCCATACCATAAATATCCTTTCTATAATTTTGAAATAGTATAATTGCCGCCCATCCTCCTGCTCCAGGATTACCAAGGCACGCTCCATCAGTGTATACTATCACTTCCCTTTTATTCATCCTTAATTATATGAATTAATAAAGTATACAATTGCTTTTATGAAAGCTCAATTTCAATGAGATACATTGATACAAGGCGTTTAAGCTATGCCCTTAAATTTTATTATAGAAACAAAGAAAAGCGCAACAACGAACAATCCTAGAAGGAAAAATAAAAAATAGTTCTTATGTTTCTGCAGTTCTTTCATAGTCAAAACAAATTAGTAGAACAAAAAATAATACTAGTAAACAGGAAAAATAGATAAAAAATTGAATAAGAAAACATTTTTTTCTGTGAGCTATGATTCTTGAGTCTTATAATAGATACAGCATACCAAATAAAAACGCAACCCTCAATGGTTGCCAGACTTAGGTAAAATAAAGCATTTTTCAAAAACAATCCTGGAAGCAAGCTAGTTAGCACCAGCAACACACTGTAAATTAATATATGTTTTCTTGTTTTCTCTGGGCCATAAACAACATTGAACATTGGAATCGACGCTTTTACATATTCCTCGGACTTATTTAATGATAGAGCCCAAAAGTGTGGTGGAGTCCACATGAAAATTATCATGAATAGAATGAAACTTTCCCAACTTACTGAGTTAGTCACAATTGCCCAACCAATCATTGGAGAAAAAGCACCTGATGCACCGCCAATAATAATATTTTGCGGAATGCGTCTTTTGAGCCAAATTGTGTATATGAAAACGTAAAATAATATGCTTATTGCAAGTAAAGCTGCGGAAATATAATTCACTGCTATTGACATAATAAATACTGACAATACTCCAATGGTTATACCAAATTCGAGCGCGCTTTTTGCAGAAACTCTACCTGAAGGTATAGGACGATCTTTTGTTCTTTTCATGAGAAGATCTATGTCTCTATCATACCACATATTTATGGCACCTGCGGATCCTGAACCAAGAGCAACACATATAAGAGATATTAGTGCAAGAAAGGGATGAATACTACCTGGTGCAGCAACCATTCCAGCAACTGCAGTAAACACTACAAGGTAAATTATCCTTGGCTTTAGCAAACGCAAAAAATCCAGTATTGTTGATTCAACATTTAACAAAGCACTTGTGCACATTCTATTTTACCACTGGCGGTTTTTGAAAAGTATGAAAAGGCGGTGGTGAAGATATTGTCCACTCCAATGTATCACCTCCCCAAGGATTATTTCCAGCTTTCTTGCCCCATTTGAAGAGGTGTGCAACTATAAACATAAAAAGCATAACTGAAATGAAGGACATATATGAACCAATTGAGGACACATAATTCCAAGGAATGAATGCATCTGGATAGTCTGGTATACGCCTTGGCATACCAGCTAATCCCAGAAAATGCTGAGGTAAGAAAGTGATATTGGTACTAATAAAAGTAAGCCAAAAATGTATTTTTCCCAGGCACTCATTATATTGTTTACCCGACATTTTACCTATCCAATAATAAAAGCCAGCGAAGGCTCCAAATATTGCAGCAAGTGACATGACATAGTGAAAGTGAGCAACAACATAATAGGTATCGTGCAAAAGCTTATCTATTCCACTTTGAGACAGAATTATTCCGGTTATACCACCGCCAACAAACATGAAAATAAAACCTAGTGCAAATAGCATAGGAGTTCTAAGCTCAATTGCTCCACCCCACATAGTTGCAATCCAGCTAAAGACTTTAACACCAGTTATAACACCAATGAAAATTGTGCTGGTGCTAAAAAATATGGAAGCATCTTCACTAAGCCCAACAGTAAACATATGGTGAGCCCAAACCATAAAGCCAAATACTGCTATGCCTATCATTGCATAAACCATTCCCATATAACCAAATATCGGCCTATAAGAAAAAGTTGACACGACTTGGCTTATGATACCAAACGCAGGAAAAATAATTATGTAAACTTCTGGATGACCAAAAAACCAAAATAGATGTTGAAACAATACAGGATCGCCACCCCCAGCAGGATCAAAAAAGGAAGTGCCAATATTACGATCAGTAAGTAGCATAGTTATAGCACCAGCGAGCACAGGTAAAGCGACAATTAACATGAATGACGTTAATAAAACAGACCAAACAAATAGTGGCATCTTAGTTAATGACATGCCATTTGCACGCATGTTAAATATAGTAACTATAAAATTGATCGCTCCAACAATCGATGACACACCAGCAACATGGAGTGCAAGTATGGCAAGGTCAACTCCTGCACTTGGATGGTACATGATCTGCGACAGAGGTGGGTATAAAGTCCAACCTGTTCCAGGACCTTCGCCAGCAAATACTGAAAGGAAAAGCAAAATAAAAGATGATACTAGCAACCAAAAACTTAAATTATTCATACGTGGAAATGCCATGTCTGGTGCACCAATCATAAGAGGCACAAACCAGTTACCAAACCCTCCCATTAGTGCTGGCATTATCATAAAAAACACCATTATTATCGCATGACCTGTAACTATTACGTTATATAATTGATAGTTATTGTTAAGTATATTAATATGCATTAGTTGAATACGAATGACAACTGATAACAATCCACCAATAATTCCAGCTAGTATGGAAAAAACAATGTACAGTGTTCCTATATCTTTATGGTTAGTAGAAAATAGCCAACGCTTTATACCTTTTGGTACATCATTCATATCTATACTCCCAATCTAACTCACTAATTTTTTATTTTCAATCCACTTATTAAAATCTTCTTTACTTACCGCTTCAACAACAATTGGCATAAACCCATGACCTTGACCGCACAACTCATAACATTGCCCATAATAAATACCAGGCTTTTTGATATTAAACCATGCTTCATTTAGTCTTCCTGGTATTGCATCAATTTTTACACCGAAAGCTGGTATTCCCCAACTGTGTATCACATCTCCTGCCGTTACTTGTAAACGAACGTTATTATTGATAGGCAAAACAACGTTATTATCAACAGAGAATAGTTGCAAATCTCCTTCGCCGAAGTCATCTTTCCACTTAATATAGCTGTCAAATGACACGCCTTGATATTCTGGATATTGATAACTCCAATACCATTGATGACCAATAACCTTCAGTGTTATGTCAGCCTTTGGTACCTTTTCCTGTAGCTTAATTAATTCAGTATTTTTAAATGACAATATTCCAACAATGATTGTGGGTATAACAAACCAGGCGATTTCTAAAAGGATATTATGACTTGTCTTGCTTATATTCTTCACTTTGCTCTTACGAAAGCGAAATACTACATAAGCAAGTAGTGCCCATACGAGAAACATTATTGCAACCATTATACTCATCACAAACGAATGTGACTTAACTACAACTTCCATTATCTCAGTTGCAGGAGAAGGAAATCCAAATTGCCAAGAGGTAGGAGCAGAAGCAGTTGATGTACTAGAGTAAAACATTATCAATAATACAAATAACTTCGCCATATTTGTTCACTGTAAAACCAAGTAACACAACGTATAGTAGTATATATAAACTTACTATGCAAATGCAAACAGAGATTAGTAATGATTGCTAATTTTTAGCATTTAATAGGTATACTAATATAGTACTAATTTAGGAGAAAGCATTTATATGAATCTATTTTAAGTTAAGTGCCTACTTTAGGTAAATTATATAATAAGTTTAATAGTGTCTGTTACTGCTAATAACCCTATAGCCTCAAACCTAAAAGCAATGACAGACACTATTAAACTTTATGACAAATTTATTCATCTGTAAGTATAAAAGCCTACCTTATATTTTATATAATACACTATACCTTATCAACTAACTTTTAATGCCTGTAGCAGAATATATGATTTACGTATTATAAAAATAATCATAAAGTATACTACTTGTAACTAATATAAAATTTTTTATTCAGCATAATTTCTATTATTTTGTGATGTTATAGCATTTGAAACTTGAAGCAAACACACCTCGGCCTTCCGCAAGGAATAACTGAATTATTAAGTTCTTTAAACAAAATTTTTGGAAAAGTCAATGATATCTTATAGCAAATTTCAATGATAAATTAAAAAGTTTACCTGCGATGAGAGATTTAGCGAATTTATTATGTATCTTGTTTGATAACGAAAGTTGGTTAATCTTTATGCTTAAGAAATTTACTAAATGGAGAAAGCAAAATAAAAACGAGTGGCTAGTTATTCACTATCTATCTTATGATATTGGCGTTTTTGATGTCTCAAACGACTTATAAGAGCGTCTGAACTTGTATAGATAAAAGCAGAAATTTTAAAAGACATGCAGTGCACATAGTGCTAAAAACTAAACATGAGACGCCAAGTATGCCAAGATTTTTTGTCGTTTAATTTGTGCAGACTGAAAACAAATAAAAATCTCAACCCAATGATAACAGGGTTGGCGAAGATTATCAAGTATTTTTTGTTTCTGTTCACTATAACAGGTGAACTACCTTTCTATAAAAGACCTATCAACTGTTGCAATTATAGGCGTAAACAAGAATGACAAAAGAGTACGTGATTGAGTAACTATATAAACTTCTGCTGGCATACCGGGATATAGGTATACATTTTTGAATTGAGCAAGCTCTGACTTTGGTATCACCACGCGTACTGAATAATAACGCCCTAACCTTGGATCATCGAAAGCATCGGGAGAAATATGGCTTACTATACCGTTAATTAAGCTTAAACGACGTGTGCTGTAAGCACTCAGCCTTACTTTCACCTTTAGTCCATTCAATCCGTCAATAGAGACTATATTGCTATCTTTTTTTTGTGCTGACAGTATCTCCTCTATATTTCTATTTTGAATTTTAGCGTCTATTATTAAATCATCATTAGATGGCACTACGCTCATAATCAACACACCAGACTGTATAACACCACCTTCTGTATGGTGACGTATATCCGTAACTATTCCGTTTTGAGGGGATCTAATAACTGTGCGTGCTAACGTATCTTTTGCAACAATCAACCTCTCTTTTAAGTCTGCAATAGACGTGCTAACTTCCTTAAGCTCAATGTTTGCTCTCTCTTGAGAGTCATTCTTCACATTTATGATTTCTAACTCTTTTTCTCCAATTTTTTGTTGCACTTGAGATATTGCAGCACGGTAATGACCAACTCTACCTTCAATTTCAGCAAACTGTTTTTCCAAAGTCAAAATGTGTGGCTTACCTATATAACCACCGCTAAGAAGCTGCCTTTTTGTTTCTAACTCCTCAGCTATTAAGTTATATTGTTTGAGAGTTGCATCCAGTTGAGAATTTAGTCCTACTAGCTCATCATGTAACTGTTTTATACACTGTTGCAGTATGTCAGTTCTGACTAATATACTTTTGTGCTGAGAATCAAATAATCTTATCTGATCTTTCATCACTTTACTTGCAAGATTGTCATCAGATAATTCTTTGACTTCATCAGGAAATTTAATTGTGTCAAAGCCTCCTCTAATAGCGATAAGCCTTGCTTCAGCTGCCAAAAGTGATAAGAGTTTTTCTTTGATTATACTTAAATTTGCCTTCTCGTTAACGTCACTTAACAAAACTAAAGGCTCATCTTTTTTGACTGCTTGGCCATCTTTAACCAAAATTTTACTTATTATTCCTCCAGCTAAATGTTGAACTATCTTCCTGTTTGAAGATACAATAACTTCTCCATTCGCATGTACTGCTCCATCAATGGGAGCTATAGCTGACCAAATACCACCTATTCCAAAAAAAATGAGTATCACTATCAGACTAAAAAACAGTGGTCCCCATGTCACTCTCAGAACCTCATTTACGTTATTACTTTCGCGCTTTAAAATAAAACTTACCACTGTATCAATCAATGTGAACGTTTTATCCAAAAATTTTTGATACTTCTTATTTTTATTTTTTATTCCTTGCATGTTTATATTATCACTATGGCCAAGTAAGCCTGTTAAAGAGAATCCAGCGCTAAGTTTTTTTAACTTAATTATCATATATTACCATGAACTCGCGTTAATATTAAGATAACATACAAAAACAAAGAATCCATGACTTATACACTTCATTTGGACTGCAAAACACTAGAATAAACTATTTAGTAACAATTCTTGCATATCTTAATCTGACTTTTAGCTGTCATAGATCTAAACTGCTTATGTCGTGTAAAAATCTATTGCCAACTAGTCAATGCTATGTTAGTTATCGGATAAAGTGAGATTATTATGTTTCGATTAGAAGGCAGAAGATTCCTGATTACTGGTGCATCAGGTGGAATAGGTCAGGCAATTGTAAAAACTATGCATAAAGCCGGAGTAATTCTATGTATTTCTGGTACAAAAAAAGAAGCCCTAGAAGAAATTGCTAAACTATATGAAAAAAATATTTATATACTTCCTTGTAACTTATTAAATGTTGAGGAAGTACATAAGCTAATAAATAGGGCAAGTGAGTTGATGGAAGGTTTTGATGGACTCGTGTGTAATGCAGGCATTACACAAGATAGTTTATTGCTGAGAATGACAGATGAAGCATGGCAAAAAGTGATTGATATTAACTTGAGCTCTACGTTTAAACTAAATAGAGAAGCATGCAGAAAACTAATTAAGAATAACTGGGGTAGGATTATAAATATTTCTTCAATAGTAGGGTTAACAGGAAATGCTGGGCAGGCAAATTATGCAGCATCAAAAGCTGGAATAATAGCCATGAGTAAATCTATAGCAAAAGAAGTTGCAAGCCGCAATATAACAGTAAATTGTATTGCTCCTGGGTTTATAGATACTAAAATGACCGAAGTTTTAACTGAAGAACGGAAGAGAAAAATACTAGATAATATTCCAATGAAAAAAATTGGAACGGGAGAAGAAATAGCAGCAGGAGTTCTGTTTTTAGCAAGTTATGAAGCAAAATATATCACAGGACACGTGCTAAACATTAACGGCGGTTTATTTATGTAGTGATACCTTATTTGTGGACAAGAAATAAATTTGCTTTAAAATGAATCTGTGTAATAGAATTGTTCTTATTATGCTAGTTTATTATTTAGTGGCAAAATGAGCTCTATAGTAAAAAAAATTTTAAATGTTTTATGTTTAGTGTTATTTTTATCAGGAAATGCAGATGCCTCTAGTGCTGATATCAATGACACAACTGCCCAAGTAATATGTAACATTATCGGTTATGTTTGGGGGATAGGTGGTCCACTTATGACAGTGGTAATAATTGGTGCATCCTTGCTTGCAATATTTGGTAGAATGCCTTGGCCAGCTCTCTTTGCTTTAGGTATGTTTTGTGGTGTATTTTTTGGAGCCAAGACGATCATAATGAACATTATACCCAATGTAAGCAATGAAGTTAAAAAAATGTTGGACCAGTGTGGACAGAATGGTCCTTAAAGGGGATGATGTAAAATGTTTTTATCCATTGAATCGTTTCATATCTTCAACTTGTAACAAGTAAGGGCTGTTTTTGGTAAAGTCTTAATAGCTAACTCAGCATATTTTATAAATTGTTTTTAAATTGCTTTCAATACAAGCCTTTTTCGTTAAAGCGAAATAATGCATTGCTGTATCAGCATTACGTTTATATGCAATACTTAAATTATACAAATTTATAAACGCTGGCCTAACTTTTTAACGTAGCTAACAAGTTTATTGATGGTAGTTAACTTAATCTTATGATGTTCAGCAAATTTAAGCAACTGAGGTAAGCGCATCATAGAGCCATCATCGTTCACCAATTCACACCCTACAGCCGTGTGATCAAAGCCAACTAACTTTGCTATTTCAACACTTGCTTCAGTATGACCATTGCGTACCAAGACTCCACCATCGTTTGCAATGATGGGGAAAACATGACCGGGAGTAATAATATCATCTTTAGTACTCTTTTCATCAATAGCGGTAAGTATTGTACGTGTTCTATCATGAGCAGAGACACCTGTTGTAATACCACAACGTGCGTCAATTGATGTAGTAAATGCAGTATGAGGAATAAGCTTTTCATTCACATTACTTTTCCTCATAAACTCAAGGCCTAGCCTACTCATATGAGGTCTTGTCATAGCTAAAAATACAATACCAGTGCCATATCTAACCATAAAAGCTACATGTTTTGGCTCTAGTTTTTCTGCTAAGACAATCAGATCACCTTCATTTTCTCTATCCTCATCATCAACTAAAATAAACAACTTACCAGAACAGGCATCCTCTAACACATCTTCCACAGAAGAAATGCTAGATAGATTCATTGATGCATAAGTGACATGTACCATAACTTATTTAAATTCAACCTTAACTACTTTATACAACTTCTCTCCGCTTGGCACAACCACTTCCACGTATTCGCCAACTTTTTTGCCAATTAAAGCACTACCTAAAGGTGAACTAGTAGATATCAACTGTTTTGAAACATCAGCTTCATACTCACCTACAATTTTATAAATATATTCTACTTCACTACCATCATCACTGAGCATGCTTAATGTCACGGTTGCGCCAAACATTACTGAATTTCCAGACAAGCTTTTCACTTCTATTACTTCTGCATGTGAAATCTTGTTTTCTAACTCCATTATACGTCCTTCGATAAAACCTAACCTTTCTCGTGCAGCATAATACTCCGCGTTTTCAGATAAATCACCTTGATCACGCGCATCAGAAATAGCTTGTATAATGGAAGGCTTTTCTTTCTTTAATTTCTCAAGCTCGGCTTGAATATGTTCAAACCCACCCCTTGTCATAGGAAACTTATTAACAATTGATGAAGCCATAACCACCACCTAAACGTAACTAAATTGAGTAATAAAATTACTCACAATATTAAAAATATCTTCTTTTATAACATCATTTATGCTGTTTGACAACTTTTTTAAAACCCCAGGGTGCACAGCATGAAAATAGTTGATAAGATCATATTCAAATTTACTGACATCGCTTATTTGTACCTTGCTTAACTGATCATACAGATTAGAAAAGACGTACATCAACGCCACTTGCTCTTCTATTGGCATAGGTGAATGCTGCCTTTGCTTTAATAACTCAACAAGATATTTACCCTTGTTTAAGGACAGTTGAACACTAGCATCGAGATCAGAGCCAAATTTTGCGAAATCTTCTAACTCTCTATATTGAGCCAAACTTAGCTTTATAGAACCAGCAACTTTTTTTACGGATTTCAATTGCGCGGCAGAGCCAACCCGAGAAACTGATAAACCTATATTTACAGCAGGACGAAACCCTTTATGAAATAATTCAGACTCTAGGAAAATTTGTCCGTCGGTAATCGAAATTACGTTAGTTGGAACATATGCAGATACATCACCAGCTTGAGTTTCAATAATTGGCAAAGCAGTTAGAGAGCCCTGTCCTTTTTTATCAGACATTTTAGCAGCTCTTTCAAGTAAACGGGAATGTACATAGAATATATCTCCAGGATAGGCTTCACGGCCAGGAGGACGCCTCAATAATAAGGACATCTGCCTATATGCCACGGCGTGCTTAGATAAATCATCATACACCACTAAGCAATGCATCCCATTATCACGGAAAAATTCTCCAATAGTACAACCAGCGTAAGGTGCTAAAAATTGCATAGGCGCGCAGTCAGATGCACTAGCCACAACTACAGTTGTATACTCCAGCGCCCCACTTTCTTTTAGCTTATTTACCACTTTTGCCACTGTTGAAACCTTTTGTCCAATAGCAACATAAACACAGTAAACTTTTTGATTTTCGTACACTTCATCATTAATTTTCTTCTGATTAATGATGGTATCAAGTGCAATAGTAGTTTTACCGATTTGTCTATCGCCAATAATTAATTCACGCTGTCCCCTGCCTATTGGAATTAGTAAGTCTATAATCTTAATTCCGGTCTGCAGTGGCTCATGCACAGACTTACGATCAATAACACCTGGTGCCTTAGACTCCATGTCCATTTTGTTTTTGGTTCTAATTTCCATACCGTTGTCTATAGGATAGCCTAATGCGTTTACGACTCTTCCCAATAATTCATGCCCTACAGGAACCTGCAGAACATTGCCACTACATTTTACAATATCCCCTTCTTTGACATCATGATCATTACCAAGTACCACTATCCCAGCTATATCATGATCTAAGTCAAAAACTATTCCTTCTATACCACTTGTAAAGAATACCTTTTCACTAAATTTTGCTTTTTTGATTCCGTAAACCAATGCAATACCATCAATTACTGAAATTACTTCACCTATATTTTCTCGCTTTACAGGATTATCAAACGCCTCAACTTTTTCTTTTATTATGTTTAACACCTCAGAAGCATTTATATTATATTTCATGCACAATTCCTTATTTTCAATATTTCCATTTTACTCAAATCAACCAATCTACCTAAGTAACTTTTCAGCGAAGCATCAATCAGATTAAAACCATACTTCACTACAAATCCGCCAAGTATAGAAGGGTCAACCACGTTACTTACCTTTATTATTTTACCAAGAAAGTTTAGAGATTCAGTAATTATTTTTATATCTGCTTTCTTCAAAGCCTCTGCTGACCTTATAATAATCTCCAATTCGTTTCCATTTTCTCTCACAAAATCTGAGAATTTTTCTAATATCAGAGTTAACAAATTAGAACGCCTATTTGCAGATACAACCATAATAAATTTTACTAAGCTCTCACTTAAGTTTTTATTTATAGAGAGTATCACTTCTTTTTTGCGTGCAAGGGAAATAATAGGATGAGATAGGTATATAAAAATATCACGTTGATTTTTAAAAAAATCCAACAAAAATTCTACTTCTTTTCTTATAGTACCTAGTTTATCTTCTGAGATATAAAATAGCGCTCTAGCATAAGATGAAATTAAATTACTGTATTTGGTCCTTTTCATATTAAATTACTTATATATAACCGTGGCTTAAGCGCAAATCCAGCCTAAAAAGTTTAAATTCCAGGGGGCTTTATTGCGTAAAACTACTGACAAATTCATCATAAAATAACTACCAAGGGAAAAATATTCTTGAAACAATGAAAGTCAGTAACCAAACTGAATGTAACAGATTTTTCAGAGAAAGGGAAGTATTTTTTTATTATCGATAAAGCAATTTGGATCAAGAGTGCAAAGCAGCAATTATCAGTTGCAAAGTATATAACGAAAGAAATTTATTGGCAAAAGATTTATTTCTTTTCTTCCGCTCCACACTTGTCCATAATGGAAGTATCTCTAGTACCACCTACATCACTAATTACTTTTGTCACAATGGCTTCTGACCAAAAGCACAGCGCAAAATATACCAAGTGCAAAATGCCGGCCAGGGTATTCTACTGAATATTGCAAGCAAAGCCGAACCTCTTATTACTATAGTCATGAGAGGTCAATCTATTTTCCAAATGTATTTAATAATATTGCATGTTATTTTGGTAGTTGCATCAAGATCATTATCAGCAGAACTTCTCATATGAGAAAAGGAAATAAATAATATTATAGGAACACTAAAAACTTTTATAATGTATGGTTTATTCCTATATCTTAAATTTAGACATTGTAATTATGTATAAAATAGTATAATTTTTGATAAAGCTAGAATAAAGACTAAGAAGGTTCAAGCATCAATAGACAATAGAGGATTGCTAGAGAATAATTAACTGCCTTTGATGTCACTGAGCAAATCTCCTATTTTTTTTTTACTTTACTAAAAAACCCTTCAGATTGCCGTTTCATATTTGCACTTTCTTCTACTTCAAATGCTTTCAATAGCTCAATTTGTTTTTCAGTTAAATTTTTTGGATTTAAAGTCTCAACTATAACCTGCACATACAAATCACCACGCACATTTGAGTTAATATATGGCATACCCTTCTCTCTACAGCGCAGTTTGGTACCAGTTTGAATACCCTCAGGAACTTTTACTTTTATTTTAGTCCCATCAATTGACTGGACATCGATTTCACCACCAAGCACTGCTAATGTCATCGTTATGGGCACCTTACAATGTAAATCTGCTTTATCTCGAGCAAAGATCTTGTGTGGAGCAATTTTAACATATACATATAAATCTCCGCTTTTTCCACCTCTTACTCCAGCTTCTCCTTTATCGCTCACCATTACCTTAGCACCTTTCTCTATACCTTTTGGAATTGAAACTGATATATTTACTTCATCTCTTCTGCGTCCATTTCCGCCACATTTTTTGCATTTATTCTGTATTATTTCTCCTTCACCAGAACATGTGGTACATGTTCTCTCAATTGTAAAAAAACCCTGCTGAGTCCTGATCCTACCGCTTCCTTTACACATGTGACACTGAACTGGTTTGATTGTTCCTTCGCTACCTGTACCTTGACACGTGTCACATTTTACATTTGTAACGTAATGTATAGGCACTTGTATCCCTTTAAATGCGTCTTCTAAGGTAATTTCAAGATCATAACGCAAGTCCGACCCAGGCACTCTCGTTGTGCTTTTCTTTGCCCTACTTGATCCTCCAAATCCTTCGCCAAAAAAGTCATTGAATATGTTACTAAAATCTCCCGCATCTTGGCTAAAATCAAATCTACTAAAACCACCATCTTCATGTCCGTAACGATCATAGCATGCTTTTTTTTCAGGGTTAGACAGAACTTCATACGCAGTCATTATTTCTTTAAATTTTTCCTCTGCTTCTTTGTTACCAAGATTTCTATCTGGATGATACTTTAACGCTAATTTCTTATATGCTTTTTTGATCTCATCAACACTAGCATTTCTACCTATTTCCAGTAGTTCATAATAGTCTTTTGTGCTCATATACAATAGCTCTCTGCATTTAAAATCTGAAGATAGGTACTTCGTATATCGATTTCAAGTGTGGCCTTTGTTTTCTTCGTGGACTAAAAACATTGTGCACCCTGAGCGACTTGAACGCCCGACCTTTTGATCCGTAGTCAAATGCTCTAATCCAACTGAGCTAAGGGTGCCTTTGATAAAATCAACTTTAATAGATTTTACAGCTTGATTCAATTGATTTGGCTAAAAATGAAATAGCATCAATGTTAAATTGATAATATGAAAATTATTAATACTCTTAACTTAAATTTAATAAATGCAAAGGAAAATTTCTCATAAAATTATTGGAGGCATAATGAAAAGTTTTCTTCTACTTATAGCTTTAATCCTTTCTTTTGCATTTGATGTAAATGCTGCTATGCAGAGTAAAACTCAAAGTGATGAAACATCAGAAGTGATATGCAGCATAGTAAAATATATCCAAAGCGTAGGTGGGACGATTATCACAATTGTGATAATAGGTTCAGCATTGCTATATATATTTACTAGAATGCCATGGCCTGCACTTTTTGCACTTGTGGCATTTACTGCTGTGTTTTTTGGTGTGCCTATAGTTGTTTCAAAAATAATGCCAAGCGCTGGTGTAGCTTGTAAAGGTGGTATAGTGTAGAAAGTGACTCCGTAAAATAGAAATAATTGGAAGCATCGTGATTTGTAAAAATGGTAAGGTTGAATTGCTATGCTAGTTAAACATGGCAAGGCGGAAGATGTATCTTTCAATATGTGCCACAATTTTGGGAAACACCAAGTAATTGCGCTTCATTAAGAAGTACAATTATTTCACAACTATTGTGAGTAATCTATACCAAGAGAGAGCGTTACCCTAGTAACCCATTTCTTGTCATCCAGGTGCGCGACGCTTGGTTCTCATTTCACCTTATGAATGTATCATAAAAGAAGTGGCAACTTCCTGGTCGAGTAGGCCGGTGGAATTCTCAACCATCACACCTCACAGAACTGTACATGAACCTCTTGATTTACACAGCTCTTGTCATTTTAGCCTTTACATCAAAGACCTGCCTTAATTATTTTCTCCTCCCATTTTTGTTAAAAATAACTAAAGTACAAATGTCTCAGTCCATTCGCTCCATCTCCATTACAGAGATTTCTTTACTACTACAAACTAATCCGCTCTTGCTTTCCGCATCGGTATTCTCATCCTCAAAGTTTAGCTTCTTGGATTTCCCCCTTATTGTCGAAACGACAGGTTCTCGCAGTTCTATACAATAGCCCAAAATAGATTCACGACCACCCCTCTATGCCGGACGCCACCTACCTAATAAATAAGTTTCCGGTAGATTTATCTCAGGGTTAGGATCAAACCACTGGTTTTGACCTCGCCTGAGGCCTTTCAACACTTCTTCAATTGTTCATTTTCATTCGCTTCTCTATTTTACACATGACGCATAATTGCATCTTTTCATAACACTCACTACCTTGGCTCTTTATCAAAACAGTTTATGGTTGTTTGAAGCCTGTTCTTGTAAATCGGCTCCGATGGGCCTATCAACATATATTGTGCAGCTTTAGCTTACCGCTTCTAATGACACACTCATTTCAGTGCTTCCTCTTTTGTCATTCCAATTTTCGACACTGAAATTCAGGAAAGTTTGCTTATTCACAAGAAAACTGGTTCGTTAATCATAGAAAGTAGTTAATCTTATGCTAAAAATGTTCTTGATGAGGTTGTATGAGAAGTTGAATTCCATCGTTATGAACTGAAATGATACATCTTGCTGTAAAATAAATGTTTGTTCATGAATTTCTCTAATATTTTAGAAATTTACTAAATAGAGAAAAGGCGAAGAAACTACGAGCGGCGAGTTTTAACTCTATAATACTTTAAATTGGCGTTATAATAATTCGCTAACTCCTAGTTTAAGTGGTGATTTGGCTGAATATAGAGAAAACGAGAAAGACATGCAGCCGCCGTAATTTGATGCAATCCTCTAAGAAATACCCTGAGTTTTACTGAATTTCGTAATTGATCATGGAGATCAAAACAAGTCTCGAGCTAAAAATAACAATACCGATATAAGAACAGGTTTGGTAAAAGTTGTCAAGTAATTTTTCGTATGTACTAAAAGCTGTTTTATGCGAGAAGTCCACATTCAGAAATTTGTTTATTTAGATAATATTCAGTCTATACTTTATTTTGATCAAAACCTATGTATAAAACTTTAATCACGTATTTTGTTCTTCTGATTTGCTCTTTTGCGCAATCTTATGCGAATGATGATGTCCATCTTGAAAAAAGTGAAACTGAGCTATATGAGAAGGCAGTTAAACTTTTTGATCAGAAAAAATATAAACAAGCCATCAGAGCATTTCAAAAAATTGAAGATTTGTACCCTTTCTCTTATTGGGCGATAAAAGCAAAATTATTATCTGGTATTTCTCACTACAATATGGGCAACTACAGCAGTGCTGCAAATGATATGGAAGATTACATACAGATTTATTCAAATGGTGAAGACTTACCGTATGTATACTATCTAAGGGTCTTATCTCATTATATGCAAATCAATAAAGTACAACTCGGGCAACAAACGGCATATAAAGCTTTAGAGCTAGCCGCTGAATACATCAATTTCTTTCCAGCCAGTGAACATACAGAAAAGATAAAGGAAAAAGTAAAGCTAGTTACAGAACATATATTAGCGAAAGAATATTCTATCGGTAGGTTCTACATAAGGCGTGGTGAATATCTAGCAGCAATTAAGCGTTTTCAAAATGTAATAAGCAGCAAGGATTCTAGCTACTTTCCTAGATCTGTTAACTATCTAATAGCAGCTCATTCAGCCCTTGGCCTTGATCTTGAAGCTCAGCAGTATGAAAATATGTTAGCAGGAACCCTCAAAAAGAAAGACGAAGTTCCATGTGAGAACAGCAAATTTGAAAATTCGTTTTAGTTCTCTCTATGCTTTGATATATAATTTTGATTTGTAACTATTTGAATATGGCTGGTCATTCACAATTTTCAAATATAAAATATCGGAAAGGCGCTCAGGATGCAAAGCGCTCTCAAAAATTTACGAAGCTCATTGAGGAAATAACAGTTGCTGCAAAGCAAGGGCTGCATGATCCTGACCTCAATCCACGTCTTCGTTCTGCTATATTTGCTGCGCGTAAGGAAAATTTGCCAAAAGATAAAATAGAAGCGGCAATAAAAACGCAACTGGTAATGTTGTAGGAGAAAATTATGAGGAAATACAGTACGATGGCTATGGACCTTCTGGCACTGCACTTATTGTTCATGCTCTAACGAATAACCGCAACCGAACTGCTTCTGAGTTGCGTTATATATTTTCTCGCAAGGGCGGAAATTTAAGAGAAATAGGAAGTGTTAGCTATCTTTTTGATCATGTAGGCTTAATCATCTATGAAGCAGGGGTCGCAAACTTTGAAGATTTATTTGATTACGGAATCGAATTAGAAGTATTGAATGTTGACGAAAATAACAAAGGAGAATTGTATGTTATAACCTGTGAAGTAAAGGATTTTGGTAAAGTGCGTGATGCTTTTTATGCAAAATTTGGGAAGCCAGAACTTGCTCGTCTTTTATGGCAACCAAAGGATCTGATTGAAATTAGCGATAAGGAATTAATTGATAAATTGTCTGCATTGGTCGAAGAGCTTGAAGATAATGATGATGTACAATACGTTGAAGGTAATTTTACTTTTGCTGGCGATTATTTTGTTGCTTAAGTTATGAAACTAATCGTATTCATACTACTTTTTATTTTACCACTGTGCACCATTGAGCCATCCACGGATTTCTCAGTATCATTCCAGCACGAAATCAGGAAAAAGTTATGGTGATTTTTCAAGTAGTCAAGCTGACCTGATAAAAGAAAGCAACGTAGGAAGCTTAGTACATAATAAAAGATTGTTATTCATATCTAGTAACATAAAATCTTCCTTTTTGCCACAGGAATTGAACAAGGTTTGGCACAAAATACAGTGATGAGATTAATCGACATATATAAAGATTTTGGTATATATTTTATAAAAGATATCATGCTAGAGAGTAAATTGGAGGTTCTTTTTGAGAGATTGCTGATAATCAGAAGACTGAAGAAAAAATTTTATTATATACCTCACTGACGACAAACAAAAAGCTACTCGACTATATCACTATAATTCACAAAACGGTCATGAGAGATATTTTGATAAAGAGGTAATAAGCCTAAGAGGTACCAAATCTTTTACAAATCCTTTGAGTAGAGATTGTCGTATATCTTTGAAATTTGTGAATAGAAAGCAATCCTATTCGCGGTAAGGTTATTTTTCATAAAGGAGTAGACTATGCGGCTAAATTTGGTACTCCTATATACGCTGCGACAGAAGGTGTAATAGAATATATAGGAAATAACAGAGGATATGGTAAGTACATCAAAATAAAATATAAAAATGATTATTCAACCTACTACACACATATGAGTAAATTTAGGAGTGATGCGAAATTAGGCTCCAAAGTAATGTATGGAAAGGTTTTATCGCTTATGTTAGTAGCGCTGGTGTTCCACATGACCTCATTTACATTACGAGGTAATATATAACGGCAAACAAGTTGCTTCGCTTACAATAGTACATAAAACAAAGTGATTCTACTTGATCACGAATTAAGAGAGTTTAAACTATTTGTAAATAAGATAGGTAAAACGTTCAATGAGGGCTTAGGCGAAAAGAAGTCTATAGACAATATTGATAAGAATACGATAGTGAGAGAAATTTAAGTCAACTCCGGGTTTTTCATACTAGTAGTGCTAGGATTAATTTTATCGGTACTTTTTATAGCATATGACAGTACAATTGCACTTGGAATTGCTGCTATATTAGTGTTGTTTTTCTTAAGGGTTTTTCATCAATAATCACAATGAAGCGAAGGTGGAAGAATTTCTTGGTCATTATATTGGAACTTATTTTAAATCTTGTGATATTTATTATGCTGCAATTTCAACAAAACATGTTGTTTCTCTGAAATTTCAGAATATCAACATAGAAAAATTAAAGTAAATGATACAAATGAAAGTCTTGTAGAGATTTCAGTAGTGATTGTTTGTAGGGTAGAAGCCCAGCAAAGGCATATTATAATGTGAATAATTATTATGAGTTTGTTTTTGTGCAAAGTGACTCAGTAATTACAGAATTGGCGAGCAATTACCCGTACGACAGCGAAAGCGATGAGGAATCTTTACGTAAAAATTCTGATAAAATTTCAGGTGAGTTGAGTTCAATGTTACAACAAAGACTGGATATTACAGGAATTGAAGTTACAGAAGCGAGAAAATTATATTTAGCATATTCTTCTGAGATTACACAAGTAATACCGAGGTATCAATAAGTACATGCTGTTACCTCTGCAAGAAAGCATATAGTGCAAAATGCAATAGGAATTATCGAGGGTGGTAACAGCCCATTTTGAAAAGAATAAAAACATACAATTAGCTTAGATAATAATTAGTACAGAAGCTTAACGAAAAGTTTACTTGACAACCTTCGCTGTCATCATTATAACGATACTTGAGCTATTTGTTTAACTTCTCAATCTATACAGATTACAATGACAAGAAAACTTGTATTTGTCGTACTATTGTTTAATTTTTACACTATGGCACTGTATGTCTTTTTAAAACTTCGGATTTTTACCCGTACAAACTGAAATACGCTTATAAGTCGTTTAAGATATTACCCAACGCCGGATTTTAAAATAGAGAATGGAATAGCTAGTACCTCGTGTTTTGTTGTCTTTTCTTCTATTTAGTAAATTTCTTAAATATTATAGTTTATACTAGTTGCGTTGAAAAGCAGCTAAATTGCGGTGTTTAAGGAATAAAACTCCAATACTAAAAATAAATACTGACAAGGATTTCTTTTGCTTTCTTTGTTTAGAAAATTTTTTAAATATTTATAGCTAATTTCAATTTATGAACGAATATTTGTTTTATAACAAATAGTGTCATTTCAGCGTATGACGCTGAAATTCAGGAACTTTATTAGGCTAATAAGCATAAAAGTTATGTTTAAATGCACCATTTTTATGGAAAATCTGATACCAGTGTCGGAGCACTGTGATGACATCGTCTATTACACAAATTACTTGGTAATTGCAATGTTCATATAGTTGCGTGTCAAGCACTGGAATGACACCTTTTTAAGCTACTTGGATGACAGAAAAGGAGGCAACTTGGACGCCACTCTTTTGGCATCACAATGTTTGTATACTCTTTCTGAGTATTATAATCTGTGTTTCTCCTAAAAATTTTTTACCATAAATTAATTATGCTAGAGATCTAATGCTAATTTGAAAGGTGTCTTCATTGTCATTGTTTCTAGCATTAATATTACATCTTTTTTATGAGAAGCCTAGCTGATATAAATTACCTTCTTGAACAACTTAGTACAACAATGTATTACCGATGCTATCCTTTGCTGCAGAAAGAATCCTTGCAATTCTGTCATCATATGTTTTAGTATCAGCAGTGTGCTTTTTCATAAAAGTTTCAACTGCTACTGGCAGTTTTTGGTACATCGTCTAAAATACACTGTTGATCACTAACGTTCTTTATGATTTTGTCATTGTGTTTTTGAATATCAGAAGCTTGTTTATAACTGTTAATTTGTTCTAGAAAGTTTTCATCTATTTCCTTTACATAAAAGCATTATTAGATTTCTTCAGCTCCATAATTTTTACCTCTGTTGATTAATTTTGATTTTTCTCTGGCGTTCTAAACGCACTACTACTAACATAATAATACATGAAACATTATTATTTAGATAATACACTATTTTGAGCAATAAAAGTCTAAAGAAAGGGTAGAGAACATGGAAAGTGTCTGCTTAGAGACACTACTCGTTTTACGTAGTAACATGTTGGCATAAATTTTTTACTTCGATAGTTTTTCATTTTCACTATAATTATAGTAGTAATTAAGTTGGATAGGTATGAAAGCTTTTGCAATAAAGCTTAAGTGCAAGGAAAAAGCTGAAGGAATTCAATGGAGAAATTGAAGATATAAACCACCTTAGCTCAAGATAAATTTGCGCATGAATTTAAAAATATTGCATACGATAGCATGCAAAAATTTCGCAGTTTGCTTACTCATGATTTAAATGTCATCTTCAATAAGATTCATTCCCAAAATGTTAACTCGCTGAAGTCCAGCATAGTTGAATATGCTATAAGTTAAAGTTTTATCAATAAAAAGGGAGAAATAGTTTCAATATGTTCTCTCATCAATGTAGTAGAACATACGATAAAGAACTTATAGCAAATCAAGAGTTTCGAACACTTGGGTTGCTACATGCAGATTTAACTTAATATTAAATGCGATAAATTTAGCTAAGATGAGTTTACGCGTGATTTATTCACAGCATAGATCCAGCGATTTGGATAACGAGTTTTAGTTATACATAAATTGGAGGTTATTATGTCTACTTCACCAAAAATACATATACAACGTAAATCTATATCTCTTTCAGTTGCTTTGGAAGAAGTTAAATCTTAATTTACGCGTTGAGAATTATCAAGATGACAAGTTGATCTCAAGCTTCATTTATGTGGTAACCGACTATGCTGAATGGCATACGTAAAAGTCGTTGGTTAAGCAAACGTGGCATGTTTCGTATGAGGTCTATATACCTCATAGAATCTATTTAGGCTATGATTCTGTGAAAATGATAATGTCTGTTACTGAACGATATCTAAAAATCAAGAGAAGAGGACACCTAGATGTTATTTCAGCGGTGTAGGAGGAACATTGGAATTTTCCAGTCATTTGAATGCAATAAGAGTTGATGTTGTGTATGAAGCTTGCTATGATAACGTTCTTGAGCAGATAAAACTAGGTATTATGCAGTATGTTTCCGCTCTTTATAAAAATTACGAATCGGAAGTGAAGAGCTATTTATCCGAAGTGAATAGAGTATATTCCAACATTTCGCGAACCACGACTTGTATTGTAGCATTTTGCCATCCTCTGTATTGACTATACTTTTAAGAGAACTAATTATGGAATTAATTCAAGTTATAAATGAGTTGTACAACTGCATTTATGCAGCACTAAAGGTAAACTCTGATTTAAAGAAATATGTTACCAAAATTTATGATCACCTACCTAAGCAGGTTACTATTCCTTACCTAAAATTGAGCATAGTAAGTTACAGCAACTTTCATATGTTATTCAATTTTGCTACAAAGGTAAGATTTGCATGCGATATATATACTTATTATATAGACAGTATGTTTTCCATTATGAAGCATATTAACTTTATACTTGAAGGTATTAAAGATTTTGATAGTGGGACTATTTTGAAAAATAATTGTGCTGTGGATCAGCGCTATGAAATTTTACATTCAACAATTAATTTTGAACTTTTTATCAAAGGAGGTGGTAATGAGTAAATTAGAACTAAAAATAAAAGATCATGACAATAATTTTGTTGTGCTCAATAATATACGAAACTTAAGGTTTACTTTGCGTAATAATGTGAAGATATAAGAGATATTTCTTCTTTTGGCTGGAGAAAAGTGCTCGATTGTGCTGGAAGCAGGCACATTACAATATAAATTAATGGAATTTTAGATTGTGTGTTAGCAGATGAATTATTGCGTAATTCCGCTATGCTAAATTCTAATAATGATTATGAAATTAGTTTGAATGCGAAGGAAAGATAAGGCCTAGATATTCGGTTGGGCTATATGAGAGTTATTATGACCATGCTGCTTTTGACAGCTTAACTGTAGTTTTAGCCAGTGCTAAAATTGCAGCCACCTTTCATTAATGTTAATTTAATTTTTTCGTATACAATAATGACCGGTAGAAATTTTAATTAAGTTATGGATGACAATTATCCTCTTAAGGAGGAAAATGAAGAAAATAATGATGATAAGAGAGAGGAATTTGAAAACGAAAATCAGCTAAATCAAGAAGAGCGGCAAAGAGAAAGACATAACGCAGTACGTTCAATATTACTTAAAAGCTTTTGAGGATGTTTTAACTCAGATTGACAAAGAAATCGATAATATAGATAGTTACGAAAGAACTACGCAAGTAAAGCGAAATATAGATAGGCTCATAGAAACCTTGTATAGTCAAGCAGCGTATGAAGACATTAGCGTAGAACTTAAAACCACAAAGCATGCCTCGCGATAAATCAGAGTCCAAGAAAAGAGTTATGTAGAAGAAAACAAATAATGAAAGAAGTGCTAAATGATATGTTTGCACAGTAACAAAATGAACTAATGAACGCTAAACATTTAAGCCATGGACATGAAACAGCGCATGACGAAGATGTTCTTAAGGCAAAAGCACGAATGAAGTCTTCAATCAATGGAGTGTTGTTTTCAGTTATTGCTCATAGAATGGATCCAAGGAGGAGAGCAGGAGAAACTGCTAACGATAATGAAAAGCAAGCTCGTATATACGCAGGAAAGCAGTTGGTGGAACTTTAGATGCACTGCTAAAAGCGTTTTTGACTGCTGTTATTGCTGCGGCCGCCGCAGTACGCGAAATTGCCCAAGCCACTTGAACATATGAGCAAACAAGAAATATCCTTTGCAAAGCAAGTCGAGGAAAGTAGAAACACAGATCCACAAAAAGGTAGGTCTATGTAGACTTTTCATATTACTTTCTGATCTCTAGCCGTTTTACAAAGTTAAAAGTTGTAACATTTAAAAGTGTGGTTGAAAAATTGTGAGCAGTAATGTATTACTGGCATTTTTAAGCATTTTAGCTGTGGCATTTTCTAAATTTCTCAACCGTAAAAATGGTGTCGCCTTCAGGCGCGTCTTTTGTACAGAGAAAACAAGGATATTCTCATTCATTTCTTCAATGATATTTTGTGGCTCACTGGCAAGGATGAAATAAAAGAAATGGAGTTCCTCAGAACTATTCAAAGTGGTTAAGATTGTCTCCAAAAAGCAAAGCATTGTTGATGTTCTCTGTAGAGATGAAAATGTGGTGCAGATAATTGTCGAGATGTAGGTTGCTAAAACTAAAGGTTTCAAAACGCGCACAATACTATGTACTGAGGCGTATTCAGGACAGGTTAATAAAGGTAATTAATATGAAGACCTTAAAGAAATTATCTTTATTGCCATAGCAGATTGTATACTGTTTCCGGACAAATCCGAGTATAAATCAAAACACACTATTCGGTATGAGAATACCAATGAACATGATCTAAAAGATTTTTATTTTACATTTATTGAACTACCAAAATTTCCCAAGATGAAGGAAGATCAGTTGGAGAGTATAGTAGAAAATGGGTCTGCTTCTTTAAGTATGCTGGGGAAGTCAGTGAAAAGGAATTGGAAAGAATAATAGAAAGTGATGTAATAATCAAAAAGCATATGAGTAGCTAAATAGATTTAAGTGATCAGAAAAGGAGTTCATAGTATATGAACAAGAGATTATGCGTATTCATGATGAGAAGGCCCGTCTCGCTTTAAAACTTGATGATGCTGAGACTGAGAAATCAAAATTAGTAAAGAGAAAAGTGGGAAAGAAGGTAGAGAAGAAGGAAAATCTAAGCGGCAGAGTAATGTTGGCTAATAATGTTGTGATACTATTGCCAAGTGTACTAATCTCTCCATTAACGAGATTGAAGAATTAAGAAATATGCTTAAAGTTGAAGAAAATAGCAGCAGATCTGTATGAGGGAGTATAATTGCCTAATCCACTTTCAATTTCTCGGTGTGTAAGCTATGTGGTAAAGACTCCAGTTCCTTTGCAGAACTTAGTTCTTTATTTTTGCATGTATACCAAGCTTGTTGAACTCTCGGGCAGCAGGAAACACCCTTGCTTCGAGTGTGGGAGGCACGCAGTTTTATTGTAATGATCAATAGCACTTTTTAAACTCCTGCGCAAATTATCAAAATTTTCACCCATTGTGCAGATACGCTCGTATAAAATATGGCCAAGTTCACTGATTTTGCACTTTCGGCTATCATTTCCTGTTTCCATCCATACGCTATTGCCATAAGCAGTGAGATCAAAGTAATCGATGTTATAATGATCACATTTTTCACCCCCAATCTCTATCAAAGCTGGTTCATATTCCAGTGCTGCACTGAAAGCCCCTCCCCTGTGGGGAAAGTACAACAAGCTCTGGCGTATTTTCAAATTGATTTCGATATTCTTTTTACCTAGATCATTTATATGTTTTATTGCTAAAGAATAATTCCTTAATTTCTTCCTTTGTATCTGCAAATCATTTTGTGACATAGCATCAAGATAGGAATCAAGTGGTACTTTAGCGTCTATTATTATCTGCTTTTCAGATGGCATTTTGATTATCAAATCAGGGCGTAATAAATTGTTCTTGTTTTATCAATTACTGATGGCTGAGCAAAAATTGCAATGTTTCGATATCATCGACGCTATTTCTACCACTCTTTTAACTGCATTTCGCCCCATTTTCCTCTAATGTGAGGTTTCCCTCAGAGCCATTTTAGCAAGGGGCTAGAAGTCTGGTTCATTAATGCACCGATTTGCCCCTTTAAACCTTCATATGCCCCTACCATCTCCTTCTCCAGATCGTGTATCTCGCTATCAAATTTTTCTAATTTTTCTTTTATTGGAGCTACAACTTCGTTAATTGTTTCTTGTCTTTTTTTGAAATCGTTTCTGTTTCTTTTAATTTGCCATCAATTACTTTCCTTTGCCAAGTTCAAAATTATTATTGTTTGCCTGCAGAGCATCAAGAGACAGTGTTTAAAAGCATTTGTGAGTCTCTCCTCAGCTTATGTTAATAGTTCTATTTCTTTTTCTTCTCCTTATGTTCTTTCTGCAGAGTTACTTCTAGCTCTGCGTTATTCACTTTTAAACCTACTATTTCTTTGTCCTTATTAGTTAAAGCCTGTTTTGCTTCCTGAAGTTCATGCTCTAACTTACACAAATTAGCTTCAAGATTTGCAGATTTTATTTTCTTCTCGCTCAGTTTTCTATTCTTTTTTATGATGGTATAGAGAATTAGTAATAAGGAAAGAAAATTTAGTACGAGAAATATAGAATTGAAAAGCATCAGAATACAAAAATCGTACTCATAATGCTATCTAATTTTTATTTATATAGGAAAGAAAAGTGGAACACATAAAGAGGTGCTCTGTATAATTAGCAATTTACAGAGATAGTTTTAAAGTTCCATAGGTCTACTGAGCTAAATGCTAAGCTTAGTACACCCGAGTTATTTTCAGCAAATGCACTTTGCGATACTCTAGTCATTTCAGCAGATTTTTTGTTTTATCCAAACCTAATTTACCTATCATTCCTGATAGGTTACTTGACTTAGAGCCATTACTATTTTCCTTTTTATTGAATTTACTTGTATAGATTTCTTTTCATTATTTGAATCTTGCTGTAAGCCATAAAACCAGTAATGCAGAAATTTTCATTGCCACAGTTTACAAATACACGAAACTTTCTAAGTTTCGCTTTATTGTTTTAGTTTGCGTTTTGGCACTTTTCCGCAAGAAATTTGTAGCCTTTATCTGTTGTAACAAGTAGTAAATTATCCTGAGTAGCCTCAAAATGACATGTTTGCCTTTTGTACTGTTTAATAGGTTTCATTGTATTATTTTGATCTTGAGGTTCGTCTGGTGCTGCTGTTGTGGTTGTCATGATCAACTTAATCATCCGGAGTTTCCGATGTTGTAGTTTTTGTTTGAGCAGGTTTTGTTACTCATTATTTGAAGATCTCTTTTGCTGTGATGCATTTTGTTAAGCAGCATTTGCTTAACTTTTACTACCACTAAACGATCACTTTCAACCTAATGAAATCTTTCTTGCAATCTATGAAATACCAGCATGATCAGCAATCAACTTAAAAACTCTTTATCTTTTTCCACATATTTTACTCTCGCTGTTAATAACAATTAACTTAATTATTATATAAAAGCATAACATGCCTAGCTATTTTAGAGAATATTTTAGTGCTTGTCTGAGCTTGTAATCTTTAGCAATTTAATAATACTGATATTTACAACTTCTCCGCTGATACGCTTAGTGATAAAACCTAATATAAGGTTTATTCGTATAATGGTCTTTTAGCATTCTTATTCCTCTACTATCTATGATCTTATAAGCCTTTTAAAATCTTCTATTGCGATTACAGGTAGTTTGCTTTGTACATGTCAAATATCAGCAGATTGATACACTTGTATCACAATTAAAGTATCTGTGGCTTCAAGCTGCAAACTTAGCTGTAAAAAGGTATCAACCTGTTTGAGATTTTAGTAGCCTAACATCCTTCAACGTACTTCTATTCATTAAAAATGATGCATTTTAATAGTAATATTCATTTAGAGAATAATACAATATCATTATCGAATCGCTATTCAATTTGTTAATTTTAATTTGCTCTAGTTTATTATAACTGTTCCATCTTCATAAGCTAAAGTCCCTTTAGGCTGAAAAGCGCCCTCACCTTTAATGAAGGCTTTGTTTTCTTCCTTACTAAAAGCTTCGGCAATCTTTTAACAAGACAGCTTTCAACATCAACAAATGCATCATCAAGCAGCTTTTGTGATATCCGTGACTGAGTGTATAATTCGTAAGTTGTAATGAAAATCATTTGAATTTTAGCGTATCCGTATCTTTTCAAAATCATACTCGGGATTTGCTTCTACCATCTTCATCATCTACTGTTTCATCACTTCAACATGCACTAGCGTGGTCACGATCTTCTATAGTATAATCTAATGTTTCAGTAGAGATTCTGTGACTGGAACTATTTGCCGCATTGGAGATGAGTCTGTTGCATGCTTGTTTATATGTTTTACAATATGCAGAGTAATTAGATATCCTTCGACATCATTATCATCTTTACTGAGAGTTTTCCGCGATAAGCCGCTTTCTACTCTTTTACAGATATAATCAGAAAATGTTTATCATTTGTGTCAAAATCTGTACTTATTTCTGGGCGCTGAGCTACAGTTTCAGTTAAATCCATGCGTTTATTGCAATTATCAATATCGCCATCTATCTTGCATAGCTGCGCAATCGTTGCAGAAGGCAGCTTGCCATTTGATTTTAATTTCTTTTAGTCTGCGATCATTTATTAATTTAAATTACTGCACGATAAAGCTAATTCATTAACACGGTGAGCGATATTAGTGAGCGACATAATATCCTCTTTTGAAGATGAAAAATGATTACGTTTGTATTGGATGCTACTATAATGTAGCCTATGCTCGTTATTCCATGCTTGAATTGGAACTTAGAAATTTTCCTATCATAGAGTATATCCAACGAAGTAGAAAAACTTAATTTTTGAGAATATAAACTGAAAAATCACGTTGTGCTACCCATGTAACACAACAAACTTATTAAATACTTAACACTTAACTAAGTTAAGTGAGAAACATGAGTGGTAATAATCCTGTACAACGTTTATTTTTCATATTAAGCACTTTTTTTAATTTTTTTGCGACCTTAATTAATGAGTGATTTCCATATTAGTTCTGCACTATTTGTAGGACTGTCACTTCTTGTAATGGGCCTACCAATTACGACATAATCAGCTTCTGAACTTATTGCTTCTTTTGGTGTTGCTGTTCTTTTTTGGTCATCTTGACCATAGTTTACACGAATTCCAGGAGTAATAATTGTAAAGCCTTTACCGCACTCTTTGCGCACTTCCTGAGCTTCAAGTGCAGAGCAAACTATTCCATGCAGCCCAATCTTTTTTGCGAGCTTTGCAAGCAAAATTACCTGTGATTTCACTTCTTTTGTCACTCCAAGCTCATTTAAATTTTCATTGCCAATACTAGTTAGCACGGTTACTCCGATCAGTTTCATTTTTGCATCTTTCACTACACTTAAAGCTTCTTCAAGCATTTTTGCTCCACCGCTTATGTGCAATGTTAATATTTCAATATCCAAAGCCTTAATTGCCTCAACTGTTTTAGCTACAGTGTTTGGAATATCATGCAGTTTCAGATCTAAAAAAATTGGTATATTACACTTTGCAACTTCTATTACTCCAGAAGGACCATGAGCAGCAAAAAATTCTAATCCTAGTTTTACCATGCCAACTTTATCACGTAGAGCATTAGCTAAAGACACAGCCTCATTCAAATCTTGTGTATCTAGTGCACATATTATTGGGTTCATCATATATCTCCTTGCATAATCTTTTTGTAGACTGTAAGAATAATATTGCATTTTACAACTTTTTTTACTCTAGTAAAGACAGTAGATCTTACTTAAGTTCTGTATATCCAGCCTAATGTACGACATATAATAGTATTAGCAACGCCCAACTGTGGTAGAGCATCTACTTACATATTCATGATCTTTTTCTACACGTGAAGCTTCGTTTGGCAGTGATTTTTGTTTTGGAAACTGCTTGCTAGCAGACGTATTTTACCAGTTCTTTTAAGTTCTGATAAATGTTCACTACTTAAACCTTTAGTTGTTATTTTTAGCGAGTTAGTTGCTTTTTACACTACATTTCCTTGTAATAAAATTTGTTCCAGTATGTTTAGCGTTTCCTATAAATTGTCAATATGTTCACTGTGTTTTCTTTCCCGCTTTTAGAAAGCGATCAAAATCATATCAGTATTAGAATTTTCAGACGAGTGCTTTTCGTTTTGTTTACGTAAATCAACACTTTGACTTGTCATATTGAGGCGTGACTTTAGATACTCTATTTCTTTTGTTATTTTCTAACTCTTCATTTTTCTTTTTCCTTTCTCTTCTGACTTATCATATAGTTCTTCCACTGATTCTAACTGTATCTTTAACTGACCTATTTCATCATTTAACCTTTCAATTTTTCTTTCTAAACCTTGCTTCTATTTCATTAATTTATTTAATCGGTCTTTTAACTCTCCTATTTTTTATTTGCAGCTTCTTCAGCTTCTTTTCTAAAGATATTTTATTTTTTAAACTTTATCCTTTTTAGCAAATTTACTTCTCTCAATCTCCATTCTCTTATTACTACTAATTGCTCTACAAGAAAGTGCAATCACCAAAACAGACAACGTAGCTAAAGCAAGAATTAAAGAGAAAGGTACATGAGAAAGTATAGCAAGTAATAAGGATGAAATTAACGTAAGAGTAGCTAAAGAATTGGCTAAAAGATAAGGTAAATTGACTTTTTTAAACAAGTTACTCGTTAATTTTCACATAAAAAGGCAATAATGATTGTGCATTCTTGGTAAAATTCCCTTACCTGCTGGAGAAAATGCTTATTATAATTCAGTATCTACAGTAAATTTTCCATTTTTAGTTGTAAATCCTGTTACATCCTCACTCAATTGTATCACTTCAGCATTGCAAACCGTTTGCAAATCATCCTGCGCAGATTTATTCAACCTATCCTCTCGTATGTTCGCTTTTATTGTCAATTTTTTTATCAAATGCTTAACTGACACATTATTATCTGCCTTTATTTTCCTCACAAGGTTTAATATCTGTACAGAATTGTCTCCCATTTCTTCAGAATGCTTATCATAGATAAGTTCTTCTTTACTTGGCCAATTGCTTTGATTATGCACAGAATTATGGCCATACAACCGGTGATATATCTCTTCCGTAATGTACGGCAAAAAAGGTGCAAATAACCGTAAAATAACGTTTAATATATATGCTAAACTTTGTTTAGCACTCAAGTTTGCTTCACTCTTTATACCCTCCCCATATGCACGTTTTTTCACTAGCTCTAAGTAGTTATCACAAAAATCTTTCCAGAAAAACTCCTCTATTGCCCCCAAAGCTTCGCAGTATTCAAGTTGCAACAGATTGTTCGTTGCTCTATCTATCACTTTGTATAACTTGGACAATACCCATTTATCAATCGTCTCTCTGATGGAATTTATGCTTACTGTTTGATGCTTTTCCATGAACATGGAAACAAACTTGCTGGCATTCCAAAGTTTTGTAACGAGGCGCTTACCAATTCTGAATATATTTTCAGAGTAAACTGTATCAACTCCAAATCTTGAATTTGCTGCCCAGTAGCGTACTACATCAGCACCATAGGTTTCAAGTATTATATGAGGAGTGATAACGTTACCTTTTGATTTACTCATCTTTTTTTTATCGTCAGCTAGACACCAACCACTGATCATGATATTTTTCCATGGCAGGGAGTTTGCATGGTAATGTGCCTTCAAAATTGTATAAAAAGCCCAAGTTCTTATTATCTCATGGCTTTGGCTACGTAGATCTGCAGGAAATATCTTGTCATAGCGGTGATTCGGTAAGTAAAACTCATTGTTTACTGCCAGTGCACTTAGCTGTGGAGTGATCGCGCTTGTGGCCCAAGTGTCCATCACATCTTGATCAGCAACAACTTCTTCCTTACTGTACCCTTTTGGCAAATCCTTGAGTGGATCTATAGGTAGATCCCTCACTTCAGCTAGAATGATTTTGCCTTCTTCTCCTTTGCGTTTTGAGTACCACACTGGAAATGGCACGCCAAAATAACGCTGCCTTGAGATGCACCAGTCCCAATTTAGTCCTTCTATCCACACTTCCATGCGTTTACGCATAGTAGCTGGATACCAGCTGCATTCCTTAACTTTATCTAATATTTTAGCTTTTTCCTCTAAGATCTTGATAAATGATTGATAAGTAGGCAATATTTCAAGTGGTGCACCAGATCTTTCTGCACACTTAACAGAATGAGAAATGCTAGTGCTCTCTATCAAAAGTCCTTTATTGCCCAGGATTTCAATTATTTTCTTTCTTGCTTCTTTAACCTTTAGTCCATTTAGTACACTACTTGTCATACAAGTGCCTTGACACTGGAATCCATTGTTATTACTCACTGAATCTAGATTTATCCTCCCATCCTGATTGATGATAATCTTCATCGGTAAGTTATGCTTTTGCTGCCAGTATATGTCGAGCTCATCACTGAATGTACAGCACATAACCAGTCCGGTACCTTTATCTATTTTGACCTTATCATCAGCTATTATTGGAACTTTTGCCCCTGTTATTGCTACTGTAGCTGTTTTTCCAATTAAATGAGTGTAGCGCGCATCCTTTGGATGGCAAAAAACCGCAACGCATGCTGGAAGCAGCTCAGGTCGCGTAGTTGCAATTTTGATCTGCTCATTTTCTTCAGTGAAAAAAACTATCGTGTTTAAGGATGACTCAAATACTTTATCCTCTATTTCTGCTTGCGCAACTGCGGTTTTGTCAATCGGGTCCCAAAGGATGGGTTGCATCTTCCTGTATGCGTACCCCTTGTTATATAAGTCAATAAATGACATTTGAGAGAGCGTTATAGTTTCCTTGCTGATCGTGTGATATTCCAAACTCCAGTCATAGCTGATGCCAACTGATTTAAACAATTTTTTGAATTCTTGCTTTGATTTTTCAATAACCTTGTGGCACATTCCTATAAATTTCTCTCTGTCAACTTCCTTTGCACGGGTTTTATAAGTTTGTTCAACCAATCTTTCAGTTGGTAGTCCATTATCATCAAACCCAATTGGATAAAACACATCTTTCCCCAGCATGCGCTGAAACCTTGCAATAAAGTCTGTGTGGCAATAGCTAAATATATGACCGATATGCAATTTACCCGATATCGTTGGTGGAGGTGTGTCTATAGTGAAGGTGTTATCTTTTTCACCACTCCATTTATAAATTTTGCTGTTTTCCCATAATATGTTGTACTTGGCTTCAATTTCCTTAAAGCTGTATTTTTCTTCTAACATAAACATTACTCAATGCTAAGTTCTAAGTTAACACAACTAAGTAAAGACGGCTACGCTAAAATTCTACGGGAATGTTATAATAAGTATAACTTAACTTTAAATTTTATGGTGTGTACAATATTGATTTAATTATTGAGGCTTATTATGTCATACGAAATAACAAAGCCTGATGTTGGAATAGGCAGTAAGCCAATACATTCACACTTTACAAGACAAAAATGTGACATGATGGAGGTAAGCAAGTAGGAAGATGATAGCATTAAAAACTTATATCGTATTAATGATACGTTAGTTGGTAAACAACTATCTGCTTTTGCCTCTCCTTCTCCACAAGTTTTTACTGTTTCTTTTACTCCGCAACTTAATGTTTTATACATTTCTCCCACAAAATCTACTGCAGAAAACAGTGAATATGCTCAGCCACTTATCTCAAATGAGAATTACGCTGAGAGCTTTCCTATATATAATAGGCAGGGATATGATACGCTAGATGACGAACAATCATATACTACTACTTTTTCTTTCCACAATCTTTGATTAATCCTCCTATTCAACGTACCTAATTCTGTTTTTGGTTCTCTTTAAACTGCCATAGGAACAGGAAACAGTGTGCTTTTACCTAGACCTTCTTCGGATCTCAGAGAAAATGCGTCATCATTACTATCACAAGAGAGGGCGATGATAAATCTATAATCTCTTCGGAGAATGATGATGATAAACGGTCTGAGGCGAGTTTTGTCAGATGACGATGATGATAATGAAGAACGGTCTTGTATTTAAAATAATGTACAACTACATATGCGTCATTCTCTCTCACTACCTGATCTCTCTATCTCAAAAACACGTTAGTATCACAATTATAAAATGAATTATTGCGTGCTAATACAATAATAGAAACATCATACAGATAGTTAAGCAGAATATACAAAATAATACTGATTTAGATGAGCAATTGAAAATAGCTGGAGAATTAAACAATGTTCTTCTTGAGCGCATAGAAGATCAAGTACGGCACTAACTCAATTGTTCAAGGAGAAAATGAAGAGAATAAATTGTAGAACTAGCTTAGAAGTTAGGCACGATAGATAAATCTTTAAGAAATAGAATATGTTTCGAAACACTAAAAGAACTAAACAGGCTATATAAAAAGGAAGAAATAAAGAAATAAGCTGAATAGAAACGCGCTATTTGAGGAGCTAATATGGAAAGAAGAGCAAATAAAAGAACTAAATACTAAAATTGAGAAATTACAGCAACAATTAGAGTATCAGGATGCGAAAATAACAGAACTAAAACTTTAACCATCAAATGCTGAAGTTGGCAAGTTAAAGGCAGATTAGAAAGCTAAAGATGAAGGAATAAATAAACTAAATTCTCTCAAGTCCAGCAGCTAGAAAAAGAAAAGAAAGGACTAGAAGCTAAAAAATAACCAACTGAACAATCAAAAACTCCAACATATACTGCTGCTTTTGGCTTTGATCTCGCTGCTAGGTTGGCAGCATTTATTACGCTTGAACGTACAGTTAGACTAGATATTTGAACAATGGTTGGTGTATAGCATTAGCATCTGCATCAGCGGTTAGTGGCGGGACATATTTAGCACTTAAGCCTAGTACTCAAATGAATGAAGTGGAAACAAAAGGAGTAAATAAGGAGGAGGCTTCTTCTAAAACAGACAGTTTAATTCAGTTTATTGAGTCATAGTAAGCTTAAAATATAGTTGAATAATTGTTAATAATATTGTATAATTATTAATCATTATATCAGTATTATAGCTCTTTCTAAATTTCTCGACCCTAAAAAGGATGTGTAGCATTTCGGCGCATCTTTAGCACTGAAAAATAAGGACATTCTCATTCATTTTCTCAATGATATTTTAGGCTTTACTGGCAAGGATGAAATAAAAAATAGAGTTCCTTAGTACTATAATGGATGCTAAAGTTGCCTCCAAAAGCAAAGCATTGTTGATGTTCTCTGTAGAGATAAAAATGGAGTGCAAATAATAGTCAAAATGTAGGTCGCTAAAACTAAGAGTTTTGAAAACGTGCTCAATATTATGCTGCCAAGGCATATTAAAGACAGGCTAATAAAGATGATCAATATGAAGACCTTAAAGAAATTATCTTTATCGACACAGCAGATTGTATCCTATTTCCGGATAAGTCTTAGTATGAATCAAACACCATATTCGGGATGAGGATACCAATGAGTATGACTTAAAAGATTTTTATTTTATATTTATTGAACTACCAAAATTTCCTAAGACGAAAGAAGATCAGCTAGAGAATATAGTTGAGAAATGGATATACTTTTTAAGTATGAAGATGAAATTAGTAAAAAGGAATTGGAAAGAATAACAGGAAGTGATGTAATAATAAAAAGAATATTAAGAGCTAAATGGATTCAAATGATCAGAAAAAGAATTCATAGCCTATAAATGGAAGATAAAACGTATTCGCGATGGGCAAGTCTGCGCTCCTGCTCAAAAACTTGATGATACCACTAAAAAGGCATCAAAATTGGTAAAGAGGAAGGTAGGAAAGAATGTAGAGAAGAAGGAAAAATTGAAGTTGCAAAAGCAATGTTGGCTAACAACGTTGATGTTGATATTATTGTAAAGTTTATTGGTCTTTCCTTTAGTAAAACCAAAGAGTTACAGAATGAAGTTGAATAGCGTAATGTACGCTTTTAGTTTTCATACTCCATCATCAGCATAACATAATTTTGTGCTGATTATGTAATATATTTAATTTCTTAATCTGTCATTTTTTTGAAAAATTTTGCTGGTCTACCGGCTCATATTTCTCCACTTTTATTACTTTTTCATGCGTCATTAGCGAGTCAGCAACAACCATAGAGCTTCAGATTCCACAACTGTATGGTCCCATTACGGTAGAGAGCCAATACTAGCCACGGTTTGTTATGCACTGTGCATGCGTGCAGCATACAAAAATGCCAAACAGTTACCATATTGCTAATAATTGTGATACCATCTTGATTTCTGTCCACATGAATTACTGTGCCATCTTGAATATTTGTTTCATCACTTATTCTTATTGATCCAACATCTACTCTGATTACACAATTAAACCAGATGCTTGCATTCTTGTCTATTTCGACCATGCCTACGATATGTGGTAACCTGCGATGAAGAGACTCTCATCTATTTTTGGTTCACAATCATTGTATTTTAAATTAGGTATATATTGATTCTATGCTTTATATAACTTAAGTAAGATTTTTACTAAACAACAAATATATTTCTTGGGTCTCAACCCAGCGTCTGGGTATATATCTCATTTCACTTTATGATCCAAGCGCGTGACACATAGCTGTACGAACATTCCAGTTAACAGGTAATTTGCATAACAGACGGTGTTATCCCAGTGTTACGAAACTGGGATCCAGCCTTTCCACAATCATCAAAGCATTGTATTTTAACATAACTTTTATGCTCAATAACTTAATAAAATTCCTAGATACCAGTGTCAGCTATTTGTATGACGCCCTTCTAGTAGGACAATGTTCATACAGTTGTGCAAGTGACGCTTGTAAGTAATACAGAAGCATGTGCTGCTATTCCCTCATTTCTGCCAATAGAACCTAATTTTTCTGCAGTGGTTGCTTTGATATTTACAAATTCGCTATCAATCTCTAATGTCCTTGATATAGATTTCTTCATTTCTGCTTTATAAGGCGATATTTTAAGCTCCTCACAAATTATAGTAATATCTAAATTAGATACACGGTATCCCTTTTCTTTTACTTTTATAATAGCAAAGCTCAGGAAGTAAGACGAATCACAATTATTCCACTTAGCGGAACTAGGGGGAAAATGCTCTCCTATGTCGCCACATCCCAGCGCCCCTAGTATTGCATCGACAACCGCATGTATCGTAACATCACCATCGGAATATGCTTCTATTGCCATATCGTACTCGATTTTCACGCCACAAATTTTTATAAAGTGTTCAGCCTTATTTTGAGCTTTAACGAACTTGTGTATGTCATAACCAGTGCCAATACGATATTTTGGTTCTTCAAGAAGGAGCTTTGCCATATTAATATCTTCTTTTGTAGTTAACTTAAAATTGCTTTTCTCACCTTGAATAATCGCAACATGTTTTTCGTGCCATGCTACTAGTGATGAATCATCAGTGAATTCTTTGCTTGATTGGTGGCATGACAATAATTCTTCGAAATTGAAAATTTGAGGGGTTTGTATAGCTCTGAGTTTTTCTCTTCGAATTGTAGATTCAATAAAATTATCACTTATCGATGACACAGTGTTTTCAATTTCTATTACTGGCGCTACTCCTGCATGTTGATTATTAATCATAGACTGAGTTATGCTATTTATCAAAGCATTTGATACAAATGGCCTGCAAGCATCGTGTATAATAACAAAATCTGGGTTAATTTTTTGTAAGCTTTCAAGTCCCAACTTAACTGAATTTTGTCTACTCTCTCCTCCGTATATCGGGCTTAGTAATTTAGTACCTACACCTTCTGTTATCCAAGTAGCTGACACTGGCTTATAGAAATTTTCATGATCTTCATTAATTATCACTCTTACGTAATCTATATATTGGTTGGTCAAAAGTTTTTTGATTGTATAGAATAAAATAGGCTTTCCTGCCAGTTTTATGTACTGCTTAGGAATCGCGTTACTGCATCTACTGCCTACTCCTGCCGCAACTATTAACGCTGCTATTTTGTATTTCTTAGATCTGTTAATGTACACGTTTATTATTTTTAGCTTAAATATATAATAGCAGATTATTTGAAGTTTCAAAAAAGATTGACAAAGTTTAAAAGACAGCATCTGGGATCTAGGTTTAGTAATAAATATTTAAGAAATTTACTAAGCAAGAAAAGCAAAAGAAGCCATAGTCAGTATTTATTTTCAGTATTGGTGTTTTATGTCTTAACGTTGCAATTTAGCTACTTTTAAGAGCAACTTAGTCTAAGCTTATAATATTTTAGAAATTTACCAGATAGAAAAGGACAATAAAATCACGAAGTAGCTAGTTATTCTACTCTCTATTTTAGAATCCAGTATTGGTGGATGTCTTAAATGCTTGATAAGCGCATTTCAGCTTGTATGGGTAGAAACACGAAGTTTTAAAAAGACACGTAGTGCACACAGTACGAAAAATTAAACAATAGTACGCCAAATACAAGTTTTCTTGTCATTTCAACTTGCACAGATTGAGAAATTAAACAAACAGCTTCAGCATTATTGAAAGAGTAACGGCGAAGGTTGTTAAGTAGTTTTTCGTTTCTGTATGTCTAGCCCCACTGCCAGGTTATGACAACCAGATTAAGCTTTATTACCATGATTTTCTGGATCCTTAACGAAAGTTAAGCTTGAATCTGATAATTCTGTATTCACCTGAGTAGGTTTTAACTGATCTATCAGCTTTTCCAGCTTATCGTTTGGGAATTGGAATAAGCCAATCTATGATGTTTGTAGCTAGGCTTCTTGTGTACCAAGTTATGTGTTTCAGGCACTTTATCTTCAACTTCTTTTTGCTCTAATAAGCTTTGCAATTGTCCTAGGGTCTCTTTGACAGATTTTAATTCCTCTTGTGTGTCTGTTAGCATATCTTTTCTTTCCTTAAACTGTTGTTTAAGCCTATCTATTTCGTTCTGTATATTCTCTTCATTTAGTTCATCTGCAAAAGACTTTCTACCAGGTTGTTGAATTTTTTCTCTAAAGCTTCTTTTGTAGTTGCTTCAATTCTTTAGCTGATCTATTTACTTCATCACTTAATGTCTTATTTTCCTTTTTGCTTCCATCAACTGTTCTGCTAATGTTCTTCTTTACCGTTTTCTAGATCTTCCAATATTTTCTTCATGTCATCTCTCAGCTTTGCATTTTTCGCTCTTAACTTGTTGAGATCAGCTTCACTTTTCTCCAATTTCTTACATAATTTTTCATTGATTTTATCTGTTGATTGAGCTTTATTTTTTTTATTTACTATTGAGATTTTAAATCTATTACTCTGGCATTTTTATCTTCTTGACTTTGTTCTAGTATATTTATTTGTTGTTCTAACTGCCTAATATTTTGATTCTTGCTATCTAATTCTTTTTCTACTTCTTTCAATTTGGCTTCAAGCTCTTTAACTTTCTCCTCAAAAGCTTTCTTTTCTTTGACTAATTAATTTACTTTCGCACCGCCTTCTCCTACTATTTTTATTACGATCTTTTAACTCTGCATTTTCTTTTCTAAGGTGTGCATTTTCTTCCTCTAATTCTTTTATTCTATTCTCTAATTCATCCTATTTCTGTTCATATTCTTCTTCGTACAAAGACAAAGAATTTCTCTCTCCGTGAAGAAGTTATAGATGCGCTTTTAGGAGAAAATATCCACTATTATCTGGCGTAAGCGATTGTAGTGACTCAGGTGGATTTTGTATAAATGTTTCCTCATCTAGCATTGGCTGATCTCTCACATTCTTGTCTATACCAATAAAAGCTTCCAATAGAGATTTTCAATTGATAAAAACTTCTTTATTTTGTTCAACTAACTTTAATATCTTATCACCCTCTTCCTTTGATAGTGAACTTGTGAACTTTAAATTACCAAATTTTGGTTCACCAATCACTTCCAGTATATAACTGAGACCAACTTTCACAGCTATGATACAATCTTGATAATCTCCCCCTTCAGAATACTTAGCTTGCCAGTTAATGGTCGCCTCACAAGAGCAAGGACCATCAAAATTATAGTTGGTCTCTCATTGCCTTTCCTGCGTGCAGTTATTTTACTGTCTTCCTCAAGGAATATGGATAAACCTTACCCTCACTGCTAGATCTTAAGATATCTCTGATTTTTACTGATTTCACTTTATTTTTTAAACCTAATGTTGAAGTCATTATCTTTTGTCGAATACGCTAAAAACTTTGATCTGATAAGGTTTTTAAGTTTACTATGTATTTCATCTTGTGTCTTTTTACTGATTGCTTGAACTGTTGGAAATCTGCTTTCCATTTTGAGTTTATTTATTTCCTAACCTTTTCATTTTGCGTAAAGGACTAATAAGGTACCAGATTAATTTTTCTTTTTCTAGTTGCTTGATAACTTCTGAAAACTGTTGCAGGATTCCAATGGCAACTAAAAATATCCTTTTCTTCTGTTCATCTGCATCTAAACTTTTACTCTAAGCTATAAGTACATCTTTGTTTCCACTAATATGGTTCAATATTTCTAAATATACTAATAAATTAATATTTTAGCTTAAAAATTAATTAACTATGTGAGTGAATAAAGAAGAAACTTGAGCATTTGTTTATAATGTTATATTGTAGTTACTTCGAGAAGTGCAGTATGGATAAAACTATTATAAGAAAATATGATATTAGAGGTATAGTAGGCAAAGACCTTCAGATCAATGATGGATATAAGATAGGTAGAAAATTCGGCCAAATCGTAGCTAATGTTTGTGTAGGCTATGACAGCAGGATAGATTCGCCGAGTATAGAAAAAGAATTAATCAGAGGCTTAACTATGTCTGGAGCAAACGTTACACGCATAGGACTGTGCTCTTCACCTATGCTCTACGCTGCAACGCAAATCATGCAGGCGGGTCTTGGCATTATGATTACCGCTTCACATAACCCCAGCAAGTACAATGGCTTTAAATTTTTCAGCGGTAAGAGAGTTTATTCAGAGCATGAAATAAAGGAAGTTATAAGCAGTCCAATTAAGAGCAGTGCAAAAATTGGTAGCCCAATTAATACAAATATATATAGTGAGTACATTTGCATGTTGAAAAGTGCGTTGAAGAACAACTCTACACAAAAGCTAAAAATAGCTTGGGATTTTGGCAACAGCCCAGCAAGTGGAATTGCTAGGTATATTGAAAAGATCTTGCCAGATCATGTGAATATAGTAACCAATAACTCTATAGATGGAACATTTCCACTGCACGATCCAGATCCTATAGAGGAGAAAAATCTCGTTCAATTGATTGATGTTGTAATGGAAAATAAATGTGATCTTGGTGTTGCACTCGATGGCGATGGTGACAGGGTGTGCTTAATTGATAATAAAGGTAGTGTTGTTTCCAATGACCATTTGTTTATGGTTTTTGCGCGTGAAGTATTGGAAGAATATCCAGGAAGCAAAGTTATTGCTAATATAAAAATGAGCATGAAAGTGCATGACTTTGTTAATAGATTAGGAGGAATGGTAATTGTATGCGCTACTGGACATTCACTAGTTAAGAAAAAGATGGTAGAGGAAGAGGCAAAATTTGCTGGTGAACTTAGTGGACATTTTTTCTTCTCTGAGCTAGGTTTTGATGATGGGCTATATTCTGCCATTAAAGCCATTGATATCTTACTTAAAAAAAACCAAAGCCTATCTGAGGTGATTGAGGATTTGCCAAAGCTATATATCACTCATGAAGTGAAGGTTATAGTTAAAGATGAGAAAAAATTTCAAATAATTGAATTAATAAAGAAAACACTAAAGCAGCAAAATATTGCATTCTCAGAGCTCGATGGTATTAAAGTAACTAATAAAGATAATAAAGGTTGGTGGCTCCTTAGAGTGTCAAATACACAAAACTGCATTACAGCAAGGTGCGAAGGGGATACTCTAGAAGATTTTGAAATGGCTAAAAAGGTCTTGTTTTATTATATTGATGGTATTCGCTCAATGAAGTGGTAAAATTAGGTGGACAAAATAATATAAAAAAGAACAACTAACCACTTGCTGAAGAGCATTCACCTTCTGTAGTATTTGATGGTGGAGCAATCAGTTTACTTAAAATCTCATCTCTTGTCCCCATGGCGTGAATAACACCATCTGACATAAGGATTACTTTATTAACCACAGATAATAACGATAGTTTGTGTGTTATGATAATTGTTGTGATATTTTTCTTTCTTGCAATGTTGATTGCATTAATTAAGCATTTTTCTCCGCTGCTGTCTAGGTTGGCATTTGGTTCATCAAGCACCAAAAGCTTTGTATTTCCATAAAAAGCTCTTGCAAGGCCAAGTAGTTGTTTCTGCCCACCAGAAAGTGTCACTCCAAAACTTCCTATCGTTGTATCATATCCGTTTGGTAAGCTCAGTATTAATTCATGTATTCCTGTAATTTTCGCTGCTTTGATTATTTCTTCAGGATTTTGGTCTGGTTTCATGCGAGCAATATTTGCCTTGACACTTGTGTTAAATAGTTCAATATCTTGAGGTAAGTAACCAACATAATTACCAAAATTTTCTCGATTCCAAGTGTATACATCAGCGCCATCTAGTCTAACTACACCAGATATGGGTTTCCATACGCCAACGGTTAGTTTTGCAATAGTCGATTTACCAGAAGCACTTGCACCAATAACACCCACCACATCTCCTGGCTCTATAACAAATGATATTCCTTTTATTGATGGTTTATTGCTCCCATAAGGAGCAAAGAATACTCTATCAAATTCAAGTCTTCCTTCAGGTTCTGGTAGAGCCATGGTTTGTTCTCTTTTTGGTGATGTGAGTATAAGTCTTTGCAGCCTTCCATACGACATTCTGGCCTGATTTAAAAATTTCCAAGTGTGAACTGCTGCATCAAATGGAGCTAATACTCTGCCCATTAAAATTGAGGCAGCAATGATGCTACCGGCAGTTTTATGGGCTGTAATTGCAAGTAATGCACCTGTTCCGATCACTGATATTTGTAGAGTTGAGCGTAAAAACTTAGTGATTCCAGTAATTATATTAGAACGATTTTGTGCTTTAATTTGCATTGCGCGGTTCTGATCATTTTGTTTGCACCAATCAGAAACTATGAATTCTGACATACCCATAGCTTCGACAACTTCTGCATTTCTTGTTGCAACATCTATAGCATTGATATTCCGTATAGTTTCTTCGTTAGTTTCTTGCAATATGCATTTAGTGGCAAGTTCATTCCATATTGCCATAGAAACTAATATAACGATTCCAGCAATAGCTATAAACCCCGTAGAGGTATGTATCATGAATATTATAACAAGATAAATTAATGACCATGGGGTATCAAATAGTGAGAATATACCGTTTCCTGTAATAAAATTTTTTATCACTCCAAGATCTCGTATTGCTTCACCACTGGAAGTTGAGCTCTGCACTGATGTTAGCCTAATTGATCTTACTATCAAATCTGGTGTTGCAACTTTATCGATCCAGTCACCAATTTTTGCCATAGCTAGATATCGAAAGGTTTCAAGCATTGCAGAACACGCAAACGCGAATAAAGTGATAATTGTCAGCATAACTAGTGTCGATACACTTTCACTCGATATCACCCGATCAAGCACCTGAGAGGTATACAGTGGTAGGAATAACATTAACAAGTTGATTCCTGAGCTAAACCAGAAAATGAACCAAAATGCACTTTTACACTTCTCTAGGCAGGTGTATAGCATGCTTTGCTTCAATTCCCCTTTTATCAATGGCGCGACTTCCACAATCTTCCTTTTAACTTGATTACATGTATAATATACAATTTTATTGCAAAAATATTAGCAGCAGCTACTAACTCTAAGTTGATATAATAAAATACTAATATACATAAATAGAAAATATAAACAATGGCAAAAAGAAATAGCTTTCTTTATTACCTAACTCAGAATGGAGAGTCCTTAATAATTTACCAATTCCCACTTTGGCCTTGGTGCAAAATTAAGTGAATCCATATAACTCTTCTGTAATTTTTCGATGCCTGCCCACCCAACCATTACTGCATTGTCTGTACATAGGTTGCTTGGAGGAAAAAATACGTTTAAGTTTATGTGTTTCTTTAATTTTTCTCTTAAGAAATTATTTGCTGCAACCCCGCCAGTAATTACAAAATCATTGATTTTGATATTTAAAGATGTAGCTATATTAACCGCATTTTTGACTCTATCGAGTAGTATATCGATAACACACTCTTGAAATGAAGCACATACATCACACATATCTTGCTCGCTCATTTCAAGTTCTTGCACTAAGTTTTTTACTGCTGTTTTGATTCCGGAAAATGAAAGATCACATCCAGGACGTTTTATCATCGCCCTTGGAAGTTTAAATCTTGTACCATCACCTTTTTTAGCTAATCTTTCAATTAATGGACCTCCAGGATAGCTTAAACTCAGCATCCTAGCAACTTTGTCAAACGCTTCACCAAGCGAATCATCCAGCGTTTCTCCAAGTTTAATGTATTTACCCACATCCTGTGCGATTAAAAATTGGCAATGACCACCTGATATCAATAGGACTAAAAACGGAAATTTGACTTCATATAGTAACCTGATAACTAGCACATGTGCTTCCAAATGATTAACTGCAATGAATGGTTTTTGTGTTACATGTGCAATTGCTTTGGTCATCATTGTGCCAACTATTAATCCACCTATGAGCCCTGGTCCTGATGTTGCTGCAATCGCATCCAGATCACAAAAATTAAGGTTAGATTTTTCTATAGCGCTTTTTATTAGACCGCTTAAATGCTTCATGTGAGCGCGTGACGCTATTTCAGGGATCACCCCACCGCATTTTTTGTGTTCTGTTTGAGAATGAATTTCGTGTGCAAGGACTTGCCTATCACTATTTACAATTGCTGCTGCAGTTTCATCGCAGCTTGTTTCAACAGCTAGGATAGTTTTCACGTATATTCGAGCATTTTAATTATAAAACTATATTCTAAAATGCTGTGAAAGTTAACTATATTCTACTAAATTAATCATCATTTCCAAAGATAGAGCTAATTTTCTCCAGGAGAAAACTTATCAGTCCAACTACTCTATTCACTTTAGTTACATCTTGAATGGCAGTTTTATTGCTGTATTCCTTTATTTGCTTATCTATTCTGTCCATTATTTGCAGGTTCAGACAACTCTTTTCCATTGGTCAGTGGCAAGGAATACCCTGTTTAAATCCTGAGTGCGAATTAAGTACTCTTTATTTATAGGCAAACCTCTTGTGCTCAAGTAAATAGCTCAAAATAGCGTGCAAATAATTCCGATGCGCGTGATTTCGCAGTCTGATAAGCTTGTATCTCTATAAATATAACTTGACTAATAACTCTCTGTACAAGAATATTTGCTTGCTTTAGGTTTTGCTCAATATCCTGATAGACTTTATGGAGAAATTCCTACTCCTAGCTTCAAGTTCAGCTCATTTTCAAACCATATGTGAAATTCATGTACTGTATGTATGGATTTGACCTTCTCAGTACAATAACGTACCTGTTTGCACTGAGAGATTGAATTGTCTTAACACCCATTCTTCCGTATCTACTAATCCCTCACGATATACTTCAAACAAGGCCTATTTTGCTTTATTATCGACAAAGTAAGGTTTAATGTGTTCTAAAACTTTCCCAATTGGTAGAGATACTCTATATACCGCGTGTTATTTTCACTATTCCATACTTTAATAGCTTGCTTTATTAAGTTTATAATTAGCATGCTTTGTTATTATAGAGATATTTCTGCTTTATACTCGGAAATTAATCAATTACTAAGTGTTTTTAATGGGCTTCATTGCAGATATGGTCAGCATCAAACCATGCACTACACGAGCATAAGTCTACAAGAAGGATATCACGCAAGCAGCTAACATAGAAACAAAAACTACTTGACAAATCTCACCAACTCCATTACAGCTATACTTAAGCTGTTCGTTTAACTTCACAATCTACAGATTAAAACGACAAAGGAGGCTTTGTATTTGGCTTCTCATATTTAAATTTTTTGAACTATGTGCACTCCATGTCTTCATAACCTTTCTAGGTTTTGCCTATACAAGCTGAGAAACGCTCTTGTAAATCGTTTAAGACAGTATAGAACGTCAAATAGAACAAGGGATAATTTGAATATTAGCTGGTCTGGGCTTCTTTATATTTTTTTGTTTAGTAAATTTCTTAAATATTTATAGCTAAAGCAATTCAAAAGCCTGTGAATGGTGTCATTCCAGCGCGTGACACTGAAATCCAAGAATTTTATCGAGTAGGTGAGTATAAAAGTTATGTTAAAATACTTCGTTTCATGGGAAACTTGATTCCAGTGTTAAGCACTAGAATGATAAAAAGGAGACGCTGGAATGATAAAAAAGTTCTGATAGGACAAAAGGGTCACTAAAAGGACAGGAAAAGAACTACTTGAAAGACACCACTATAAAGTGACATTAGATTCCAGAGTCAAAGGCATTTTGCAATGCATATCTTCCTTTCTCCTAAGAACTCCATGCCATAATGCAGGAAATCTATTTAGTAATAAAATTAATGATTTTTAATTTTAATGACTTATATTCTAGCTTTAAAAATGACAACGAATATTTTAAATGGGAGATGCTTTTTGATGTCAACAGAACTTTCTAAGGGCAATGATAAGAATAAACAATTTCTTATACAGATTTCTACTTGGCTAATAAACAATACTGCTTTAACTTTTAATCAAATAGCGCAATGTTATAAGTTAGCTCTTAAAGAAGTACAAAATATAGCTGATGAGGAAATAGATGTTGAAAGATTTAATCCTATTATTTCTGAATAATAACTGAAAATAAATTAATAATTGTAAAAATCCAAATCGTATCCAAAGTTTGATTGTAAAAGGAGTAAATTAATTAATAACACTTCCGCCTTGCTTCTCCGGCAAGGCATAGAGATAAACCTGAGCGATTTATTATTTAATAAAAAGTTTCCTGTTTTGGACAGCAACGTTATAGCTAAATTGATTAGTATAACAAATTCTACACTGAAGCAAGTAATGGATTGGTTTCATTATAATATGCAAAATACAAAACCTCAAGATCCTGTACTGCTCCGGTCTATCAGTCAAGAAAATTTAGAAACAGAAATAGAAAAGCAAAAATAAAAGAAGAGAAACAAGAAATGTTGAGAAACATAAAGAAAAATTATTAAAGTCTCTCAATTTGTTTATCTATTTTCATATCTTGTTAATATCAAATTAACTTGACTTGTCAGTGTTTACTGATATAATGATAGCTAAAGTATGTAGCTTAATGACAATTTAGTTTAATACTTCCTAAAGATTAGTTTAGCCTAATTTATTATCTTGTAGTCACATTTTAGCTTAATAAGCATCAATTAAAATTTTTGGAGGACTATGGTAACAATCAATGAAGATGTTTTAGTAAAAGAAAAGATTGCGTCTGAATTAGAATCAGCAAAAACAAATGAGCAAATTTCTAATAACGATATGGTAAAACAAACAATAAATAAAAGTATAAAAGAAAACCGAAAAGCACTAGATCTGAGTGAACTGAGAAAAAAAACAGCAGAAGAATTATTAGATCTAGCTGAAGAAAGGAAAATTTTAACTAATGGTAAAGGTAATGGCAGAATGCTGAAACAGGAGATGATATTCAGCTTAATGAAGAAAATGAGCGAAGAAGGAGGCCTTACTACAGGAAGTGGAATAGTTGAAATATTACCTGATGGTTTTGGTTTTTTACGCTCAGCAAGTGCTAATTATGCTACGAGTACTGATGATGTGTATATTTCCAATGGGCAGATAAAAAAGTTCAATTTGCGTACAGGGGACATGGTATGTGGTGAAATCAGACCACCTAGTGATAAGGAAAGATATTTTACTTTAACTAAGGTTCAAAGTATAAACTCTACTGAGGTAAGTGAGCTGAGAAAATACGTCCACTTTGACAACTTGCTTCCTCTTTACCCAGAAGAAAGATTGATTCTTGAAAACAACAGCGGTATAGATAATAAAAAAGATATAAGTATGAGAGCTGCGGATATAGTCGCGCCTCTTGGCAAAGGACAGAGAGCATTAATAGTTGCTCCACCACGCACAGGAAAAACGATATTGCTCCAGCAAATGGCTCATTCTATAGCTACAAATCATCAAGAAATAGAATTAATAGTATTGCTTATAGATGAAAGACCTGAAGAAGTGACAGATATGATACGTTCTGTAAAGGGCGAGGTAGTGAGTTCCACATTCGATGAGCCTGCTTACCGCCATGTACAGCTTGCTGAAATAGTAATAGAAAAAGCTAAAAGAATGGTTGAGCATAAAAAAGATGTTGTAATTCTGCTCGACTCTATAACTCGTCTTGCACGTGCTTATAATGCAGTTATTCCTTCATCTGGAAAAGTTCTAACTGGTGGCGTAGATTCAAACGCGCTACAGAGACCAAAACGTTTTTTTGGAGCAGCCCGCAACATTGAAAATGGTGGTTCTTTGACAATAATTGCTACTGCTCTTGTAGAAACTGGTTCAAAAATGGATGAAGTTATTTTTGAAGAGTTTAAAGGTACAGGCAATGCTGAGATTATACTTGATAGAAAACTTGCCGATAAGCGAATATTTCCAGCTATTGATATTACAAAATCTGGAACTAGAAAAGAGGAGCTACTGATTGATAAGGCTATATTGAATAAAATATGGGTGTTGCGTAGGATACTTAATCCTATGGGACCTGTTGAAGCAATGGAGTTTTTGCGCGATAAATTACTTTTAACAAAGAGTAATGCTGACTTTTTTAACTCCATGAACAATTAAATGTCAACGTCAGGGGCAAAGTTTTTGCCCCTCTAGTAAGATAAAATCTAGGAATTCAATCTTAACTTTTCACCTAAAATTAAATTCACAATATCAGGGCTAGCTTTTCCTTTTGTAAGTTTCATGACTTCGCCAACAAAGTATCTGTATAATTTTGTTTTACCGTTTTTGTATTCTTGAACTTTATCTTTGTTGTTATTGATGATTTTGTTGATAACTTCAGATATTTGACCTTTATCGGTTATTTGCTTTAGATCCTGCTCTTCTATAATTAAAGATGCCGATTTGCCATTTTCAAACATAGTATCAAAAACTTGCTTGCCAAGTTTAGCAGAGATTGTCCCATCAACGATAAAATCTAAGAGCTCAGACAAGGCGTTTGCTTTGATCGGAGAACTTACAATATCAATACTTGCTTTATTCAAACGACCAAAAAGTTCTACAGTGAGCCAAGTAATAGCGAGCTTTGAATCGTGCTTTTTTATCAATTCTTCAAAATAATCAGCAATTGCTTTATCGGAAGTGATGACTTCTGCATCGTATTCGTTGATACCTAACTCTTTAATGTATCGCAGCTTCTTTTGGTCTGGCAACTCAGGCAAAGATGACTTAATAAAATCAATCTTGTTTTGGCTTACTTCAACAGGCAACAAATCAGGTTCAGGAAAATATCTGTAATCGCTTGCATCCTCTTTGTTTCGCATCACTTTTGTTTTTCCCAAAGTGATATCAAACAATAAGGTATCTTGACTTATTTTTCCCCCACTTTCCAAAATTTCAATCTGCCTTTGTATTTCATAATCTATAGCCTGTGTAATGTAACGTATTGAATTTAGGTTTTTTATTTCACAACGAGTGCCAAATGTGTTGCTACCTTTTGGGCGCACAGAAACATTCGCATCACATCGAAGTGATCCTTTTTCCATATCACCATTACATGAGCCGATGTAACGTAAAATCTGCCTTAGTTTTTTCATGAATTCTGCAGCCTCTGCAGATGACCGAAGGTCCGGTTTCGAAACAATTTCCATTAAAGCAACACCTGCGCGATTTAAATCCACATATGTTTTGCTTTCTTCATGGATACTCTTTCCTGAATCTTGCTCTAGATGAATCCTAGCAATTCTTATTTCTTTTTCATCATTATTGATAAACACTCTACCGTTTCTAACTATCGGCTCAAAGAACTGAGTTATCTGATAACCTTGCGGTAAATCAGGATAAAAATAATTTTTCCGGTCAAAATGAGAACACTTATTAATTTTTGCAGAAAGCGCGAGACCGGTGCGTATTACCTGCTCTATAGAGTAGTAATTTAGTATTGGCAGTGTTCCTGGCATTGCCGCGTCAACCAAAGAAACTTGAGTATTATGCTCAGCACCAAATTCAGTTGGTGCACTAGAAAATAGCTTTGCCTTAGAAGAAACCTGAGCATGTACCTCAAGTCCAATGACTGCCTCCCAATTCTCTTTTGTCATGAATTCAATCCAAGTGATAACTTCAATATTCTGTAAAATTAATACAAAAAGTCAAAACAAAATTCATATTTTATACCTCTATCTTAATTTTTTAACTTGTGATTTAAGAGCAGTGTGTACCAAGAATGCAAAACTACTTAACAAATTTCTCCAACCTCATTCCAATGATACTTGAGCTATTTGTTTAATTTCATAATCTATGCAGGTTGAAATGACGAGAAAACTTGTATTTGGTGTACTATTGTTTAATTTTTGCACTATATGCACTGCATGTCTTTTTAAAATTTAGGGATTTCTACCAATACAAGCTGAAACGCGCTTATAAGTCATTTAAGACATCACCTAACACCGGATTTTAAAATAGAAAGTGGAATAACTAGGCTATCTCTTGGTTTTATTGTCCTTTTCTTTCGTCTGGTAAATTTCTTAAATATTCTAGCTTAGACTAATTGAGCTTAAAAGCAGCTAAATTGCAGCGTTTAAGGTATAAAATACCAATACTGAAAATAAATATTAACTAGGGCATCTTTGCTTTTTAGTGAATTTCTTATAGCTATCGTAAGCAGGATCTAGAGATGCTCTATAAGTATTATAAATTTCAAGAAATAAAAATCTCTAGTTTTTAAGTGAAGAAAAGTCTTCAATTATATGAAATCTCAGTAGTATAATGTTTAACTTTAAAATATTTTGTAATGTACATTGCCTTTGAAGTTACTATGGCTGTTCGCTACTTGCGAGCAAAAAATACCAGGTTTTGCTCTATCATGACTTTTTTTTCTATTATTGGCATTGCTCTTGGAGTTGCAACGTTAATAGTAGTGATGTCTGTAATGAACGGATTTAGAGCAAAATTGCTTGACTCAATACTTGGCATTAATGGCCATGTTAATGTTTACTTCGATAGAAACATTGATTCAGATTATCATGCAGTATCAAAATCTATTGAAAAGATTCCAGGTGTATTGAAAGCAACTCCTATGACAAGTGACCAAGTTATCATTGCGGCAAATGGTAAAATTACAGGTAGTGTTGTGCGAGGCGTATCAGTTAAAGACTTATTTAATAATACTGCTGTTACAAATAATATAATTGTTGGTAATGTAGAAAAATTTGATGAGGGGGTGACAATAGGAGCACGATTAGCAGAAGCTTTGGACATTGACTGTGGCAATAAAATTGTACTTATATCACCTGGAGGATTTGATGTATTGTTTGATGAGATGCCGAGAATGAAAGAATATGAGGTTGTCGCAATATTTGATATTGGTATGTTTGAGTATGATAATACTTTAATGTATATGCCGATAAAATCGGCACAGGCTTTTTTTGATTATAATGATAGTATAAGAAATATAGAAGTATTTGTAGATGACCTTACTAAGGCTAATGAGCTAGCAAATGTTATAGAAAAAGAGACAGGAATGGAAGCTGAAAGTTGGCAATTGCAACAAAGCCACTATTTTAATGCTTTAAAGACTGAAAGAAATGTGATGTTTTTAATTCTCACTTTGATTATAATTGTGGCAGCATTCAATATTGTTTCAAATTTAATGATGATAGTGCAAGAAAAGAAATCTGCAATTGCAATCATGCGTACATTTGGTGCAACAACTGTGAGCATTATGTACATATTTTGGACTTGTGGGCTACTGATCGGTTTTATAGGAACTTGTCTTGGCTGTATTATAGGTATTGTTTTTTCTCTCAATATTGAAAATATTAGAGTGTTTTTAGAGAGTATCACTAACGTTAGATTATTTGATCCTATGATATACTTTTTTTCGAGCTTGCCAGTGATATTAGTTCCACAAGACGTGGTAAATATTTCTGCACTTGCATTGTTTTTATCATTTTTAGCAACAATTGCTCCAGCATTACAAGCATCTGCGCAAGACCCTGCGGAGATACTACGGTATGAATGATACTCAGCAAAAATGTATAGGCTGGTTCTTAATTGTATTATTGTTTATCAGTTATATTACAATAAATAACATAGCATTTTTAAAAATAAATCAGCAAGAATGCAAGGATAATATAAAGGTTTTGATGGAAAACATAGATGAGCTCAAGATGTTACTTGAGGTTAATCAATCTAGAATAGAAAAAAAGATGTTTGAACTAAAGAAGAATCTGCTCACTCAATGTGAGCAAGGTGATGGTAGCTCAAGGCATAAGAACCTTGCAAAATTGCTACTACTTGTGATTAAAATGAAGAATTCGTTATTACAGGAAGCAAGATTTGATAATCATATAAATTTAATAAATCCTTTAATATCTGAGCTTGACGACCCAGAGATAGAGAATGCAGTGAGTGAATTGGAAAGTTTAAAAGAGGTAAATACTTTACATGAATTGAAATTATCTTTTGAAAAGACTATTGCTGTTATTGACTATAATAAAAGTTCTTTCTTTAAAAGAATCATTTGCAACTGGATAAAGGTAAAAGATAAAAACGATCCACTGAGAGTAAAGTTGGCAGAAATTGAGGAGTCAATAAACGATAGTGATTGGCAGAGCATAGCTACTACAATAGGAGATTTAACACATCCAGAATTTAAACTATGGCTCAGTAGATTAAATGGTTTTATTGTAGCTTCTATGAATATTTCAATAATATATCATCATTTATTACAATATATCTCATGATTTACTTCATAGTTTTCGCTCTCTCTCTTTTATTTAGCATATTGGTCAAGGTGAACGGTGAAGTAATGAGATTAGAATTAGGCAGTTACACTATAAGTGTTGATCTATATTTTGTTATTTTTGCTTGTGTATTTTTATTGTTTTTGTTAATTATAATTGTACACTTTTGTTCTTCCATTTCATCAACATTTGCCAACATAAAAAATAGAAGAAAGGATAAAGAAGAATTGCTTTTTTTCGAAGTTCTTTTTAGCATGGATTTGGGTAATATAGAGAACGCTCACAAGCTGGTTAAGAATCTAAATGAGGAAAGCGATAAGTTATCTTTAATAAAGCTCTTTAACTCAGGTAAAATTGGAAATTACATCTTCTTCAGCAATGGTTTAGCAAATATTGCAAGTAAAAATCGTAACTTAGCTCTACTTTTGGCCAATAAATTAATTGTCAACCTCAAACAAGAAGGAATAATCTTTCAAAAATTCGTAGAGTATTGCTCAAGTTCGGTTAATGATAAAATTTTGTCTATTCCATTTCAAATAGAGCATTGCATATTACAAGAAAATTGGACTTGCGCAATTTTGAAGTTAAAGGAAGCTGCAAAATTCAATATCTTTCTTCCATTTGATTACAAAAAAATGTTAGTAGTTTTATATTGTGCTTTAGCAAAGCAGTATGAAAGTAAAGGGAATTATAAGGAAGCTATAAAGTCTTTATTTAGAGCACAAAATCATTGCACAACTTTTCAGCCTAGCAATTATTTAAAGGCGAAATTATATATTAAACTTGGAAAAATTAGAAAAGCTTCTGCAGTACTAGAGGCGGAGTATATAGTAAATCCTACTCCTGAGTCAGCAAAAATTTACATCAGTTTAAATAGTAAAGGTGCTGAAAAACTATACGGCTTGCGTCCTGATTATTATTTTAGTTATTGTTTACTTGCTTTATCTTCAATTAGCTTAGGTAAATATGATCTTGCAAATCAACATCTAGATATTGCTATGAAAAAAGCTAATTACATATCAGTCTACCTTATTATGGTGCGGCTTAAAATTAAATTGCAAGAATACGACGAGGCAATTCACTTACTAAATAAGATGGGTTCAGAAGCTTTGCCTGACCCATGTTGGAAATGTAGAAACTGTAGTAAACAGCTAAAGCAGTGGGATTACAAGTGTTCAAGTTGTAATAGCTTTAATTGTGTATATTATGTTCAGTGATAGCTTATATATAGCTATTATTTATCACACTGCTTAGCTGCACATGTACCACTTTTTACCCCACATATTAATACTATATCAATCATAACCAGGCTAATAATTTATGTCAATTAAAATTGTAAAATAAATTTTCTTAATTTTGTTATATAAATCGGTTAATATTAGTATTTTATTTATTAATAAATTATAATATAAATAATGTTGTTGTAGAAATTTATAACAATATTTTCCTATAACGTTTAATAAATTTCAATAAATTGCTTTTTAAATTATGATAAGTATACACTCCGTTAATATGTTTAGTTTAAAATCCGAAAGTAGGTTCATGATTTCTGTTGGAGAAGTAGATATAATACCACTATTTTTCAAAACACTTTAAATAAAAGATATTTTATTAAGGACAAAATGGTAAGCAGTATCTGATCTAAATTTATGCCTTTTATCGTATAAAAGCACCTTTGTATCTAGTACTAAATCATACAGATCATAGTTACTTGCTACAGTCCATTCCAAAAGTAAATAGGATTAGTGCCTACCTATTAGCAAAAGCAAGGTGGAGTATTTTGCTTGTAATAACGATATAAGTTAAGTTTATTTAGTTTCTTAGCTAAATAAACTTAACCGAAACTTGTATTACCTTCTTGTGTCATCAAAAGTAAAACGTTTAGCTGAACATTGGTTGAATGTGTTTATAGAGATAGGTTTTAACTTTAAGGGAATATTAATGTTTCCTATAGAAATAGATAATATAGCAAATAAGGTTTTCTATAAAGACCATGATAATTGAAGGATCATAGTTGTTGCAACCAAAACTGAGAGCTATAAATAAGTAGTTTTTAAAGAGAATAAAATGGTATTTACGCGTTTAGTGGCGTTTACTAAGGATAATTTATCAGGAATTATTGCGAGTGAAGTATATCAAGAAGTGTGAAATACTATTCACAATCCTTAACTAAGTTTGACCTCAAGAAAACGACCTTATCAACCTTTGCATGGTAGTACCAAAAGATATTAAAACTATAGTTTATCATTCATAAGTTTTTCGGAGAATAGCGTGAGCATATTAACTCCATATGAGCTTGGTGAATTACTAGGGTTAGAATTAGTTATAAGTGAGAAAGACAGTTTCTGCAATACCAGAATTCTATTCTACAGTTTTAAGAATAAGTCGGCAGCTATTTTCAATATAAAAGAAACTAAAGAATTTTATTTATTAAATTACCTTTATTTGTATTCTCCTCAAATTTTTCTATACATCGCTTCAATTTTAATTGAAATCAACAACATTTATTTGTTGAATTTGCATTCAAACCTTAACGTTGCCGGTAATTTATCAGCAAGAAAAGGAGCCTTAGATAATTAATTAATGAAGCTCGCCAAAACTATAATGTGAAAAGAATAAGTGAGGTCTATAATTTTATTAACATCAATAACATTTTATCTAAGATGTAATATTCTCTTCTTGTGTAAATGAGGTGTGTAGAAAAATTAAAAGTACCTGGCGGTAGAATTTCAATCATTTAAGTGGAGTTATAATGAGGCGATAAATTATATTATTACAGCTTTAAGTTTTAACTTTTAACCTGGCAAAGGTGTTTCTTATCAATACAAGGAACTACAAAAAGCTAAACGACAATTTTGCACCCATGGCATTGATATTTCTAGCTGCCTGTTACTAAAAAGTAAAATATATCTATTGATGTTAAAATAGGAGAGACTATATAAACTAATGAATATCTTCCAATTAAAAAAAAGAATTGTAATTCAACTTGTGTTTTATTTGTTATTATCTGTTTGGTTAATAGGGGCGTTAGCCTACATTGTTATTTATAGCAAAAAAGTCCATAGTAAAACCAAAATGCCATTGATTAGATACGTTCTATAAATCTACAAATCACTGAAGTTAAAAAAGGAAGTTGTTTTAAATAAAACCCAGATTTGTGGAAAAGAATTTCTTCTTCAAATTTACACAGCAGCAGATATATTGCAAATCTGAATTTCAAGCTTGGCAGGCTATATAAAAATACTACATACTAGAGCCTGAGATATCAATTTCTATACCTGAGAAAGTTGAATTACATGGTGAAAGTGAACAAGACAAGAGTGATAAAAAGTGAAGTTATCATAAGCTTAAGTTCAATTAGCGATAAGCATATTTTTTATTTTTACGGTATATTACAAGTCTGCTTGATTATGTTACGATCAAATTTCTTATTCTGAATAAAGAGAGATATTGATGTTGCAACTATGAATCAGATTTTGAATGGTAATATGGATATAGATAGTGAGAACTAATATGGCCTTTGACTGGTACGCTATACTAAATAGATGAGATGATGAAGATAAAGTTGTTTTTATTTTTACTCTACTGTTTTTCAGTGTGAGTTTATATTGTAGTTGTAAAGGTATTATAGAAAGCATATAAATTTGCAAAGAATATATTTGTCGACAATACATTGGCAATGGGGACTTTATCGAGCACAGAATACTGGGATTAAGTAGCAAGGATTTATATGTATATATAGAAAACAAGATAACGATGAAATGGTTTGTCATCACTCTAAACGAGGAGTAATGATGGAAAATATTTCTAGAGCGTTTTCGAAATTGGTAATCAAGAAGTCGTTAATTTTATTAACATAGCAAATATGCGTGCAAAAGGATGTTTTATAAACGATCGCAAAACAAGTTATCCTGATCAGGATAATATAATAAAGGAAGCAGTAGAGAATGACTTTGACGTCTTATCACAATTTTATAATATAAAAGCATTTTTTTTTGATGAGGAATCAATTAATAAAATAGTCAGTGAAATGAGAAAATTTCACCTGTGATCTTCTGGAGCTACAGAGGGAAGGATATTAGATAATTTCAATTACAAGATGGCAAGGGGTTAGATTCAATTTTATACTTTTTCTGATACATGAAGAATATGTGTGAATGTAAGGCTGTTTTTGAACGCTAAGGATCTGAAAATTCATTCAGTGACTGACAACTATGTAACTTTTACATGAATTGTAGACCAAAAATTAACAAAAAGCAAGCGAATAATTCTCAGAATGTATATTTGGTGATGGAACGTTATGTTCACGCTCTATCCTGGTCAAAAATTTGACTTAGATAGTTTATATCTATTAGATAATTTAATATATGTGCGCTTGTAGCTCAGCTGGATAGAGCGTTGCCCTCCGAAGGCAAAGGCCGTGGGTTCAAATCCCTCCAAGCGCATTAGATTTGACAATAGTATTTTCGCATAAGATAATATAAAAAGTTTATTCAAAGCATAATTATGTCTAGTGGTACTATAAATAAAGTCATATTAATTGGTAATTTAGGAAGGGATCCTGAAATTAGAACTATGCAAAATGGAAAAGAGATGGCAAGTTTTTCAATAGCCACATCTGAAAATTGGACTGATAAGTTTTCCGGTATACGTTCTGAAAAGACAGAGTGGCATAATATTGTAGTGTTTAGTGAAGGATTAGTAAAAGTCGTCAAAGATTTTGCACGCAAAGGTAGTAAAGTTTACATTGAAGGTTCTTTGAGAACTAGGAAATATACTGATCAAAATGGTAGTGAAAAATATATCACAGAAGTGTTGCTACAGAATTTTAGTGGTGTTCTTGCACTCTTGGACTCGCGAAATAGTGCACAAAGCTCTGATTACAAGCCAAATGAATACAAGCAAAGCGAAACAGAGCAAAAAAATCAGTATGAAAATTTTGATAATGAGATAAAAGAAGAGCTAATTGATGATGAAATACCGTTTTGATAACTTTAATTGAAATCATTATCTCCATTTTTATGGACTGCTTGTGTCACGCCTTTTAATTGTAGCGGAGACAACATAGATTACCGAAGTTTGCAGCGTCTACTTACAATGCAAGCTGAGGCTGGAAATGGCGTAGTGTTGCTAGGTAGTACAGGTGAGGGCTTGTCACTCACTGATTCTGAAAAACGTACATTAGTTGAATTCGTGTGTAAGCTGACATTAAACACGAAGATTATGATTAGCGTACCTGGAGTGAATTTATATCAAGCTCTCAAGTGGCTTGACTTTTGCAAGGATATGCCTATTCATGATTATCTCATGACAACTCCAATTTATACAAAGCCTGGAATTATGGGGCAGACTTTATGGTTTGAAAAGCTACTTGAGAAAGCACATGTGCCAGCTATGATTTATAATATTCCATCGAGAGCAGGAGTGAATCTTCATACTAAAACTGTACGCAACTTATCCGGCCACGAAAAATTTTGGGCTATCAAAGATTCAAGTGGTACTGTTGATACTTTAATTGAATATAAGAAAGCTGCGCCAAACGTTGAAGTTTTTTGTGGAGATGATAATATGATATTTGACATGGCTGCTTGTGGTGCGACTGGCCTGGTTTCTGTTGCCTCCAATATTTGGCCACAAGTAGCGCATGAATATGTTAAGCGATGCCTACTGTCACTCCAGCACATGACGCTGGAATCTAAGAAAAAAACAACTGCTCAAATGACAGAAGGTAATGCAAAAAGCTTAGCGGATGTTTGGCAACAAGCCTGCAAAGAACTATTTATTGCCAGTAACCCCATACCTACCAAAGCACTTCTGCATGATATTGGGATTATAGAGCACAAAACTGTCCGTCTACCACTCAGCACAGAAGACTTGTCTTCTGTTGAAATGTTAAGGAAAGTTAACGCTTGGATGGAAAGAATTGACTAGCGGATAGGAAACTACGCTTATTAACATTATTAGCATTCCTCGAAATTTCTATTTTCAAATTTGCTGTTTTTGAAGTACTCCTCTGGACTTTGTACAAGCTGTTGTTCTTTGCTAATGTTATCCTTTTTATCCTCATCTGCAACTATAATAGGCTTTTGTGTGTGGCATATGTTTACACTTTTTTTACTACGCTTGCCATCATATTTTCTTCTTTTTGGGTGATTTGTGGAATTTGCGCCGTCAGTCTTAACGTTGCTGTCAACACATAGTGGCTTGGTGAAGAAGAAAAGGGTTCAGTTACCGCGCTAAAAATAACATAATAACTTTGTGTGCTATTGAAGTTAAGATAGCTATAACCAGCGGAGATTTAAGGCTAAGAGCAACTAAGTCTGCTCCAGGCTCCAAAAGAAATCCCAACATCTGCTATAACAGATATAACTAACTTACTAAAGCTATTTTGATAGTACGCATCACCATATATTTTGTCAAGAGAATCCTATTCACAAGCAATAAAATGCCAAAACTAATACATGCAATTAGTGGAGGCGTAGAACCAATTATTCTTCCTGCAATTAAATGCGATAAATTAGAACAGCATTTGAGAGATATGATACAAGTTATAAGTCCTGCAGATCCTATGGCTATTAATGTATATTATACAAATTTTTTTTGATCAGACATAAATTTCTTCCTTCAAGTTATTGATATCTTTTAATATTACATAATTTTGTAACTAATGTCAATTTTATAATTTAAGCTTTTTGATTAGACTTACTGTACAACAATATAAAAACTAGATGCATGACGTGCAACTGTATGAGCATTATGATTTGACATTAGCAAGACCCTGTGCCTCTCTTTTCTTGTCATTCCAGCACCTCTCCTTCTGTCATTGACCATGTAAATTGCAGCATTTAGTGTAGTGATTTTGCCAGATAAAACAAAATTAAATACATTTTTAATATTTTGTAGAAATCTATTAGAATGGTTTTATATACTCTTTTCTAATGACCATTTGAGATGCTCAATGCTCCTTTTATCATCTTCTCTGTATATGCTTACCTACTCAGTGATATATTACCACATAGACGACAAAATCATCATGATATTGAGCATTATCACTTACTAAGGTAATACAAGGGCAAAATTTTTTCCTTCGGAGAGCAACGAACCAACAAGTACCAGAGATTATATCTTTGCTCGTAAAGTTTCTTGGTTTCACTGTCAGTAGCTAGCTTATTTTTATTAATATTAGCGAAGAAGTGTCAGTAAAGGATTTGCTGATTGAAATAGGGAAACTTTCTGACATTAACTTGGATATAAATTCAAAAATATCAGACAATATTGTTTTAAAGCTGAAAGATAAAAATATAAATGAAGTAATTCATAGCATAGCTGATAGCGCCAAACTGCTTTACTCAAGAAGTAATGGCGTGATTAGAATTGAGCAGGATTACCGTACGCTCAAAATTATTACGTAGACTTTATCAATATTCAACACTCTGCTCAAAGCAGTTTTGTTGTTAGCAACAATATTATCAGCAGTGATTGGATCAATGTTGATAAGGATTATAATAGTGTTATAAAGTCTCAATATAGTAGCGATTTATGGAACCTCGTTGGAAAATGAATTGAATCCAATAATGGATGTTAACGTGATGAATGATGGAGAATTTCTTTCATATAATAGAGAAGCAGGTGTTATTTATTTTTAATTCTAGAAAGCATTCACAAAGCTGTTGAAGAATATATTAATAAGGTTAAGCAGTTAGCGTCTCAAGTAATGATAGAGGTAAAGATAATTGAAATCGTGTTAGACGATAAGTATCTTTCTGGCAATAACATAGACGTTTACGCGATGGAAGCAAATCTGTAATGAGTTAAGATAGTTCCATTATTAATCTAGTAATGAACTTTGGTGTGGGTGATCTATGGAATTTAGTAAAAAGTCTAGACAAATTTGGCACTTCAACTGTGATTTCAAGCCATAGAGTACATGTCATAAATAATCAACAAGCGACAATTTCTTTCATTAAAAATCACGTTTATTTTACCCCTGGTATACAAAACTACAATCATACCTTAATTACCAAAATGAATAGCGTTCTAATAGGTGCTGTATTAATGATCAATCCAGGCATCAATGTTGATACTAGTGAATATTCATGGGGTATACACCAAACCTTATCGAGAATTAACGACTACACTAAAGACCCAAATATAGAGTACATCGCGCAGCAGAGTAAAACAAAATTGAATAGTAACATTCCAATTATTGAAACTAGGGAAATGAACTCTATGTTAAAAATCAAGAGTGGTGAAGTTACGGTAATTAGCGGATTTATAGAGCATAGAGAAGATAAGCGAAGCCTTAGAGCTACATTGCATTAGAAGTCAAAAAGGCTAGCGAATAACATGAGAGCAGTAAAAGCAGTCATCTTTTTAAAAGCAACAATTGTGCTAACGTCTGGTTTTTAGATAGAAATGATAAGAATTTATATATGTATTAGCTAAAAACTAAGCATTAAACCGATTTCAACATTATGAGTTGATATTTCATCTGCAATTGGTATCGGAATGCTAGAGTAACGATAACCAAGGGAGGCTTTGACTTCCGGAGTTATTGAATAATTAACACCAAGTTTCACTTGATAAGCAAACCAAGGAATATTCAATGGCATTGAATATTTAGGTGAACCATTAACCTTTTTTAATCTAAAAACTGTTGGTCCTATGCCAAGACCAATATATGGAGCAAATTGTGTATCATGAATATTAGGATTATAATAGAAGTTTAACAAAAATGCGAATATAGTGACTGATTTATCAAATACTGGTAAAGGGTTATCACTTTTAGTATTGGCCCAAGAATACATAGTTTCAAAATCAATTCGTCCATTTTCTCTAGCATGATAACCTAAAGATATGCTGCTGAGCCACTGAAAATCAATTTTACCATCAAACTTCTGTATGCTCTCAATTTCACCTGCTACTATATTTCTTATTATAAAACCACAACGGCTTTCAACTAAAGTGAGAACTCTTTCTCTGATTGCTTTTATGCCATTCATAAATATCTCTGAGTTATCGTGATATATCTTGCCACCGTTGGCGCTAATATAGAAATTAAGTCTTTTATCTTTAACCGATGTAACTTCTTTTTTATCATATTTTCTAGATTTATGGTATACAAATTTGTTTGCAAGCATTAGATCTTCAACATCACCTTCATTAGCCTGAGCGGAAAAAAAGCTAATACACAAGATTATCAATGCATAAAAAACAGTGGATCTTCTCATCATAAACAAGTTTTCTCACATCAAGAAATTAAGAAACCAATTAAATAACCATTTTCCATTCCTATAACGTTAGTTTTTACAATGCTTTTAGCCTTAACCTCCGACAAAAGCTTTATTAGTGCAAAATTTTCCGCCCTGCCGATATTATTTTGCTCAACTAAAACGCTTTGTTTAGTGTCGATCAAAGATCGATAAAAGTTACTCATCATTTCTCTACTTATTTCCCTTAAGTTTTTTGCCCTTTCTTTACGCACGCTCTCTGGCACTTGTGGCATTCGTGCAGCAGGCGTATTCTTTCGCTTTGAATATGGAAAAGCATGTAGGTAAACTATATTCGTTTCCTTTAGTAGATTAACAGTATCTTGAAACATTTCGTCAGTTTCCGTTGGAAATCCAGCAATAATATCAGCACCAAACGCTATATTAGGCCTCAAGCACCTTACTTTATGACAAAATTCTATCACTTGCTCCCTGCTGTGACGACGTTTCATCCTTTTTAGGATTGAATTATTACCAGATTGCAAACTTAAATGCAAATGTGGCATAAATCTTGATTCATCGACTATTAAGCTCATTAACTCGTCGTCAATTTCAGCAACATCAATAGAAGAAAGCCTAAGTCTCTTCAATTCCGGTACATCCCTTAAAACTCTTCTGATCATTGAACCAAGTGAAGGTTTGCCAAATAAATCTGTACCAAAATCAGTAATATCAACACCTGTAAATACTATTTCTTGGTAGCCATTTGCTACGAAAATCTTGATTTGCTCTATAATATAGTTTATTGGTATGGATCTGTTCATTCCTCTTGCTTCAGTAATTGAGCAAAATGTACAGCTATGATTACAGCCATTTTGGATTTCAATAAATGCTCTTGATTTATCTTCATGGTTATTAATTAAAATAGGTTCTGATTTGCTTGCTTGATTATCACTGACTAATATTCTGTTATTATTTGGCAAATAATTTTCAGTCTTTAGCTTATCTTGATTGCCCAACACTTTGCTTACACCTGGAATGTTGCTGTACGATTTAGGATCTAATTGAACGGCACAGCCAGCTACGATAATTTCTTTACTTGGATCATTTTTATGAATCTTGCGTATTTTTTGTTTCACCTGGCGTTCTGCTTCATTTGTCACTGCACAACTGTGTACTACAACAACATTTTCTCTTTCTGCTTTTTTTAGTGCTTCTTTAATTAACTCACTCTCATAAAAATTCAAACGACAGCCAAATGTTACTACTTCATTCATGCTAGACTTCAATCGACCTTATAATTTAATTATTATATCAAATATTCAAGTAAAGTCATTAAACCTCCTATGACCAGGATCAGAAACATGAAAATAACTTGCCTATCTAATTTTCCAATAAAGAAAGTATATAACTGTGTCAGCTTAGTTTATATTAAAACCAACTTAAGGAATATTAACTAAGAAAAATCGCACCAACTTAACGTTGGCGCTTGAAGCTACTTATCCTTTTACAGAAAAGGTCCTGCAAAATAACAGGTAAATTTTGGAAAGTCAACTATTTTTTATACTTTATCATGTTATGTACTTTGAACTGTATAACGCAGCTTTATTTTAATCGTTTATAATCTTTGACACTACAAAATATCCATGCTCAGATTTTGTGTTGGATAATATCTCCTCTTTAATGTTCTGAACATTAACAACATCATTACGTACTTGAATATCCTTATCTATACTACCATAACGTATAGGAGAAACACCTTCAGTGTTAACTTGTGACAAAATATCATGTATCCAATCCAGCATCGTTAGTTCTTTGGAATAGTGCTCAATTTCACCACATGATAATTTAATTCTTACAAGCTGTGCAATTTTAAGCATTTCTTCCTTAGTAATTGTTACTTTTCTTTTGTTCACAAACTCTATTAGCGAAGTGATGACGTCTTCTGATGATCTAGCTGACATTCTTATCCCATTTAATGAAGTGAACCAAAATATTTGCAGTTGAAACAACTTCTATTTTACCAGTTTTTTCAAATTTGTGAAGTATGGTGTCTGTGATCACCAATTTATCTAGAGATGAGGAGGAGATTTTTTCAATTGCATTTCCTGAAAGAACGCCATGTGTGATGCATGAAATTACAGACTTTGCCCCGTTATTTTTCAAAGCAAGAGAGGCATTGCATAATGTTCCACCAGAATCAACTATATCATCGACGATGATACAATTCTTATTTGCCGCTTCTCCTATTACATTCATTACCTGAGATGTACCTGCTTTCTCTCTATATTTATCTATTACGATAATCTTATTACTCAATCCCATCTCATACTTTTTTTCTAAAGTCTTTGCAAAAGCACGCGCTCTACTGATTGCTCCAACATCTGGTGCAACTATTGCCAAATTCTCTGTGTGTACAGAGTCAATAAATGCTTCAAGGCAGCTCAAATTAGTTACTGGTATATCAAAAAAACCTTCAGTTTGACTTGAATGCAAATCAATAATTACAATGCCATTCGTACCTGCAGCCTGGATGAGATTTGCAGCTAATTTTGCATTCAAGGCAGATTGCATATTGTCATTTTTAATAACCCTATCTTGCCTACTATATCCGTAATAGGGAATAATTGCCGTTATTCTTTTTGCTCTTGACCTCTTTACTGCATCAATTGTGATCAGCAGCTCCATAAGATTATCATTTGCAGGAGGAGAAATGGATTGTATTATGTATACTTCTTGATTATAAACGTCGCCTCCCACGTGCACATTCATCTCGCCATCGGTAAATCTTGATACCTGAGTAAGGGATGGTTGAACATTTAGTTTATGAACTATTGATTCTCCTAATTCTTTACTAGCGCTACCTATTATCATCTTCATAACTTATCAATTAAATTGCAAGATTATACAGAATCTATTGAGTGATTAAAACTCTATTCTAATGTCCTTGTCTCTTGTCATCCCAGCGCACGACGCTGAGATTTCATTTTACTTTATGACAATATTTGCTGTAAAAATAAATGTTCGTTAATGAATTGCTTTAATGTTTAAAAATTTACCAGATATAAAAGGACAATAAAACTCTAAGATAGTTAGTTACTCCACTCTCTATTTTAAAATCTGGCCTTGGGTTATATCTTAAGCGACTTATAAGCGCGTTCCAGCTTGTATGGATAGAGGTATATAGTTTTAAAAAGACATACAGTGCACATGTGCAAAAAAATAAACAACAGAAGCTATATACAAATTTTCTTGCTATTTTAGACTGTACAGCTTTGGAAGTTAAATAAATAACTTCAGTATCATGATCAATTGGGTTGAAGGAACTTGTCAAGTAGTTTTTTCGTATATGCTAAAGCTGATTTAATGCCCATGTTGAAAAAGTCGTATTTAGGCAAATAATATTTTACTTTAAAGTCATCTGCATCTTTCTTCAAAGAGTTTCTATGAAATTTAGTGAATATGATAACCAATGAATCATCTCCGGCAACATTTGCACCAGAGATAATTGGATTAAGAATCACGTAAATCGCAGTTATCAATGACAATATGCCGCAGAAAACTAAATCCCCTTAAGGAGTCCAAGCACCACAATTATATCACTGCCTAGCACTGCAGCAGCAAATTTCAGCAGCAGAAAATATGACAAAACGCGCATGTTCCCATATTGCTAACGTTTAAGTGCCGAATGATTCTATAATTACCAAAACTAAAATAATAATACTGAAGCAAGTACCAATAGGGATTGGTACTTGCAATTACAGAAACCATGGGGCATTTGCTATATTACAGCTCCTTTACTTTCTTTTAAAGTAAACAGGTATTGTAGCTCTACTTGACGATGTTGCAATTGTCGTACTATTGCAGGTAGCATATTTCTCATGCTAGTTAGCCAATCTTTATCTTAAATGAATTTGCGATTCCGTATAGTAATATAACATAAGTGTATATGATGATTATCATGATAGTAAAATTGTAATATAATCCTCAAAACAGATGATAATGCTTTGTACTGTTGCAATTTTAAGGCAAAATCTAGTATGAATGCAGGCATAACGAGAATTAATATTCTTCTGAGAAGAAAGTACGCCATATTTGCTAGTTTTTTGGCTATAATGTCACTCTTTTGCGGAATGATTCATGTACAGTTATTACAGTGATGAGGCAAGCATTAGAGCATGAAAGTTTGAGATCAATGCTGGTTAATTTGAATCTTCATGGGTTGCTTAGTTCGCTTTGAGGCAACTCTATTTCAGAACTAATATGAGGATTTTGTGTAATAATATATCTTGTGAGATAATCAATATGACTTAAAATAAATTTGACAAAAAGACCGCCGCTGGTAGCAATATGATGAATGTAATTACTGCATTCTTTAGGTTATTAATGCTATTAAATAGCAAATAAAAAATAATAAAAGGCATTGTAAAGCTTAAAACTTCCTTGATATTCAAGCTCACTAAGTATAAAAAATCTTTGCATCAACAGAGATTAAATCTCTAAATAAGAATGATAAAATAAAGACAGCGAGTAATCTTAATAACATATTTAATACGTTAATTAATATGACAAGGCTAATCTATTCGAAATTTTTTTAAGCAAGAATTTATCTTTTTGCAAATCCTGTAAGGCTTAACTATAAAACTTCAGTGAAGTCCAGCATTGGTAATATAATCTGTTTAAAAATTTTTATTCAGTTATTATTTTATAAATGTACTATTTTACCTGTAGTAAAGTAGATTAAAATGAAGTCTATCTTGTTGACTAGATCTTTATCAGACTCGCTGGATACGAGAAGTGCGCTGAAGAAATATGGTTATAAAGTATATATAGAGCCAGTATTTACAATAAAATATCTGCAGCCTGATATATCTGCACATGAATTTGATGTGGTAATATCTACAAGCAAAAACAGCGTGAAAGCATTTAGCCAAATGTGCAAAGTAGATGACCTTCAAATCATTACAGTTGGTAGCTCAACGATGCAAACTGCAAAGGATTTGGGGTTTTCTGATATCATATCAGCAGACGGTAATGTTGAGGGCCTGATATCATTTATAAAAAATCACTATTCAATAGCAGTAAAGTTCCTATATATAAGGGGGCAGGAAATATCATGTGATTTAAAAAAAAGGTTATCTGAAGAATGTTTTAACGTAAGGGAAATCATCCTCTATAGGACAATTATTAAAAGGAACCTAACTCACAGGTGTAAAAATTTGTTATCAGGTAGTGAAATCGATAGTGTTGCTTTTTTTTCTTCACAGACAGCAAGAATATTCTGTTCTTTAGTTTCAAAAAGTGGCCTATCTCATGCAATGAGTGATATAGTTGCATACGCTATGAGTAAGAATATTGCTGATAGTTTGAAGTCAATCAAATGGAAAAAGGTCATAACATCAAGGTTGCCTACTAAAGAGAGTTTAATTGATATGATTAATAAGGACTGCTGATGCTAAAAATTGCCACTTGGAATGTCAACTCTATACGTAAAAGAGTTGAGCAGCTCTGTAGTTTCTTAATTGATAGTCAAATAGATATAATTCTACTGCAAGAGATAAAGTGCACGAAAGAGCAATATCCCTATGCAGAAATAGAGAAGCTTGGGTATGAATGCGCTTTCTATGGGCAAGTTGCAAGAAATGGCGTTTGTGTTTTATCTAAATATCCAATAATTGAGGAATTTAAAATTGATGTTGTAGAAAGCTATCAAGAAGCACGTTATATAGAGTGCAAAGTAAAGTACAATAACCAGAAGATAAGAGTAGGAAGCGTATACGTTCCAAATGGTCAAAGTCCAGACTCTCACGCGTTTGGGTATAAACTCAAGTTTTTTGATAATTTACATGAAAGAATGAGCTATTTGCTGAAGAATGAGGAGCTAACTATTATAGCTGGTGACTACAATGTTGCACCGGACGAGATTGATGTTTTTGACCCAATTTTACTGAATGATCAAGTGTGTTTTCATATAAAAGAACGCGAGAAATTAAGGACAATCCTGAATCTCGGGTTTAAAGACGCATTTAGGACATCCCACCCGAATTTGCAACAATTTACCTGGTGGCACTACCAAGGCAGTTCACTAAGAAATAATCAGGGCATGCGAATAGATCATATGCTGCTATCACCGCAAGCTATTGATAAGTTGGAAACATGTTATATAGATAGCAGGCTGCGCAAGCTGGAAAGCCCATCTGACCATACGCCTGTTGTGTGTGTTATTAATTCCAAAGTTGAAGAAAAAAACTCGGCTGCACAATAGATTTCTCGCATATCAAGTTAGTTTTAACATATGCAAAAACTGCTTGACAAATTCTTCCAACTCCCTTATGACGACACTCAAGCTATTTATTTAATTTCACAATCTGCAGATTAAAATGACAGAGGAAATTTTGTATTTGGCTTCTCGTATTTAAATTTTTGCACTATGTGCACTCCGTGTCTTCATAAACCTTCTAAGTGGATGGGGATTTGCCTGTACAAGCTGAAACGCTCTTATAAGTCGTTTAAGACAGTATAGAACGTTAAATAAAACAAGAGAATATTTGAATATTAGCTGCTCTGGGTTTCTTTTGCCTTTTTCTGCTTAGTAAATTTCTTAGCATTTAAGCTAAGGGTCTGTTGAAGTTTAAAAGTCGCTAAATTGAAATGATTAAGACTTAAAACGCCAATACTGAAAATAGGTAATGGCTAGAGTTTTTGCTTTTCTCGTCTGATAAATTTCTTAAATATTTATGCTAGTTGCAATCTATGAACGAACATTTATTTTTACAGCAAGTTGTGTCATTCAAGCGTGTGATGCTGAAATTCAGGAATTTTATTAAGCTAGTGAGCATGAAAGTTATGTTAAAATATACCCATTTTATGGAAACCAGATCTCAGTGTTAGAGCACTGTGATGACATGAGGAGGAAGTGCCTGGATGATAAGAAAAGGCTGCTTTGATAATAGGAGACTAATATGGAAAACATAAATTTTCTAAAATTCATTAAGTTATGCTTTAAAACGGTGGTGCCTGGGTATGAGTATAACGACTATCAGTATGTAAAAATCATAGTAGATAGGCTTGAAGCAGCAAATGTTGGCAAAATTAGGCGAATAATATTCAATATGCCGCCGCGCTCGATGAAATCCCCATGTGTGTGAGCGTTGCGTAGCTCGTGTGGATACTTGGGCAATTAGCCAACTGCATAAAGTTTGCAAGCTATTTTCAGCGGCTATGAGCGAATGCATTCGCTCGATACAAGGTGTAGTGATGCAGTCTAGTTTGTATAGAGAGCTGTTTTCATAGGTAAAGCTATCCACAGAACAAAACACTAAATACAAATTTCAAACAGTGCGGAGAGGATATAGAATCGTAACCTCTGTTAGAGGTACACTAAGGGCGGCGAAGGTAGAGATTTCATCATTGTGATGATCCACTGAGCTCCACTCAAGCTATGAGTGAACGTTTAGAAGGGATGTCACAAACTGGTTTGGATCACAGACTCAGATAATCAGGCTCAACAATAGAAAAGGAGTTATTGTACTTGTGATGCACAGGCTACATTAAAAGAACTTAATCGTAGACCTTCTCTCCAAGCCAAAAAAAAACTTATGCACTACATTTGTTATCGATGATATCTGAAATAAGGAGATTATTTACTCAATCAAAAAGCCAGCACATCTTGTTTATATCATCCAAGTAGCTCGATCAACTATAAATGAGTACGCAGCAATAAAACAGCATTGCGTGCTAGACCTGTAAAGATGTTTTACTCAAGAGAAGAAGGCCGGCTATTATATCCTGTGGATGGAAGAAAAGGAAATTAAGATGATAAAGGCTGAACTTGAAAGCTATGCTTTTGCTGTACAATATCAGCAAAACCATCTACTGCTTTCAAGTGGTATAATCAAATTAGAGTGGTTGAAGCGCTATAGAAATTTTCCTGATGACTTCTATCGTGTAACCAAGAGCTGGGATGCCGCAGTTTCAATGAACAACTTCAGCGTCTTCACCACTTGGGCAAAGCGGCAATAAATTCTATTTAATCGATGCATGTCGTGCAAAACTCGAGTATCTAAAACTCAAAGAACAAGTTTTGTCCTTAGCGGCAAGATGGACGCCACACTCAATTCCCGATCAAAGCAAAACAAGCGGTCAGAAATTGGCGCAAGAGCCAAAGGCAAGCAGTGATTTACCAGTATTGAGGATAGTACCGCATGATGATAAATTCACTAGATTTCAGCAGATTGTTCATATTATAGAGTCTGGAAAAGTTTTTCTACAATATCAGGCAATGTGGCTCAATGATTTTGAGCATGAAATTTTAATGTTCCCAGAAGCACAGCACAATGACCGAGCTGACAGTACAGTGTAATATCTGCAATGGATGAGAGAATGCACCTTTCTGGCTGCAGCTATACGAACACTATGATTTAAGAGCAATCTCCACCGGAAAGAATGTTATTCAAGTATCGGTTCACTTGGATAACACAGTGGATGTAATTACATCCATCTAGATTCAAATATAAAAGCATCCGCCACAAGTTGCTTCCCATTCTTCTTTAAACTTTTTTAGATGCGTTTTTTTTTCGCATTCTAAAAGTAGCTCTTCCACACTTTTGTTGTAGCTCTCGGTAGTGATTCTTCCTTGATGGCTCATAAATCTCAAGTAAATTAAATAAGTGTTAATTACATCTGTTTCACAGTATTCTCGAATCTCTCGCATCTTTCCGCTATCATATAAACCCATAACTTTCGACCCATCAATTCCAACTTTACCAGGAAGATTAAGTGCTGCACAAACTTCGTTCATTTTTACTCTCGTTGAAGCTCCAAAATCAGATAGAGATTCAAGTAAATCGCAATGCCAACCACTACTGTATCTTTGATTATAGCCATTCCACTTATCACCAGCTTTATGAAAATATTCTGCTTGAATTCCATAAATCATAGCACGATATTTCAGCACTGGTATGTCAAAAGCGCGCCCATTAAATGAAACTAACCTTGGTCTTTTTTCTGACATATAATTGAAAAATCCCTTAACTAGCTCTTTTTCACTAGAATTTAATGTGCCGCCAGACCTAATTTCCTGTAGTGTAAACACTTCATAACCATTTTTGCAGCTTATATTACAGAGTAAAAAACTGATAACTACAATTTGGTGGAAAGGCTGACGAAGAAAAGAGTTTTGTCCGTTTGTTATCTCAAGGTGATATTTTATTAACGCGTCTCTTTTCTCTTCTACACTGCTATCATCACAAATATTGAGTAAATTTTTGCAGGAGTTTATATCTGGTATAGTCTCAATATCAAACACTAATAAAGAATTAAGCATCGCTTATATATTCCTCAAGACGGTCAGTCCAATGTCGCACTTTCACGAATAAAAACAGGTGAACTTTACACTCGAATAACTTCTCCAACTCAACACGTGCCTCGATGCCAATTTTTTTAATATTACTGCCATCTTTTCCTACTACTATTTTCTTATGAGTATCCCTCAGCACAAATATGACCTGTTTTATGATTAAACTCTTATCTTTTTTCTCCTGAATTTGTTCAGTTATGACAGCTATAGAGTATGGCAATTCTTCATGTAAATTCAAGAATAATTTTTCCCTCGTAATTTCCGCTGATAAAAAACTCGTCGAAGAATCTGTTATTTGATCTTCTCTATAAAACCAAGGACTCACTGGCGCAACTTCAGATAAGTAACTTATTAAATCAGAAAGTCCGTTACTCTTTAATGCAGTTATTGTAAAAATTCTTTCAAACATATAAAGCAAATTCAGATGTTCATATGCCATCTTTAGCTCAGTTTTTTTTACCAGATCAATCTTATTGATAACCAAAATACATCTGCCTTTTGCGCGTTGCAGCCGAGAAAATATAGTTTTGATTTTCTCTATATTTTTTAAATAATTGCTCGCATCAATTAGCAACAAAGTGATGTCATCACCTCTAATTGCTGACCATGCAAATTTGACTAGAGTTTTCTCAAGTTTCGTTTCTGCCGAAAATATTCCCGGAGAATCAGTAAAAATAATTTGTGTGTCATCGCATATTGCAATACCCCTTATTTGTGTCCTCGTTGTTTGCACTTTGGGAGTAACAATTGCGATCTTCTTACCTACAATGCTGTTAATCAGCGTAGACTTCCCAGCATTTGGTAAACCGGCTATGGCGACAAATAAGCATTTTTGTTCTTTCACGAAAGGAATTGTAAAGAAAACTAGATTCTAGTGTCAAGCTACTTAAATGACATCTACTACATCATTAGATCTCTTGTATAATCTGCTTTTGAAATTTCTTACCATAATGTAAGAAATCTGTAACCATTAAGATAAGCTTTATTTTCATTTTTACTTTTTTGAAAAAATATATACTATAAAATATAGTGTGCTGGAACTGGGTGGATATTAAAGAATCACCATCAGGATAAGGTCATTAATATACTTGCTTGTTATCAGGCATTTATACCAAATACCTTGCCATCAAAATTTGAATGAAACACTGCTTCAGTGAATGCTCTTTCTAGAGCAGATCTTATTTTTGGTATGTTTCCAAAGAAGAGGCTAAATTGCCTAATCCTCATCTTTTCATAAGACCATTTATAGCACGTGAAGCAGTCACTTCAAGTAGAATCGGGATGGGATTCAGGCAACTCTTGATGAAATTTTAGCTCAAGAAGCAGGTGTTAATGTAGATCTCAACCCAGATCATTCACAAGAATTACGCAATTATATAACATCGCTCTAGTATGGACTCAAGCGTTCACGGTCCATTCCACTGTCGCTTCAGTTGATTAAAAAAATTTATAGGATGCTAATGCAAGGTGTAAAAAGGCTCTCACGCAACTCCAGGAGAATTTCGTCGAATGTAAAACTGTATTGGAGTTCCGAGGCGTATAATAAAATCAGTAAAATATGTGCCACCAACACCAAATGAGTTAATGGATTGTCTCTACTCTTTTGAAAGTTCCTACATGATAGAACGCTACTCCAACCCATACACATAGCTTTATGCCATTATCAACTTGAGGCAATTCAACCGTTCCAGGACAGCAATTGGCGCATTAGACGTCTACTCATAACATTACTCCTTATCGAAAGAAAGTTATTATCAACGCCTTTGCTATATCTAAGCACATTTTTGAAGCTGTGTAAAATAAGTACTATACACAATCTTATAATATAAGTAGCAAAGTCACGTAGCATGATTGGTTCTATTATTTTTTAAATAGTGTTGTAGCGTTGCAATCGTTGGACGTATTATCGAGGCAGAACAGATTAACAATTTAATTACAAGTCAATGTTCTAAAACCGAAGGAGTTGCGAATGATATTATAAGATATTTAGCTGTAAACCCTTACTTTACCATAAAAAGAATAGTTGAAATTTAGCTGTTGCATTTACAATAGCCTAAAGAGTAGTCATGAATCTTAAAGATTTAGGCATTGTTTCACAAACTTCTGATGAGAAGAGAGATCTCGTTTACTGTGTAACTGATATTTTGAAGATTTTAGAAGAGCAACTACCTATATTTAACACGTGTCTCAGTGATTGTAATATCTAATTTTTGGTCATGGGCCTTCTATTGTCAGATTTTTACAATATTGCTTTTATAAGCTATACCTATAAATATTTTTCAAAGTTGCTGCAGCTCTTTTATTACCGCATCATACCAACCACAACCAAAACCAAATCTATTGAGACGATCATCGAAAGCAATAACTGGAGTGATAATCGCGTCTGGGATTGTATCTTTACCTGTTTGTTCCATTTCTTAAACTTTGGTGACTTATTTCATTAGGAATTGCCACATTATAGCCTAAATTGAGCAAATTGTGCATCAAAGGTAAAATATTTATATCTCCATCAATTGGAATATAAGCCGCAATTGTTTTGACTTTAATGTAACTAAGTTCTGATCAAGAGATTAATAAGAGAACTTGCTGCACAATTGGAATAACTCTCATCAATATTTTTCTTATGCCCTATATTACTCTCTTATTTTTTTATTTAATATCTTTGAACATGGTCTATCCATTTTGCAGTGAGTTTTTCTTGTAAGCTATTTTGTTTCAAGCGCTCACTTAGAAAATCAAAGTCAACAAGCTCCATATTCTGGTCTTGATTACTGCAACTATATACATAATTCTCTTCTCCTGTTTTCATATTTACATGCCTTTGCACACACTGAGCGCAGATTTCTTTCATCATACACTGCATAGGAGAGTTGACCGATGATATTGCCACGTGGCTAGATTTCAAATATGGTCTTAAAATTGTTTTTCTAGCTTCATTTACGGCCTTCATCATTTTATCAGAACCGATAGTAATAATTTTGTCTATAGCATCTAAATTAATCGTGTTATCGCCTAATATTCCCATTTGATAAGAGATTATTGCATCAACTATATTCCCATGAAAGGATTTATCTTGATCTCTGTTTATTTTTATTAATCCTTCCTCGCACGCCCAAACTACCTCACTTGATTCACGTTCTATCAATGCTTGTTTAAATACATCATTTAATTTCCTATAGCCAGCAAAATATAAAACCTTATTATTACTTTCAAGACAGGCCTTTCCTATTGAAAACAATACCGCATTTCCAATTCCACCACCAATTAGCATTATATTTTTCATGTTTTGTTCTCGCGTGCACACGACGCGGAAAAGGGGGGATTTGAACCCCCGACATATTTTCATATGTGCACGCTTTCCAAGCGTGTGCTTTAGACCACTCAGCCACTTTTCCACATTACTTTTATAATATTGAAAATTGTGCTGCTGAGCAAGTTCAAAACCAGGTACATAGGGTTCACCACGAAATCTACAATATTGTGAATTTGTTTTACACGTTGAAAATGTTTTATCGCAACCTGTGAGTATTGAATATTTATTACAAACAGAAATTTAGTATCGAGGCGAAGTAAATAATGTAACTACTTTATTTCTGCGTTCCTTCACTATACCTTCAAACGCTCCGTGCGTTGCTGAATCAAAGAACTTCACTACTCAGTGCTTATAATATCCATCGCCCTCAGTTAAATTAGTGCCTTCGAATCTTCTTTCATCTATTACTTTAGTAATAGTGCTTATTCTACTGAACTTTTGAGCATCAGCTTTACACTTATCATCATAAAATTGTGTCTGCATACATGGGAATATAATTCTGCTATGCTCTTCTCAAGCTTTGTCGCGAGACCCTCTAGTTTCAACAACAAATTTCTCGTTATCTAAAGTTACTTTACCGAAAGTTCCTAGGTGTAGATTCATCTTTCCCTGGCTCAAATCCTTCTAATTCACGAGAAATACTTTAATTTTGAAGGTCATACTTTCCCAACAAGACATCTTCTTCTTTAATGTTATCGTTATTTAATATTACATCAATTTCTAGGTTATCAGTCTTTAAGTTGCTGTTTAATATTATGCTACTAGCTGTAAATCCACTTGAAGATTTGTAGAGTATATTACCAATACTCAAATCTTCATCTTAATCAGTGAATTCCATTACTTTCCACCTGCAAGCGTTAATTTCCAACATGTAGCAATGCTAAGTAACTCTTTAGCTAAAAATGATTTTCAATGTAGTTTATATAGGTGCTTCCTATTAAATTAATTGAATTTGAAGAAGGTAGATAGATAAGTGGTTATCCAAGTTTTAACCACTATCTGAGTAAATACAAGGCGTCATCACAGTTGCATGGACACTGGAATTCAGCCCTTCCGCAATCTTACTGAAAACATTTTTAGCATAAGCTAGATATTTTTATGCTAGTTTGCTTGTTTACAAGCAAACTTTCCTAGATCCAGTAGTGCTCGAGTACTGGTATGACGTCCTTCTGGTAGAAAACGTTCGTACAGTTTGCATTAAACATTAGTTGATACCATGGCATTGATTTGATCAACAAATAAACACTTAACATCAACAGACAGAATATACACCACATTCAATTGCGGTGTATATTAGCCAGCTAGAAAGAAAACTTCACGCCAGTGAGGAAGAGAATCCCTTTATTAGAAGGGGCTACATCTGTACCACTGCCTGCTTTCGTAATCTTATAACTATTATCTTGCTTCTCGTCAGTCATAAAGTAATGAATGGCTGTATAAGGAACAAATCTGCTCTTACTATAAGTAGGAGAGAGATTATATTGAACGCCAAGTGCAACATCATGGAGTTTATCTCCATCATTCATTGTGCTACCAAAGTACGTCAAGCTTGTGTAGAAGCTCTCATATTGATAACCAGCACCAGCAGTCCAATACATTGTATCATTCTCAAATTGCTTTAAGCCTTCTTTTTTGTCACTATCGGTAATATCTTTATATCCACTAGAGTTAAGTTCCTTGATGTTCTTTGGTTGGCCAGATTTGCCCAAATATGCAAAAGAGGCGGCAAGTTTTACGCTTTGATCTTCGTTGATCTTATAATCAGCGGTCACACCTAAATTAACACCCATCAGGTCATTATATTCCACAAATTCCTTATAAAGATGCTTATCTTTATTTGGCTCCTTTGCTTTACCATATTCACCAATCACAGAAGTTTTGACTTTTATATTATGCTGACTAAAGTCATACTCATATGACGTGCCAGCACTTATTATGTGCTCATAATCTGGACCGACGTGTCTTATAGCTGAGTCTACTGCACCGTCATACAGCATTTTATTTACAACTTTGTCAAGAAATTGTTTTTCTACTGCAGTTTTAACATCAGTAGTAGTAGCCACATCATTTAAAAGTTTACTGACCGTTTCTTTTAATTTTTTAACAAACTGATCTTTAGTGCCACCAGCTGTGTTTAATGCTGGCTCCAATGTTATAAGTTTAGCTTTCATTGCAGTATCGTCTACAGGCTTTGTTGCAGTGGTGATGCTACTAGGGAAATTGGTTATTCTATATTTAGAATAACCGATAGGAGCAGTTCCTTCACCAATTGCAGGTAAGATTTTAACTGCTTCATCAAGGGCTGCTGCTTTTTCGGCTTGAGTAGCAGCACTGCCAGCAAACGTCACGTTCTTGACCAAATCATCAATCGCGTCGTCTGCTGATTTATATTTTTTACCACTAATTTCAGTCCCACTATTAAATTTAAGCTTACTAGCATCAACAAATGCACTGATGATATTATCAATTTCTGCTTTAAAAGGATTAGCATCCATACTATCACTTACACTAAACAAACTACTCTCATAGCGAGGTGAATAGCTGATGCCAAATCTTGCATTCATGTAACTTGGTGAATAGTAAGTAATTCTAAATGGCAATGTAGTCAGAACATCTTTGTTATACTTTTCAGCTATGCGGAAAGAGAGCCTTTCGCTTTCACTTGAGAAGCTTTCAGTGTAAAGACGTGGTGTTACATAAAATGGAAAGCTCGCAGCACTTCCTTCTAAGTTCACTTTTCTGAACCAATCACTATCCGCAGCTCCGTCAACAGTTGCAATTCTCGTTGCATCAAGCCTCATTAGAGCTTCAGGACCAAATTGATAGCCAAGTTTCAGATCACCATATTTTGAATTTAAAAATACATGTGCACTCCTGCCTCTTGCTGCATTCACGCCTTGTGAAGCTCCCTTGCCCTCTGTCACTGGAACGTGGAATTGTAGATCAGCACCATAAAGAAGACCTAAATCTTCATTTTTGTTTTCAGCTCTTAAGTGCAATATCGCATCTGCAATCATGCCCATGTCTTCGCTATAATCACCAATGTTTCCTATTCCTCCAGGGAACAATGGATTTGCTCCTTTTATTTTATCAGGCTCAATTTTATAGTAGTCTACAGACTTGCCTGCCTTAGTGTTATAGCGTTTATAATCTTCGCCATCTGGCCCTGCTTTACTATAACATTGAGCATCAACAATGCCACCGAAAGTGATTTTTAAACTACTTGCTCCTTGGTTGGTCTCAATGATATCAGTGCTACCAACTGAGACAGCAGTACTGGCTTTGTCTTTTTCCTCTATGTTTTTATTAACAGCTTTAGCATCAATTTTAGCTTTCTGAGTTTTAGAACTCTTAGTTTTTAAACTTTCTATATTAGAGTTTTTAACATTGAGAGTTTTTGCTTGTGAAGCCTTTGCAAGTTTCGCTTGTTCCTTGCTAACAAGCTCTGCCTCCTCTTTTTTCTTAAGCTCTTCAGCTTTCTTTTTTGGATCAGAATTACATATCCTGTCCATTTTCTCTTTTAGTTTTTTACTTGATGTTTTCATAACTTCTATTTTTTTAGAAGTTACTGTATTCTCTTGCTTTTTTATACTTTCATCAGAAAAGTCAGCAGCAAAACTGCTGAAAGAACATAAAGTCAATAAAGAAGCTAGAGCAGTTCTAGTGTAGGTAGATTGTTTCATGAAGTGCCCCCAAAAAATTTCAAAATCATTATCTTAAACGTAAATAGTATAAAAATGTTGAAAGTTCAACCTAAAGCAACCTTATAGCTGAAACAAAAGTAAAATGCAACATCTTAAGAACAACTTTTTAATATCCATAGCACACATATTAATTAAAACTTAGTACAGAGGGTTACCTGTTGCACGTATTACAACTCTACTGCTCACTCTGCGGAAGTAAAAATTTCCCATGATAAAATAACAATATAGTTAAGAATAAAAAGTTTCCGTAAAATACTTTAACATTTATTGATATATTAAAAATAACTATTGACTATAGTATAGGTTTATAGTATAATCAACCTGCTCAATATATATTGAGGTATTTTATATAGATTTTAGTTTTCTACACAACTAGCTTGGTATCACACACACCAGTACAAGCGACGTAGGTTTGATACCAGACAATGATGATGTAGTAGAAAAATATAACGATGAATTTGAGATTCTTAAAGATTAAGAATTTTAAATCCTCGTAATCAAAGTGAAGTACGTTCTTTGTCTGATCAAACAGGTTAGGGTGCTTTGGAAATTGTAGGATTCAATAAGTGGAAATTATTTGAAACGAGTAATTCTGTAAAGTAAGCTATGGTAGTAATAACAAGGAGCTAGGCAAAAAAACTTTAGAGCTTTAGCTTATGATAATAGTCTTTCTAGCGAAATGAAGAAGATTTTGTAATCCTTGTAAATGAAAAATGTATAAAGCTAGAGCTGAGCTTACTCGCGAAGATTATGAAATTATTCCATTTGGTAATAGCTTCGAAGAAGCTTCTGGTCATGTTTTCATAAAAGTTAAAGAAATAACAATAGCTCATTACAGCATTCGTTTTAAGCACGGCTTGTGTGACTTAAATGATGTAATCACTGATTTGAATGCGTCTTTTATGACTTCAGAACTTTTACTTGAAGGTGGAAGAATCCATCGTGGTTTCTATAACTCATTCACAGATTCATAACTTGACCTTTATGGTATTTTAAAGTCTCATGCCAAAAAATAAGTGTCAAAAATTAAAGATTTTGGAGATTAATCTCACAGATCATAGTATTGGAGAGGCTATTGCTAAAATAGCTGCTTTGTGTCTCAACAAAGCAGAGTAGATTAAAGATATTCATGTTGTAACTTTTGGTAATCCAAGAGTTTTTGATCTTACTGCTAGTAAAATTTACAATGATTCTCTTCAAGAAACACTATAAGAGTAACTAGCATAGGCAAGATCCAGTGCAGTAGTATCTATCTGGTTCGTTTGGTTATGCGCATGTAGGAGCACAACTAAGAGTAGCATTATCAGAAGGATGTTCTTTCATAAAACAGATGGTTATCACGGAGCTATTTATAGAACAGATGAAAGATAGTTCCAATTAGACAATAGCGTGTCCCTCTTTTACTATCATTCAAAAATGCTAGGACGAATTAACTCTGCGGTTTTAGGTAATGCTCAACATTACGCTGCTAATTTATTAAGGCATGCTTTCAATCAATCAAACTTTTTTGAAAAAGTGAAGAGTAAGTATGAAAATCTTTCTAAGACTAAGCAAGTAGATGGTAAATATGAAAACCTTTCTCTTGGGCAAGTAAAAATTGAGTCACGTAAAGACTTTTCACCTGTTGTGGTTGGAGCGTAGCTGGTGGTTAATGGAGCAACGCCCATTAACCCTTATATAGCCACCTTCTTATGATAATCCAAACAAAAAAGGATGGATCTTACAGTAATTGGATACCACCAACATATGGTTATCGGACAGAAGGGCTATAAATCCTAGCGTTACGCACTGAAACAGTAAAAGCTACTCCACCTTTATTACCTCCTAAAAGTTAACTAGCTACAGACATCATAGTGTTAAGCTACTTCTATTATACATAATTAAGCATGTTAATAGGTAAATGAATTTTAATATAATCTGATTATATTTGTAAATACGCCATATAGAATGGAAGCATGTAAGATTTTATAGCTGCAAGAGGGAATGATGATGCTGTGGATATCTATTTGTCACGATAACAGGAGAAAACTGTATTAATTTCATGACTAAATTAAACTGCAAGAGATTTGTTAAAATATGAAAAAGAGAGTTTAATCAATAAGCCATTAATCAATATTTTCAGTGCAAAAGCAGCTAACGATGTGAGAAATTATTTTGAGTATGCCGAGGATGGATATGATTTACTCGACATATTTCCTAAAGTTACAGGTTTTCCTTAATTAACTCTAAAGGAGAGGACATCAAAACAAAAGTAAAAGTTTTTGCACAATGCAATTCACTAATGACAAGATTAATTATGAGCTGTTGATACGCGACATCAGCTTATTTTATAAGCTAGAATATTTAGAAATGAATGTCTAATGGATAAAAGTACAAAACTATGATTTGTTTGATAAATAAGACAATGAATCCTCTATTCTAGAGCTGCGTGCTATATCAAATTTTGCTTTGCAATATCAAATTAGTATGGCTGTTGGAGTTATGTTGGGGTTATTGGTTACGATAGTAACTGTGAAGAGACAAACGATGCACTGAAAATTGTTATAGAGCACTTTTACAAAAATTTCTGCAGTGATGATTTTTAGGGTATTTTGATGAAAATAAAGTCCTCATTATCTTATTTAACTGTAATACATGAAGACATACCTAAAATAATTGATCGTATACATTCTGCTATCAATAAGCAGATATTAAAACAGAGATTATAACGTGTATCCAGTAATTCATGGAAGTATAGCTTAAAAACTAGCTGCACAGTACAATATCTGATTTTTATGTAAAAGTTGTCTTTTGACTATATTAGATTTAAACTGAAATTTTTATAAAAGTTTAAGTTCATTCATGAAGTTGAGATACTGCCTAGTAGCGCTGCTTTTGTCATTATTCTCGCAGAGCAGTGCTAACGCTAAGATAATTCTGGATAAGGGAATATTTTATGTAGAACTGAAGAGATAATAGACTTGAATTTTAGCTATGCTTTTAATAAATATTCTTTCAACATTAAACCTAAGGGCAAGATTTCAAGTCATTCACACTTGCGCTTTCTTTATTTATAGCAGGTTTATCCCAATACCCAAATTGGGTTTAATGTTAATGTAGGAGTTTCTGGTATCATAAGACCTAAGGGAAGTTGATATAACAAAACTGGGCATGAAAGAATGGTGTTTTATCATAAAACCTGGGGCTTGGATCAATTGAGTATGGGAAGGGAAGTTAACAAGCCAAAGTATGCTGATCAATACTTCAAAAATTTACGTAGTTGCTGGAGGGGTAAATGATTGGTGGGCAAACTACGCAAATCTGTGTGACGATGAAAAGAGGGCATTGGGTACTGGATACGATAAAGACAAAGTCTTTTTGGTTAAATCCAGTATTTATAGTGATTATAATAGACCAGGGCTAAAACTAAAGCAACCAGCAATAAGCTATACTTCCCATGAGATTTATAACTTTCGACTTGGGCTTAGTTATGTTCCAGAGAAGAGTAACTTGTACTATAAAATCTAGTTGCTGCTGGCCTTTCCTATAAGAATAGTTTGTCAAGTGATATAAATTTTACTGCTGCTTTAACTGGTGAATTTGCAAAGGAAAATTTAACTGATTGCTTAGATGAAACTTCTGAAGGCTATGAATGTTTTAATCAATTATTGCACTGGAATTTTGGTCTAAACCTGAAACTTTTCCGACCTTGATTGCATTTTTCACACGGTGATGGTGATAAATTGCGTAAGAGACATAATCCTGAAACGACTAATACGTATTATACAAATGCAGGTGTTGCTTACCGCTCTGATTCTCGCAAATTGAGCTTAACACATTTTAATAGTGATATGGATGTTGCAGACAAAGGTACGAACAAATTAACATCATATGCTTTAAGCCTTGAAAGTTCTCTTTAATTATGAGTAGTTCATACTATTTCAATATTGTAAAATTTAATGCTGAAGAGACCATCGAAGAGTCTAAAAATAACTCAGTTTACTTGCTTTTAGCTGAGTTGAAGTTAAGTTTTTGATAAATGCATTGCAGCAGTTTAGATAGTTTTGCTTTGCTTGAAAACCAGCTCACTGTATTATGTTCATAGAATATTGCTATATCAAAACATGCTACAACTGCTAACCTTGTTCACTATTATTGCTTCAGTTATATTTTTTGGTCATTTAGTTCCAATAGAAGCAAAACCTTTTTGTACTCATTGAGCTTAAGTATCAAAGAAATTTTGCTATTTATAATACCTTTTGTTGTCTTTGCGTTAGTTTCCAGTAGTATTAACAATCTTAAGCAGTCGGTTATAAAGTTTATACTATTACTTGTTATAATGATTTCTTATCGAATCTAAGTTCAAGTTTAATTGCTTATTCGATTGGGCATTTTATCCTGCAAAACACTTATTCGATACAAGATATAACATATGAAGAAACAATTACTCCTTTTGGTCATTTAAGCTGCCGCTACTTCTTTCTAACTTTCACGCCATCGCTTATGGATTTATATTCAGTTTGATAATGTCTGTCCTACTGTCCAAGAAGAGCAAAGAGTTCTCGCACAAAATGTCGGACTTAACTTTGTTTATTCTAAAAGTCTTTTTTATGCCAGTTATTCCAGTATTCGTACTTGGGCTTGCTTTAAAAATGCAACATGATCAGGTTCTATCTATAATATTCAAAGATTGCTTAATAATTTTTGTTATTATAGCATCTGTAACTTACTTTAAGTTTTCTTATACGGAGCTGCAAATTCGTTTAAGATTAAAGAATGGGCAGCTAGCATGAGCAATATGATACCAGCACTTATTACTGCAATGAGTACAATGTCTAGCAGTGCAACTATGCTACTTATTCTTGAAGGAAGCAAAAAAAATGTTAAAACAACCTGATGTAGTATTGTCTGTCATACCAATAACTGCTGGCTTTCATTTAGTAGGTGATTGCTTTTTATTATAATATTGTCTATGATAATAACTTCTGGTTATGGATTATCCACAACAGACTATGTAACTTTCTTCCTTCTTTATTTTTTGTTATTTAATTTACTATTGCTGCAGTTCCGGCAGGAGGAATTGTAGTAATGCTGCCTGTTCTTGAAATGTACATTAAATTCTCTCCAGAAATGCCCTCGCTGATCACAGCATTATATGTAGTGTTTGATTCAATAATAACTTCAGCAAATATTACGGGTAATGGTGCTTTTACTATAATGTTTACAAAACTCTATGATAAGCTTAAGTAATGTCCATTCTAGCAATTAATACCGTAGGTGCTGGTAGTTCGATCGCGATAATTGACCACGATGATAATTGTTATATAGAGCACAACTCCACAAGCAATAGTCATGCAGAAACATTTTTTCAAATTTTGAACACTCTGTTCAATAAGCATGATTATAACTACGATAAAATAGATCATTTAGTAGTAGTGGTTGGACCAGGAAGTTTTACTGGGATTAGAGTTGGTATATCGGTTGCAAAAGGCATAAATCTTGTCACGAATAAGCCGTTATACGGATTGAATGCACTTGAAGTTCAAGCATATGTAATATCCTTGCTTTGTGCAAACAGCAAAAAAAATATCAGAGCTATAATCAAAAATGCTCAAGAGTTTTACACGCAGTTATTTGATTTCAATTTATTGCCGCTGTCAGAGCCAGTTGCGGCCCAGTGCGTGATAGGCACTGGGACGATAGACAATAACTGTATCACATATGTGAATTGCAATTTACCAGAGTTAAATGCTAGCCATGCAGGACTATTGGTCCGTTATAGGCTAGAAAATAAACAAAAATTAAACGAGGTCGAGGCTCTGTATTTAAATGAGCCCAAGTGTATGAAATTATTATAATTAACCTTTTGCGTAAGCCCTATCAATTTGACTAAGTCTGTACATCTGATTTGTTATTTCTTCGGCTACTTCTTTTATACTCATATTTGAATTTTCTATTTCTATGACATTTGGCGGTATAAATAAATTACGAGCCTTAAATTTCTCTATAACACTACTCATGTTAGTAACCTTTCTATTCTCCCTTTGTCTTTTTAATTTAATGCGTTTTTGTAATGTAGGTAAGTTACACTTTAGCGCTATAGGAAGAATTCTTGTATTCATTCTTTTACTAAGTTCTACTACTGAGTTATATATCCTCATATTGTAGTCGTTATTTTTCATTAATTCATTGATAAATATGTAATTTTTTGAATGAATTGGATAGGCTTCTATTGCTTGAAGCATAATTTGTGCAACATTATAGATTTTATCTTGGACTTCTTTAGGGATTTGATCATATTCAAAGATATTATCATATATAGAGCGGATTTGAGTGTTGTTGGAAAAGTTGCTGTTTACAATCAGCGCACCTATCATATTAGATAATTCTATTGCTGTAGAAAGCTTGCCACTCCCTGAAAAGCCGATAATATATACGAAAATTCCTGTTATCTGTTCTTTTGTATTAATGTTTATCATATTATTTATAATGTTGAAATCTATATTCATAATAACATGAAACTTAAACTTTAAAACATTTGAAACATTATATAGAAAAATTATTTTTACAGTTAAGATATTCTGTGATTCAGAGACATAAATTCCGTGCATGTTCGATGGATCGTGTAATAGAGAATTGATTACTAAGAATTCCTCTTCCTAATTTACCTACAAATTAAAAGTATGAATTTACTACGAGTTTCTTTATCATGTATAAACTTTCAGAAGATCTTAGCTGGAAATTGTGTTGTTAACAAAGAGTGAGGTAAAATGTACTTACTCTACGTCTATCAGATTTTTATCTTGCTTGGGACTGGATGACTATACATACACTCACCTATCAAGAGCGTTCTGAGGATCAAAAATTGTTTTATATTTTATCCATTTTCTATTCGTTTTAATGATGTGAATGAAAATTCATTAATGAAGATGTCATTTGATGTGGATGATATTGAAAGTAAAGAATACCAATATAATAAAACTGGTTATATAGTCCAAGGCTTTATTTATCAAGCAAGGAAAGATATTCAAGCAATTTTTTACTTGCATACACCTACTATTGTAGCAGTTTCTTATCTCAAAGATGGGTCACTTCCAACAAGTCAGGTGAGCACTGCATTTTTATAATAAGGTATCTTGCCATAGTTATAATTCCATGGTACTTGATGATATAGAAGAAAAAGACTAATAGCTGATCTGAAAGAAAATTTTGTCATGTTAATGCGCAATCACGGGTCAATAACGTGTGGTCGTAGTATACAAGAAGCGATATTTTATACATATCACATAGAGCAAGAATGTAAAACTCGATGTTTAACGTTAGCGATGAATAAGGAATTATCAATTTCAAGCGATGAAATTTTCCCAAAAGCTGTGTAAAGGATCTTTTGTCTTTCGAAAGCAATTTTGGTGAATGAGATTTGCACGTATGGGTTAGACTAATTAAAAGTAAGTTATAAGAAGCTTTTCTATTATTATCTTTATCCAGGCACCCTTTCTTCTTTTCATCCAAATAGCCGAAACTAGTTCCTTTGGATATTATCATCCAAGTGCCAAGACACACAACTGTACAAACACTGCAATTAGCAGGTAATTTGCGTAATAGATGATGTCATCCCAGTGCTTCCGGTACTTGGATCCAGTCCCTTCCATAATCATTAAAACATCATATTTTAATATAAAACAGCTACTTTTATACTCACCAACTTAATAAAATTCCTGGATGCCAGTGTCAGCTACTTGCGTGACACCTTCCTAGTAGCAAAATGTTCGTACAGTTGTGTGTCACGCACTGGAATGTTACCTTTAACAGGCTTTTGAATTGCTTTAGCTATAAATATTAAGAAATTTACCAAATAAGAAAAAAGTAAAAGAAATCCCGTTAGCTAGTTATTCACTAGCTATCTTTTAAACTGGCGTTTTATTATCTTAAACGCTTTGACAAGCGCATTTTAGCTTATTTTAAGTAAGAAACCCACCTTTAAAATTTATAAAGACATGAGGTGCACATAGCGCAAAATTAAATATAAGACGCTATGTATACTGAGTTTTGTCATTTTACTTACAGAGACTGAAGCTATACACAGCTTCAGTCTGATTGAAAGTTGGTTGGAGGAATCTGTCAAGTAGTTTTGTTTCTGTTAAATGACATGCGCTGCTAAAAATTTATTATATGATTATGTAAAAGGTCTATTTACTATGAGTATATTACATGTATAGTTATTGCTAAATTAAATTTGAAATGATGAGAAATGAATAAATTTAAATCGATCCGTAATATTGCGATAATTTCGCACGTTGATCACGGAAAAACTACTTTGCTCGATAACATATTAAAACAAAGTGGTACGTTTCGTGAGAATCAAGAAGTTCTAGAACGAGTGATGGATAGTGGCGATCAAGAGCGTGAACGCGGAATTACAATACTTGCAAAATGTACGTCAATAATGCGTGGCGATGAAAAAATCAACATTATTGATACACCGGGGCATGCGGACTTTGGTGGAGAAGTAGAAAGGGTGCTATGCATGGCAGATGGTGTGTTGCTGCTGGTTGATGCTGCAGAAGGTCCAATGCCACAGACTAAATTTGTGCTGTCAAAAGCACTAAAAGCAAATTTGAAGCCGATTGTGATAATTAATAAGGTTGATCGTTCAGATAACAGAATTGATGAAGTGTTGAACGAAATATATGAATTGTTTTTTAACCTTGATGCATCTAACGAGCAGCTTGATTTTCCAGTATTGTACGCTTCTGGTAGAAATGGCTGGTGTGTTAAAGAACTCTCTGACGAAAGAAAAGATTTAAGCCCATTATTTTCAACGGTTATAGATTATATAAAACCATCTATTTACGACCAAAATGAACCTTTTGCTATGCTGATTACTTTACTTGAGTCTGATAAGTTTCTTGGTAGGATATTGACAGGGAAAGTTTACCAAGGAATCGCAAAAGTCAATTCAGACCTTAATGTACTTGATCTTGATGGTAAAGTGATTGAGCGTGGAAGATTGACTAAATTGCTCTCATTTTCTGGCTTAAAACGCATTCCAGTAGAGCAAGCTGTAGCGGGAGACATAATAGCAATTGCAGGGCTTGAGAAAGCTTCAGTTTCAGATACTATAACGACACCAGAGGTTACGACTGCAGTAAGCTCGATTCTTGTCGACCCCCCAACAATGGCAATTACTATAAGCGTTAATGATTCACCTTTTGCTGGGCAAGAGGGAACAAAGCTTGCTTCCACTATTATAAAGGACCGTTTATATGCAGAAGCAGAAACAAACATTGCGATTACTGTGACTCCGACATCAAGTGGCGAGGCATTTGAAGTGAGTGGACGTGGTGAGCTACAACTTGGAGTTTTAATTGAAAATATGAGAAGAGAAGGTTTTGAGCTTTCTGTTTCGCGTCCTCGTGTATTATTTAAAGAAGAAAATGGTAAAAAACTTGAACCTATAGAAGAGGTGGTAATCGATGTAGACGACGAATACAGTGGAATCATTATGAAGAAACTCATCTTCCGAAAAGGTGAAGTGACCGATATAAGGTCTTTTGGTAATGGAAGAACAAGGTTAACATTTTTAGTGCCATCAAGGGGGTTAATCGGTTACCAATGGGAGTTTTTAACTGATTCTCGCGGTAATGGTATTATCAACCGTTTATTTCACAGTTATGCTACTCACAAGGGTCAAATTTCTGGAAGACGCAATGGAGTACTAATTTCCACTGATAAAGGTGAAGCTGTGGCGTATGCAATTTTTAATTTGCAAGATCGTGGAATTATGTTTATCAAGCCACAAGACAAAGTATATTGTGGTATGATTGTTGGTCAGCATAGCCGCGACAATGATTTGGAGATAAATGTACTCAAAGGTAAGCAGTTAACAAATGTAAGAGCCGCAGGTAATGATGAAGCTATAAAACTTACTCCGCCAAAAATAATGACTTTGGCAGAGATGATAGCATATATAGATGATAATGAATTAGTTGAAGTAACTCCAAAGTCTATACGTTTACGCAAGAAATTTCTTGATCCAAATGAGCGTAAACGTGCAGGAAGGGGAAGAATAAGGAGTAATCAGAAGTTGAATATCTGCAAAAATAGTGTATAATTATCACTGATTTTTAAGTAAATCTCTTATGGTTTTATCAAAATTTCTAGATCCAAAAAACAGCTATGCTTTTGTGCGTATCTTTGGTACTGAGAAAAATAAAGATATTCTTATTCATTTTCTAAATGATATTTTATGTCGCATCGGTGAAGCTAAAATAAAGGATGTGACCTTTCTTACTCCCATTCAAAACCATGATATTGTTTCCAAAAAGGAATGTATTTTCGATGTATTATGTAGAGACTCTACGGATGTTCAAACAATTGTTGAAATTCAGGTCGCTAGGAGCATTGGCTTTGAAAAACGCGACCAATATTATGCTGCTAAAGCCTATTTGAGCCAAGCTAACGTAGGTGCACGATATCAAGATCTTAAAGGAGTTGTCTTTGCTGCCATCGCTGATTTTGTTCTATTGCCTAATAAACCAGAGTACAAATCTGATCACGTTAATTTTTATCAAAAAATCTTTGAATATGACCTGGAGGATTTTAGTTCTACTTTCATAGAACTACCGAAATTCTCAAAAACAAAAGATGATCAATTAGAAAGCATAGTTGAAAAATGGTGTTATTTTTTAGATATGCAAATGAGACTAGTGACTAGAATTTGAGAAAATGGTAGGAAATGATGAGATTATCGTCATGGCTTATGATGAATTGAATCAATATAACTGGAGTGAAGAAGAGCGTTTTACGTGTAATCAAGATAAAACATGAAGATAATAATTTATCCAGTCTTAACCAAAAATTTAATGAAAGCATTAGGAAGGGTATGAAGAAAGGAAAAATTGATGTTGCAAAAACTTACTTAAGGCTGGTGTCTATATTGATATTATCTCTCAAACAACTGGCATACTTCAAGCTAAAATTAAACAACTTCAGGAAGAAATTACCTAAAGGCCTAATGATCGACAAAGAAGTTGTAAGAGAGAGCTTAAAAAAAGTCATAGAGCAAAAAAGTGGTAAAAATGTAATCGCTCTTGGCATAATATCCTCAATTGTTATTAAGGGCAGAGATGTTGGTTTTGCACTTGAGATTTCTGGTAACACGCAAGCAAATGAAGAATTAAGAAGAAATTGTGAAAAGGCTGCTAAAGCTATACCAGAAGTAGGGAGAGTGACAGTGGTTGCCACTGGTCAGAAGCAAGCTGAACAACAAAGAGCCAAACTATATATCAAGGGAGTGAAGAATATAATTCTTGTTGCTTCTGGTAAAGGAGGTGTTGGTAAATCTACGATTGCACTAAATCTCGCCCTTTCACTGGCAAAATTAAAGCGGAAAGTTGCGCTAGTTGATGCAGATATATATGGTCCCTCGATTCCAAAAATGCTTGGTGCTGAGGAATCAAAGCCAAAGATATATGATGGCAAAGCAATGCCTATAGAGAAGCATGGGTTGCATACTATTTCAATCGGCTATTTTATCGATAAAGATCGTGCGGCAATATGGCGTGGACCTATGATCACGAAAGCACTTTACAATTTGCTAATGGGAACGAGATGGTCTGATATAGAATACTTAATAGTTGATACGCCACCTGGAACCGGTGATATGCATTTAAGTCTGATGGAGAATTTTAACTTAACCGGGGCGATAATAGTCTCAACTCCACAGGAGCTTGCTTTAATCGAAGCTTATAAAATTTACGATATGTTTACAAAGCTTAGAGTACTGATTATTGGCATCGTGGAAAATATGAGCTATTTTACACAAGATAACTCAAATATATATATATTTGGAAAAGATGGCGCAAAAAAAATGTCTGAAGAGTTAGGAATCAAACTTCTGGGCAGAGTTCCTTTAGATCCACAAATATCCAATGCTTCTGATTGTGGAAATCCTTTAATGCTAAATGAAAGTTTAGCAGGGATTTATGAAGACATTGCTAAGAATGTTGAGTATTTTTTAAATAGTCTGTAAAGATTATCTAAGCTGTTTTTAAAACATATAAAATTTAATTTCAGTGGTTAGCGTGAATAAAATGAATTATGATGTAATCATTTCAGGTGGAGGCTTACTTGGTTTTATTGCTGCTATTGGCCTAAGTAATGGCTCTGTGTCTGTAGCCGTGATTGAGAAAAATAGCTTACCGCGCGTAATTGATGATAATCGAGCATTTGCTATTTCTCAAGGGTCAAAAAAAATACTGGAAAAATTAGGGATTTGGCAGTTCATAGAAAGTGAAGCTGAATCAATACTTGATATATGCATACTAGATGGAAATAGTCCGTTTACTGTACATTATGATCATAAAATGGTCAGTGAAGAGCCAATGGGCTATGTTATCAATAATGCTACCATATGGAGTGCAATCAATAATAATTTTTTGAATAAACTGAATATATACTCTTCGCATTCTTGTAAAACAATAGCTTGTGATGCAGGATTTGTGGAAGTCACTCTTGACGATAATCAGCAATTAATATCATCGCTACTTATCTGCGCTGAAGGTAAAAACTCCAAACTATCGAAGTTATTTTCTATACCAGTAATAAAATTTGATTATAAGCAAAGTAGTATAGTATTTAATGTAGAACATGAACTGCATCACCAAAACTTAGCTTTGGAGCGGTTTTTTCCAGGTGGTCCATTTGCGATTCTGCCGATGAAAGGTGGTAATACTTCTTCGATAGTTTGGACAGAAAAATCTGAAATTTCAAAAATGCTGATGAGCCTATCTGAAAGGGAGTTTATCACAGAACTCAAAAAAAGATTTGGCTCTTACTTGGGAAAAATAAAATTAGAGGGTGAAAGAAAATCTTATCCTTTAAGCTTTGCTTTTGCAAAAAAGCTGCATAAAAGCAGAGTTTTGCTTATTGGCGATGCGGCCCATTCGATTCATCCAGTTGCAGGACAGGGGCTTAATCTTGGAATTAGAGATGTAGAAAGTGTTATAAGACACATAACTGCTGCAAAAGCTTCTGGTATTGACATTGGCAGTAATTATCTGCTGAAGAGAATTTCACGCGATAGATGCTTTGATAATTTTACCATGGCGCTTACAACTGATGGATTAAATAGAATATTTTCCAACAGAATATTCTACGCTAAAGTACTGAGAAATCTTGGTTTAATGGTAGTTGAAAATTCAAGTTTCTTCAAAAAACACTTCATACGTCACGCTATGGGATTATAAAAAACAAAAACTACTTGACAACCTTTATCAGCCCCTACCACATAACTGTGGATGTTTTAGGCCTAAAATTTATCTTTAATCTTTGTATTAAGTGACAAAACACAGTATAGGAAAGGACATGTTATGTTTTATTTTTGTAGCATGTACACTGCATGTATTTATAATTCTTTGTCTACATTAGCTTGGCCTCGTTTACTAAGTGGTGTAAGAGAGAGCCGGACACCAAGCTTTGGAACAGTAAATAACTTACGTTGCGTGGTCTTTTTTGTCTTTTTTTTTAAATTAGTAAATTTTCAATATTTATAACTAAAGTAATTCAAGAGTATGCAGATTTACAGAAACACTAGCCTTTTTATGCAAGAAAGCTAAGCAAAAGGCTTAAAGCCTCTATTTCTTCTTAGCAAGACATAAAAGTCCCTTTGCCACCGTGTTTTTATAGCTTACTGGTGATGCAAAATCATGTGCTGTATTTTAATACCATTTAACCACTTACTTAAGTTATTCTTTATAGTATCAGTTTTACCTGTTGCGCCACTGTACCCAGTAATTATCAATAAGCATCTATTCCATGCTTGATAATTTTTAATAATAAAATCTATCAATTTACAGTAAGCATCCTCTATATTATAGCCGTGCAAATCAAGTTTATTGCTTATAGAATATTTGCCACTATCAACCTTTGATTTTGCGTTGTAGTCAAGATAAAATGATAAGCTAACATCATTGGCATTAAGAAAATTTTCTCGTAAATTATAAGTATCTTTATCAATCACAGATTTTATATTTACTTTATGGTTAACTTTTAAAGTGACTTTTTCAGATTTTATTGGCTTAACATTTTTTTTGCCAGTATAACTCATCATTTGACATAAGTGCATTAATTGAATTGTATAATTTTACAACAAGACCTAAATATAGTAAAATGTCATTTATTTACGATCTTCAATAATACTATGAAATCGTTAAAAGCTAATGAGAATTTTTGGTTATATGGGAAGCATGCCTGCATATCAGCAATGAAGAATAAAAATAGGCAGTGCATGAAACTGTTGACAACAGAGAACTTCTACGAAGAACATGAAAAAGAAATTAGACAATATATAGATAGCAAGGGCGTTAAAGTCCAGTTAGTAGAAAACAAAACACTTAACAATATTTTGTTCAAAGGCGCTAACCATCAAGGAGTTGCTTTAAAAGTTTCTCATACTTTTCACAATTTAAGTATTGAAGTAATAGCAAACTCAAGTGATAGCTCTGCTATAGTAATTTTAGATCAAGTCACTGACACGCACAATATAGGATCAATTCTTAGAACATCAGCTTGTTTTAATATTGATGCAGTGGTTTTACCATACAATCATTCGCCAAACGAAAACGCATCTATTGCAAAAGCGGCAAGCGGAGCATTAGATATTGTTCCGCTAATACACGTCACAAACATGGTAAAAACTATGAAGTATTTAAAAAAGGTTGGCTACTGGTGTTATGGATTTGATGGCGATGCTAAAGAGAATGTAGAAGAAATAAAGAGCTTTGGAAAAAAAATAGCGATCATCTTTGGTTCTGAAGAGAAAGGAATGCGGCGGTTAGTTAGAGAAAATTGTGACTATCTTGTGAAAATCCCAATGTCAAATGCAATTGATAGCTTAAATGTTTCGAATGCGGCGGCAATAGGATTATATTCCATCTACATTAGACAAAAATAACTGCGCATTAATTGCAATAAAAAGTAATTTTATGCTTGATAAATATGTAGTTTTGTATTATAACCTTATTAAGGAATAAAAGGAGTTATATTTATGTCTTACATGAGAAATGAACAAGATATTCGCTCTCAGGCTGTTTATTATAATGCTGGGCTTAGGAATTACCTAACTAAAGTATATAATTATATGGCTTTAGCCTTGGGCGTTACTGGGCTTGTTGCGTTCCTAACGGTATTTTCTGGTTTTTTTCAAGTAATTTATTCTAATCCTGTTCTACCGTTTATAGTAACGTTCTCTCCAATTGCATTGGTATTCTATATGTCCTATAGGCTTCAACACCTAAGTGCCCAGTCCACAATTGCTATATTTTTCCTGTTTTCAGTTTTAATGGGACTTTCCTTGTCTCATATCTTCATAATTTATACTGCAGAAAACATAGCAAGAGCATTTTTTATCACGTCCATTATGTTTGGCTCTATGGCTTTATATGGTAATATCACAAAAAGAGATCTAACAAATATTTCCTCTTTCTTAATTATGGGAATTTGGGGGCTAATTATTGCATCGATAGTAAACTTATTTCTTGGAAGTAGTTCCCTCTGTTTTGTGGTATCGTTTATATCAGTAATAGTATTTACCTTATTGACTGCATACGATGCTCAGAGAATCAAGGATATTTATTATAGGTATAACGATGGTTCGGAAGTTGCGGCAACTAAGTTAGCTATACTTGGTGCAACTAATCTTTATTTTGACTTCATTAATATATTCCTCAATCTACTTAGGTTGCTTAACTTGTTTAATAGTAGGGACTAGATGTTCTCCTTTTTAGGGGGAAACAGTAAAAATTCTATAGTTTTCTTTTTGATATCTTTAGTGATATTTATGCTGTGTCTTTCATATGCATCGGTACCACTGTATAGCGTTTTCTGTAAAGCTACTGGATATGGTGGAACAACGAGAAAAGTAACAAGCACAGCGACAAATATAACTAATCAAAAAATTAGAGTCCATTTCAACGCTGATGTAATGCCGGATCTGCCTTGGGAGTTTAATTCAGAGGCTAATTACATTGATACAAACATAGGAGAACAAAGTTTAGCATTTTATTATGCAAAAAATCTATCTGATCGGTCTTCATTTGGAATAGCAGTGTATAATGTTACGCCTTTCAAGGCAGGCAAATATTTCAATAAAGTTGCATGTTTTTGCTTTAAAGAACAAATGTTATTACCAAAACAAAAAGCAGCGATGCCAGTATCCTTTTACATAGACCCCGAGATAATGCTCGACAATAGTACGAAAGATTTAAGTGAAATAACATTATCGTATACGTTTTTTAGGTTTAAGTAGTTGTAGGTCTTTTACTACTAGAGAAAGCCGTAAATCTCATCTTTCTAAACGTATATGTAAGTTATGAATGTATAATTGATAAAAATTATGATCATCTGTGTAGTGAGTGTAACAAAAATCAATTTTCTAACCAAACATTACTAAAATGTTTGCGGAACAGTAATTTTAGATAACATTTATACATGCAGTAAGTGTATTTCCAACCCTTCACTGTTTAAAGTTTTAAGATCAGCTTTTGCTTATGATCAACATAGTAAAAATATGATTGTAAATTTTAAATTTTTGATAATTAAAGTTATAAAAACTTACGTGAAGTGGATGTATCAAGCTAATTTGGATATATTCCAAGATGCAGAGATTATAATTCATATACCGCTTCACAAAATGCACTTACTTAAGCGTAAATACAATCAAGCAGCATTGATTGCGAAGGAACTCAGCAGTGTTATCCAACTTATTTTATGCGCAATTTACAATAAAGCGCCCTCGCCATATCACACCTCAAGCTGGTCTTTCACTTAAATAGCCGCGAGAAAAATTTAAAAAGGGCTTTTAACAAGCAACAAAGAAATCATCAAAAATAAGATCATTATATTAGTTGATGACGTGGTAACAGTTGGAGCAACCGTAAGGTCATTCTCTCAAGAAATTTTAAATTCTGGTGTGAGAAAAGTGAGAGTGCTGTTACTTGCAGAATTATATAAAAATCAGTATGTTAAGGCATGATTTTTAATAACCTCAACATCACTGAATGCAAAAGTATGGCTGCTTACAATTTGGGATTTTTCATGTCCTTTTCCTGCAACCAGCAGAATCATATCTTCATTGTAGGCAATATCTATGCCTTTCTCTATAGCTTCTTTTCTGTCCCCTATCTCTAGTGCATTAGGACAATACAGCAAAATATCACGACGAATTTTTTTTGGATCTTCATCACGTGGATTATCATCTGTAACTATTACTCTGTCTACATACATTTGTGCTATTTTACCCATTTCTGCACGTTTTATTTGATCACGATTTCCACCACAACCAAAAACTAAAATTATTTTTTTGTTAAAGTGCAATTTTAAAGACAAAAGAGCTTGCTTAAGTGCACTTGGAGTGTGCGCGTAATCTACAAATGCAAAAGGTTTCACTTTTTCCATTCTTCCTGGTGGAGAAATGAGTTTGTCTATGCATATCCTTTGATATTCCACCCCAGATGAAATGACTATACCGATTGCACATAGTAAATTATACGCCTGAAATTGCCCTAGAACTGGAAAAAACGTGTCATAAATTTCACCACCGATTTTAATCGTAAGATTTTGACCACTTCGAGTTGGTATTTGCTTTATTAAAGCAATATCAAAAGCTGCTTTTCCATAAGTTATAACTTTGTTGCCACGTTTTTTAGCTATCTTGAGCAATGTGCAGTATTCATCAATATCCGCATTTAAAATTGCTGTTTTTTCTTTTTGCAGTACCTCATAAAATAACCTTTTCTTAGCCTCAAAATACCTGCTGATATCATGGTGATAATCTAAATGATCTTGCGAGAAATTTGTAAAAGCAGCAGCAGTTAGGCTAAGTCCATGAATTCTGTATTGATCAATCCCATGGCCTGAAGCCTCTAACGCTAAGTGCTCTATGCCTTTATTGTTTATATTACGTAATGTTGCATAAAGGTCATTTGCATCTGGAGTGGTAAGGCTATTATCCTTTCTATCATTATTGATACATGTTCCGAGCGTTCCGATAGATGCAGCATTATAACCTGTATTTTGCCAGATCTGGCGGCAAAACTCCACCACTGAAGTCTTCCCATTTGTACCTGTCACAGCAGCAACACATTTTGGCTGTTTGAATTGATAAAACCTGCTAACTATTTTGCTATATATTTCTTGAGGGCTTGAATGGAAGATGTAGGCATCGTGTGCTGCAAAGTTTGCTATTATTGCTGAAGCTCTTATTATGTCGTTCACATATTTCTTGTGTTCCTTTGATACGCAAACAAAAAGATAACCTACTTTGATTTTTTTAGGATTACACGTAACACCTTTGATTTCAACATCAAAGTTGATGTCAATAATGTTATACAGTAACTCTTTTAGTCTCACATTCTACTTCATCATTTTTGGTATTTTAACATGGCAATCTTGCTAATGCAGCATTTAAATCAGAGATTAAATCTTCAGGATCCTCTAGCCCACAAAATATTCGCATAAAACTTCCACCATGATCTGAATTCATTACAGATCTTGACATAGATTTACGATCTATTGGTAATATTAAACTATCACATCCTCCCCAAGAAGCACCGATGCTAAAAATTTCCATATGATCAATCGTGCAGCTTAGTTCCTCACATGAATATTCTTTATCTAATATTACACTGAACACACCACTTGCTCCTTTGAAGTATCTTTTCCATAATTCGTGCTGAGGATGAGAAGGAAGCGCTGGATATAAGACTTTTCTGATTTTTGGATGTTTCTCCAGCCATTTTGCCATTACCATTGCTGTGCTTTGATGCCTCTTCATGCGTATATGCAATGTTCTAAGTCCCCTGTGTGCAAGATAACAATCGTGTGATTGAACAGTAATGCCATAATCTTTGTAGTTCTCATAAAGCAATCTAAAAACCTCGCCTTCAGCAACAATAGCTCCCATCAATAAATCCGAGTGACCGGCTAGATACTTTGTAACTGCATACAGTGCAACATCAACTCCAGAGTCGAGCGGCTTAAATAATAAAGGAGTGGCCCACGAATTGTCGCAAACGGTTACGATCCCGTTTTTTTTAGCAACTTTTACTATGTGTTCTATGTTCGAAATTTCAAATGTTACAGAACCAGGAGTTTCGATCATGATGAGTGAAGTATTCTCTTGAATCAAATCAGCTATGTCCTGTGTTGGATCATAAAAAGTTACTTCTATTCCTCTTCTCGGCAGCTCATTTTCGGCAAATCTCCTAAGTCGGTAATAACTATTATCTTGAATTAGAACATGCGAACCTGCTTTAGTAAAAGTTATAACAGCGAAAGTAAGTGCAAATAGTCCAGAGGGATAAATCAATGCCTGCCCCCTACCCTCAATTTCAGTGAGCGCGTTTGAAAGGTAGTGAACAGTGGGTGTTCCAACACTGCCGTAACTATAATCCCTTGCAACACCATCATTGATCGCATCGTGTATACTTTTCCCATTCGCTGCATTTAAGTAGTCCTTGTAAGCAGGAAATAGTATGGTAGAAGAATGATAAATTGGCGGGTTCATAGAACCTTTGTAGTCATTGAATTTTCTTCCTGCTTTAATCAACAAAGATTCTTCTTTCACGCTTTTATTATTTTATTTTTCGAATTATATTCACTTTGCGTATTCAATTGAAGAGAAATTCCGTGTACTTGCTCTATCTCACTATTCAATAATTTATAAATCAATTTGTGCCTCTCAAGAATACTCATTTCAACAAAATCATCAGATATTAATATTAATCCGACGTGTGAAGGTAATATTGAAGGCGAAGAAAAATAGTGGTTCGCGTGCTTAACAGACTCGTCAGCAATGTTAAGATTAACTACATTTATTGCATTGCATATTTTTTCTTCCATCGTCTTAATGATATCCATACATAGCTCCCGTTACCTAAACAACACGACTACTTAGGTCCATACTCTCTTTCTAGATTCAGCATCACGCACCGAAATGATAAGAAAGGAGCACGCCAACTACTTATTATCTTCTTTATTATCTATGTCCTGGTAATCAGAATCTACTACTTTTTCTTCTTTGTCATGTGGATTTCCTTCTGAGGAGAAGTTACTTTCAGCACTGTTTTGTTGAGATTCTTTATACATAGCTTCTCCAAGTTTCATAGATAATTGAGAAAGATTAGTAATTTTCTGCTGTATTGAATCAGTATCATCAATGTTATCAGATTTGCTAGTTTCTTTTAGATCATTTACTGCACTTTCAATGACAGACTTATCTTCTGATGAAACCTTATCGCCATATTCCCTTAAAGACTTCTCTGTAGAATGAACTAAACTGTCCGCCTGATTCTTCACTTCAATGAATTTCTTACGTCTCTCATCTTCTTGTGCCTTTTCTTCAGCTTCTTTCACCATGCGATTTATTTCATCATCAGATAAACCACCTGAAGACTGAATACGTATTTTCTGTTCTTTTCCAGTAGCTTTATCCCTTGCAGAAACATGCACTATTCCATTTGCATCTATATCAAACGTCACTTCGATCTGAGGAACTCCACGAGGAGCGGGTGGTATTCCTTCCAAACTAAATTGGCCAAGCAGTTTATTATCAGCTGCCAATTTTCTTTCACCTTGATGCACTTTAATGGTAACAGCTGTTTGGTTGTCTTCTGCAGTTGAAAATACCTGAGATTTTTTAGTGGGAATCGTAGTATTGCGCTCAATAAGTGAGGTGAATACTCCACCTAGTGTTTCAATACCAAGAGAAAGTGGAGTCACGTCAAGCAATAACACGTCCCTCACATCGCCTTGAATTATTCCTGCCTGTATTGCAGCTCCAATCGCCACAACTTCATCTGGGTTCACTCCTCTATGTGGATCTTTGTTAAAGAATTCTTTAACTTTCTCTATTACTTTTGGCATACGAGTCATGCCACCAACAAGAACCACTTCACCAATTTGACTAGCAGATAAACGGGCATCATCAAGAGCTTTTTTGCAAGGAGCCATAGTTCTTTCGATTAAATCGTTTACTAAGCTTTCAAGTTTTGCCCTTGTTAATTTCATGTTTAAGTGTTTTGGACCACTTGTATCAGCTGTAATGAACGGTAAATTTATTTCCGTCTCCATTGCACTTGATAATTCAATCTTCGCTTTCTCCGCAGCTTCTTTGATCCTCTGCATAGCCATTGGATCACTTTTCAAATCAATACCATTGCTTTTCTTGAATTCACCTAGTAAATAACTCATCACTGCATTGTCAAAGTCTTCACCTCCAAGATGAGTATCGCCATTTGTAGCCTTTACCTCAAAAACTCCGTCACCTATTTCAAGTATTGAAACATCAAACGTACCGCCACCAAGATCATATACCACTATCGTGTGTCCATGTTTCTTATCAAGGCCATAAGCAAGAGCTGCGGCAGTCGGTTCGTTAATTATTCTGAGTACATTCAATCCAGCAATTTTCCCTGCATCTTTTGTTGCTTGACGCTGAGAATCATTGAAGTATGCTGGCACTGTTATTACAGCATCTTTCACTTCCTCTCCAAAATAAGCCTCTGCTGCTTCTTTCATATTTTGTAGTATAAACGCACCAATTTGACTTGGGGAGTATTCTTTACCATCTGTTGTTTTAACCCAAGCATCGCCATTTTTTGCCGCGAACACCTTATATGGCACACTTAGATTTTTCATTTCATGGTCACCATACTGACGGCCTATTAATCTTTTAGTAGCAAAGAAAGTATTACTTGCATTGGTGGTTGCTTGTCTTTTTGCAGGAGCGCCAATCAATTTTTCTCCTGATGAGGTGAACGCAACTACAGACGGAGTGGTCCTTTCTCCTTGGGCATTTTCTATTATCTTTCCTCCTCTTGTCTTTTCCACTTTTGCAACACAAGAATTTGTTGTTCCAAGATCTATACCTACTGCTATTCCCATGACAAACACCCCCTTATAAACAATATTTTATATCGGGATATATAAGTATAGAACTTGTTAATTACAAGTCCAATTTAGGATTTCTAGTTAGCTATTAGAGCTTAAAAGACGTGAAAGCCACTTAGTTAACCAAAAATTACTTTGCAATCCACCTAAATTATCAGTTCTCTCACTGTTACTAGTCTCGATTTTGTAACCAGAGTTTTGTAATGGCTTACAATCATTTAAATTAACATCATCACCTCGTTTTAAAATGAATGCATCTATACTCAAATTGTTATCAGCACTAACGTTTAATTTAATATTAAATTCTTTTTCAATTGTAGAAACTGTATCACGCTTATTATTAAAAATGTGTGCTATAATTGAACCATGTGTTACTAAATCAAACGACCTGTTACGATTCCTAATAGCAACGTGTTGCAAGTCTCTCAGTATTGATGCAACAATTACTTCGGTTGATTTTACTTTTCCAATTCCCTTACAATGCAAGCACTCTGTAGTGTTAATTTCCTGTATGTTTGGTTTAATTCTTTGCCTTGAAAACACCATTAAACCAAAATCATTTATGTAGCTGAACTGAACTCTAGCTTTATCTTCCTTGAAGGCTTGCCTAATAGCAGATTCAACAGATCTGCAATACTGATATTTCAACATATCAATAAAATCGATCACTATCAACCCTGACAAGCCTCTTAAATTTACCTGTCTTGATATTTCAGGCGCTGCTTCCATATTGGTTCTGTAAGCTGTTTCTTCTATATTATCTTCCCCAGTCATTTTCCCTGAATTTACATCTATTGAAACAAATGCCTCAGTTAATGTTATTATCAAAGACCCACCGGATGGCAATTTCACTCTATTGCTATATAACTCAGAAATTTGATCTTCGATTCCGTAGTAAGTAAATATCGGAACAAAACCTCTATACAACCTATAACGCAATTTACTACCTTTTAATACGTTTCTAGCGTATTGCCTTACTGTTTCAAAAGCTTCTTTTCCAGATATTACAACTTCCACATCATCGTTACAGAAATCACGGATAGATTTCATAATCAGATCTGCTTCGTTATAAATTAATGATGGAACATTTACAGAGGAGACATTTTCTTGAATACTTTGCCATAACGAAGATAGATAATTGTAATCCTGCTCAATTTCTTCTTTACTTTTTCCAGAACCAACGGTTCTTATTATTAAACCTGACCTCTTCGGCAACTCTATTGAATCCAGTATATCCTTTAACTGTTTTCTAACGTTAATATTTTCGATTCTGCGGGACACACCACCCCTGCTTATAGAATTTGGCATGAAGACACAATACCTGCTCACTAAAGTTATGTACGTTGTAAATGAAGCCCCCTTATTACCTCGTTCCTCTTTAGTGAGTTGAACCAACATTTTTTGATTTACCGAAATAACATCTTGTAATTTATATCTCCTATATAATGACACCTCCCTTACAAAATCATTACCGGATTCATTAACACTACTACTAGTTGTAGAATCTGAAGAAGTATTTGCCGATACATCGTTACCTTCCTCCGCACAATCACCACTTGAATAGCTTTCATAGAAAGCTTCTTTCTCCTTTTCTGGAATATTAAAGTAATCTGGAGATATTTCAGAAAAAGATAAAAAACCTTGCTTATTCTTCCCATATTCAATAAATACAGCTTGCAAAGAAGGCTCCACACGCTTTACACGAGCAATATATATGTTGCCTCTTAACTGTCTTCTTTCCTTGAATTCCTGTTCAAACTCTATAACTCTGTTATTTACTGACAAAGCAACTCTCACTTCATCAGAGCAGATAGAATTTTCTATCAATAGCAACCTTTTACAACTACTTACCACTTACTTACCGTTTGCTTTTCATTCTGAAATTAATCTTATGCTACTCAGCGCACTTTTATTGTCAAGAATTTTGCAATATATTTGCTATCTATATAGCTTTAAAGATACAAAATAGTTGACTTTGAGTGTTTTATATATTACACTTACACAGAATTTATATTGTTATATAAATATGGCAAAAAAAAATGCTTCTTTGCTTGTTAAGCTAGTTAGTAGCGCAACTAAGACAATAAGCACTGGTGAAGAAAAGTCAACAGGTTACTTTTATGTAAAAAAGCGTAATCCAAAAAAGCTTACTAAAAAATTGGAGTTCAGAAAGTATGATCCAGTAGTCAGAAAGCACGTCTTCTTTAAAGAAGAAAAACTAAAGTAATTTTATAAGGAAGTTTGTTATTATGCAAGATTTACAACTACGCTATCCCATAGTGATAGAATTGGGCGATATGAAGGGTACAAAACTGAAGTTAGTGAAGATTGTTGCGTGGCTAATAAATAGAAGATTCAGAACACAAAAAAAAGCAGCAGACTTTCTAAAGATTGATCAGCCTAAAGTATCTCAAATTAATAAGTCGAAAATTGAAGGGTTTTCTTTAGAGTACTTGCTTAACTTATTAGTTGCATTGGATCAAAAAATGCACGTGAAAATAAAGTACAGTGTCCATTCATGCGCGTAGTGAATATTGAAGCAAAAGTGGTATCAGCTACTTGCATGATGCAATCTGCTACACAAATAAGTTGCGATGTTCGTACGGCTATGCGTTAATAGTAGAAATTTTAGAGAGAAGTTCTATATACAATCACTGACGTTTTTCTTTAGGTTTACGCAATTGTCTGTCAGCGGAATGGTATAGACAAGATGCTCTAAAAGGTAATCATATAGTAAAAGTGAGTTTACAACAAAGGATATTATCTTGGTGCTTGACACGCAGCTGTACGAACACTGCAATTAGCAGGTAATTTGCGTAACAAACGGCGTCATCCCAGTGATCCTACGCTGAGATCCAACCTTTCCATAATCATTAAAACATCGTATTTTAATATAAAACAGCTACTTTTACACTCGCCAACTTAATAAAACTACTGGACGCCAGTGTCAGCTACTTATACATGACACTACTTTTGCTTCAATATTTACTACGCCATTGAATATATACTTCTGAAATCAATATAATTGGTGGCTGAGGAGGGAGTTGAACCCACGACCAAGAGATTATGATCCTCCTGCTCTACCAACTGAGCTACCCAGCCTAATTGAAGACCTTGTTATATATATGGTCTACATGCTTTGTATAATAAGCAAAATCAAACAAAGATTCAAGTTTTTCAGAATTAATAACTCCAAGCAAAGATTTGTCTTGTTTCAATTCGAACAGAAAATCACTGTTGTCTTGTTCCACTTTCATTGCATTGCTCTGAACAATTTTATATGCTTCTTCCCTAGTTAAACCACTATTTACTAACTCAAGCAATACACGCTGCGAGAAAATTAAACCTTTTGCTGAATTTAAGTTCTTTTTAATGTCTTCCTCATTAATTACTAATTTATCTATTAAATCCGTCAATCGTACTAAAGCAAAATCCATTGTTATACAAGCATCAGGAGCAATACATCTTTCCACGGACGAATGTGATATATCTCTCTCATGCCACAATACAACATTTTCCAGTGCAGGAAACACGTAGCTACGTATTAAACGTGAAAGTCCAGTTAGATTTTCACTTAAAATAGGATTACACTTGTGTGGCATAGCAGAGCTTCCCTTCTGCCCAGTTGAAAAATATTCGAAAACTTCACTAACTTCAGTTCTTTGTAAATGACGAATTTCAACGGCAACATTTTCCATTGAACTTGCAATCACACCTAAAATTGAAAAGAACGTAGCGTGCCTATCGCGAGGAATTACTTGAGAAGATATAGTTTCAGGTATAAGTCTCATTTTTTTCGCTACATATTCTTCAACAAATGGACCAACATTCGCAAAATTACCTACTGCGCCTGATATTTTGCAAGTTGAGATCTCCTTTTGTACATTAATTAGCCTTTGGTAGCTGCGTTTAAATTCCGCATAAAACCTGGCAAATTTTAACCCAAGTGTAGTTGGCTCTGCATGCATTCCGTGACTACGTCCAACGCACACAACCCTTTTGTAATCCTCAGCTTTTTTTTTCAACGCCGCAAGTAAGTTTTTTAGATTTTCAAGTAGAATATCACACGACTCTTTCATCTGCACAGCAAGACAGGTGTCCAAAACATCAGAACTTGTCATCCCGTAGTGGAGATAGCGAACATCAACTCCCACTTTTTCAGCAATGTACGTAAGGAAAGCTATAACATCGTGTTTTACAGTGGATTCGATTTCGTTGATTCGCTCGATATCAAATTCGATAGTACCAGAAAGCCTTTCAGCAACATCACTTGGAACCACTCCTAACTCTGCTTGAGCCTCGCACGCTAATTTTTCTATTTTGAGCCATATATTAAACTTGTTATTTTCTTCCCAAATGGACGACATTGCTTTACGACTATAACGAGGAATCACTAAATGGCCTCCTTTCATTTCTAAGTATCAGTGAGCTTTGTTGCATAGTAACTAAAAACATGATAGTTGCTGACAAAATTCATCATGAAATGGTCGTTTAACCATTAAAGAAAAATATGTTACAAAAAATAAAAGTCATCAACCAAAACGAATATAACAAATTCTTCAAGAAAAGGGGAAATATTTTTCACTTCGTTGATAGACTTCTCGCATAACTTGGACTAAACAAAACAATAAAACCACGAGTGGCGAATTTTTGACTCTATAATACTTTAAATTAGCGCTATAATAATTTACTTACGCTTAGTTCAAGCGTGATTTGACTAAATGTAGAAAAATAAAAAGACATGCAGCAGCTATGATTCGATACAATTCGCCAAAACACCCTGAGTTTTTACTGAATTTTGTCATTGAGCCTGTAATCAAAGACAAGCTTCGAATCAGAAACACCCAGAACACTGGGTTAACAAAGTTGAAAGAATTTGTCAAGCAATTTTTTGTAACCAATATGCTCTCAAAACCAGCATCACGCGCTGAAATGACAACAAGATGGAAAATCTACTGCAATTAATGGTAATTAAATCAATTCTGATTAAAAATGAAGAGATCAGTTAATGATAAAACAAAAGTGGCGACATACTGTTTTACACTGTGGGCCTGTGGCAACTGTATGGCATCGCTCTTGATGTTCTTTTTTTTTTGGTGCCAAAAAGAAAATTTCAAATTATCATATACTTAAAGTGCATTAGTTGATTAGAAAATCAGTAAAAATGCTCAAACATAGCGGACCAAAGAAATTAAAGTATATAATAGAAAACTATGCATTAAAATGCATGAAGAGTAAGCTAAGCAAAAATGAAATACGTCTTATTTTAAACTGGAGAAGCATAGTTGGAGAGGAAATAGCAGAATGTACGAAGCCAAAAAAGATTTCGTATGTACAAAATATAAATTCCGGTGTTTTGCATCTTGTAGTAACAAATGGTAGTAAAGCGCTGGAAATTCAGCATATGGTCTCCCTTATAATGGAGAAAATCACAATATTTTTTGGCTATAAAGCAGTATATGGTATAAAAATTAAGTAGGAGAGTATTGACTATTTCGCTGTATGAGGTAATCTGAGTACATAAAATAGCTTGGTATATTAAAGTGAGTAGAGTTTGCGAATTAACAAACAGAAAAAAGTCCTTTGGTAATAAGGTATCACATTCAAACCGTAAAACAAAGCGCACCTTTTGCTTAAATCTGTGCAATGTTACGTTGATGAGCAACATATTGAACAAAAAATTTAAATTTCGTGTAGCATCGAGAACTTTAAGAACTGTGGATTACAATGGAGATCTTGACGCTTTTTTGCTCAACACAAGAACAGCTAAGCTAAGCAAGAAAGCACAAAAAATAAAAAAAAGGTTAAAAAAAGTTTTAGCAAAACAAGAAGCGAAACTAGCTGTTTCATATGCATAGTAAGCCTAAATGGCTCAGGGCGAAAGCTCCAACTGGTGAAATATTCAATGAGATCTTAAACATTGTCAAGTTACATAATCTGCATACGGTGTGCGAGGAGGCTGCATGTCCAAATATTGGTGAATGTTGGAATAAGCGTCATGCTACTGTGATGATTCTTGGTTCTGTTTGCACTCGCGCTTGCGCATTTTGTAATGTTGCAACTGGTATTCCTGATAAATTAGATCCTCACGAGCCAGAAAACTTAGTAAAGGCAATAAAAAAAATAAACTTAAAGCACGTCGTTATTACTTCTGTTGACCGTGATGATTTACCAGATGGAGGAGCAAATCAGTTTATAAGGTGCATAGAAGAAATTAGAAAGACAATTCCAGAAACAACAATAGAGATTCTGACTCCTGATTTCTTAAATAAGAAAGGAGCATTCGAAGCAATTGCTGTTGCCTCACCTGATATCTATAACCACAATATTGAAACAGTGCCAAGACTGTATGCAAAGATAAGGCCAAGGGCTAGTTATTTTCATTCACTATATTTGCTGAAGATGGTAAAGCAAATTAATCATAAGCTTTTTACCAAATCAGGGTTTATGGTTGGTCTTGGAGAAACAAAAGAAGAAGTACTTCAGGTTATGGACGATTTACGCAGTGCCGAGGTTGATTTTATAACGATTGGTCAATACCTGAAGCCGACTCCAAAGCATGCAAAAATCGATAGATATGTTACGCTAGAGGAATTTGAGCATTATAAATATGTTGCTTACTCCAAAGGGTTCTTAGTGGTTGCATCAAGTCCAATGACTAGGTCATCGTACCATGCTGAAGAAGACTTTAATAAGCTCAAAGCGTGTCGTTGATTCTTGCATAACTTCTCCTTTAGTTACACAAGAAGTCTATCTCCATTTCTTCGAGTTAAGGTTGATTAGCTTTTCTTTAAGTATTATGTACTAAATCTTTAGTTTAAAAATATTTGTTTACAATAAAATCTAATCGTAGGAAATATGCAGAGGCACATTTTTAACATCATCTGTGGTGAAGATACAGTAGGTAACGATTCTAGGTATAGAAGGATCAAGCTTGTTGAGGATAAAGATGATGAAGAAACAATAAAATTCTACGGTCCTTACTTTGGAGTATATAGCATTTGTGAATGAGATGGAAAAGAAATTTTTTTTAACTATGGGTTGAGAAGGCAAAGTATAAATTCCACGGAGATAATTTTTTTGATAGCTGGACAGATGTGGAACTTTATCAGAAGAAAGACATTCCGCTCAATAAGGTTAAAATAAAGGTGATACTTGATAAAGATTGTGAATATAAGATCGCTGTGTCTATCGAAGACAGTTAATGGACCGCTTTACCTAAATCATCATTATTTGGTGAAAATCTTAATTTAAAGAAATATTACAATCAAGAACTTAGTTTATTTATAGGAGAAATTTCTCATCACTCTCCAATGATAAATATTATATACCAAAAGTTATGTACGGCCAAATAAAGATTTGTGAGTTAGTGCCTTTTAGCTTTCCAGGCTTGTGATCCAGGCCAAGCTGAACTTAATGGCTTTCATATCCTTGGGTAAGTATAAAAATAATAAAATAGTTGTTGAAAAGAATGGCAAAGATGAGCTTTTAATTTATCTTGCTGATGAGATGAAATCCGTTTGACTAATATTAATTGTGGTGCAAAAATATTGTAGATTATGCAAACTCAATTTTAAAAGCAGTATTGCTTGAAAATTTCAATATAAGAGAAGTTTACCTAAGCTTGAGCATGATGATAGTGTGACTTAGATAAAAGAAAGTTAAACTGCTTAATTAGCAAGATGCATAACGCAGATCTAGCACAAGTTGCTCAGAAATTGGTTACTAACAAAAAAGATGAGCTAAGAAAGCAGTTCTGAAGCAAAGGATAGTGATCAAGAAATCTTGGTAAACAGTTCTGTTTTGCAGGAAGGAGTGGCAAAAATTTAAGAGAAAATCCGGGAAATTCAAAGGGTCCTAAGGGTGTAAAGATGAAGATGGGTAAGATGGACAGAGTCCATCAGCTGATGCTGTAGCTGCTCAATTACTCACTGGTGAAAAAGTCACTTTGGTAACTGAAGTTGTAAGAAGTAAAGGTTTAAAAGAAGCTGTAGCAGATAATTCAGATTTGAGAACTTCAGTAGCAAATAATTTGAAAGGTGATAAAGATTTTAAAGATTCTGTAAAAAGTGATCTTGGTCAGAATGGAAAGAGTCCATCAGCTCAGGATGTAGCTACTCAACTACTTACTGATAGTGATAATAAAAATACGTTAGTAACTGAAGTTGCAGGTAATCAGGTTCTAGAAGATGCAGTAACAATTTCTTTGAACAGTGATGATGGTTTTCACAGTGTTGTCAAAAGATCAACAAATGCTAACGACGTAAAGCAGAAATTTACCTTGCAAGAAGGAGAAAAATCACTGGACGTATACCTATGAGGCAAATATCATTTTAAATGATAAGAACATAGCTACTCTACCAAAAAATAGTTTACTACATGTTCAATGCTCTGTTGGTCGTGCGTAATCATGTTACGAAAGAAGAGGTGCTATTCCTAGAGATTCCCATTATTAAAAAGTTATTAAATTTGGTAGTAGTTTTAGTAGTGGTGATGATAAATTGACCTTTTTTAATGTACTCGGTAATGAGTTTTTGAGTATAAAAATATGATCAGCAGTATTCAAATGTTTCGAATGAATATAAGTTCATAAATTTATATTGTGCAAAAAAAGAATATAACCCCAATCTCAGCGAGTTATTTGGCCATCGGCCATCGTTTTCATTATAGAAGGACCTGATGAACAAGGCTGTTCAGGTCATTATCAAGCTGATGTGTTCGAATTAACAAATAACAACAAAGACAGAAAGATAGCTACATTAATTGATAAATTTTGCTATTTAAATGAAAATGAGATCAATTTAAGCGTTATAATTACACAAAAAAATGGAGTGCCGTATTTATGATATTTCTGAAATCAATCAAGAATATAGGATGACAGATGCAAATAGCAAATTCTCCATTAAAGGTTATGATGATGTAATTCTTCATACCATTCCAGAGTTAATTTAATCATTCTCATATAGCTGATCAAGGAAAGGCTTTTCCACATCATACTGACCAGCCTTAGCCGCTAACGCGTAGCGAAATGGCGGTTTAGGTGTTACTTTAGTTATAAATATTTAAAAAATTTACCAAGCGAGAAAAAGACTAAAGATCCAGTGTTAGATTGTTCTCACTCTCTAATCTTGCAAGTTGGCGTACTATAATGTCTTAAACGATTTATAAGCGTGTTTCAGCTTGTATAGGTAAAAATCCCTAGAAGCACAGGTAAAATTAATAAAGACATAAGGTCTACATAGTGCAAAAATTAAACATAAGATGCTAGCCATAATACTCTTGTCGTTTTAATCTGCGCAGATGAAGATAACTGAATACCTTCATTTACATGGCAAAAGGAATGGCGAAAGTTGTCAAGCAGTTTTTTTGACTCTGTTTCTATGGGATGTTAGCTATAAAGTAAGCTACCGTTTTGTGCAAATGCAAGAGATTTATTGAAATACCACTGCAAAACTATAATACTATTGATTAGTACACTATAAATTTAAAACTATGGATATATTAGGCAAACTGGTAATCTTACTATCAGTTTTTTTACTCTCTTTTCCTTCATATTCATATCAATTTAGAACCAAAGCAAACCAAGCAGCAGTCTTAGATTTAGCCTCAGATTCGTTCATCTTTGAGCATAATGCCGATGAAAAAATGGCCCCATCTTCAATGAGTAAGTTGATGACTTTATACGTGACCTTCGATTACCTAAAAGCTGGAATAATCAATATGGAAGATAAGTTTCGAGTAAGTAGAAAAGCGTGGGAAAGAAAAGGCTCTTCCATGTTTTTGAAGGAAGGTCAATCTGTTACGGTAAAAGAACTACTAGAAGGAATTATAATAGTTTCAGGTAATGATGCTTGTATCACGCTAGCTGAGGGCATTGCAGGGTCAGAAGAGAATTTCGTAATGGAAATGAATGAAGTTGCGCATAACCTGAATCTAAACAACAGTCATTTTGTCAATTCAAGCGGGTGGCCTGATGAAAATCATTTTATGATCGCAAAAGATTTGGCAAAATTGGCGAAGAGGATTTTTACTGATTTTCCCGAGTATTACGATTTATTTTCTGAGCAATATCTGAGATATAATGATATTTTACAAAAAAATAAGAATCTCCTACTTTTTCACGATATCGGTGTTGATGGCCTAAAAACCGGCTATACAAACGCTGAAGGTTACGGAATTGTAGTATCTGCAAAACGAAACGATAGGAGAATTTTCGCTGTTGTAAACGGGCTGAGTACTGAAAGAGAGCGAATAGAAGAGGCAAAAAAACTTATACAGTACTCCTTAAATCATTTTAGTACTAGGAAGATATTTGCTAAAGACGATATAGTTGAGGAAATAAATGTTCTATATGGAAAAGATAGAAAGGTGTCCAGCACAGTTGCAAACGACATTACTATAACCTATAGCCGCAATTTGCATGATAAAATTAAGGTGCGTGTTGAATATAAAGATATGATACCTGCGCCAATTAAAAAAGGGCAAGAAGTGGGAAAAATTCTTATAGAGATACCGGGTGTTGAGCAGCAAACAGCACCACTTTATGCAGTAAACGATGTACAGGAATTAAATTACATAGAAAAGTTTTTTAGAATGTTGTTTTGAGGTTTAAATGCTGCATCATGCCCAAAAGTTAGGCATATAATAATGAAGACGATACTAGCAATAAGGAAACAACAAATAGGACTAGGTTCCTGCCTACTGTATACAGAATAGCAATTTTGCCGTTCTATTACTTATGCCAATTCATACACATAAAGTGAATAGACAATAGTGGAAAAATTATAACTATCATCCAATGGAAACAAAAAATATTTGACAAATCTCACCAATCCACTTATCGCGAGGGTTGGAGTTATTTGTTTAACTTCCCAATCTGTGTTAGGTTAAAATGATAGGAAGGCTTGTATTCGGCGTACTATTGTTTAATTTTTGCACTGTGTGCACCTCATGTCTTTGCAAACTTTCATGATTTTTATCTAATATAAGCTAAAACGCATTTGTTGAAGTGTTTAAGACAATAAAACGCCAATTTAAAAGATAGATAGTGAATAATTAACTAACGCGGTTTCTTTTACCTTTTGTTTATTAGTAAATTTCTTAACGTTTAAAATTAGATCAGTTGTGGTTTAAAGCAGCTAGATTAGATGTTTAGAATAAAACTCCAATTTATAAAGTTAATATAAATAATTAGTTACCAACGGAATTTCTTTAGCTTTTCTCGCTTGGTAAATTTCTTAAATATTAGAGCAATTCATGAACGAACATTTGTTTTACAACAAATGTTATCATTCCAGTGCATTACGATGGAATCTAGAAATTTTATTAGGTTGGTGAGCATAAAAGTAGCCGTTTTACGTTAAAACACATTATTTTAATTATTATGAAAAACTGGATTCAAGTATCAAATACTGGGATGACAAGAAAAGGAGACGATGGGATGACAGGAGTGGAACACATTCATGCTACAGTCATAAAGTGAAGTAAGATCCAAGATTTTGTATTAAAAATACTTCTCATTTTCTTGAACATTTTGTATACTGAATTTAGTATTGCATTGTAAATTACTTCAAGTAGAACTTTCGGTGCTAAATCTACAAGTGGGCTTTATGAATAAAAATTTCTCTGTTCATCATTATCAATAAAATATAGAGGAAACAGCATATTTTCTGATTATGCGAGTGTTTTTAACGTAGTTGATAAATAGAATGATCTGATCTTACATAGGCATTTAATGAAAACTTGAATAAAGATAAAACAAAACTTCTCTGGCAGCACAACACGAGCGAGACTATAGGTTTTATTATAGATGTTAATGAAAATGATGTTGGCCTGTATATAACTGCACATTTACTTTTGGGTATTAAAAGGCAGAAGGAAGTTTACTTAATGCTCAAAACTGAAGTAATCAACGTACTTTCAATTGGCTATATACCTATAGAGTATGACATTGATCATGAAAGTGAAGCTCGGGTATTGAAACAAGTGGAATCATGGGAAGTAAGTTTGGTTACTTTTCCTGCAAATTTAGCTGCTCAGGTAAGTTAGTGTAAAAAGTTAAGATAACGAGCAGAAGTTGTTGATAAGAGCATAAAAAGGCAAGAGATGTGCTTAACAACAGGAACATATATTTCTACTTAAAGCTTATTGCAAGCAATGGCTTTATTGTAAATAGTAAATACTTACTTAACATTAAAATGTTCAAATTAGATTTGACATTAGTATTAATACTAATTTAATATTTACACCAATATATATAGTTTTGTTACCGTTTATAATGATCATTGATAAAATTTGACTCTCATCTTTGGAAAATTTTAAAAGATAAGGTAGTTTTATGCTCAATGCTAACAATGAAATTAATGTTAAAAAAGAAGAAAGAAAACACAGTTGGTTCACCGTGTTTGCTTGGATTATACATAAAAATGATTAGACGAATATTGCTCAAAAGATGGAATAGATGGGAGAAAACATTTTATATTACAATAAAACTACTGCAAATAATGAAATTCAAACTGATACTTTTAAGATAGTAAATGAAAGTGTTTAAATTGACTTAAAACCCGAAGTTACAGAGAAAGGGAGCCAAAGTGTAGTGATAAGCAAAGATGGAGGAGTTCAGACTGATGAAGTAGCATTTCAAGATATGGCAATGCAAACCGAATATGCGTTGAAAAATAGATAAAACATTGAAGATGATTTAAAATCTGAAATTGCAGAAAAGTGGTGAGATAACAAGTGAAGATTAAGGAATTTACTCTGAAGTAAGTGTGGACATATCGATGAAGACTGCCTTGATATTAAAGATGAAAGCAAATTAGCTTTGAACAATTACTATAAAGTGTACAGAGAAGATGATGAAGCATTGCAATTGAATGGTATGAGTCAGGAACTAGAACTTGAATATTCACGCAATGCCTCTCACAAAAGATAAATGAAGATTTAGAGTCTAAACTTGTAACGAGTAATGAAGGCTTGGTAAAAGCTACAGAAGCGACAGTGTACCTGGAAGGAAAATTAACTCCAATATTAAAGTAAGATAAGCAATTAAAATTGCAACTTGCAGAATATAAAAAGGATTACACAGAACTGAAAAATGTTTCAGATCAAATAGAAAAAGAGTTCTCGATTGAGTTAAAGGAAAGAAAAATGATGTAGAGGAAAATTTAGTAAAGATGAGAAAAAGATGAAAAATAAGTAGTTTAACACGATTAAATAAAGCATTGGAACAAGATAAAGGCAATACAGGATAAAGTTGATGAACAACAGTAAACTATATCTGAATTTAAATCACTTACTGATAAAAATGAGACTGTTGAGAGGAATAATGAGAGCCTACGAATGCAAATCATCGGGCTTGAGAGTAATGTTAGTGAGTTAGAATGAAAAATTAGTAACTTGGGTTGTGAATAAGGAGCTTTACAATCGAATGTAAATACATTGACTGCTCAATTGCAAAGTGTTCAAGAATCTAAACAACAACTGGAGAAGAAAAGAGTAATATCGAGCAACAAACAAGCGGAGTTAGAGCAGACTATATGCAAGAGTGCTGAATTAGAAAGTAAAGTAAGTGAATTGCGAAAAGAAAAGCCAAGCTTGAAGAGCAGTTAAAAGCTATGGAAGAAGAACGCAAAGCGCGCAAAGAAATCAGCATGAGTTATAAAGTCGATTAAAAAATTTAAGAAGTCAATTAAGTAAAGTAATAAATAAGTAAAAGAACTTAGAAAATGATGTTGCTGAATTACAAAAGCAAGCACAAGCTTTAGAAGGAAATAAAGAATGGGAGTTAGCTTGAATAGATAGTACCTAAGGGAAACTTTTTTGACCATCATGGAATTGTTAGCACAGCAATTACTACTAAATAATCAAGAGCAATCTTTAAAAGAAAAAAGTTAGAGGAGTTAACTTTGTCCTATAATGATCAAGTACATCAGATTGCAGGTTTACAAGCAGAAAATTTCTCGTTAGAAGTTAAGAATGGAAAATTGCTATTTGTGATTGAATGATCTATAGCAGAGGAAGCTGAGTGAAGAAAATGGATGGAAAAGTAAGATAAAATCAACATAAATTAATCGATCAAATAAAAAAAAATGAAAGAAGCATTGAAAGAAAAGATGCTCAGCACAAAGAGCAATTAGATAAAAACCAAAATGCATTAGGGAACTTAGATTATAAATTAGAGAGCTTAGAAACAAAGCACTACGGTAAAATGCAACAACGGAAAGATATCTCACACCAAGCGAATATGAAATCAATGGACAAAAGTGAAGCTGATTTATTTCAAAATAATAAAGGAAGATTGGAAACAGCTACAAAAATAAAAAAAAAGAATCAAATGTAAAACATACGCCCAATGCTTTCATGAGTTGTACTAGCGGTACTGCAAGATTAAAGAATAATTTGACTACTGAGAAAAGCAAGTCTTGTTAAGAAGCGTATAAATAATCTGCGTAATGAAAAATTTGCGCAGTCCTATACAAACTTTTTACCTGGAGATGCTCTGGAAAAGTCAATAAAAATTAAAAGCAAAATCTCTAGATTCAAGTAATGTTTAAAAGCTGGTAAAAATATAGGCAATGAATTTATGTTACCAAAAATACAAACAACACATCTAACTCTTTTCTGAGCTGCACTAACAGCATCACAAGCATAAACTCATTGAACATTAGAGTAGATTCTTAGCATAAAGTAACAACTCCTCTTTCGTTAAGGAATAGGAATTATCTTCCCAATGTTGCTTTAACAACTCTAAACTTCTACCTAAACTTTTTCCTGAGTGATAACCTATATTTACCAAATCATCCCCAGATAAAGGAAATTTCGGGATATCGAATACATTAGCAAATGAGATGTATTCATCAACATTTGTTCCAGACTCAACACCACAGATTTTGACCAAATCACAATATAATTCCCTACCAAACAAGGATATGTATTTTTTTTGCTCCTTTCCTGAAAGCTCTGCTTTGATATCATTGGACAGTAAAAATAGCAGCTTTTTTCTTTGCTTGTTTGAAAGGCGTAAAAACTTGCTTATGTATTCTCCAAGGTTTTGTCTGTCTTTGGTAGTTCTAAGGAGCAACGCTAATTTTATTATCGCATCAGTACAAAAAAGAAGCGGTGAGAAGAGAATTTCACATTTTACTTCTTTTGGAATAATTTTTTGCAAAATATCAGATTTTTCCATGCTCTTAAGCGTTGGAGTGGGGTCATCACACTCTAGCAATTTAAATATTTCGTCTCTTATTCTCTCTCCAGAGAGGTTTTTAATCATGTGCGAATGCTTTTTGCATACATCTAATATTTCATTACTCAAATTTCCAACGCATATTTTTGCGTGAAAACGAAACACTCTTAAAATACGTAGATAGTCTTCCTTAATTCTCTCTTCAGCATTACCTATAAAGTTTAACCTTCGCACTTTTAAGTCCTTACTACCACCAAAGTAGTCATATATATGGCCGTACTTGTCTGCATATAGGGCGTTAAACGTGAAGTCGCGCCTTGAAGCATCAGCTTGCCAATTGTTTGTAAACTCCACTTTCGCATGTCTACCGTCGCATTGAGTATCATATCTTAGCGTTGTGATCTCAAAAGATCTTTGGTTTAAAACTGCAGTGATAGTTCCATGCTTTAAGCCAGTTGGAATAGTTTTTATATTGCGAAGTTTGAGCGCTTCAATCGCTTGATTAGGCAGAAGACTGGTAGTGAGGTCAATGTCGTGAATGTTGCGCTGCAGAATTGAGTCTCTTACACACCCACCGACAAGCCTTGCCTCACCACCAAACTTCTCTATGGCATCAATGATTAAACTAGTTTCATAGTCAACTTGCATTTAGGTTAGTATATATTGCAGCTCATATTACATGAAATACAAAGCTTTTGCAAAAGCCCTATATAAAACATACAAGGTTATGAAGATTTATTTTACAAGTTGTGATATTTGCTGTTGACAAGATGTTACCATTGTTTCTTTCATATCATACCTTGGTAAATTTGAAGGGCTTTGCTCTTCATGGCGTTGAATACACTGCCTTATATTACTAACGCACTGCTCTATAACATCACTAATTTCCCCGCCAGCATTTTTTGCCAATAGCTTATCAAATGTCTTTTCAACCTCTTCTTTCTTAGGACTATCTTTTGAGATATTACAATATCTTAAGATCTCATCTAACTGAAGTTTTTTTGCTAATAGGAAGTCTTCTTGCTCTTGTTTTGCTAAACTTTTTTTCTTATCAAGCAGCGGCTCGAAATGACTTTCACCATTATTTATTATATGTATTGTATTAATTTCATTATATTTTATATCATTTACAGGCTTAGACTTTGATTTGTTTACAATTTGATTAGTCCATATCTCTTGCCCTTCTACACTATATTTTTCAACAACGTGCAATTTTACATTATACTTCTCACAAAGTATTCTACCTTCAATGTCAGGATCACCCCATCTATTACTATCCATAATGTATACTACATACTCATTTACAGTTTCATTACGACGCTGACTATTGTTATCATAACTGTTGGCAATTGCATTTATAAACCATTCTGGCGGATTGTTTTGTGCAAATTCTCTACAACCATCTCTTAACTGCTCTACAGTAACTTTTATTCCTGTCTGCTGTTCCAGGCCTTGCCTGAATGAGTCAAAAAAACAGTTTCCATTAACAATTGCTTGTCCTACATGAAAATTATCAGGATAAGGGTTTCTACTTAAAGGAGCTATTTTTTGCCATGAGCTCTTGAGTCTTTTCGCGCTTTTAATATCGTAGAAATCACTTGATAGTTTCCGTTTTCTAGGTGCAGCCATAGCCTTTACCTCAATTTAGTTACACACTACTATATCAACAAAATTGTTAATAAGTAACTAATTAAGTATAGCAAAAATTTTTAAATTGTGCAAGAATCATGAGTTTATATAGTGAATATGAGCTTTAACTGTGGTATAGTAGGACTACCAAATATAGGAAAATCGACTTTATTCAATGCACTTACACAATCAAATGCAGCTGAAGCTGCAAATTATCCTTTTTGTACAATCGAACCAAATATTGGCAAAGTGCCAATAAGAGATCGACGCTTGAAGCAAATCGCAGCAATTGCTGGCTCGGAGAAGATAATTTACAATCAATTAGAGGTTATAGATATTGCAGGCCTGGTAAAAGGTGCAAGCAAAGGTGAAGGGCTCGGTAATAAGTTTTTAAATCATATTAGAGAGGTTGATGCTATAGTTCATTTACTCAGATGCTTTACAGATGATAATATCAGCCACGTGCATAATAAGATAGACCCAATATCAGATGCTGAGGTAGTGGAAATGGAACTAGTCCTAGCTGATATTGATAGCATAGAAAAAAGGCTACCTCGATTGGAAAAGAAAGCAAAGAAAGGTGATAAAAAATTCAAGAGGCAACTTGATTTAATGCAAGAAGTCTTAACTACATTAAAATTTGGTAAATCTGCAAGAAGCTTAGAACATATCGATAAAAATGAGATGAAGTTGCTTCAATTGCTTACAACAAAGCCCGTTATGTATATCTGTAATGTTGAAGATACAAATATCCTAGCTGGCAATGAATTATCTAAAAAGGTAGAAAAGATGGCAGAAGAGAACAAAAGCAAATTTTATTGCATCTCAGCAAAACTTGAAGCAGAGATTGCAAATCTTGAAGACGAAGAAGAAAAACAGAGTTTTCTGTCAGAGTTTGGCTTGCAAGAGTCAGGGCTCGATGGAATAGTGCGCATTATGTATGAAGTGCTGAATATGATAACTTTCTTTACCGTAGGGCCAAAAGAAGCACGTGCATGGCCAGTAAAGATAGGATCAACAGCTGATAAAGCGGCAGGTGTAATTCACACCGATTTTGAGAAAGGCTTTATAAAAGCAGAAACGATAAGCTTTGCAGATTATGTAAAATATAAAAGTGAATCAATCCGTAAAGATGCAGGAAAAATTCTCTTCGAAGGCAGAGATTATATCGTACAAGATGGTGACATAATGCACTTTAGGTTTAATGTGTAGCGGACCCTACCATTATCAATAGTATCCTCTTTTTTGAGGAGAGGGAGCACTTTTTCTCTTATAGTTACTTGCTTATCAAGAGCTTAACTAGGTGCATTAAAAACGATATTCTCGCGTGACTGTGTATTTTCCTTTTTACATGGTGTTTACTGAATTAAGCATTCTCCTAAGACTTCATGTAAAGCTTTACCCACTATGACTACGGCCTCGTTTTGCTTAGTTAGTTCTAAAATTTCTTTCGGTTCAACATTACTACCGCAGTAGTTGATTTTTAATACTAATTTGACCTAAATTTATATTTAGGACAATAACATAGCTAAGGTCTTTCTCTAATGTATCTTTTGCATTTCAGCTGGATTTTAATGTCGCATACTGCAAGCTTTGTAAATAAGTAGTTCCTCTGTTGTTTCTTATTCTTCTCAATTGTACTACTCTTTTGCCATTGCTATATATTTTTGTTCTTTTTACTTCGCTTTTTCTTCTTTAATTCTTTTAATTTTTTTACTAAAAGCCGCTGGTTTCCAAAGTCTGTTCAGATTTAGTAATGTTAATATTAAGATTTTAATGAATATTGCAGCTGTGTCCTGGATATGCTAAATGATATCCATTAAAGAAAGCTGTCAGATCACTATTTAAAAACTCTTTCATGTCATTTATCCCTTGTACAATTCTATCTAAATATGTATTCATCCTCTCTACAAACTTCTATCTAGCTTGATCATCACATTTCTTACTTATTATATTAATTATCTTTTTTGAGTGTCTCTTGTCTTCCAGCATGGCAATAAAAAGAAAAACGTTCTTACTTCTTCTATAGTACTCTGCTATTTTATCGAATGGATTTGCCTCTTTACCTTCATTATGATTCATATCATATAAATGGTGATAAATAAGCCTACCTGAGAAATTCAAACTATTAAAATCCGATAATATGATTTATACCACAGGATCGTCATCAAATTTATGCTCGTCCTGAAAAACTTCATGTACAATTACCTTTTTTTGAGAACATGATGAATTGAACATTATACCTCCTTAACATTTTCAATATAAAAGTGGTATGTATAATGCTTGTATTCTGTAAAGCTAAAATTTAGTTATGTCAACACTAATAGCATAAATTCTGTGTTGTTTGTAGCTTTATCAGCTTGTTAGGAAGTATTATTAAAGAATTAGTTGAACAGACGTTATGACTAAATTTAACTCCATCTACAAGTTCACCACTTGTCACTCCAGTTGCAATGAACACTGATTCACCTTTTGCCATATCTTTTATAGAGTAGATTTTTTCTGGGTCATCAATATTCAAACTTTTTGCTCTTTCTTTTAACTGATCTGTGTTAAATATTAATCTTCCCTCCATCTGCCCACCGATTGAGCTCAACGCTGCAGCCGCAAGTACTCCTTCTGGAGCTCCTCCGATGCCAGTGTACATATCATGATTGCCATTCACTAGTGAAACTACAGCAGCAATATCACCATCATCTATTAGTTTAATTTTTGCGCCTAATCTCCTGATTTTTGCTATTAATTTATTGTGCCTTTCACGTTTAAGTATAGTTACTGTTAGATCACTTACTTTACATCCTTTTGCCTTTGCTAGATTGCCTAGATTCTTCTCAATATTATTTTTTAATGAAATTACACCTTCTGGAAGATTTTTTCCTACTGCTATTTTTTCCATATAAACATCAGGTGTGTATAAGAAATCACCTCTTTTTGTTGCAGCAAGAACAGACATTGCTCCTTGTTTATAATGAGCGCAAATTGTAGTGCCTTCGAGTGGATCAACAGCAATATCAATCTCAGGGCCACTTCCTGTGCCAACTTTTTCTTTGATATATAACATCGGTGCTTCGTCCCTTTCCCCTTCGCCAATCACAATTGTACCATTCATTTCCATGGAGTTTAGCACCGTTCGCATCGCATTAACTGCAACTTGATCAGCCCCTTTTTCATCACCAAATCCTACCAACTTATATGCAACAAGCGCTGCAGCTTCAGTCACTTTGACTAATTTGTAAGCTAAATCTTCCATCGTTTGCTCGAGATAAAGCATTCAGTATACATTATGCTACATGAAACTACAAGATGTCTTGACTGATTGCGGTGAAGTTGGTATAATAAACTAATATATAGTAATAGGTTAGTTATGGTATATAGTAATAATGATATTGAAGAGTTATACTAAAAGATAGTTACAATTATACGATATGATAATAAAAGAATCTCTAGTCTTAAAGACTTACTGAAAAATCAAAATGGGAAGAAGTTAATTTCAAGATAAATTTGAAGTAGGCCGTTTGCTAGGAAACTTACTTCTAAAATATACAGCTGAAAATAATAACTTACGTGTTAAGGATTTCTTTCTTAACAACGGATTTACTTTTCTTGAGCAAGAACAAGTAGCTGAAGCGACGAATGAAGGATAGGAGCAAAAGATATATGATATTGCAGAAAATAAAGTGTAAACCAGCTCGAAAGAATCTAGTAACTTTAGAGATGCTCAATTTGCTATATCATGTGGTAAGATAAAGGAAATTGTAACTCAAAACCCTAATATAGCTGCTGAAGAGTTTTACGAAAAGTTAAAGAAAAGATAAAGGTAAGTATAGATAAAGAAAGAGATACAAAAATTTTTGATTCATTTGCAGATGCTGTCTGTTCCGGAGCGAGTATTGCCGATAACCGCAGTGTATTTCTCAAGATTGCTGAATTGTTACAGGCTTAGGTACTGTAATCCATTTGAAAAGTCTTACTTTCAAGATTATATTGCATATGGCTGTAGAAAGTAAACAAGACGATGTTGTAGAGATTCTTTTAGAAAACAGTAAGTTTAATGAAGAAGAAAAATCGTAAGCTTTGAATTCTGCTATTGTTCAAGGCAATATTCAAAGAGCTCAATCATTTTATGTCACATAGAATATGAAAGGTGTTGGGAGTTTTTAATACGCTGATGACTACTGTTTTACAGAGAAAAATTGAAAGTATGAGGTAGTTCTTTCATATAACAAGAATCTAATTAAAGAAGAAAATCTCAGACTCTAGATGATGCTGTCATGATTTATAATGTATCAGAAGTTAAACGACTTTTAGAGTATATGGTAGGCATACCAGAAACTAGTATAGTGTAGGTCTTTTAGAAAATGAAACAGAGTCAATCGTCATTTAAAGAAGAAGGCGATAAATGGTACTCAAAAACTAATGCAATAATTCGATTACTTGAACTAGCAGCAAACAAGAAAAAGAGGAACAAAGCACAAAAGAAAACCGAGCAGCATCCGGCAGCAATATTGTAGGAGTTGTAGGTACTGATCAAACTGACTCACTAAATATTGATAATGATATTAAAGATTTATATGAAGTATAAATAAAACTATAACACTTGCAATTCGCCATAGTAGTGAAGTCACTAGTCTTGATGATTTGCAAAAGAGACTTAAAGAGAAAGATTAATTTTCAGAATAAATACACAGAAAATGATTTATCAATAGTAAACCTGTTTTGGAGCTCGCAATAAAAATGATCACCCTAACGTTAAGAAATTTTTCCCTAAGAATGGATACCCTTCTTCAACAAGAGTAGGTAGCTGCAGTTGCAAATGAGGAAGAGGAGCAAAACACATCTAGTGTAAAAGAAAATAAACCAGCTCTCCAACACCAACAGAAGAAATAGATACAGGCCAAAATCCTATATTAAGCGGTGGTAATAATTCTCACGGCTTCACAAATCATCAATTTTTATGTCAAATGAAGAGGAAACTAAATATAAAGAAAGTAAGGAATATTTTTATATCTCATTAAGGAATGATGTTATTGAAGTTATTATTACAGGGTTATTCATTACTGCTGCTGCGATGGTTCCATCTATAGCTGGCGCAGCGGTTTATTGTATTGTAGCTCTGCTTTAGCTCTAGTAGTAGCTATTGTGTTACACGTAAAAGATTTTACATTGCCAAGTTATAAAGAGATAAAAGAAGTTGAACTTACGAAATAAAGTTAACGTGCTACGGTAAACAACACTAGAATCTAATTTATCTAACACATTTAGGTTTGACGCTAAATTGTGCCGCTACTAACTTTGCAATTGGCACTCTATAGGGTGAGCATGAAACATAATCAATCCCTGATTTGATGAGAAACTCTATAGATTTTGGATCTGCTCCATGCTCACCACATATACCAAGTTTTATTTTTTTTCTGGTTTTTCTGCCTCTTTCGATAGCTATCTCGATTAACTCTCCCACCCCTTCAATATCAAGCACCTCAAATGGATCGTTTTCTAGTATGTTGTTTTCTTTATAGGAATCAAGAAAATTAACTGAATCATCTCTTGAGAGTCCCATAGTTGTTTGCGTTAAATCATTGGTACCAAAACTGAAAAATTCTGCATGTTTTGCTAATTTATCGGCAATCAATGCTGCTCGTGGTAGTTCTATCATTGTTCCAATTGAAAAAGCCTTGTCTGATGTCATTCCAGATGAAATGACAAAGGACTCTTTCTTTATTAATTCGCATATCAAAGCAAATTCTTTCTCATCCATGATAAGAGGGATCATAATTTCAAGCTTAATTTCTGCTTTTTTTTCTTTTCTTAGCTCATCTGTGGCTCTGAGTATTGCTCTAATCTGCATGCTATATATTTCAGGATGAGAAATGGCAAGCCTACAGCCTCGATGACCAAGCATTGGATTTTTCTCCGATAATTGAGCTATTTTATTTTTTACTAATTCAATTGACTTATTGAGTGAACTAGCGATTTTTTCTATGGTGGATTGATTGTCTGGTAAAAACTCATGCAGAGGTGGATCAAGCAGACGTATGGTAACCTCCATGCCATCCATAACAGAAAATATTTCTTTGAAATCAGACTTTTGCATTTTCTCTAATTTGCTTAATGCACTCGCTCTTTCGATTTTGTCATCAGCTATTATCAATTTTTGAATGAATTCAATCCTGTCACTAGCAAAAAACATATGTTCTGTGCGACATAATCCTATGCCTTCCGCACCAAACTCTTTAGCGATCTTTGCATCTTTTGGAGTATCAGCATTTGCTCTCACTTTGATAGTTTTAATTTCATCTATCCAGTTGATTATCATTTTGAATTCTTGCGATAACTCAGGTGAAATTGTAGGAAGAGTACCCAGCATTACCTCACCTGTTACTCCATTGATGGTAATTGGTTCTCCATTATTTACTTTTGTATCTCCTATAGAAAAGAAATTTCCATCTTTATCGATATAAAGTCCACTTACACTACAAATGCACGGCTTACCCATTCCACGGGTTACAACGGCAGCATGTGAAGTCATTCCTCCTCGTGCCGTTATTATACCGCTTGCAGCATTCATCCCATTAATATCCTCAGGACTCGTCTCCGATCTTACTAAAATTACTTTTTTATCCTGCTCTGCAGCTTTTTCTGCATCATTTGCACTGAACACCACATATCCAGAAGCCACGCCTGGAGAAGCCGGCAACCCCTTTCCTATTATCTTTTGATCAACCTTAACTTCAAGAACTGGATGTAATAAATCATTAAAAGTTTTTGGATCAATCCTTAATATTCCTTCTTCTTTTGTAATTGCTCCTTCATTTACCATATCAACTATTATGCGCACAGTAGCCTCGGCTGTACGTTTACCAGATCTAGTTTGCAAAATCCACAACTTGCCGTTCTGCACGGTAAATTCTATATCTTGCATGTCTCTATAGTGCTTTTCAAGCTTTTCACATATATTGCATAACTCTTGGTATGCGCTTGGCATCAATTTTTCCATGGTATTTTCTTGCTTACCGTCAGCTGGCATAGGTGTGTAAATACCGGAGACAACATCTTCGCCTTGAGCATTGACCAAAAATTCACCAAAACACTTTTTCTCCCCAGTTGCTGGATTGCGCGTAAATATCACACCGGTTGCAGAATTGTTGTTAAGATTACCAAAAACCATTGCCTGTACATTGACTGCAGTTCCAAGGGTTTCAGAAATGTTATTTATTTTTCTATAGGAAACAGCCCTGTCATTTTGCCAAGAAGCAAATACTGCATTTACCGAGCTGAGCAATTGTTCTTCAACGTTTTGCGGAAAATGTTTCGCAGTTTTTTCATGTACTATCTTTTTCAAATCGTCAACGATTTTTCTTAAGACATCAACATCAAGATTAGCTAAACTTTTTGCTCCATTTTTTTGTTGTTCATTATCAATAACGCTTTGAAACATGTGATGATCAAGCTGCAGCACAACATTGGAATACATCGTAATAAAACGGCAGTAGCTATCATAAGCAAAACGTTCCCCATTCTTTTTTGCAAGTCCAACAACTGTTGCATCGTTTAAGCCAACATTTAGGATTGTATCGAGCATACCTGGCATTGAGCTCACACTACCAGAGCGTATCGAAACCAGTAAGGGATTATTTGAATCCCCGAATCTACAAGCGATATCATTTTCAAGCATCGCCAGATATTTTTTAATTTCGTTACACAGATCGTAAGGCAATCTATTATTCTGGTGATAGTTCTTACAAACAGAAGTGGAGATTGTAAAACCAGGTGGAACGGGAATACCAACGTTGCACATTTCCGCTAAATTTGCCCCCTTTCCTCCCAGAAGATTTTTCATTTCTGCATTGCCTTCACACTTGCTTTGACTAAAGTAATATATCAACTTTTCTTCCATTGTTTCCCTGATTTCCGCTAATAAACACATTATACATATGATTCCAACAGGACTTGAATCAATAGGGTAATAAATTTTGCAAAATTTGGCAACAGCAGATGATAAGTAAAATTAAGTGATAAACGATCTTGTAATAACTGGAAAGCTCTTCAATAAGTCTAATGTTATTTCAACGATAGCTTTCCCATTGCTACCTGACCTACTTTAACCTCTTTCAGTTTGCTGCTTGACATTTGTTCACAATATAACTTCTTCCATTTTATCCAAGATAAATCGCTGTTTACTGAACTAATAGTATAAGTTGACATTGTTTTGCCAAAGGCAAACAACTCCATTTTATTTGCTTACTCACTAATTAATTCCTCTTAGACTGCCTTTCGAATTGCTACATGACCTAAATTGAAACTTATGTCAAAAGAATTAAGATATTGAAGAATGTGTTCATCATACAATGTTGCTATTCCTCTATTTTCAAGATCTTTAATATATCTGCTTACATTTTCTTTATCTGTTTTCATTGCTTTTAATTGCTACTATTTGCTCTTCTGTGGTTTCTTTCTTCTCCATCAGCTTCATAAGTTCTTTATGCCATAGTTCATCCATTAACAGATGTAGATGTTTCATCTCGCTGTACATTTCTTTTTGATTTAATATTTTATCCTTACATCCAGATAAAATATCAGCTGCTACACTTGAATCACTTATTGCAAGTAAGTCATTGTTTAAGAATGTGTGATCAATTTTTCACTATCTTTTTGAAATACTTCAATATACCATACAATATTTTTTAAGAATTGTTATATCTTTCCCTATATGGGCATCAACGATTCTCAAAGAATCAAAGTCTATATATATTGCACTTTCATGTTTTATAAACTGCTTTAAGAGTGTTAGAGCAATTAGTTTAAAGCTATCTATTTCAATGGCTAGGTATGTTCTCTGTTTACCTGTTATATTATACATATTCTTAAAGAAATTCTCAATACTAATTATCTTTGTCATCTATCTTCCATCCTTTATCTATCTCATTCCAGTTATATCGGTGTAAATCTACAACATACACTCCTTCAACTTCTTCTAATTCACTTTTAAAATCATCTATTTGATTCTGCTTGAACCCTAGGCCATTTATAACAAAATGTATGTCCTCTCTTCTTTATTTTTTAATTTATGATTTTTGACTATATCTGAATAATTAAGAGAACCGTTTTAACCATCTGGTAAAGATGTACCATGTACTCTCGGTACCACGTTAGTATTATTGGTGCTTCATTAGATAACTTTTGCATCATTAGTCATTATTTCTATTTAATTAATTTACTATACCGATAATATAATAAATTTTCTAATGAAATAAAAATAAAATGTTTAATTCTAAGTAGCTTTCAAGAGTTTAAATATTTCTGCTTCCACATTACCTAATGAATCACTATAAGTGATTGCTTTTAGGTAAAACTTTACCACTATGCACTTCTAAAGGAATTATTGAATTATTAGGCAGAATAAGTTTTTCACTTACTGTGTGTTTGTGCTCTTTAGTGTCTTCTTGCCATCTAATTAGGTCGATAAGCTTATATTTATTTTTATCTATAATCTTAGCACTCTGAAATTTTATTACTTCTTTTTCAACTAGTGTTAATGCAACTGGGCTCATAACCGACAGCTTGCCAAAACGTAGCACTACTATAATTCCACATTTGCAGATTACATTACATGTCCGTAAGTGGACTGCTTGTTTGTGCTTTGATAGGCTTATGATCTTTATCATCATGCGAAATAAAAAGCGTTGCTCCTTTTCAATCCTCTTCTTCATCAACTAAAGTAAAGATTGCAATATTGTTTTTAACATGCAGTAAATCAATCATTTTAACGTAGGTTTTACTGATGTGAGAAGCAATGTGTTCTTTAAGTATAAGCGACCTTGTTGAAGGAAAAGAAAGTTTATATATAGAGCAGTTATAACCAACCTAAATTATTTAAATAGACATGCTTGCAATTTTTTTTATAATTCTCGTCGTATGCTTCTCTCGCGATTTAAAATTGTTATGCCATCGTTTGGCGCAAGCCACGTATATTTTATCGGTAGCTTAAAATTGTATATATTTTTCTCTTGCACGAAGAATAAAGTAAAACTTCAGCTATATTTTGCGCCTCCACCTACTGTATGATTAATGGTATTTCATCCGTTGCAGCATTGCCCTTCTTTGGTAGCTCAGCATATTTTACATCAATTGGATAACAATAATTGCGGTTAAAATAAACAACGTTGATTTTATTGTTCAAGTCTAGTTGGCTGACCTCACAAGTTGTATTGGCTTTGAGCTGTGATTAAAAACAATTTCACAAAATGGTATTCAGCGTAACTTCCATACCCTTTTGAGCAAATTCTAGCTTAGAATCCTGCTCAACACAACATCAAAAGAATAGTAGCTCTGTAGCATTTTAATAACTGAATGTATCGACTGTTGATCGTTTATTACATACCAAGGCAACAATCTTTTAACGTTGTTTATGTCAAACTGATCGCTTTTTTTAACCTGCCTTTCGTAATAGATCAGATAAAACATCAGAAACATTAAGCCATGAAGTTTTCCCTCAATTCAATGCCATGTTTGCCAATTATGGCAGTCAGCTTACATATCATACAAATTGAGAAAATAATGGAACGACCTTGCATCCGATGCCCAGAAAAATATTTTCTTCACCATTTCTGAATTCTGCAATTTCCTTAGCGTTCCTTCGATTGCAATTTTCTGCGCAAGAAAGCTAACTTCTCCGTTCGAATATCGCAATATTTGCTCTCTATGCTGTTTTATCAGCAACATATTAGACTCATTAGTGCAGCTGTTCATGCTGGGAAATACATACTCAGCAAACCATATTTTTTTATCTTTGGTTGCATTTTGTTTTACTGCCATCAGGATTTACGTGAGCCTTACTCCACTATTTATCTATGTTTTCCATGTATGTCCACTGTCGTTATACTCTCCATCTTAGAGACGCATTTTGAGTAATCGTAAAAATAATCATACCCAGCCACACTGCTCCAACTATCGATTACATCTTCCGCAGAATAGCCAAAAGGAGGTTCTGGGCTATCAGTGAGCGAAAAATAAGCGTCTATGTGACAACGTTGATGTACTGAAAGACCAAAGTCCATCCATGTTATATTAACTATCATATGAATGATATTAGCTCCAGTCGGCAGCATAAGTTACAGTTACTTCATTCCAAAACTGAAGTTTTATCTGCTTTGCAAGTCTGACTAGCTCCATAACTGCAGGATAATTGCCTTTTGCATCTTTTACTTTTGTAAGCTGTACAAATTCAGACACGATGATAAATCCTTCCACTTTAGTCTGTTTAGCAATGTTCGCGTAATGTTCTATGAATTTGTTATATTGATGCTTAATAATCACTTATATCTTTAAGAGTTACGCTTAATTTTCCTCGCCACTCTTTGTTTTCTGTGTCAAGCAAGGGCGTTGGATAGAGCATCATCTTATAACATCTGCTGTGTAGTTCTTCTATATATCTTATTACTGCTGCATCACTAATTATGTGCGCCATATCTTGGATTGCCATTATCATTTTTGAAGTTAGCTTAGCATTGCCTCTGATAATACTTTCCCACTTGTCAATCATTGTATAATATCACGGAATCGTCTTCAAACTCAACTCAGGGTATATTTTACAATCCTTAATATTTAGATTATTCATAAAGCAATTAACTACTACCGACATTCACTCAACATTTGTTAAATTTTCTTTTGGCTGGTCTAAAGAAAGCATCGCATCACTCTTTTAGTGTGATTATCGTGATTTAACCTTTTGCCAGTCCATGTTGGATATATTGGCTACTGCTTGTTCTTTCTCGTGTAATTTTCTTCTGTATTTTCGTATCATACACAAACTCTCCTGAACCTGGTATGATATTGATATTCCGAATATTCTCTGCTACTGAAGATACACTGGACTTTAGCACACTTTGCACATCGTATAATAGATACCGGAAGGCGATTGTTATAGTCTGCTATAGGAAAATTCTTGATGAATATATAAGATGTTCCTCTGTAAGCTAGAGCACATTTCAATCGCCTTCGATTGATGACATAAATGGATTAGGATTTTGATCCTCTGTATCGCGGTAAAAGTACAATCTATTTCATCAAAACTAAGTGACGTTGTATCCAGCTCAGGATTCTATTTAATTTTCCACTTCTCCTTTGTAGATTGCAATTGTAAGCGTTGTATAGTAGTCATACGCAGCATTCATACCTCTTCCGGTTTTATTTTTGGTGGTTATTAGTTCCTCTTTGATCGGCTATGCCCAAATAATATTTCCTTCAACTCGATCAGTGCCATAAATAATTGGAATTGTTTTGCCATAGGGTTGAGGTTTGAATTTGCAGATTTTTCAGTCTTGCCCTATGTGTTATCTTTTGCCCGGCATCCAAACCAAAAATCCGCATTATCGAGCTGTGCACTAAGAGAAGAGCACCGAGTTCTGAAGCGATAATCCGACTAATTGGACCAAAAATACTGCCAGCTTGACCTAAAAGTGATGATAAAATTATTGTAGACATATAATCCTCCTTTTTGATAGATTTTTTTAAAATTGTTGAGCCAGTGTCACACATGAACATTACAGCACCAAAGTCATGAAAGTAACCTAATGATGTTATTCACACATGATGTCACCCAAGTATTCTGACGCCAGGCTGCAGGAACATTCTAATTAGTAGGTAATTTGCGTAACAGGTGATGTCATCACAGTGCTTCGACACTGAGATCAAGGATACCTCCACTTTAGTAAAATATTCAAAAAAATTTACCAAGTAAAAAGCAAAGAAATTCCAAGTGGCAGGTTTTGACTTATAGTACTTTAAATTGTCTCTATAATAATTTACTGACGCTTAGTTCAAGCACGATTTGACTGAATGTAAAAAGTGAAAAGATATGCAGATGCCATAATTTGATACAATCCGCCAAAAATACCCTGAGTTTTTACTGAATTTTGTCATTAAGTCTGCAAATCAAAAACAAGTTTTAAATCAGAAACACACTTAATGCTAAGCTAACGAAGTTTAAAGAATTTATCAAGCAAATTTTACACTTAATCTGTCTATTTTTGAATAAACTCTATTTGTATTTCCTGTATATTATCTTCTATTTTCCTTATTTGTTCTATTAGCCTTTCCTCTAAGTCAAAATTACCGCCCAGCCTTGCTTTGATTTTTTCTTCTTGTAACACGTTTAATTCTTTCCGTAACATCAGGTTATTCCACATAATTTCTGCCGGTCTTCTCTCGTTTAATTGGCTATTTAATACACTAGTTTTTTCAAATATAAACTTTACAGTTTCGGCGGCACTAGACTGCTCAAATTCTCGTAATAAAGCCTCCCTGCTGAGTTCTCTTCCATTATTCGCCGCATCAATTATGTGCTGTTGTAATTTTTTCATCTTGGCATTGGTAAACTCAAAATGAGAAAATTGCTCAAAAAATATAGGATGGTGTAAGATTTCGGGTAATTCTATTGCTATACGCAGAATTATGGCTTGATTTTGTTCTGCTTCAATCAGCTCTGGAGATTTGTTGCGTAGATATTCACCTTTTATTGCTTTAATTTTACTGTTAAAAATCTCCTTTTTGAAGCTTATTCTTAGTTCACTGAGCTTATTGTAAAAATAATCTCTATAATACCTTCTGATACTGCTATTACCGATAGCATTGACATATTTCATGAACTTGTGCTCAAGAACTGAATATTTTTCCGGAGCAAAGTTTTCGTAGTTATGCAGGTTACTATTAACTATGTGATACCATAAATATTCAGAATGTAGTTCTGTTGAACGATCAAGCGCAGAAAGTACGTCTTCTTTCTTATATTCTAGCTCATTGCATATATCGTATGGGTCTTTATCGCTCGGCAAAGTCACAAACTTTAATGTGTATCCAAGTTCCAGTATTGGCAGAGCAAATTCCGCAACTCTGGTAGTGGCGTAACGTCCAGCACTATCGCCATCCATACAGATAGAGATTTCTTTAGCAAATCTCCACAAATTTTTTATCTGCTCTGCAGAAATTGCAGTGCCAAGCGTGGCAACTGTATTGCTAATTCCAGCCTGATGTAGTGCTATTACATCCATATACCCTTCAACAACAAATATGTGTTGTTTTTTGTGTATTTCGCTTAAAGCGAGGTTTAGCCCGTATAAATTCTCCCTCTTTTTGAAGAGATGATTCTCTGGGCTGTTTAAATACTTCGGTTGTTGCTCAGAGCTCAGTGCACGTCCACCAAAACCAACAACTTTACCCGTGATGTTGTGTATAGGAAATATTAGCCGATCATAGAAATAATCAAGAAAATTCTTGTTTATTAATCCAATATCGGTCAAAATTTTGTCTTCAATACCGGAAGAGTTTAAATATTCCTTCAAGCCAGAGTTTGGTGAATAACCTATCTTAAATTTATCTATGATTTCAGGCGAAATCTTGCGTTGCTTTAAATAGTCTATAACACCTTGATTTTTTTGTACAAACCAGTTTGCAGCTAAATTCAGCGTTGAAAACAGTTTGTCACTTTCATTGATAATATTGAGGTTTTTAGGTAACTCAGCACATGCAACTGATGCTAACATTTCCAATGCTTCTATAAAGCTTAAGCCATCAGTTTGTGAGATAAACTCAAACACATCGCCATGAGCAGAGCAGCCAAAACAGTGATACGAGCCCCTAATATTACTTACAAAAAAAGAAGGTGTTTTTTCATTATGAAATGGACAAAGCCCCACGAAATTATCTCCGCTTTTTGTCAGCCTAACTTTCTTACCTACTATGTCAGATAGTAACAGTCTTGATTTTATAATATCTATGCAATCCATCTTACTTGTTGAATGAGTGATAGATAAAAATTATACAGAATTTATTCTGCCCTGACTCGAAATTTATTTCAAGCTTCAGAGCTTCCAAAAGGTCAGTAGAGCTTGACAAAAACCCAAAATAAATTACTCATGTTAGATGCCTTTAAGTTATAGTTTCTTATATGCTTGATGTATTATCAATTGCCTCAGACCACGCTGGTTATGAATTAAAATCAGAGATAAAGCTTTATCTGGAAACTTTGGGTTATGTAGTGATAGATCATGGCTGCACTGCTGAGCAAAAGAGTGTAGATTATCCAGACTATGCTGTTAAAGTTGTAGATGATATAATAAATAAAAAAGCAAATTATGGGATATTAATCTGCGGTACAGGACTCGGTATGAGTACCGTAGCGAATCGTTTTGAAGGAATTTACGCTGCTTTATGTAATAGTGTAGAGATTGCAAAATTAGCTCGCGAACATGGTAATGCAAATATACTGTGTCTTGGTGCAGAGTTTACTGAAAGTGGATTAGCGAAAGACACAGTCAAGCAATTCCTCGAGACAGAGTTTTCAAAAGAAAGTAGACATAAAAAACGTCTCGATAAACTCAACAATACAACTTCTTCTAGCAAGAAAAAAAACACACAAACTTATAACAAAGATGAAGTATCAAAATTCGCTAAAATGACAAGAGAGTGGTGGGATGAAAATGGCAAATTCATGCCATTGCATATGATGAATCCTGTGAGAGTATCATATATTATTGAGAAAATAAAAGAGTTAAAAAAATGCGATTTAAAGGAATTATCATTGCTTGACATTGGGTGTGGCGGTGGCATTTTGTCAGAGTCAATGACTCGAGTTGGCATTAATGTTGTTGGAATAGATGTATGTGATGAAAACATAAAAGTGGCACAGTTACACGCGAAAAAAGTTGGACTAAACATAGAATATATGCATACCAGCATTGAAGAACTGAAAAATGACAAAAAATACGATGTGATTCTGCTTATGGAAGTGGTTGAACATGTAGATAATCTAGAATTTTTCATGAAAAAAGCAATAGAATTGCTAAAACCAGAGGGACTGATTTTTATATCGACAATAAATAGAACTATCAAATCCTTCTGTCTTGCAATAATTGGTGCGGAATACATATTAAACTGGCTGCCGAAAGGTACACATAACTGGAATAAATTTCTCAAGCCATCAGAAATTGCAAATCATCTAAGAGAAAATAATGTCACAGTACAAAACATGGCTGGCATGGAATATAACGTAATAAAGCGTGAGTGGAACTTAACCAAAGATGTGGATGTTAATTATATGCTTTGTGGTGTAATGAATAGTTAGCTTTAAAAGCACCATCTTTTATTTCCGCAATGGCTTAAAAGGATCAACGCATTCTCTTTTTATTATTGCCACTTTGCCATCATAACATGACTGCCAACTCCTCTTATCGGGATAAACTAATCCGTTTGTACCAACAAATCAATACTCATCGGTAGAAACACATTTTTCATCTTTCATCATTTGTTCTTCATAAAGACAGCAAGCCTCTCTTTTTGTGATCTTTTTCACAACTTGAGTAGACCAAAACACAGCAATAAACACACCAAGTGAAAAAAAAGTGCAGTGCCAAGGCATTCTACCAAATATTGCAAGTAAGCTTGCACAAATTACACCACTGTAATCATTGATCAACCAATTCCATGAATGTAGCGTATTGAATTACACATTACATCTGTTTCTCTATCAGCGTATGTATCAAATGCGTAAAATAGGGTAGAGCTTCAAATAAAATGTCAAATATGTCTTCCATTATTCTTCTAGTGATTTTTGGTTTCGCCCTTTATTATCCATTATTTTGATTAATTTCAGTGAATAGTTTTTTATAATAAGGTTTAGTAGTATGTTCTTTGTGGTGTAGTGATACCAAATATAATAGGACAAATTAAATTGCCAATCAACAATAGTGTCATTCCAACGCCCTTGCTCCTGTTATCCAAGTAGCCTTTTCTTCCACCCAGTGTGTGAACACTTGAATCTAGCCTTTCCATAATCATTAAAACATCGTATTTTAACATAAAATAGCTACTTTTATAACAACCAATGAGAAAAGCAAAAGAAACCCTGTTCGGTGGCTAATTATTTATATGTACCTCAAATATCATCGTTTTATTCTCAGCGCTGCGATTTAGCTACTTTTAAATGCAAATAACAAAAACTGCAAACGCTATGAAATTTACTAAGTAGAGAAAAGGGCAAAATCTAGGCAGCTAGTATTCGAATACTCCCTCTATTTGATGTTTTATATTGTCTTAAACGACTTATAAACATGTTTGAGCTTGTATAGATAAAAATTCAGAAGTTTTAAAAAGATGTGAGGTGCATATAGTGCAAAAATTTAAACATGAGAGGCAAAATACCTTAAGTATTGTCATTAACCTGCACAGATTGCAAAGATAGATAAATAGCTTCAATATTATTGAAAGAGGGATTGATGAAGGTTGTCAAGTAGTTTTTGTTTCTATAATTTGTTATTTCTTCAAATTCATCAATTAAAGCTCTCATATCATTCGGTAAATCAGAGCAAAAGTACATATATTCCTTATTCCTTGGGTGACATAATTCTAGCTTGTATGCATGTAATGCTTGTCTATTGAAGCTACGGACAAAATCGGAGCTTTTAGCATATTTTGCACTTTTATTACTGTTTCCCGTAAACTTGATCACCAACAATAGAATGTTCCAATGTGATTTTTATATGTAGTCGAATTTGGTATGTTCTGCCCGTTTCTAAAATGCATTTGACTAAGCTTACAGTTCTATAACATTCTGCACCGAATAATGGGTAATTGCCAGTTTTCTGTGATTTCACTACACATATCATTTCTTTATTGCCATGTCTGGAGCAATATTAGTTTTTATTATTCCATGATTAGAAGGTAATTTTCCCAAAACTACTGCTAAATATTAACGCTTTATCTTGTGATTTGACAGTAATTCAGACAAAACTATGGTTTTCTTCATTTTTGCAATTACCATTAGCACGCTAGTATCTTTATCGAGTCTATGAACAATTCCTGGTCTTGCGTTGATATATGGAATTTTACCAAAATGAGCAATAACTGGGTTCAAGAGCGTATCATTGTTTGCCCTGGCGCCTTGATGTACTGTTAATCCACTTTGTTTATTGAGAACTATAATGTCCTCATAATCATAGATAATGTCAAGTTTATGTCGTGATTAGGCTGGATTGACGTGGGTTTGCAAGAAGTAAGATGCACCTACATACTCTCACCTGGTATGACCATGTGATCGTTATTAGTTATAGACATGCCGAGTAATTTCACTTGCTCATCTTGTATTAATCTCTGAGCTTTACTGCGTGATATGTTGCACTTTTCAGTTATGTAGATGTCTAACCTTAATTTTTCCAATTTATTATCAATATTTAAGGTTATATCTATTACAACTATCCCACGCGTGCTGCTTTAAACGCTGCTTGGATATCTGGATCTATAAAATCAACTTCTGTACTAGGAAGATAGCCCTGTTTTTCAATATGGCAAGTTGTCTGGGAATCGTCTTTCCAGTGGATTATTATCTTGTTATCAAGGTTCCGCAACGTTGCTTTTTCTCCTAGTTTAATGGATTCTAACACGTAATACAAAAATTCACTTGATTTACCGTTGATTTTTTCTTGTCGTTCATTTGTTTCTTCTTGCTTCCTATTTATCTTCCCTTGTTCAACAAGCTCTTTCTTTAAGTCTTTTTCTCTTTGTGTTAACTCGTTAATTTCTTTTTGTAACTTCAGAGCTTTAACTCTTTTACGTTGTTCTTTTACTTTGCTTTCTAATAGATTAGCGGTGTTATCTTTGTTTTTGGAATGAGAGCTACGACCACTGTCAGACTCAGTTGTTTGTTTATTCTCTTGTGTTTCTTGAGGTTGTGTATTCGACTGTGACCGTGAGCGCCACCATTTGCTAGGATTAAGCTTATTCGCAGCATTTTCCAGTGCAACTGCTGCATTCTTAACGGCATCCGTTGTACCATTAGCATCTATTGCATTCAGTTTTTTCTGCACACTTTTTTCAATTCCTTTAAACAAACAATCCGCTTTTTTTCCTGCTTCATCAACATTTCCTTTTATATTTTCCCCTACATCATCAAGCACTTCTCTAACCTTAGCATTTGCAGGCTTTAGAAAGCTATTTTCAACTAACCACAATATTTGCGATTGTAAATCGCCCTTCTCCTTACTTTCAAATTTATTTTCGATTACTAATACAACACTGCCTTCTCTGTATGGAAGTAGAATATCTGCACTATCAAATTTTTTAACTGTATTACATGCATTATCTACTTCATTATTTCTTAATTTACTTAATGTTATACATGCACCAACAATAGCTATAACACCTACTGCCGCAATGAAAGTCCATTGTTTCCAGCTTTGAATATTTGCAAAGCCAAATTTTGTCAATGCAGCAACCACAGTTAGAGCACTTAGCACATATGGTACAGTAAGCAAAACAATTTTATTTCTATTCTCTTGTCTTTTGTTTTCCAATATCTCTCCATGTTTTCCAGAAATTGGTAAGGCTATAGAAAAATTTTCTTTTTTGTTGCCTATAATCCTTGTGTCTGGAACAATTTCTATTGTCAATGCATTTTGAGCAATTTTATTTATTCCATCACTTTCTCCGCCTCTAATTTCTCTATCTATTGTATTTTTACCATTTTTTAATATTTCATCTTTTATTTCTTGCTTGTGTGCATGCTTTATAATAAGAGAAGTTAATAAAATTGTTCCAAGAATAACAGAAGCAAGAGCATAGGCTGGCATTGCTTTTGAATAAAGAATATTTGTAATGAATGTCATATCGTGGCTAGTTACTACGACTGCAGCAACATAGGCTAGAGAAAATTGAAGCCAAGCATTCACAGCAACTATGGGTATGGTATTATTTACAGAATATTTCTTTGTTGCACGCCATATTATAGTAAGGTATCCAGTAACAGCTACATCGTGATTTAGCTTGAAGTTAAAAGAATTTTCTGTAGTACCTTGGTTCATAAACTTCCTTACATCTTAACTAAATTAATTATATATTAATAATACTGTAAAAGCAAGCTTTTCAACTTAAAGTCACATGCCAAGGCCTGTTGGAGCGCACTTTACTAATTTTTATGTCACTATTTGTTAACCAAATAGAATATGTGCCATATGTTCATAAATCGCGTATCTAATAACTGTGATATTACAAACTGGATAGTTGAATTTGCTTAACTGAATTATTAAGACAATTTTGTCACAACATTCTACAATCTCTTCTTTTTATAAGCAAGCAGCACTGATTTATTGTTCCATTTGTTATATATACAGCAATAATCGCTACACTTTAGTTTTTGTATGAATTATTGTATTTAGTATGATTTTAAATTTGATTCTGCCAGTTTTGCTTTGCTGCGTTACGATAACAAAGTTCCTATTTTTCTAGTGAGAGAATATAGCAAATTATCACTCTCCTTTCTTGCAATGTTATCAGCCCTGACTAGAATATTAGGAGTTTTTACATAGCGCTGAAAAATACACGGGACAATAAAGAAAATTCCAAAGAAACGCAAATTTCTTTCCCACAAGCACAGCTAAAATAACTCAAGTGTTGTTATTATAACTGATGAGACACGGAAAGTGCGAATGAGAATAACCAAATACTAGAAACTAGCTATTGCATTTGTTATATACAAAACACTGTTAATTGGGCTCTCCATGAGAGGCGCTATAATCCACTCAATATCTAAAGGAATCAATAAAACATAGATTATTCTAAACGAAATAATAATCAATGTAACTATTGGTATAGCAATTAAATTTGTGATGATGTTACTGATTGAAAGATAATTAAAATTGTTGCCGTGTATGGATGGTCGCTAAGCTTGCTATTACTTAGATAATTATTATCGACGCAAAATATTTTATTATTTTTATTTTGAACAGCTTGTTGGCATTAATCTGATAACTATTAACTAGTGCCAAAACGGCAGAAACGACATCTGAAAGCCGAGCTTTAAGATCGCTTCATGTTCTACTATAAGTATTATCGAAACAGCAAATGCAATTACTATTAATCTACGATATTTTCTCTCTATTATTATGACAACAAGTACTAAGATCACCATAATATACGCACGCTGAGCAGAAATTTGCACACCGGTAATCAGCAGATAAAATTTGGTTGGCAAAATGGTGAGAAATGCAGATATTTTCTTAGTGTTATACTTAATGGTTAAAGTTTCAGATATTACAAATAAATTACGAAACACTATAAAACAGGCAGCAACAAATGATAAGTACAGACCAGATATAGCAAATAAGTATGCTATGCCTGAATTTCGTATTGCATACATAGTTTTTTGGTCTATTCAATCCTTTTTATCGATCAATAATGCGGAAATTATCTCTGCATAAGGTTTTTGATATTTCGCTGCAGGTTTTCATAAATATATTGGCGGAAAGATTCTATATACTCTTGAAATTTCCTTGTTTTAGTCTTTTTATGTAAAGCTATTTTGCTCATTGTAAAGCCTGTAACACTTATTTACTGATAATAGGCACTACTCTTACCATACTCTGAAGGTGGGATCTTTTGCGGGAAAGCTTTGCTGACAATTTTATTTGATCACATATTTTAATGCCTTTTTCTACTTTAGTTCTAACTGATATTCTTATGTTGTTTAAAGCAATGTGTCCAGTGCGTGATGCTGGAATTTGTGTATTTTTCTAGATCCAAGTATTTGGGCGCTGAGATAACAGAAGGAAGCTTTTCAGCAGAGAGCAGAAACTGTCTATGTGAATACTTATTGCTAATATCCTTTACTGTAGCAACGATATTTTTACATACCTCTCCTTACTAAGAATTTGAGTATCAACTAAAGCTATTCTCAGCTGCTGAACGTGAATGCTACAAACACTATAATCAAGGCGATACATAATATTGCATACCTTTTGTACAGCATTGCTATTAGAATTAGTATAGGTAAAAGCGAGAGAAAATAGATATAGTAAAACACAGCTTGGTCAAAGCTTAAAGAGAAATAGATCAAAATTCCTGCACATTGACATACGGGAAACACAGTATCAAGTTGTATTTCCTCGCTGCGTGGGTTATTGCGTATATAACCGGCTATGACGTTAAAAAGTCAATAAATACATAAAATGTGTGCGATAGTAGAATTTTATTCTTTTATTTTCTATTATTATATATATAATGACTAAGTAAACAACGACGCGGGGTGGAGCAGCTCGGTAGCTCGTCAGGCTCATAACCTGAAGGTCGTAGGTTCAAATCCTACCCCCGCAACTTGGTCACGCTGCCATTAAGTTAAGGAAAGAGAGGTTAAGGTTAGACAAAAAAAAAATTGAGGTGATTGGGTCATTGTGATGAATTTTTAGGCAAAAATCCAAGAGATTTGAAAAATAACGACTGTAGACTGTTTTAGACGAAAGACGCAACACTCAACTTTTCTTAACTTAATGGCAGTCATCCTGCTGCCTCCTCTTCTTGCCATTCAAGTAGTCACATTTTTTGTCATCCCAGTGCGCAACGCTTGGATCCAGCATTTCCATAATCATCAAAACTTCATATTTTAATATAAGATCAGCCGCTTTCTATGTTCATAAAATTAGTTTGCTTTGCTTACAAGCAAATTTTCCTGAATTCCAGCGTCACGCGCTGTAATGATACTATTCACAGTCTTTTAAACTGTTTAGCTATAAGTATTAAGAAACTTGCTAAGTAGAAAAGGCAGAAGAAACCCCCGATGTAGAAGTTGTTCACTCTCTAATTCTAGAAATTAGCGTACTATGCTGTCTTGAATGACTTATAAGCGCGTTTCAACTTGTATAGGTAAAACCTAGAAGTTTTATGATGACATGGAGTGGAAATAGTGCAAAAATTTAAACATGAGAAGCCAAATACAAAGTCTTCTTTGTCGTTTTAATCTTCAGATTGCGAAGTTAAACGAATGGCCTTAGCGTCATTGTAGTTGGGTTGGAGGAATTTTTGTCAAGCAGTTTTTCTTTGTTTCTATTGGATGACGGCTAGTCAAATTATAATGCTTGTGCATCAAAATCTTCCATACATATCATCCAACCTTACTATATCAGTATCAGATAAAAGCTCCACTACTTGAAATTCAACTATCTCAAGTGGAAAATTTGTGCTTCCATTTTCAATTGGATGGAAACTTTACTTGGAATTTCTACCAAATGACTTATTGCTATAACGCGCGTTATCCATAAATTTATATATCCATCTCCTGACAGCGCTATATGGTATTCATCTCCATGGCAGTAAAACTGCCTAGAAGTGCAGCTCAATGGGCTCATAAACAGATATTTTATAAGAAAATTTTCGCCCATTAAAACTACACTGCAAAATCCATATAGTTTGATTTCTTTCTTTATTACCTTCGCTTTCTTAACTTTACTAATAAAATGATATTAAGCTCTTATCTGGCTGCTTGTAAGCTCTACTTAATAAATTTTATGTACTACTTTCTACTGTGAAATTTTTCTCTTTTTTCGATTACATGCTGGAATGACACCGGCTCTTTATCAAATCTCTTACTTAATTCTATAACTGCATTCAGAATTCCAACATCCATCCAATCGAAATTGGCCTCTATCATTGCAACGTTTTTCGCTTTCTCCATTATTAAATAATCAACGGATATGCCTTCAATTTGCACAAAATCTCATTGCCTTAAATACAGAAATCCACCTTGTGGTGTGAAATGTTATACACTTGCACAACATAAATTATAAAGATTTTGAGCAGATCTTTTCATCTTATCTACATAGCGTTTTGCTTTAAACACGAATATTCCAAAGTTCCAGTAATGATCGTTATTTAATTCGTGTTGAGGTTTTCTGCGAAACTCCTAACTACATGGCATTTCTCCTGCTGAGCATAAACATCATTGATATATTCATATTCTGGATTAAATTCATAAGGCTTTATTCCAAAAGTAACTATAGAGTTAGTTTCAGAGGCTATCTGAGGCGGATTTTTAAGCAGAAGCATTAAAATTCCTCAAATAGCCTATAAAGTGGTCTGAAGGCAAAATTAACATTATTTCATCTTCATTGCAAAAGAAGTGCGGCGAATTAATATTGCCGCTGCTATTCCGATCTATACCGTCTTAAAAATTACTTTTATACCCTTGCAGCGCTTTTAATTCCTCCATCACTAATGATTCATGCTGTATATTTGTGGCAATTATGGACGGCATATAGTTACTTTTTGGTCTCAATAAAGTGTTTTGAAGCATGGTGTTATGACTAAATATTTTCTGAAATTGCTTTGACTTGGATAAAGGCTAAAGCCTACTGCCACTACCACCACATAATATTACATGGTATATTTGATATATTATATCAAAGGCAAAATATATGCAAACTTTTGTCGCGAAGAGATTAAATAGAAAGTATGTATTAAATTAAAGTAATTGCTGATTATGGACGTGATGGAGAGTTTTTGCACCTTCCTGTCTTTCTCGTGTTACTTTATTAGTATAAGGAGTACCGCTTCCCTGATTTTTATCATCTCTTTGTTCATTAATCTCGTTTTGCGATTTCTTCTTTTCTGAGCTTTGTTTTTTTAATTTATTCATGCTTTCACTACTTTTGCTCGGCAACTTTTCCGACACTCTTTCAATATCTGGCCTCATGGCATTAAGCTCTTTCCAGGTGCCACAAATAGTATCACAGTCAAGATAGTCTTTCTTCTCTAGCTCTGACCTATTTCCTTCTTTAATAACTGAATAATCGTCTTTTACTTCTTCACAATATTTATTTAATTGGTATTTCCACATAGTCCAGTAAGCATCACCATACTTTTTCTTATCTGCCAGAAATAATAAAATTGGAGCCTTAAGTGCAGTAGCTCCCATGTTTACTAAATTTTTCACTGCCATTGCAGGAGTGAACAAAAGGTAACCAAAAAATTTTGTAATTGGATTTTGTCTATTTACTAAATCCTCCCCTAATTTCATAGGAATGAAAGTCAGCAGTCTAGCACAAATCTTAGCTAAGCCAGCAACAAGAACAATAGGAATAGATATAAGACTTTTATCTAGCTCTAGATTACCATTATGATCCCTAACTTCAAAAAAAGTAGTGCTTAACTTCTTATAATCACTAGTGTACAATAATCCTCCATTTCTTCCTTTCTGGTCAACAACTTCCTGAATTTTACCTTCTTTATTTTTTACCTCTTTAGTTAGTACAGAAGAATTAGTTAGCTCAAACGTGTATTTAGAATTCTCAGCTTTTTGAGCTTCAAAAACTGGAAAATGTTTTTCAAGATCGACTTTTGAAAACCCAAATGGTTTATAGTAGCTATCATAATGCTTAACATCCTTATTTTTTTTTGGATTAACTAAAAAGTCAATGGTAAAATAAGACCTATTATTAACATTCTTAACCAAAGCTAGATCAAACTCGTACCCATTATATTTAAGACGGTATTCGTGATTTTCCTTTTCATCTTTTACAAGCTCTCCATTCCTATCTTTTTTTTCTATAATTTTACCAGACTCTACAATCTGATCATAATTTTTTGGATATTGACATTTTTTTCCATTATATGTCATTACCTTCCTGAGGTCCTTTACATAGATTTGAGATTCAGGTGGAATGAACAAATCCTTCACTTTTAGCGTAATGTATGTTCCGTACATTTTCAATGTCTTTAACATATTGCTAAATCAAGATCACTAGGCACTATAGTCCAGTAATAAAACCAGTATGCTAAGAATAGGTTAGCATAGAATAGATGATTCTACAAGAAAATATGCTTGTAAAAGAAAAAAATCGTAAAAGTAAGAGCTACATAAGTGATGCTCGACAAATACTTTATACATGTAATCATAAAAACTCTTAGAGGTACACTGTGTATGTAATCTTCACACACTACTTGCATTCCAAGAACTGCATGCCAAAAAATACAAAACAATAGTACAGCAAAAAATAAAAGCTCTAGAGGATGATCAATAGCCTGAGATAATTTTTCATTAAAAGACAAAAGACTATCGGCATAAAATGCACAAGAAAACGAATAGATAAACCAAGGAGATAAAAATAATAAAACCACCGCAGAAACACGTTGAACCAACCAATGATGTACTGGATTTCCAGATTGACTCATATAAACATAAATAAAAAAGCTATAGCGGAGAAAAATAAAGTTACTGTCAGTAGTATAGCACTTTTTGAGACATTGGCAATTTCTAAATTAAGTCCAGCATCCCATAATAAATGACGAATACTATTGAGAAAATGATATAGAAAGCTTACAAGACATAAAATATAAGCTAATTTGGCGATGGGAGTAGATAACAACACATTCAAGTACTTTATTATAGATAGCTCAGGAAAATAAACATGCAATATAAAATACCAAGAAAGGAGCATTAACAGAAGGAATAATAAGATACCAGTTAATCTGTGCATAATAGAAAAAAAACTAGTAACTTGTACCTTATATATTTGTAAATGTGGAGAAAGAGGCCTATCACTCATACAATTCCATTATCAAGAAATTAAAATAAAGTAGAAGTAAAGACAGCAATATAGTACATCACAGCACCACTATTAAAAGTGATGAGTTGTGCACAAAGCCTAAGGAGGTAATCCAGCTGCAGATTCCCCTACTGCTACCTTGTTACGACTTCACCCCAGTCACTGATCCCACTTTAAATAACTCCCTCCTTGCGGTTAGGTCATTAGCTTCGAGTGAAACCAATTTCCATGGCGTGACGGGCAGTGTGTACAAGACCCGAGAACGTATTCACCGTGGCATGCTGATCCACGATTACTAGCGATTCCAACTTCATGCACTCGAGTTGCAGAGTACAATCCGAACTGAGATGGCTTTTAAGAGATTAGCTCAGCCTCGCGACTTTGCAGCCCATTGTAGCCACCATTGTAGCACGTGTGTAGCCCACTCCATAAGGGCCATGATGACTTGACATCATCCCCACCTTCCTCCAGTTTATCACTAGCAGTTTCCTTAAAGTCCCCAGCATTATCTGATGGTAACTAAGGATGAGGGTTACGCTCGTTGCGGGACTTAACCCAACATCTCACGACACGAGCTGACGACAGCCATGCAACACCTGTGTGAAATCCGGCCAAACCGACCCTATCCCTTCGAATAGGTATGATTTCCATGTCAAGGAATGGTAAGGTTTTTCGCGTTGCATCGAATTAAACCACATGCTCCACCGCTTGTGCGGGTCCCCGTCAATTCCTTTGAGTTTTAATCTTGCGACCGTAGTCCCCAGGCGGAATGTTTAACGCGTTAGCTGTAATACAGAAAGTAAACTTCCCATATTTAACATTCATCGTTTACAGCGTGGACTACCAGGGTATCTAATCCTGTTTGCTCCCCACGCTTTCGCGCCTCAGCGTCAGATTTGAACCAGATAGACGCCTTCGCCACTGGTGTTCCTCCTAATATTTACGAATTTCACCTCTACACTAGGAATTCCTCTATCCTCTTTCAATCTCTAGGTTAGCAGTTTTAAAAGCAATTCCAAAGTTGAGCTTTGGGATTTCACTTTTAACTTACTAACCAGCCTACGCGCTCTTTACGCCCAATAATTCCGAATAACGCTAGCCCTCTCCGTATTACCGCGGCTGCTGGCACGGAGTTAGCCAGGACTTCTTCTGTGAGTACCGTCACTATCTTCCTCACCGAAAGAGCTTTACAACCCAAAGGCCTTCTTCACTCATGCTGCATGGCTGGATCAGGCTTTCGCCCATTGTCCAATATTCCCCACTGCTGCCTCCCGTAGGAGTCTGGACCGTATCTCAGTTCCAGTGTGGCTGATCATCCTCTCAGATCAGCTATAGATCATCGCCTTGGTAAGCCATTATCTTACCAACTAGCTAATCTAATATAGGCTCATCTAATAGCAATAAATCTTTCCCCCGTAGGGCGTATACGGTATTAGTTGCCGTTTCCAACAATTATTCCGTACTACTAGGTAGATTCCTATACATTACTCACCCGTCTGCCACTAAATTATACCATAGCAAGCTATAATATAACCCCGTTCGACTTGCATGTGTTAAGCCTGCCGCCAGCGTTCATTCTGAGCCAGGATCAAACTCTCAAATTTAGACTTCAACCTACAAAAGGTTGAGGGTACATCGGATAAATCCGACAAAAATAATTAGCTTTATATTGCTGTCTCTATTTCTACTTTAGAAATATTTTGATCTTCAACTATTCAAACAACTTTGAATACATTATCATGTGATATAATTGCTATGTCAATAAGTTTTTGCTAATTAAAAAGCATTAATGTATAAAAATATATATTGAGAATATCATTATGAAGAAATACATTTCTCTACTTACATTGATACCAGTGCTAATTTGCATAATATTGTACTCGTCACGTAATGTTGATAATGCAAAACAATCTACAATTGCAGGTAATAAGTTCTATGAAGTGTTATTCTCCAAAAAAGATAGTGAGTTATTAGAGGGAATAGACTCAAGTTGGAAGCATTTAGCAGACTTTGAAAGTGCATTCAGTCGTATCTCAAACTCAACATCAATAGACGCAGCATCTATTTATAGTGATATAGCAGACAATGAGGATGTTCCTGACGTTTTGCGCGAATTAGCGCAATACTTAGAAGTAATGAATTTGCTTTATAGCAGTTACAAAATAAATGAAGATAAAATCAATAATTTAGCAGCAAATGCGGTGTATCCTTACTCAAGTCAAGAAGCTATCGCTATAATAAAGATACATAATAATGACATTAAAGGTGCAATTGAAATATTGCGTTTACTATCAAGTGACAGAAAATGCCCTACTATAATAAGAGCCAATGCACAAGAATTACTCCGAATATATGAAAATTAAAAGATTGCTTACATAGTTTTGTTTCTACCGAAACCAACGTGCTACTGAAAGCTATATAAAAGGTCTATTTTTATTAACTATAAACAGCGTTTTGTATCTGTTGCAATGACTTTACTTCTAACCTGCTGCTTTTTACATATTGAATTGCAAGTACTAACGCTTTACTTCCAGACGCTGTGGTGCTATAGGCTATGTTTTGCAAAATAGCAGCTCTTCTAATGTCCTTGCTATATGAAACTGATTTGATACCTTTTGAGGTATTGATCACTAGATTTATTTTTCCATCTTTAAGCATATCAACTATGTGTGGCTTGCCTTCCCTCACTTTATTTACAGCTTTTGCAGCAATGCCATTATTGTTCAGATATGAGGCTGTGCCTTTAGTGGAGTATATTTCAAAACCAAGCCCATTCAACATTCGTGCAACTGGCAATATATATTTTTTATCATCATCTTTTACTGAAATCAGAGCTCTTCCTTCTGTTGGCAACTTATATCCTGCAGCCATGTAAGCTTTTGCTAGCGCGGCCTCAAAGGATGAGTCGATTCCCATTACCTCTCCTGTTGACTTCATTTCCGGACCGAGCAGAGTGTCAATTTCCGAAAAACGTGTAAACGGGAAAACAGCAGCTTTGATTGCAAAGTAATCAAGAGATTTCTTTTCTTGGTCTAATTTTTTGCCTAGAATAACTTGCGTTGCGAGCTTTGCAACAGGAATATTGATTACCTTGGAAATAAAAGGAACTGTACGACTAGCTCTTAAATTCACTTCCAGTATATATATATTATTCCCTTGAATGGCAAATTGAATATTTATTAGGCCTTTCACCTTTAATTCAAAAGCTATTCTTTCAGTTTGCAATTCAATATTTTTTACGACTTCATCACTCAGAGTATTTGTCGGTATTGAGCAGGTTGAGTCGCCAGAGTGAACTCCGGCTTCTTCAATGTGCTCCATAACTGCCGCAACAAAAACTTTTTCCCCATCGCATATAGCATCAACATCAACCTCAACTGCATTGACTAAGAATCTATCAAGTAGCAGCGACCCATGTTCAAAAATCTTAGTCTGATCCAGTACATATTCTTTAAAGCTCTCAATATCGTGCTTAATTGACATAGATTGACCACCCAAAACGTAGGATGGCCTGACTACTAATGGAAACCCCACCTTCTCTGCGTTGGCTAACGCTTCTTTCACTGAGTGACAAATAGAGTTCTCAAGTTGTTTTAAATCAAGTCGCGAAGCAAGGTTTTTAAATCTCATACGATCTTCGGCAAGATCTATAGAGTCAAAAGATGTACCTAAGATATTCAAACCTCTTTCATTTAGTATTTTGGCTAACTTTAAAGGCGTTTGACCACCTATTTGCACTATGACACCAACTAGTGTACCATTCTCTTGCTCTTTATTTAGTATTTCAAGCACATCCTCTACAGTTAGTGGAGCAAAATACAAACGATCAGCAGTATCATAATCAGTTGAAACGGTTTCAGGATTACAATTAATCATTATTGTTTCATATCCCATTTCTTTGGCAGCAGAAACTGCATGCACGCATGCATAATCAAACTCAATACCCTGACCAATACGGTTTGGTCCACTGCCTAAAATAACAACCTTTTTTCGGTCAGAAACTTTCGCCTCGCACTCTGTCTTATTTATAACGTCTCCTTCATAACATCCATACATATAGGCAGTGCTAGATTCAAACTCAGCCGCACATGTGTCTACACGTTTATAAACTGGATGAATGTCAAAATTTTTCCTTATTGTTTCAATTTGCTCTATTTTTTTGCTACTTAATTTTGCTAACCTTGTATCCGAAAATCCCATCTTTTTCAGCTCTAATATCTCATGTGCAGCTTCAGGCAGACCAGCTTCTTTAATTTTTTGTTCAGCTAAGATGATCTGCTGTATATTTTGCAAAAACCACAGATCATACCCTGTAATCGAATTTATTTCTTCTATGCTTATTCCGTGACGCATTGCGTCAGCAGCAATCAGTAGTCTGTTTGGTAGCAATTTTGCTAATTGAGATTTTATATGATCAACATTTGTACCTTCAGAGAACACTTCATCGAGCCCAGTGAGACCAGTTTCAAGTGAACGAAAAGCTTTTTGTAGTGATTCATTAAAAGTACGTCCTATAGACATCACTTCACCCACAGATTTCATGGAAGTTGACAGCTCATAATTCGTCCCCTTAAATTTTTCGAATTCAAAACGAGGAATTTTGGTGACGATGTAATCAACCACCGGTTCAAATGCAGCAGGTATAATTTGTGTACAATCGTTGCGTATTTCATCAAGTGAATAGCCAACAGCAAGCTTAGTTGCAACTTTTGCTATTGGATAACCTGTTGCCTTTGAGGCCAGTGCAGAAGAACGAGAAACTCTTGGATTCATTTCAATTACAACGAGGCTGCCATCTTCTTTGGGATTAACTGCAAACTGGACATTTGCACCACCTGTACTAACATCAATTTCTCTCAGCACTGCTATAGATGCATTTCTCATTTGTTGGTACTCCGCGTCACGCAGAGTTAAAGCAGGAGCAACAGTAATGCTATCACCTGTATGAACTCCCATGGGATCAACATTTTCTATTGAACAGACTATTATGCAGTTATCTTTGCAATCACGAATAACTTCCATTTCGTACTCTTTCCAACCAATAATCGACTCATCTATCTGAACTTCATTTATTGGCGAAATTTTCAAAGCATTCTCTGCAATGTTGATAAACTCCTCTTTATTGCACGCTATGCCACTACCTGCACCCCCAAGAGTAAACGATGAACGAATGATTGCAGGCAACCCTATATAATCCAGGGCTTTCTTTATTTGGACTTTATTTTTTATAACGATACTTTTAGGATATTTTAGCCCTATTTTATCCATAGATTGGCGAAATAGTTCTCTATCTTCTGCTTTTTTGATTGTTTCTCTATTTACGCCAACCAGCTTTACATTATATGTATCTAACACCCCGTCATCTGCAAGTTTCATTGCGCAGTTTAGAGCAGTTTGCCCGCCCATCGTTGGCAATATTGCATTTGGCTTCTCTTTAATTATGATTTTTTCTATGATTTCAGGCAATATGGGTTCAATATACGTTGCATCAGAAAACTCTGGATCCGTCATTATAGTTGCAGGATTAGAATTAACCAAAATGACTCTATAACCCTCACTTTTTAATACCTTGCAACTCTGAGTTCCGGAATAATCAAATTCGCACGCTTGACCTATAATTATTGGACCTGCTCCTATTACTAATATAGATTCTATATCTTTACGTTTTGGCATAATTATAATGAAAATCTCTATTTAAGTAATGTTACCAATCTTTCTGTATATGTGAATTTTTATTAGACTTATGAGCTACCACTTTAGATTCACAACTACACAAGCATTATGATTTGACCAACTGCCATCTAATAGAAACAAAACTACTTGACAATCTTCGCCATTCCTTTATCACGGCGCTGAAGCTATTATTTAACTTCCTAATTTGTGCATGTTAAAATGACAAGAAGACTTGCATTTTGCGTACTATTGTTTAATTTTTCCAACTGTATGCACTACATGTCTTTTTTAAAACTTCGGATTTTGCCAATACAAGCTGAAATGCGCTTATAAGTCGTTTAGATATCACCCAACGCTAAATTTTAAAATAGGAGTGTAATAAATTAATTACCTACGGATTTTGTTGTCCATTTCTTCTGCCTGGTAAATTTTAAAAATACTTATTATTAAAGTAGGATCATGGATCCAAGCATCAAGTATTTGAATAACAAGAAAAGCTCCTTGAATAGCACCATCATAAAGGAACAAGTGTCTGCTACTTGGATGATAAGATGAGGGATGCTGGAATAACACCATTGCTGGCTGGTAAGATACTGTCAAAGTCCAAATAGAAGCAGCCTTATCGTCAACGATGAGCCTTCAGAATCTGGTTTTTGTTTCTCACAACCACTCATCTAGCCTTTCTAGTTGTTTATAGCTGTTAAACTTTAGGAATTTATCAAAATATGGAGAGGCAATAAAGGGAGTAGCCTCTTTTAAATAATTAGATATAAATTTTGGTAGATTATCTTGAAATTCCTGCATTTTTTGTACGTAATCCTTCAAAGCAATAACCTTTATTTTATCATAGTCAAGTTTCCAATAAGCAAGTTCTGAAACTTCTCTTTTTGTTATATGTTCTACCGCTAAGGCTTGTAAAATTAATTGTGGAAAAAATCCTGATATAACTTCTTCATTGGAAGGTGGCGAGCCAAGTTTATAATCTATAATTGCTACTTGCCCATTTGGCAGATATTCAATTCTGTCGCATCTTGCTGTCAGTGAAATTTCTTGTAACTTCTCTGTCATTCCATCCCTTTCTTTTTTTATGGAAGTAGCTGACATTGGACTCTTGTTTTTATTATACAATTGCTTGAAGTTTTCTGGATTACAGTGTCTAGGAATTTGGGTTACATCCTTCATCTTAGTGAAAGTTTTACAGTACCTGTGCAGTTGTATGTCATGCGCTGAAATGACCCCAGTATGAAATATCGGAAAGGAAAAGCTCTTTTCCAATTCAACATAATTACTTCGAGTTTTATCAAATTCGACAAAAGATTGAATTATCCTCTGTAACCTTACCCACCACATATTTGAAAAATTAAACTGACTAGTCAAGAATGCTTCTCGTGCAATGCTCATCGGCGACTTTTTGTTGCGTGAATATCCTGCAAGAATGTTGTGTACCATAGTGCTAAATTCTAATATCGATGGCTTAAAATTCAAGTTTCTTAATTGTTTAAGGTTCAGTATATATTCAACGTAAAATGAATAAGGATTACGAATTAGCTTTTCTATTGCACTGCAAGACATCATCCGCATTTTTTCTTTTCTAACTTTGGTTTGAGGCTTTGGCGTAGGCTGCGCACACGGAATAACACATTCAGGCGTGTTTAATATTCTTAGCCAATCGCGATAAGGATATTTTGGCCCTTGTAACAGAATCTCTAAGCGCTGCAATAGAATTGGTTTCCTGTTGCTCAGTAATCTTGTGATGTACACTTTACTTGCGCTAAATAAACTGCGTAGAGTATATAAAAAGCACCCCTGCTCCTCTTGCATGGAAGGAAGGTCGAATTTTTCTCTTATTAGTGCATTCAATAACGGATTTTGAAAACTTGGCATATCATAAAATCCAGCAAGTATTACAACTTTATTGTGATATAAACTAAACTCATTGAAGTCGCTTGCTACAAAAAAAAACTCTTTCTTCAAAAATAAGGTTAGGATTTGGCTATATAACTCTAGGGAACATTTAATCGTCATGTCCTCACATGCATTTAAGAAACCACGGATAAAATTACCTACTTCATTATTTAGCTCTAAAAAATCTACCGCAGAAAGCAAATTAATACACTGTAAGTGAGCTGTTACCACATGAGAAACAGGGTAATTTATAGAATTAAGTAAAGGATTAAATATAACTTCTAACTTATTGATAATAATCAATATATCTTCTTTATATTTTAGCTTTTTATGGGCATTAATAGCATTAATAATACTGATTCGGCCGTTCGTACTGAAGCTGCGTAATATCTCTATCTCAAACTCAGATAGAATTCGAGTGTACTCTTCCTGAGAGTAACCAAAAGTTACCATCCTATGTTTAAGAAGAGAAAGCAGTGCCACGCTGTTCCAATTTGAGGTCAAAACTTCAATACTATAAAGCAGAAGCGTTATGTAAGAATAGTTTTTCGACATGGAGCGCGCTATACGAGTTGCAAGTAATTTATCAAAGACAAACAAAGAAACGTTTTCATAACCTTCATTCTCTATAATTAGTGACGTTACTTGTGCTTCTTCCTCTCTTGAATCACAAGTGATGACTTCGATATTTCCAATGCACTCATTGCTAACCTTGCTTAGACTAGCAGCTGTATTAAAGATGTAATCAACAATTTCGTTGTCCATAGTGTTCAAGCAGATAACATTTTTCCTATCTACATTTAAATAATTGAGCAGATCTTTCATGCAATATTGATAGTGTTTTTTATCAAGTAATTTCCAGTCTTTCTCTTTAATTTTCAGATTCAGGTTAGGGAAAATTATCTTTCCAAGTGATAAGTCATATATAGCTTTAATCAATAACTTGTAGATTTTACCTTTTCCAATTCCAACGAAGATTATATGTTGATCTTCCTGAAGAGAGACTATCATATTGTTTATGTAGTCACTTTTATATTCTAGCATATCTATTACTCCCAGATCTTTTAAAATGTTACTCCAGGTTTTGACGAGTAAGTTTATGAAATTCTCTGTTTTCTTTGAGTGCTCATCGAACTGACAATAATCCGCTATTTTGGTATGTTGAATCTTATCAAGTAGTGATGGCAAGCTATAAGCCAAGTCAATAGGAAAATTATCATTATTTTTTTTATTCCACTCCAATATGAATTGAATCAACAGCAATGTCCTTTTTGTTGGCTTTATAACTCTAACTCTATCAAAATTTAATATTAAATTTTCTTCATCAATGCTCTCTAGCGAAATTATCTCTGGTAAAATTATGCATTTTCCAGCGCTGCAATTCTTGAATGTACTCAGCAACGCTATCACATCCCTCTTGCAAGGAAGGATGACCTTTACCTTGGGAATTTCTTCTTTTTCATACTCAGAAAATATGTGCCGAGCCAGTACATCAAAAAAGGATTCATCTAAGTCAGCAGTAAAAACTCTTCCCACGAAAATGACAACTAGTACGATGTTTTATTGTACAGCAAAATATAAATGTGCTCACAGTTTCTTGTGCTATTATATATTAAAATCTTTCATAACATTGTATGACAAACATCAGAATAGAAGTTTTAAACAAATTTAAGCAAATTGGCAATAGATGGCTAGTCAATATTTATTTGATTTATATAAGTAAAGAATTACCATCAGAATTATATGAAGAAATTTGTAAGCTATTTTATAATAAAATTATACAAGATTGTCAGTATTACTTCTACAACAAAGATCTTGAAGAAGTTCAATATAATTTTATAGAACCGCAAGCTGAGTGGGGCTTGGAAATAAGCTTCTTGCCTTGCATGACCGATAATGTAGGCAACACGGCAAAACAGATTGTCAGAGAGTATTTAATTAGCAAAGGTTATATCGAACAGCCTGTCATTCCAGTGCTTGACACTAAGATCCAGAAAGGGAAAGCACAGATTTCAGCGTCACGCGATGGAATGACACCAATTGAGATCAAAGCAAGAAGTTCAAAATTGATCTTGGGTAAAGGTAGCATACCAACCGAAGATTATATAGAATTCAACCCTATCACTGAGTATTGCACGCTTATTTATAAGAAAAACGGCAATTATCATTGGAGGTACTTCGGTAAGCAAAATACACTACCTGGCGTCATTCCAGCACGTGACGCTGGAATCTATGGATCTAAGCAGTGTAATGGCGCTTGGATGATAAGAGATGGTGCTGAGATGACAGAGAGCGGTGCTAAATCTGTCAACCTCAATGTAAGTGACCAAGAGCTTGAAAAGATCAGCAGAGATGGAATCGATGATAATGGTATTTTAGGGCTCTCTCTTGCAGCAATGAAAGCTATAAAGGATTATTTCAATAAACTTGGTAGAGATCCCTATGATATTGAACTTGAGTCCCTAGCGCAGGCTTGGTCTGAACATTGTAATCACAATATTTTTTGCTCTCCAATTGATGAAATAAATGATGGCCTATATGCACATTATATTAAGCGTGCTACACGTGAGATAAATTCTGACATATGCGTATCAGTTTTCTCCGATAATGCAGGAGGAATAATTTTTAACGATGATTACTTGATTGTGGATAAAGTTGAAACTCACAATAGCCCTTCAGCTCTTGATCCATTTGGTGGATCAATGACTGGAGTGCTTGGAGTTAATCGCGATATATTGGGCTTTGGCAAAGGTGGAGTGCCTATAATGAATACATACTATTTTTGCTTTGCCAAAAAAGCAAAAGGCAAACTTTTTAAAGATAAAGAGTGCACTAATGAAATTTTGCCACCAAAATATATCATGAAAGAAGTAATTCATGGTGTTAATGTTGCTGGCAATTGCTCTGGCATTCCAACACAACTTGGATCAGTATATTTTGACGATAGATTTTGTGGAAAACCGTTGGTCTTTGTTGGGAGTGTTGGAATTATTCCGCGCAATATAAATAATTTACCTACACACATTAAAAAGCCAAAAAATGGAGACAAAATTGTAATTATTGGTGGAAGGGTCGGAAGAGATGGAATTCACGGAGCAACATTTTCTTCGGAGGCATTATCGGGAAACAGCCATTCAACAGTTGTGCAAATTGGCGACCCTATAACGCAAAAAAAAATGTCCAATGCTCTCATAGAGGCAAGAGATCTTGGTCTTTACAATGCAATAACAGACAATGGAGCGGGTGGTCTATCGTCGTCTATCGGTGAAATGGGAAAGAATGGATTTGAAGTCGATTTAAGCAATGTTCCACTTAAAAACGATAGTATGGCCCCGTGGGAAATATGGATATCAGAATCACAAGAGAGAATGACCTTAGCAGTGTCAGAAGAAAATCTACCTGCGTTTAAGCAAATCATGAAAAAACACGATGTGGAAGTTAGCGTGATTGGAGAGTTTAATAGTACTGGTATGTCAACAGTTCGATTCGCTTCCGCTTCACCGATAATGAATATCGAAACTGAGTTCCTACACAATGGCAATCCTAAAATGCATTTACAGACAAAGCCATGGTCTAAGACGTCTACAGCACCCTTTTCTGTTATCCCAGTGCTTGAACAGGCTTTACCTATTTTTGAGAAACATTATGGTCCTGATCATTTTAAAGTTGTTGAGTTACTGGCAGGTCTCACTGGAATCCAGAAAAAAGAAGAATGGATCCCAATATCAAGTATTTGGATGACACCGCATCAAGAAATTGAACTAAAAGAAATGCTTAGCAGGCCAAATATTTGCGGCAAAGAGTTCATGGTGGTGCAATATGATCATGAAGTTCAGGGATCGTCAGTGCTGAAACCATTGCAGGGCAAAGGAAGAGTGTGTAGCGAAGCTGTTGTTTCGAGGCCGGTTCTTTCTTTAAACAAAGGTGTTGTAAAATCACATGGGTTTGGCTCAAGTTACGGAGAAATTGACACTTACCATATGGCAGCATGCGCGATTGACACTGCTATACGCAACTATGTAGCTGCAGGAGGAGATATAAATCATCTAGCGTTGCTCGATAATTTTTGCTGGTGTGATGCTCATAATCCAGAAAGGCTATGGCAACTAAAGAGAGCCGCAGAGGCTTGTTATGACATTGCAACTGCATTTCAAACTCCATTCATATCAGGAAAAGATAGCATGTTCAACGACTTCAAAGGGTACGATGAAAATGGCAAGGAAGTGATGATCTCTGCGCCGCCTTCATTACTTATTTCAGCGATTGGAGTTATAGAAAATATTGAAAATGCGGTATCACTTGACGTGAAGATGACAGGAGACTTGATATATGTGCTTGGTATAACATACGATGAACTTGGTAGATCTGAGTATCAGTTATACAGTGGAATAGATAATAACAACGTACCAAAAGTTGATACAAAGAGCGCAAGGAAGTTGTATGTGCGCTACAACCTTGCAATAAAAGATGGCATAATTGCTTCTGCAATTGCACCAAATCTGGGAGGATTAGCTGTTGCTCTGGCAAAATCGCTAATTGCAGGAGATCTTGGTGCTGAAATTGATCTCTCACTATTGCAAGTAGGAAAAACACAAAATATAGATATAATAAACAAGGTGATAATGTTTTCTGAATCCCAAAGTAGAATTTTGGTTACTATTGCACCGCAAAATCAGCAGAGATTTGAAGAATTGTTTAAAGGTATAGCTTTTTCGTGTATCGGCCAAGTGACAGAGGAAAAAAAACTAAATATAAAGGGTATCTTAAAAGTAGATCTGAAAGATCTAGGGAACAGCTATCGTAGCATAGTATAGAATATTTTTTATTATGCTAAAATAATTCTTTTACTAGAGGCAATGTTTATTTAAAATGGATGTATATTATTAAATTTGGATAGATTATGTCTATTTTATCAATACTATTGTCCATCAGTCTTTCTTTACTTAACAATTCAAATAAATTGATGATATGCTTCGCCCTAGTTACGAGAGCTGCTCTAGCTGTAAATCAGTGGTTAAGTTCTATGGCAAAAGGAAAGTTATATGTAGCTTAAAACTTGCACAGTGTTATGTTGTTTTCTTAAATAACTAAATTTTAGCCCAATGATACTAATTTCATATACCACAATTTTAGTATTCATTCTTTCGAGTATCATTATTTTTAAAAAATTAAAGTCTAGGTTTGACTTTCGTATAACAAATTTCATTGCTTTAATTATAGCATCAGTAGTTGACAGTACTGTTGTATATGTCGAGTTACTACGAAAATTCCCAACAGGTAAATGCTTATTCGATATGCATTAGAGATTTAGCTTTCAAATTTTCTTATATATCAATATTAAGGCTTACTAGTAGCAACACGTTTATTCCGCTGAGCAAAGAAGAAGTATATTAAGCTTTTTGTATAACATGTTTTCATGACAATAGCGCAACGTTTCTCAAGTCACATCACCAGTAAATGTCGGCTAAGCTTAATCTGCTACAGTAACTTCAAAATATATTGACTTTATACACAATATTAACTTTAAACCAGTAAAGTAGATTTTAACACATGCGCTTTCTTTGTTCTAATTATGTTCTTTTTTTGTCTTTATATTATCTTTCATTTTTTCTGTTACATTCAATAGAAGCTCAAACAAACGATACGCCGGCAGCAAAATTTGTCCAAACACCACAAAAGGAAAAGATAGTTGAACAATTGAGTACCGACGTTATGAAACAACAGCACAACCTAGGCGAATCATAGAAATGCAAGAAGAACTCAACGTTAACGAAAGTAGTCCAATTCCAAAAAGAAAAAAAGTGTAGGTACAAATCCGGAAGATGCAGTTAAGACTAAAGAAACAGAGAATGAAATAAAAAGCGAAATGAGTGTTAAGAGTATGAAGAAGGAGTTAGTTGTAGTAGAAATTATTAACTCTATAAGAGAAAAGCTAACAAAATGCTGGAGTATTACTGAAAGGGTAGCTGATAAAGAAAATTTTAGTATAAAATCAATCTATTATTATCCGATCAAGGTGAAATAATTATGGCTGATGTAGCAGATATTAGCTCATACAAAAATAATTCACTTTCAGGTCAATGGCAGATAGTGCAATGCGTGTGGCATATAAATGTAGCACAATAATTGCCTTGCCTGCCGAGCATTATCACATTTGGCGTGAAGTGACATTAGCCTTTATTCTAAATGGGTAAAATCTTACAAAACTGCTAATATGAAATCCAAGTAGCTCATAGAAATAGAACTAAAACTACTTGAAATTTCTACGTATCTGTTTAATGGATGATAAAATGAGATAAACAAGATGCTCTAAAAAAGTAATCATATAGTAAAAGTGAGTTTATAGAAAATGGTGTCATGCCAGTGTTTGAAACCAATCTGTAAGAACATTGCAATTAGCAGGTAATTTGCGTAACAGAAGGTATTATATAAGTATTCTACACTTGGATCCAGCCTTTCCATAATCATTAAAACATCGTATTTTAACATAAAACAGCTACTTTTATACTCAGTAACTTAATAAAATTCCTGAATGCCAGTGTCAGCTACTTGTATGACACCATAATGGTAGGATCAAATCACAATATTCGTATAGTTGTGACTTAATGGTAGAAATTGTAGAGATAAATTTTATACAGAATCGCTGACATTTTCCTTAAGTTAACGTCATTGCCTAAATAGATACAATGATTTTGTTTCTTAAAACACGAATTAAGTTAAATTGCTTTTTCACTATTGTTAATTTTTTCTAGCATTAGCTCGGCAGCCTTTTGTTCAGCAATCTTTTTACTAGAAGCGCATACAGAAACTTCACCATAATTTTCCATGCGAATTGATATAGTAAATTCAGGATTGTGTGCTGGTCCAGTCTGTTTTGCAAGCTTATACTCTGGTAAAGGTAATTTATTTTTCTGAGTCCATTCTTGTAGCGAGGTTTTAGAATCTTGTGGAGGGATCAGCATATCCTTGGCCAGCTTCTCCCAATGTTGGGTAACAAATCTTTCAACACTTTTAAATCCGCCATCAATATAAATTGCTCCTATTAGTGCTTCAAGTGCGTTTTCTAAATTTTTCAAGTTACATTTTCCTCCATTGCAGCGTTCGCTATTATTCATGATGATAAAATCGCCCAACTCTATTTCTTTAGCGACATTGGCAATTGTGCTGCCACAAACTAAGTCCGTTTTTCTTTTTGCCAACGCACCTTCTCTTTCCTCAGGAAATAGTTTAAACAGTATAGCAGATACAATCATATTCAAAATGCTATCGCCCAAAAATTCTAACCTTTCGTAATTTTCAGTTTGATTTTTACTATTCTTTTTATTTAAGCTTGGATGGGTAAGTGCTTCCTCTAAGATCGCATCATTTTTGAACCTATAGTTGATGATTTTAAATATTGCATTGTTAAAGTTTTCCATACTTGTTGCATTAAAAGAAAGTACTTCCTGCTGTATCTTTATACCAGTAAATTAGTTTTACTCCATCAAAATAAGTCGCTAAGATTTGCAGTCACAACCCACTGCCTCACTAATGTTACTAAGCCCATCTCTTCTGATCAGCTCTGCAAGCTCTAAGTTGATTTTATTCACAACTTGAGGCCCTTGGTATATGAGAGCAGTATACAATTGCACTATAGAGGTTCCTGCCTTTATTTTTTTATATGCATCAGCACCACTTGAAATTCCCCCGCATCCTATTAATAATGTCTTGTCCTTAGTGAGTTTATACATGTCACTCAATAACTCAGTTGAAAGCTTAAACAGTGGTTTACCACTCAACCCACCAATCTCGTTGTAATGAGAATGCAAATTATCTCGGTTAACCGTAGTATTACTTACTATCAAGCCGTCAATTTTGTATTCTAGTGCAAGTTCAGCAATATTTTCTTTTGTTTGCTGATTTATATCTGGAGATATTTTTAATATTATTGGTATCGATCCAGAGTTATCGATTGATTTCCTGGTTAGAGTTATGGACTTCAACAATTCTGATAATTCTTGTTTGTTGTGCAGGCTGCGTAAATTTGGCGTATTCGGAGATGAGATATTCAGCACTATATAACTACTTTTTCCATATACCATCTTTATTAAGTCAACATAGTCACTGATTTGATCCTTTGAAGTGCTATTTTTCCCTATATTGATGCCGAAAACGCAATCATTAAGCTTGGTTTTATCTACTTGCTTAAGGAAATAGTTTATTCCTCTATTATTAAATCCTAATCTATTGATTATTCCTTCGTCTTCAATTAACCGAAAAATTCTCGGTTTTTTATTTCCGTATTGAGGGTATTTAGTTACAGTGCCAGCCTCGATAAATCCAAAACCAAGTGAGAGCATAAACCTTATCACTTCCGCATTCTTATCAAAACCTGCAGCAAGACCCACAGGGCTCCTAAGTTTATTACCAAAAAAGTTTACGTTTAAAGATTCTGGTAGTTCTATGGGTTTTCTACAAGGTATCTTTTTTAACATTGTAATAGCCAAGGAATGAGCAATTTCAGGTGGTAGCAAAAGCAGTAAATTACGTAATATCATTTTGTAAAACACTCTTCAGTTTATTTTCTACCATAAAACGCTATGAGCGTATAATTTTAACTTTAAAAGAAGACGTTTTCATTGGTTTTGCTTATGAATAAGCTTTCTGACCTTGCCAAGTTCATATTGGTCATAAATATTTAAAAATTTATCAAACAAAAAGCAAAAGAAGCAGCAAGTGACGAGTTTTGACTCTATAATACTTTTAATTGGCGCCATAATAATTCACTGACGCCTAGTTTAAGCGCGATTTGATTGAATGTAGAAAAATGAAAAAGACATGCAGTCGCTATAATTTGATACAATCAGTCAAAAACACCATGAGTTTTTACTAAATTTTGCTATTGAGCTTGCAGATCAAAATAAGTTTCTAGTTAGAATAACCTTGTTGAGATAAGGTGGAGACGGAATTTATCAAGTAGTTTTTCTACTGAATAACGGCTAATCAAATCACAAAGAGATTTTCAAAAGGAAGTGTCATGTTAAAAATAGTATTTTTATACTTTTAAAAAAAGTAATGTATACTTTGTTAACTGAAAATCATTTTTTTTGATATGCAAGACATTAAAATATTAGAAAACCTAAAAGCCAAAGCACTAGAAGCTGAAAAAGGAGGCGGTCCTGATAGGATCAATAAACAACATGCAAAAGGTAAACTAACAGCTAGAGAAAGGCTGAATATACTGCTCGATGAAAATTCATTTGAAGAATACGACAAATTCGTAAAACACCACGCAACTGATTTTGGCATGCAAAATGCTAATTTTCTAGGTGACGGAGTTATAATTGGCCACGGTACTATCTATGGCAGAAAGGTTTTTGTTTATTCTCAGGATTTTACTGTCTTTGGTGGGTCACTTGGTGCGTCACATGCAAGAAAAATATGCAAAATTATGGATATGGCAATCAATGCCAGGGCTCCAATTATCGGGCTAAATGACTCTGGTGGAGCCAGGATTCAAGAAGGAATAAATTCCCTTGCTGGCTATGGAGAAATTTTTCAAAGAAATGTAAACGCATCAGGCGTTATACCACAAATCTCTTTAATTATGGGCCCATGCGCTGGAGGTGCAGTTTATTCTCCAGCATTAACTGACTTTACTTTCATGGTGAAAAACAGCTCATACATGTTTATAACCGGACCAGATGTAGTAAAAAAAGTCACCTACGAAGATGTAAGTCACGAAGATCTTGGTGGAGCAAAAATCCATACAAGCAAAACAGGAGTCGCAGACTTTGCGTTTAATAATGATGTTGAAATGCTGCTAAAAATGCGTGAATTTTTCACCTTTTTACCAGCATATAATCAGGAGTTTCCGAAATCTGTATCAACCTGCGATGATGTCGATGATGTTGATGAATCTTTAAATACTCTAATTCCTCATAATCCTAATATTTCTTACGATATGTATGAACTGATTGAAAAGGTATGTGATGAAAGGAAGTTTTTTGAGCTAAAACCTGATTTTGCTCGTAATATCATAATTGGTTTTAGTAGAGTTAAAGGAAATACAGTCGGCATCGTTGCAAATCAACCTAAGCACCTTGCAGGGTGTTTGGATATTGACTCTTCAAGAAAAGCTGCAAGATTTGTAAGGTTCTGTGATGCATTTAACATCCCTATTATCACACTCATTGACGTTCCAGGGTTTCTGCCAGGTACAAATCAAGAATATAATAATATAATACAACATGGAGCAAAGCTGCTCTACGCTTACGCCGAAGCGACTGTACCGAAAATCAGCCTTATCACTAAAAAAGCGTATGGTGGTGCATACATTGTTATGAACTCTAAACATCTGAAAGGTGATATAAATTACGCTTGGCCGACTGCTGAAATAGCTGTGATGGGCCCTGAAGGTGCAGTTGAAATTATATTTCGACGTGAAAAAGATCAAAAAACACTGGCTAAAGAGTACAAAGAAAAATTTGCTAATCCATTTTTTGCCGCATCGCATGGGTATATTGATTATATAATAGTGCCAAGTAAAACGAGACATCACCTTCATAAAGCATTAGAGCTACTCAAAAACAAGAAAGTAGAGAGAATATGGAAAAAGCATGATAATCTGCCTTTGTAACTTTTTCTAGTTTTTGTAATTAGTTTCACTTAAATTAAACAGACTAGATTCTGTAATTTTAGGAAGGGGCAATCTTTTACTTGGGCTTTTTAACTTAAAATAAATATAGAAAATTGTTTGAACTAGCGGTCTTTAAAATATGGTTGAGTAATTATTAATAATAGTGTACTATTATTAATAATTTTTTAAGTTAATTTCTCATGACTTTTCTAAATTTCTCGATCCAAAATTGGACCTAACATTCAGGAAAATCTTTGGCACTGATGAAACAAGAGCATTCTTATTCATTTTTTGAGCGATATTCTATGGTGTGCTGAAGTTAATCTTGTACAAGAAATAGAACTTATCAGACCATTTTGAATCCAGAAATTATCATTGAGAGATAAAATATAGTTGATGTTCTCTGTCAGGATTCTGTTGACAACAGATTTGTGGTTGAAACGCAACTCACTCGTGATAAAGGTTTTGAAAAGAGCGCTCAATATTAGCTGCCAAAGCTTACTCAAGACAAGTTGGTAAGTATGCTAATTTACAGAAGATCTTCTTTATTATGATTTCAAACTGTGTTTTATTTCCTGATAAGTCCAATTATATATCTAGCAATACCATAAAAGATGAGGAGACTAATGAGTATGACTTACAAGATTTTCAATTTATGTTTATTGAACCACCAAAATTTTCTAAAAATAAAGTAGAGCAATTAACAAGCATAGTAGAATGCTGGTATTTTTCAAATATGCAGAAGAAACCACTGAAAGGATCTAAAGAAGATTGTAAGAGAAGCGCCAATAATAAAGAGAGCATATGATGAATTATACAGGTTTAACTGAAATGAAAAAGATCTAACGTTATATGAAGAAAGAATAATGGATCTATACAAAGATGAAGCTATACTTGAATACAAACTTGAAGAAGGTATGATGAAAGATATGAAGAAAGGTAGAGAAGAAGGAAAGATCAAAGTCGCAAAAGCGACGCTAGCTAATAATGTTGATGTTGACACTATTGTCAAATTTACTGATTTTCTATTAGTGAAATTAAAGAACTGAGCGAAAATCGGTGGAAGGTTACATTTTCCTTACGAGATGCGCAACGCTGCATGGTGTGCCGTTACCAAGACTCGAACTTGGGACCTCATCATTACCAATGACGTACTCTACCACCTGAGCTATAACGGCAGGATTCATATATATGGATAACATAAAAAAGAATAAGGAAAAAGAAGAAGAGAAAAAAAGATTAGCAAAAGCTCTAAGACAAAATATTCTAAAAAGAAAAAAGCAACAACAGAGTAGACAAAATATCAGAACTCCCAGAAGTAGAAGTAATCTCTAACTTCTTGCTTGATAAGATCAAAAACAAGCAAATAAGCGGTGTTACAGTCAATAATTGGAATTTACGTATACCAAATAACAAAAAATATTGATGATGCGCTAAAAGGTAAAGCTATAAACGATATCAAGCGTAGAGGTAAATACATAATCAGCAATATAGACAATAATATAACTGTCATCATACATCTTGGCATGAGCGGAAAGCTTGTATACGCTGAAGATAATAAAGTACAAAATAAACATGATCATGTGATATTTTTATTTTCTGAATATATTTCAATAGTCTTTAATGATCCAAGAAGGTTTTGGTTGGTTATTGTTTTAAACAAAACACAAGAAGTAAATTTTTTAACGACTTTGGAATAGAGCCTATCACAGATGAATTTAATGGAGGCTATTTACAGAGGCTGCTGAAAACAGAAAAGCAAATATCAAATCAGCATTAATGGTCAATAAATTAATGGTTGGCGTAGGTAACATATATGCTTCTGAGAGCTTGTTTAGAGCATGCGCATCACCACTCAGACCAACACAAGATTTGACATACAGAGAGTGTAAAAACTTACTGCTAAAATAAAAAATACTATAAGTGATGCAATTACTGAAAGTGGTTCAATGCTGAGAGATTATGCTCAGCCATCTGGATCTGTCTGATATTTTTAAAACAGTTTTTACATATACGGTCAAGTTCAAAACCTTGCAAAATTTGTAATAACACCATAACACTTATACAATAAAATGACCTTAGCACTTATTTCTGCAACGCATATCAGAATTAGATTTCATTCTTAGATATGACATTTTCAGCTAAAAAAGATCCGTTAGATTTGTTTTCAAAGTGGTACAAAGCAGTACTCAAATTTTCATGCAGAGAGCCAACTGTAATGACGATAGCGACTTGCAGCAAAGACTGCATTTCATCTGTAAGAGTGATGTTACTAAAAGAATATAGCAAAGAAGGCTTCGTATTCTTCACTAATGTAAATAGTAGAAAAGGAAAAGAAATTGACCGAGAACCATAAAGCTGCATTAGTATGCCACTGGATGGAGTTTTCTAGGCAAGTTCGAATTGAAGGAGATGTTAAACTCCCAAATATTGAAAAGCTGATAAATATTTCTCCTCTCGAGCACGCAATAGTCAAATTAGTGCATGGTGTTCAAACAATCGAGTGTTCTGAAAAATTTGCAAGACTTTGAGCAAGCTATCGAATTAAAAGAAAAAGAACTTTACACAACACAAGTTCCTCGTCCTAATTTTTGGGTGAAATTATGCGTAATCCCAAAATAATTGAGTTCTGGGAAGAAAGTGAACATAGAAGACACATTAGATTTAGATACACTATTGTTGCAGAAAGCAACTAGAAAATAGAGCAGTTGTATCCTTAATCATGGAACATAACTGCACGAACATTGTTATTTGATAATGATTTTCACTTGAAACAAGGTAAAATTAGCTATAACACATTGTCTTCGAAATAAATGTCCGATATACTGCATACTGGATAACAGAAAACAAAACTTTAGTTCTGCTCTTATGAGAAAAGCATCCTTTCACTTTTTTGATTATAGGTGATAGAATATACTCATTCACCTTTTCAGCTATTGATATAATGATATATACTATTGCAAATATTTCTGCAATTGCCGCTATGGCTACTATCACTGCCGCTTGTTAAAGTTGCAAATCCTGCTCCAAGCATTGCATCAGTAAAATGGCAGTTACATCTGCAGCAAGACCAACTCCGATTGCAGCTGCCTGCACCGCACAAACAAGCATATGTGAAGAGATCTTCTTTGCAAGATTTTCCTTTGCTTACATCATAGTATACACACAATATAACAAGTAATATTGCAGGAACAGCGAGAACAATTTCACCTGTAGCTAAAGGCGATAAAGCTGTAAAACTTAGTCCTAAACCTGTAAGTCTTCACAGCACCATGCCCTACTGTAAATATAATTTCTTTAGTATTTTGATTCATATAACCACCTAATTAATTAATAATAATGATTTCTTTGCAATGTTCTAATTATATGTTATTATTATAGTTAGATTTATTGAATAGTACCGATATTCGTTATTGGGAAGATGGGGTGATATGTTATAAACTTGTTTAGCTTTCCAAGTGTAGGCAAAAAGCTCTTTTCATTGTCAATTATCAATGAAACTTGATATAAGTAAGGTAATTTTTTTATAGAATAGTCTTGGGAAAAGAACGGAATAAGGACCTAGACTTACGATCATTCCAACCCATGTGATGTCATTCTAGCGCGTGACGTTGAATCTAGTCTTTCTATAATTATTAAAACGTCGTATTTTAATATAACTTTTATACTCATTAACTTAACAAAAGTCCTGAATGCCAGTGTCTGGTGACTGGTATGACACCCTATGGTGCTGAAATGACAACATTTGTTACAAAACAAATGTTCGTTCATGAATTGCTTTAATACTTAAGAAATTTACCAAGTAAAAGAAGGGCAAGAGAAACAACGTGGAGGCTAGTTATTTACTTTTGTGTCGAAATGTTGGAGTTTCTTTATCCTAAACACTTAATAAGTACGACTTAGCTGCTTTTCAATGCAACTAATCTTAGCCATAAATATTTAAGAAATTTACTAAGCAGAAATAGGCAAAGAATCACCGAGTAGCTAGTTATTCACTATCTATCTTTTAAATTGGCGTTTTTGATATCTTTAACGAGTTATAAGAGCTTTTGAGCTTGTATAGGTAAAACCAGAAGTTTTTAAAAAGAGATATGGTGCCATAGTGCAAAACTAAACATGAGACGCCAAATATGCTAAGTTTTTGTCGTTTAATTTACGCAGGATGAAGATAAACAACAGCTTCAGTTTTTATAAGACTAACGTTGAAAGTTATCAAGCAGTTTTTTTGTTTCTGTTTGGTAGCTTTTTCTATTGTTGTTCATTCGTCCCTTATTCAGCAAGAATTGGAACATCTTGTGTTTGAGGCAAAACCTGCTATACACAATATTTTTGAAACAAATATTCTTATGATTGTGTATGTAACGTTGAGATAACAAATACTATAAAATTTGACATTAACTGCTAATAGTTGGATATTACTAGAGTAAGAATTACTCAAGAGGGCATGCATAAATATGATGTAGTGGTAGTAGGTGGCGGTCATGCTGGGTGTGAAGCAGCTACAGCTGCAGCTCGCCTTGGTGCAAGTACACTACTTATAACCCATAAAATTTTAACTATAGGAGAAATGTCCTGCAATCCAGCAATTGGTGGAGTTGCAAAAGGTGTTGTAGTCAGAGAAGTTGACGCTCTTGATGGAATAATGGGAAGGGCAGTCGATCAAGCCAGTATACACTCAGTCATTCTAAATAGCAGTAGAGGCGCAGCAGTATGGGGACCGCGCGCACAGGCAGATCGAAAATTATATAAGCGAGCAATACAGGAAATTATTCTAAACTATAGTAATTTAGCGATAAAAGAAGAGTCAGTTGACGATTTCCTTATCAAAAGGAATAGCAACGGGAAACTGTGCATTAAAGCTGTAATAACAAGCTCAGGGGAACATATATTAACAGGCAAAGTCATCCTAACTACAGGAACTTTTCTGTGTGGTGTGGTTCATATAGGAGAACAAACAACCCCTTCAGGAAGAATGGGAGATAAGTCTGCAGTAAGGCTTGCAAATACGCTGAAGAAATACAATTTTAAACTAGGTAGATTACGCACTGGAACTCCACCGAGACTCGATCGTGGCACCATCAATTGGCCAGTATTGCAAGAGCAAATGGGAAACAATCCACCTGCACCGTTTTCTTATCTCACAGAGAAAATTAATCAACCTCAAGTTTCATGTTTCATTACTCATACTAATGAAAATACACATAGAATAATTCGAGAGAACCTACACAAGTCAGCTTCTTCATATTTAGATGATGTTTTTGCACCAAGATACTGTCCATCTATTGAAGCTAAAGTTAAAAAATTTACAGAAAAAAATAGTCATCAAATATTCCTAGAACCAGAAGGGCTTGATAATGATACTATATACCCAAATGGAATTTCAAACTCATTACCAATTGAAGTACAGTGTGAAATGATAAATAGCATCAATGGGCTTGAAAACGCAGAAATATTAAGACCTGGATATGCGATTGAGTATGACTATATTGATCCACGAGAGCTATTTCATACCCTTGAAACTAAGAAAATTAAAGGTCTATATTTTGCAGGCCAAATTAATGGTACCACTGGATATGAAGAAGCCGCAGGGCAAGGAATTATTGCTGGAATCAATGCAGCACTCTCTGCATCTGGAAAAAAAGAAAGCTTTATTCTTCACCGCGCAGATTCATATATCGGTGTAATGATAGATGATTTGGTCACTAAAGGAGTAACCGAGCCTTATAGATTATTCACCTCACGTGCAGAATATAGGCTAGCAATCAGGTCAGATAATGCGGATAGGAGGCTTACACAAAAGGGTTATGACATTTCTCTTGTATCATATGAGAGGTATTCTATTTTACAGAATAAACTTAAATCCATTAAACAGCTTGAGGAGAAGTTGGAGGGCCTGAAAATTACTCCTGAGCAGCTCAGGTCCTATGATATTAAAATATCTTGTGATGGCATAAGAAAAACGGCGCTAGATTTACTTAGCTATCCCAATATCGATTGGAACAAATTACAAGAAATATGGACGGAGCTAAACAGCGTCACACGCTGGAATGACGCTAGAACGGATGTAGCTAATACTGGATTCTCTCCTGTCATCCCAGTGCTTGACACTGGGATTCAGGGAATAATAGAAATCGAAGCAAAATACAAGCCTTACCTAGTAAGACAAGAAGCAGATATGAAGTTCCTACGAGAGGAGATTAACACTCAAATTCCAATCAATTTCAACTATTCACAAGTTAAAGGATTATCAAGTGAAGTAATAGATAAGTTGCAGACGATAAAGCCAGCAACGATCGGCGTTGCAAAACAAATACAAGGCATCACTCCAGCGGCGATAATAAGCATATTGGTATATTTGAGAAATGGAAAGATAAAAGTAACTGCTAATTCTGCGTGAGGTAATCTTATGTCCAAAATTGAAGAGTTTCGCTTTTTTATACATGAAATAAATGTTGATGCGTTTATGTTACATACCAAAGACGAATATTTAAATGAGTATTTAGAGGATATAACAAAGCTGTGTAGCCTTACAGGAACAAATGGGCTACTTATCGTTACAAAAGATAATAAGTGTCCATTTTTTACGGATGGACGCTATATCACGCAAGCTCGCAATCAGCTCGATCATGGTAGTTTTCAAGTATATAATATGCAAGAAAAGGATCCACGCGAATGGGTAAAAGCAAACTTAACATTGACCACCTCACTAGGTTACTATTTGCAATATTTTACCGTGAAAGAGATAAGAAAATATGAAGATATTTGTAAATTGGTACCCTATTCAATTAAAAAAGAAATTAGTCGTAGAGAACAGACGATAGTTTCGCATACATCCGGTGAAAGTAGCAAGAATAAATGTGAAAAAGTCGCTCAAAGCATAGATAAAGAAGCTGAGGCAGTGCTTTTGACTGACACAAATTCAATTTCATGGTTATTAAATTTAAGAAATGAAAATGCTAAATATACTCCATGTATACTAGGCCGCGCTGTATTATATAAAAGCGGAAATATTGATTTGTTTGTTCAAGACAAGGAATATTCAACTATAGAAGCAAATTTAGATAGCCATATAAACGTTTTTGATGTCATTGAACTCGAAAGTTCCCTATGCAAACTAAATTCGATAATGATAGATCCAGGTACAACTCCAATGAGTATTATGGATGTAATACAAAATAAGCAGGTAGTTGAAAGAGAAGATCCTTGCTTAATTCATAAAGCAGTAAAAAATCAGATTGAAATAACTGGAGCTATAAACGCACACATTCGAGATGGAGTAGCAGTTACAAATTTTCTATGTTGGATTGAAAATAATATTAGCAATGAAGTCACTGAACTCTATGCTGAAGAGAAGCTCTTAGAATACAGAAAAGAGCAAGACTTGTTTAAACAACCAAGTTTTCGAACAATTTCTGCATTTAATGAAAATGGAGCAATCATTCACTACCGTGCAAGCAATAAAACGAATAAAGCAATTCAGAAGGATGGGCTGTACTTAATTGATTCTGGTGGTCAATATCTTGACGGCACAACAGATGTTACAAGAACTATAGCAATTGGTAATCCAAACAGTGAACAGATAGCCTATTATACGATAGTACTTAAAGCTCACATTGCCGTGGCAAATGCTGTCTTTCCTCTTGGCACTACTGGTGGCGAATTGGATATCTTAGCACGTATTCACCTATGGAAATTTGGAATAGATTACATGCACGGTACAGGACATGGAGTGGGAAGCTATCTATCAGTACACGAAGGACCACAGGCAATATCAAAAGGAAATAAAGTGAAGCTTATGCCAGGGATGATACTCTCCAACGAACCTGGTTATTACATTCCAGGAGAGTATGGAATAAGAATTGAAAACCTGATGTATGTTGAAAGGCAAGAAAACGGCTCTCTAAACTTTAAACAATTGACATCTATTCCATATGATAGAAGGCTAATAGATGTGCAAATGCTTGTCAACGATGAAATTAAGTGGATAAATAGCTACCATCAATTTGTCTATGAAAACTTAGAGAATAGTGTCAAAGATAAGAAGTGGTTAGAGGGAGTATGCAGTTCCTTATGAGCGAAAGAGCAGCCTTTTCATTGTTTAACAAAGTATTAATGTAGCTGCGATAGGCATTTTGTATTGTTTTTAATTTGAGAATGATATATAACAGAAAATACGTGTTTTAAGTAGGTGTAATTATGACAGATAAAGCGCAAGGCGATGAATTTATGAAGCAGTATATGGATACTTGCAAGGAGCAAATAGAAAAATTAGCCAAGGATCCTGAATTGCTTAATCAGACCTTAAAGCCATTCATGCAAATGTCTCAGCAGCTTATGGCTGGTGGTATGTTAGACGGCGCTATGCCTGACATGATACCTAGTTTAAGCAGTATGAATATTAACAAGATGATTGCTCAGATGAATGAGATGATTGAGTATGTAAAGGGTAATTATAAGGAGATCATGAAAAAGGATAACTCGCAGATTCAAGAACTTGATGGATCAAGTAGAAAACTAAGAGGTTTGGTCAAGAAATTGATAGAAAAGATCGAAAGTAGCAATAGCTGAAGTTGATCAGTAGCGTAGCAACACAGAACCCCAGGTTAAGCCTGCACCTATTGCAATCAATAGTCCCAGACTTCCTGGTCTTATTTTTGATTTTTGTATTGCATAATCAAGTGCTAGCGGAATTGATGCTGCTGAGGTATTTGCATGTTGATCAATTGTATTAGCTACTTTTTTCATAGGAAAATCTAATTTCTTTATTACAGCTTTAATGATACGGGTGTTTGCTTGATGAGGAATCAGCCAATCAATATCAGCAATTTCCAAATTATTGTATCTTAGTGTTTCTTTTATTGAGGCTGTTAACTTATCCACTGCACATTTAAACACTTCTCTTCCATTCATGCATATTTTTCCAGAATCACCAGTTGAAGATATTCCTCCGCTGGTGCACAATACATCTACATTGCCATCAGAATATAGGTTGGATGATATTATACCTCTTGTGGAGTGCTCTGCTGTTTTATTGCAATGTGCCGCGGATTTTATCACCACCGCGCCTGCACCATCACCAAAGAGTACACAAGTTGACCTGTCTTTCCAATCAACAATCCTAGACATTATTTCGGCACCTATAACCAGTGCATATTTAATTCTATTGTTAGTTTTTATAAGCGAATCAGCAACTGTAACCGCATATATAAAACCAGAGCATGCTGCTTGCACATCAAAGGCGAATGCGTTTTTACATTTTAACTTACTTTGCACAATAGTTGCACAGCTAGGAAAAGTTTTATCAGGTGTTGTTGTTGCCACTATGATTAAACCAACCTCATCTACTGAGATTTGAGCTTTCTCTATAGCATTTTCTGCTGCGCTGACAGCTAGATCTGACGTTAATTCTCCTTCTTCTGCTATATGTCTTTGAGTTATTCCTGTTCTCTGTCTAATCCATTCATCACTTGTCTCAACCATTAGTGCAACTTCATCATTACTCAATGTTTTTTTTGGTAGGTAAGATCCAATGCTTAATATAAAACTTTTATTCAACGTGACTTACCTCACTGATTATCTTCTGGTTTAAATTTTCACTAATAGCATTTACTGCAAATTTTATAGCATGAGCAAAAGAGATAGCATCAGAATTTCCATGACTTTTAATGATGATACCATTTAGCCCTAAAAACATAGCACCACTTCTAATTTTAGGATTAAAACGTATTAATGCTTTATTTAGCTTGGGTTTCAATAATATGCCAGCAAGTATTTTTGCTGCCCATGAGTTAAATACCTCATGCCTTATTAAATTAATTAATGTACTAGCAGTTGCCTCAGCCGTTTTGAGCATTACATTGCCAACAAAACCATCAGTAACAATCACATCTACATTACCCTCTAAAAATTCACTTGCTTCTACATATCCTTTGAAATTAATACTTGGAGCATTCTTGAGTAACTCAAAGGCTCCTCGTACTGAGTCATTGCCTTTAACTTCTTCTGTACCAATATTTAACAGAGCGACCTCAGGATTATTAACTTTTAATGCTATTTTTGCAAAAATACTACCCATTAATGCAAATTGAAATAGTGAGTCAGCATTACAATCAACATTTGCACCGAGATCAAGCAGTGCAAAGCTTTTTGTCTTAGTTGGACAAACAGATACAATAGCGGGACGACAAATGTTTGGCAATGTTCCCAAAACAAACCTGGAAATTGCCATTAACGCTCCGGTGTTACCTGAAGATACTATCCCAGAAGCTTTGCCTTCTTTCACTGCTTCAATAGACGCTTTCATACTTGAGTCTTTACGCTGCCTAAGCGCAAAAGATGGCTTATCACTTGCAAGAACATTATCAGAGCAATGAGTAAACTTAGAATCGTTACTTACTTTATTATATTTCGAAAGCAGAGGAGATACTTCTTTTTGATCTCCATAGATATGAAAAAAAACTTTAATACCTGCGTCAACAAGATTATCTAAAAAAAAACTAGCACCTTGAATCACTGAGAGAGGTGTAAAATCACCTCCCATAGCGTCAAGTGCAATGACTATGTTATTGTTGACTATGGGCAACATATCATGATAGTTATTCTGCCTGTTGTTTGACGAAAACTCGTTTTCCTTTATAACTTCCATCAACTGCTATATTGTGAGGTAACATAAACTCCCCAGTTGTTGTGCATAACACAATGTTCTTAGGCTGAACAGCATGATGAGAGCGATGCATATCACGCCTTGATTTCGATTTTTTTCTTTTTGGAACTGCCAAAACTTCCTCCGTTATCTACCAGAAATTCTACTAACTTACTGGTAACATGTTTTTTACAAGAAGTAAACAATGATAGTAAAATATGTAAGGTTTATCTATACTCCTAAGCTTTAAACTGGACATCTCAGTTAAAAGATCTCTTGCATTATGGTTTTAGGAGAAACGTACAATTGTACGAACATTGTGATTTAAGCTCACCAAGAGGGCCTTATAAAAGTAGCAACTTCTTTTGTTATTCCAGCGCGTGACGCATAGTTGTACGAACATTCTTAAAAAGAGTATAATGAGAGAAAAGTATTGAGATATTAGACATTTTACTATAAAGAGGTAATATCAAATTGCCAAAGGTAGAGCTGGCAAAATAGGTAAAGCTGTTGGTGTCGATTGCAAAGTTAGCAAACTTACAGAGAAAATATATTTAATTTACTGCTACATAGCATATTGGAGAAAATGAGCTGAGTATACTCACTATTGAGGAAAATTATACCCGCATGTTTAATTTAGATACACGTTATTCATCAACTTCAAGTCGTTTGAAACAATATCTGTTGAGTGCTTTGAAAAGATTTTTTTTGTTTATTCTACAGAGTTTTACAGCTCAAAAGATCGAAAGAAATTGATGATCGTAGATTTAACAACACTTCAGTATCAAGCGAATTATTGTCAGCTTGACATTTCTTGTAAAACACAAAATATTGCCAAAACATGATAAAATGCACAATTGCAGCAGATGGAAGCTTTGCAAAGCTGTTTAATTTATTTATTCAAGCAGAGGGTTTCAGATAACAAATTGTTCTGAGAAGTGTTGCTCAATCAAGGTAAAGAGTCGATTTGTATATTTGATTGTTGATTACAAGAACGTGCAACTTTCGAGGAGTTTATAAAGGAAGGCATACATTTTATTACCCGCGACAACGACAATATTCGCTATAAAATAGCGTGAACCAACCAAGAGGAGGGGCTTCCCAGGTCTGAGAACGGGGCACTTGAGCTGATGAGGATGTCACAGTCAGATCGTGGCAAAATGGTTCGAGATTTTTGTCATTTGAGATCAGGTTAATTAAAGCAAAAAGTCAGGTAAATGGTGAGATTACCATATTTCTAACTAATATTTATGAGGTGTATGCTATAGAGATCTGTGACCTCTATAAAAACGTTGATCAATAGAAGTGTTCTTTAAATTTATCAAGCAGGAGATCAATACAAAGCATTTTCTTTGTTGAAGCAAAACGCCATTATGGTTACACTGTACATGATTTTCATAGCTTTCATTTTACTAATAGAGTACAGAAACGCAATGAAATGGAGAGCTACAAGTTCGTTAGGCGTGCTTTCGTGAATGAGCTATACCAACCTTTGTTATTAAGAAAACAAATAGGACATATTACAAATATGCTTATATCACACAATTGTAGACAAGACGGCATCTTTTTAATTTGTCCTATTACCAATGAAATTTAGCATCAGACTTGAAATTCTGAAACCAGTCATTGAATACTGTGGTGTAAATTCGAACATAATCTACGATTATTATTTTGTATCTTGTAAAAAGAATTTAATGTTTAAAGCTTAAGCATTAGATGAAGAAGGGAAGCACTTTGCAATAGGGCTTAAACATAGAATCTGTAAAAAGAAAAGAGCTTTCTTCCCAAAAGTATAAGGCTGAACGGTGTCGTAAAAAGACTTAAATGGCTCTAATCCTGTATTCACAAAGTTAGCCTTACTTTTCATTTTTAAAGGTAACGTATGGTGTTATATATGATCAACAATTTTCTGGGCATCGATATATCAAAAGATCGCTTTGATGTTTATCTCTCATTTATAAGTAAAATGGGAACGTGAAATTAGGATAAGGAACTTAAGGAACGATGATAGCGAATTTCAATCTTTACTAAACTTTCTACAAAACATAACATAGAACAAGTGAAAGCTTGTATGAAAGCTATTGGTTGTTATAGCGAAGTTTTGGCTGAATTTCTGCACAATGCTGGTTAGTGTTGTCAATCTTATTGCATTAAATCTTATACAAGGAATAAGCTTGAACGAGAAAGGAATGATCAGATTGATGCATTGCTGATTATTGCCAAAGGCAAGCGTTTGACGCCGCCTTCTTCTGAATTGAAAAATTAAAACATCTTTATCATTGCTCGATTGCGTTGAAAGATGAATTAACATTATCACTTAGAAAAAAAGAGAGACTGCCTAAAGAAGTTGCAAATGCTATGGAAGAGCTTGTAATGAATATAACTTAAAAAATAGAAACAATAAAAAGCTCTGTACGTGAACTATTAAATCAACACAAAGAATTTGTTGGAAAATTTTTAACTTCTATTCAAGAATAGGGGAAGAATCAGTAGTAGCTGTTTTGGCTGAAGTTTCTGGCATAGAAACTTTTATAGATGTCAGATAATTGACAGTATATGAAGAAGTTATACCATGAAATATGACATCAGGTTCATCTGTTGCGCCAAACTCAGATTAAGTAAGTCCGGTTCACAAGCATTACGTAAGGCATTTTTCTTTCCAGCCATAGTAGCTAAGAATCACAATCATATCATTATGCGCTTCTGCCAAAGATTAAGGGAAAAGTGTGGGCATAATATGACCATTATTGGTGCTGCAATGTGTAACTTCTGTATATTATTTTCGATACTTTTAAATTCAAAAGTGCTTTTAATCATGAGCATATCAAAACTACAGAGCTAGGGGATTGACTAAAGGTTTAATAATTTAAAATCAAAAGATGCTTCCGTTTTATCTTATGTAAAATTATATCTTACACAAATTTATTGAATGCAGTTGATTAGTATATATGTTGATAACTAAATTAGTTTTATAAATATAATACAGCAGAAATTTACTTATTAACATATATACTAATTATAATTTGTATTTCACTGCACAGTTGGAGGTATTTTTTTGATTTTACAATATAACTAAGGTAATTTAGATCTAATTTTTATAATTTTTTATTGATTAACAAGACGGTTTTAAGTTGAAAATATGATATAAAGGAAGCAAGAAGTAAGATAACCTATATAAATGTGGTTATTACAGGCTTGAGCGAACGTAGGAAGTGGGGTAGTATTTACAACATACGGGGTAGACATAAGGTACTCAAGCCTTATCCCTTTGAGACGTTTGAGTAGTTGTTTGGGACATACATATGCATCCGTTACAATCTTAAATTTTACTTAACTTTCGAAGTTCTTTAAAAGAACATCTTATCAAAATTTTATTGGCATTAATATCGGAAAACTTGAATTCGTTACTGCAATTAATGAACAAAAAGGTATCATCAAGTTTGACAATAATTGTGCTGGTTGGAAGCAATTCTACTAGAAATTTTCAGATATCTTACCTAATTCCATGGCAATTTTCGAAGTTGCAGTAGATTATGAGCTTGGCTTATTGTATTTTCATATTGACAGAAATATTGCTGTACACCGTGCTAATACTCGTTAAGTTAAAAACTTCATTCTATCCTCATGGAACTTTGGTAAAGATTGATAAATCTGGATGCAAAAGCGCTTGCTCAATATGGTTCTGAGCGTTATAGACATTTGCAGATATTTACACACCTATCTCAAAAGAGCAAACCACCTTATTTACACTCTATCAACGTTGTAACAATATCACAAAAATGCTTGTTCAAGAAAAATAGGCTGCTAAAACTCCTGAAAATGATTACATCAAGGAAAGTTGTCAACGCATTATTGAGTTCCTTAGCAATCAGATAAAAATCTCAACCAAGCTATACAAAAAATAGTCAATGAAAATTCTGAATTACAACGATACCAAAAGATTCTTGAAACAGTTCCTGGGATTGATAGAAAACCTCTCAATGTTTATTCTGCTTATACCAGAACTTGGTTCTTTAAACAGAAAGCAAGTTGCAAGTCTTGCGGGTATTACACCTCATCCCAAGGAAAGTGGCAAAGCTATTGGTTGCCGGAAGATTGCAGGTGGTAGAAGTAACGTTCGTTCAAAGCTTTTTACAGCTGCTATGGCTGCTAAGAACTTCAAGTCTGAGTTGACCACTTTTATTGCAAGCTTGTTGATAATGGTAAAAGAAAATGGTAGCACTTACTACACTTATGCGTAAAATTATAGTTATTGACAATCCTAGACTTAAAGAAGCAATTAATTTTAACATTGAAAAATTCACATAGCAGTAATTGCAGTGAATATTGCGAATAAGTACGTTCACACAGACTTAAAGTACTTATTCACGTATTCATTGGCTTAAGTAAAAATTGCTGTGGTAGCTGTTTGATATAGAATCAATTTCTATAACAAGCTGGTTTTATTGCCAATATGACTGGAAAAGTCGCAAAATTACACAAACAAAAAATTTTAAAAAACATAGTTGATATCTCTATATCCTATCTATGTGACAATTACTGTGCGTTCTGATTGATTTATTCTGTAAACCACGCGAATAGTTACCTACTCTTAACCTTTTAACCGTTTTAAACTATAATATAGCGATTCACCAAGGTTTATTCGATCAACTGTAAGTAGTTCATTCATTGCCTTTACGATCCATTAACCTTACTGTTTTTGGAAGATTTGGAAGAGATCTTTCTTAATATCTTTTCCTACAAAGATAATAGTGTATCTCAATCTACATCCTCACTTTTAATTATTTCTGCACCTTCAACATCACGCTCATCAGAGATTTTATATATTAGAAAATCCTCCATTTTACAATTTACTGCTTCTCTAAATAGCTTTTTACTAGTTCTTGAGTAAGCTGCTTAGTGAGCCTCAACAATTAGCAAAGTGCTGTAGAGTTTCTTTACTGAAAGCTACATTAGCGTTTGCTATAAGTTTTACCAAAGTCTATTACTGTAGTTAGTATACAATATTTCTTTTAATTTTTTTAATAAAGAAAATTGATCAGGAAAAGGGACTGCGTAGAAATATATTTAAAGTTTTGATGTACTTACTCGTAAGTGTCTTTTCTGTGTTTTATTGAAACAGTGGTTACTTCATATTTCACGGCATTTACATGATATATAATACGATAATCAACGGTTCTTAGTTTTGTGTCCTTTGAATTTATAATGCAACGATTCGCCAAGATTAATTGGATGACTGTAAGACGCTATTTTATTATTTCTTCAATTCATGACTTTATTGTCTTTGGAAGAATCGATAAATCCCTTTTACTAACATTTTTTAGGACTTAATCATATAGCACTTTAGTCCAACTTGACGTCTTTTAGATCAACTGTTTCTGCACCTGGGACATTAAGTTCAGCAGCGTGTTCGATTAGTATTTTATTTTCCTCATTTTCAATCGCTTCTTGTATTAGCTCTTCTGTTAATTCTCTAATGTACTTGTTTCTTATTTTAGCTAGTTCAGCAAGACACTATGAAATTTCATTGTTAAAAATTATACCAAATATTGAATTTACCATAAGTTTTACCGAAGTCTATCACTAGAATAATTCTACAATATCTTTCTGAATTTCTTTAATAAAAAATTATTAATATATAGAATATACTATATGAAAATATACACTATAGTAACTTTTATTACTGATACTCGTAACTGTGAAGTTAAAACTAGCTATACCTCAAAACCCCTCCGGTGTTTTCACGTACTAAGTTAACTATAGCACTTGATTCTTTTTGGATTTCCTCTTCGGTTAGAGTGTGAGTTGGAGAGTAGAAAGTAACTGATAATGCTATAGACATCTTGTTCGGTTCAATGCTATCTCCATGGTATACATCAAACACTAAAACCTCCGTGATGAGTTCTAAACTTTTCTTTACCATATTGATTATATTACCTGCTGCTACATCTTTATTTACAATAAATGCAAAGTCGCGTTTTACACTTTGATATTTATAATCGATAAATTTTTTTCTGCTTACAGGTAAATTTCCTATATTTTCTAATATCAACTTAAAGCCTACAACTTTTTGCTTGATATAAAAAAAATCCAGTATGCTTGGATGTAGTTCCCCAAAATGGCCAACTATTTTACTTCTAAAAGATAAGGTGCCTGATTTCCCTGGGTGGTAATATTCTTTTTCTGCTCTCTCTATCGTTAAATTATCACAATTGACATTAAAGAATTCCAAAGCTGTCATAAGGTCAGCCTTTGCGTCAAAAACATCTATTTTCCTGTCAATATTATAATGGTTTCTTGGTAAAGTATTTCCCGACCTAATTCCACTTAAAACATATTTAGGCTGATTGAGACTATCGTACACTGGTCCAATTTCAAAAACTGCAAGGTTAGACGTTCCATGGGCAATATTATCTGCGATGACTTGCAATAAATTTGGCATGATACTTGGTCTCATTATATTGAAGTTGTTATTAAATGGATTATCGATAATAAACAACTTGTCTGAATAACCAAACTTTTCAGCTATCAATTCACTCATAAAAGACCAGGTGAATACTTCATGAAATCCTCTACTTGTCATTAAAATGCGCAAATCATCTTGAGCACTGGTTTCTATTTCAATATTTCCTGTTAGTGGTTCTTCCTTTATTTTATCATAGCCATATATTCTCACTATCTCTTCAACTAGATCAGCAGGTATGGCAACATCTTGCCTCCAGCTTGGTACTTGTACATTCCAATTATTTTCAGTCTTCTTATCAATGCTAAACCCTAGTTTTGTTAAAATATCGAATGTTTCGTCAGGTGATACAGATATACTTCCAAATTTGTTTATGTCTTGATAATCGAAGTTTACTTTGGTGTCAGCCATATCCAAACTGCCAGCAGATACCACGCTTGAAGCTTCTCCGCCACATAATTCTATGATCATCTGAGTTGCAAGACTTAGTCCATCAAGGGTAAATCCATGGTCAACTGAACGTGCAAATCTATAACTTGAGTCTGTGGAGATGCCGAGCTGTCTTGAAGATTTAGTAGTAGAGATAGGGTCAAACCAAGCAGACTCTAAAAAGATATCAGTAGTTTTAAGCGTACATTCACTACACTTGCCACCTATAATTCCAGCAATTGCATGAACATTTTTATTATCAGAGATAATGCTTACGTCTTTGTTTAATAAGTATTCTTTATCGTTTAAACCAGTAAATTTTTCTCCGCTATTTGCTTTGCGTACTACAAGCTCTCCCTCTATCTTTTTTGCATCATATGAATGCATTGGACGGCCAAAGGATATCATAATATAATTAGTAATATCAACTATTGCAGAAATACAGCGAATTCCTATCGACTCTAGCCTATCTTTTAACCATTTTGGGCTCTCTTTATTTTTTACATTGGCAATGTATGTGCCACTAATAAAACTTTCTCCGTCAGTGACTTTGATATTTATAGGAGAATCCATTTTTGTCAAGGTAGTCAGCTGGATTCGAGTGTCACGCGCTGGAGTGACAGCAAAGCAAGTTAAAGCCTTTAGTGTACCGATTCCGGTTGCTGCTAAATCGCGGGCTATTCCGTAAACGCCTAGGCAATCTCCACGATTTGGAGTAACGTTTATATCAATTACAGGATCGCAATTGAAAAATTTATCTCCTACTTTATAATCATCAGAAAGCTCAATTATTCCTTCACTTTCTTCTTGTACCAGTGCGAGTTCAGAAGCAGAGCAGAGCATTCCTTCACTTAGCACTCCTCGTATTTTTACAGGCTTGATTGTAAAATAACTTTCTGGCAATGTGCTACCAGGAGACGCTAGTACAGTTTTCATGCCTTCTCTGACGTTGTTTGCCCCACAAACTATCTGCATAACTTTACTTTCATCATTTACTTTGCATAGTTTCAATTTATCAGCGTTTGGATGAGGTGCAACTTCTAATACTTTCGCAACAACAAATCCAGCCAACTTGGCATTGTTGATTACATCTTCTACTTCCAGTCCTATATGAGTCAATTTATCGGTAATTTCTTCTAAACTAGCATTGGTTTCTAAGTGCTCTAGCAACCAAGATAATGTGAATTTCATCGATCTAAAGAGAAATAAAAGCTATTGTAATATAAAATGTAGTGTTTTAAAGTTTGTTATAGCGGGATGTTTCTACATCATAGCAATGATGTAGAAGCTGTTGCAATTTTATATATCCTTGCATAGCAAATTTATCTTTTTCATATCACCTTTAAAATCTATCTCCATGTAGAGTTTAGTATTCATATTTTGTTCATCTACATGGAAGTTATAAATGTAAGTATCAATAGTGAAATTTCCTATCATCTGATGGCTTTCATCTAGTATTTCGCTTTCTATGTGGTAGTGGCCAGCGCCTTCGTTAAAGGAATGATTTGTCAATTTGATGTACCCGATGCCTAATTCTTGTTCCAGGTTTAGAGGTTGATTAAAGTTGATTAAATCTATTTCATTCATGGTATACCTTGCTAAAAACCAAATTATAATGAAGGTAACATGCGAAGTCAAGTTATTCAACAACTCTAATTATGGACTAGGTAATGAGTTTAGGTATTTATATGTAAATCTTTTAATTCTCGTTCTTTATCTTTATAATTAGATTTTTGAATGGAGAAATGAAAATTCGTGTAGGGATTAACGGTCTTGGCAGAATAGGCAAGAGCGTATTGCGTGCTATTTTCGAAATAGAAAAATACAATAAGCATATAGAAGTTGTGGCAGTGAACGGGTCACTAAGTGCTAAGCAGCATGCACATTTGATAAAGTATGATTCCGTTTATGGCAAATTCAATGGTGATGTTGACTATAACGAGTCTGAAAATTTGATTTCTATAAATGGCAGAAAATTTTCTCTATATAGAGAACGGAGACCTGAAAATATTCCTTGGAATGTTGATGTAGTTTTTGAATGCACAGGTGCATTTAACAGATATGCGGAAGCAAGAAGGCATAATGCAACAAAAATAATTGTCTCTGCTCCAGTTTTAGATGCTGATGTAACTATAGTTTATGGCGTGAATAACGATATGCTCAAAAAAGAGCACAAAGTGATATCAGCTGGTTCTTGTACTACAAATTGTCTGGCTCCGGTTGTGCAGGTTTTACACTCCAACTTAGGTATAAAAAGCGGCTTTATGACTACTATACACGCCTATACGAATGATCAAAATATTCTCGACGGTAATCACAGGGACTTACTCAGGGCAAGGGCTTGCGGTTTATCCATGATACCAACAACAACTGGAGCAGCAAAAACAATTGGTTCTGTCATTCCTGAGTTAAAGGGAAAGCTAGATGGCACTGCCATCAGAGTTCCGATTAGCAATGTTTCTCTGGTTGATTTAAAATTTACAACCGATAAGAGAGTAATAGCTGAAGAAATAAATGAAATATTTGAGAATTCAGTAGACGATGTGCTTTCCGTATGCAAGGAACCTTTAGTTTCAATAGACTTTGTTCATACCCCATATAGTGCGATTGTAGATCTAGCCGGTACATACGTTACAGGTGATGTTTGTAGAGCTGCAGCGTGGTACGATAATGAATGGGCTTTTTCGCTAAGAATGTTAGATATAGCATTATTGTGCCATATATAGAGTATGAATAAGAACCCAAACAAATATGCTTCATTTTATGAGCACTTTGCAGAACTCAGGAGAGGAGTTATTTTTTGTTTTCTATTTTTTTGTATTGCATTTGGTTTTTGCTACTACTTTAAAGAAAGCATATACCGTTTTTTACTTGCACCTTTAATAGAAGTTACAAAAGATAGTGATGATTTTTCTCTAATCTATACAGACTTAACAGAGGCGTTTTTTGTATATCTCAGAGTTGCAGTAATGAGCGCTCTTTTGTTTTCTTTTCCCGTGTTTGCATGGCAATTTTATATGTTTTTAGCACCTGGCTTATACAAAAGCGAAAGGGCGGTACTATTGCCATATTTGATTGCAACGCCAGTTTTGTTTATAACGGGAGCCGCGGTAGTTTATTACTACATATTTCCTTTAGCCTGGAAGTTTTTTATAACTTTCGAACATAGCGGCAAATCTTTTGGTATACCAATAGAGTTTATGCCATCAGTCAGTGAATATTTAGACCTTGTTCTTCAATTCATGTTTGCGTTTGGTACTGCATTTCAAATTCCAGTCATACTCACGTTAATGGTTAGAGTTGGCCTGATTACTGCGCAAAGTTTATCAAAAAAGCGCAGGATCGCAATAGTGGTAATTTTTATTATTGCTGCAATCTTAACTCCTCCTGATGTATTGAGCCAAGTAGGGCTTGCTGTACCAATGTTGATTCTATACGAATTGTCCGTTTTAGTTTGCAGATATATTGAGAAGAAGAAAACAAATAGTAATGCTTGACGTTTGCATAACCATATAGTTTTAATAGTGACTAGATATATTGTCCAGAAACAAAACTGCTTGACAACCTTCACCAATTTCCTTGTCATGAGGCTGTAGGTATCAGTTATCTTCATTTGTGCGGATTAAACGACAAGAGTATTAAGATTGGCGTCTATGTTTAATTTTGTACCATGTGCACTTTATGTCTTTATTAATTTTACTTAGGCTTCTAGATTTTTCCTATATAAGCTGAAACGCGATTATAAGTTGTTTAAGATAGTATAGAACGTCAAATAGACAAGGGAGTATTTGAATACTAACTGCTCTGGGCTTCTTTTGCTTTCTCACTTGGTGAATTTTTAAAATATTTATTACTAAAGTAGCGTCCTGAGTCCCAGTGCCAGCTACTTGGATGACACCCATAGACCTGTCATTCTAGCGCGTGATGCATAGCTGCATGAACGTTAATTATGAAAAAGAAAAAAGATAGTATCTATGATAGATAAATATATTTATAGAAAATTAAATATATTTAATACAGTACCTTTTCCTGATCAATTTTCTTTATTGAAAAATTAAAAAAGATTCTGTATACCAATTATAGTAGTAGATTTTGGTAAAACCTGTGGCAAATGCTAATGTAGCTTTCAGTAAAGAAACTTCACAACACTTTGCTAAACTAGTTGAACGCTCACTAAACAGTCCGCTCAAAACTACCAGAAATGTTATTCAAAAAAAAAAGCAATAGAGCGTAAAGAGGAACATTTCTTATTATTTGTAGTTGCTAACGAGTATGATGTTGATGGTGTGGAAGAAATAGAAGATAGTGAAGAAATTTGGAAATAAACTATATACCATAAAACACCTTGAGTATGTTTGTAAGAAACATATACCAACCTTGCCAGAAACTATAAAAAAGAATTAAAAAAGCGATAATTGAGCAACTTGCAGTTGATCCAATCAAACTTGGTAAATCATTACATTACGACTTTAAAGGGCATAGAAGGTTAAAGATTGGTACTTTATCATATTATATATCGCGTAAACACTGCAGAATATAAAGTAATTACTGTTGCAATAAGACACAGATACACCATTTATGAAGAGGCTCTGAAAATAATCAATAAATATTTTCAACAACACATTTTTTATCAAGTCAAATTATACCGTAGAGACTATATATTTTTATATAGCTCCTTTTTCTGATCCATTCTCCATCTTAGGTGGTTTTGCTCAGCTAAAAAAAAATTGAGACTTTTTGGACCTTATATACTATTTAAATTAATACAGTTTTTGGCATCTATTTAGTAAGAAATAACTAATAAATTCAGTTGCTTATAGTAACTAATTAGAGCTTTTCTTGAGGAGAGTGCACAGCGAACCATGTGGTTATAACAATTGAAAATAAAGAAGTATGGAGATGAGTCTTTGTCATATTATATAAAACACTTGAATTTATACTATAAATCATGTAACATTAAATAAAAATTAAGTGATGGAAATGTTTTGGCAGTCAGGAAGAAAAATTAGAAAATAGACTAGATAGAAGAGCATATAATATAATAGATCATTCAAATAAAATAAAATGTATGTTCAATAAAGTAACATGTTACTTTATTTACATTAATTTTTATGTAAAATATTTTTGTCGTATTGCCTATAGCAATCCTTTTAGGTGGTTAATATCTCGTTTATTGAGATTACTGCTTAATAATACAGATCTAAGGCTGTTAGCTGTAGTAAAGGAATTAATCGATACAATTTTTACTATTATAGTATTTTTACCTATCCTGCTGCTTCTTATTCTTACTTCTCCATTATTATAGTGTTTTACTCTTGTAAATTACTCAGAACTAAGAGAATTGATGGACGTCATGCGTGATGTTCAGCAACTTATTGCTCGGAATTTTAACGTGTTTGCCTGCAGTCAAAGTACTAATAATGCACAATTAAATGATCATATTAAATCAGCTATTGATGATTTAGTTAAAAAGATGGCATAAACCTTTAGAAGGTTTTAACAGACCCTTTTAACGTATGTCAAAGAGATAAAAGATTTCCCATTAATATGTCTTCTAAGGAGATTGCTGAAAATCATGCAAAACCAACTAATACAAGCACTAAGTCAGCATAACTCAATAGAATTTACGAAAGTTTTGATTCAGCAATAGAAGAAACAAGGAGTAATAATTCTTCTTTAAGAGTGTATGGAGTAGATTTTTCTACTAGAAAAATTATCAATGAAATTAAGGAAGAGAAGAAAAGATTAGTTACTAAATGCTTAGAACATATAAAGCAAAAACGACACACGCGATAATTTAACACTAATACAAGCTATTAATTTAGTGATAGAGGCATTTGAAGATGGCGCTCAGCATAAGTGACAAAGAAAGAAAAGCTACGTCAATAATACACTTACTCGACATTCAAACAACCTATTACGGTAATCAGGAAGTATGTTTTGTTGATAGTTAAATAAAATTATAGAAGCATTAGGTCATGTACATCTTCTTGTTACAACACCTTCAGTTAGTGATAGAACGAAACATGTAGTGACGTATAAAGCTCTAATAATAGTTAATGGACTTTTCGAAGAGCAATCTGAAACCGATAAAGAAGTTATGGAAGAGTATTTGGGAGATGACGAAAGAGCTGATAATGCCAGCAAAATTTATGTTAAATTTTTAGAAGAGGCAAAGCAAGAGGTTAAAAAGTAATTAAGTATGTGGAATTACTGTCTTCTAATTTAACAAATATACCTATAGACTACATCATAAGCAAGAAATGCGAAAAAATACCAGGTAGAAGTTCAAGCTTCTAAAATAAGCATATAATGAATGATACATGGTATACAGCAACTCATTTTACCAACGGCAGAGTAATACCGCATTGTTTCATATACTTTCCTTTCATGTCATCATATGATCTTTCGCACTCACTTTCACCACTTAAAAACACAAATTGGCACGCCCCCTCATTAGCGTAAATTTTTGCAGGAAGTGGAGTGGTGTTTGAGAATTCGAGTGTGACATGACCTTCCCATCCAGGCTCCAAAGGTGTAACGTTTACTATAATACCACACCTTGCATAAGTCGATTTACCAACACAAATAGCTAGTAAATTCCTTGGTATACGAAAATATTCAACTGTACTTGCAAGTGCAAAGCTGTTTGGCGGAATTATGCATATATCTGTTTCCTTATCTATAAAACTATTCTCGGAAAAATTCTTAGGGTCCACCACAGCTGAATTGACGTTAGTAAAAATCTTGAATTTATTGCCAACTCTCGCATCATATCCATAAGATGATAGTCCAAAAGATATAACACCTTTACTGCTTTTGTAATTCACAAAAGGCTCTATCATTCCAAAGTTTTCAGCTTTTTCTTTTATCCATTTATCCGGCATAATCGCCATAATTTTCCTCTAAAGTTATGTAATACTTACAATAATATTTAATAAAATTTAAATGTAAACTACAGACCTAGCAACTTGTATTATTCGAGCATCAATTAAATAACTGCATGAATATTGTGATATAAGCTCCAAAGTGATATCATCCAATTAGATACCATAATGCCATTCCAGCGTGTAACACTAGTTAGCTATAAAATTAAAAAAAATATTAAGAAATTTACTAAGCAAGAAAGAGCAAAAGAAGTCACGGTCAATGGCTAATTATTTATATGTACTTCAAATATCGGAGTTTTATCCTCAACGCTACGATTTAGCTACCTATAAATGCAACTAACCAATATTGTAAGCGTTATGAAATTTACCAAGCAGAAAAGAAGGCGAAAAAACTTAAGGCAGCTAGTATTCAAATACTCCATTGTCTATTTGACGTTCTTTACTATCTTAAACAACTTATAATCGCTTTTCAGCTTGTATAGATAAAACTAAAAGTTATAAAAAGACGTAAGGTGCACATAGTGCAAAATTTAAACATGAGAGGCCAAATTACCATAGGTTTTGTTATTAACCTGAACAGATTGTGAACTAAATAAATAGCTTCAGTTCTATGATAAAAGGAATGGCGAAAGTTGTCATGTAGTTGTTTTGTTCTGTTTCTATGGCCGGTGTTACGATTGGAGTGACATAAATCTTATGTTGTTTAAAAAGAGTGCTTAGGATGGCAAAATATGACAATTCTTAGTATCATTGGAAGGTTTTGCTTAAAAATATATTTTATTTCATTTACAATATCTTACTTGGTTTGTTTATATATAGTGAATAAGTTACTACAGAAGTTTTACGGCGTTATTTATTGTCTTTACCGTGCTTTGATTGACACAATTTATAATGATGGAGTGGAGCATGCTGGATATTTATCATTTTTAATCCTGTTGTCAATATTCCCTTTCCTCATTGTTTTAATAGCTTTAGCGTCAACATTTGGAAATTTCTTAGACCAATATAACATTGGCTGGGCATTTATAATTGATCACATGCCACAGGACATTTTAGCATCCTTAATGCCGCGTATTTGGGAGATAATATCTGGTCCGCCACAGAGTTTATTGACTTTAGCAATCGTGGGTGCTGTTTGGACAGCTTCGTCAACGATTGAAGGGTTGAGAACAATATTGAATAAAGCCTACAAAGTTCCAGTTTCGCCACCTTATATATTGAGAAGGGTGTTAAGTATATTGCAATTTTTGATAATAACGCTTATTATAACTCTAACTATAGTGTTCTCTACATTAGTGCCAATGCTGATTGATTTTTCCTATTATAGGCTAAGTTATGCTAAATATCTCATCATCGAATTTGTACTATTTATAATGGTTTCCTGGCTATACTTTATGCTACCAAGCGTAAAACAAAATATGTCAGATGTATTTCCTGGATCTTGTGTATCTGTTATGCTTTGGACAGCTTCTGCTTTAGCTTTCAAACAATACTTAAAAGCTTCCTTTGGCCAATTGGATTTAATATACGGAAGTTTGGGTGGTGTGGTGGTGTCATTACTATTTTTCTATATAGTGAGTTTAATTTTTATATATGGAGCAAAGTTTAATTTTCAGCTAAAATGTCTTAATGATTCTCGCTAAGGAGAAAGAATGGGTAGGTTAGAAGGCAAAATATCTTTAATTACCTTGGCTTTAGGTGGAATTGGGTCTGCTGTTGCAAAAAGGTTTGTAAAGGAAGGTGCGTGTGTAATTTTAATTTCAAGGTCTATTGATCATCTCAAGCCACTGTACAATGAAATTGAGGAATTTGAAGAATTTAAAGAAGGCTCTGTCAAGCTAATTCAACTTGATCTTTTGGATTTTGAAAACGTAAAGATACTAACAAACATGATAGAAAGCCTAAAATTATCAGAGTCTGGGGCACTTGATATATTAGTTGCATGTACTGGAATTTTAGGTAAATTGAATCCTGTTCATGATTGTGAACTTGAGGAGTTGCAGAATGTAATGAATACAAATTTTACTGCCAATTGGTACTTGCTAAAAAACTTAGATCCAATGCTGAAAAAATCTAATTCTGGAAGAATAATATTCATGACTTCAGAAATAACACTTTCTCCTTCTTCTTATCCGTATTGGGTGCCTTATGCTGCAAGTAAAGCTGCACTAGAAATCATGGTAAAGATATATGCATCTGAGACAAAACATACAAAGCTATGCGTGAATGCTGTATATCTAGAAGGACCTGTTGACAGCGAAATGTACAAGCAAGCCTTTCCTGGAAAGGAAGCGCCTGGACTAGTGCTGGATGATAAACTAATAGACAAATTCGTACAGCTAGCTTCTGAAGATTGTAGTGTATCAGGACAAATTTTATCATTGAGCAAATCTCTTGAATAAGTTGTACAGCTGTACGAATATTATGATTCTAGCCTAGCAATATGCTGTCATGAACTACTAGTCATTTATTTTCAAAGCTTGAATAAAAGCATTATACGGAATATTGACATTTCCTATAGAATGCAATCTTTTCTTACCTTTCTTTTGTTTTTCTAAAAGCTTCATTCTTCGTGTTACATCTCCACCATAGAGTTTAGCTGTCACATCCTTTCTGTATGGATTAATCGTTTCCCTGGCAATAATTTTGCTGCCAACTGCTGCTTGAATTGCAATCTTATATTGCTGACGTGGTATAAAATCCTTCAAACGCACACATATCTCACGTCCCCTTTTTTCTGCCCTACTTTTGTGAACAATGCATGCCAATGCATCCACAGGCTCTCCATTAACTAAAAAGCTCAATTTATCTATTTGACTTTCTCGATAATCAGAAATTTCCCAATCCAAACTTGCGTATCCCTTAGAAATCGATTTTAGCCTATCATAAAAATCAAAAACAACTTCAGATAGCGGTAACTTATACTTCATCAGTGCTGTTGTTGTGCTATCAACATAAGATAAATCTTTTTGCTCTCCCCTCCTTTCTTCACACAGAGATAGAATTTCTCCTAAATATTGATCAGGTACCATTATGGTTGCAGTAATCCATGGCTCTTCCACCATTTCAACCTTTGTAGGATCTGGCATATCACTTGGATTATGAATATTCAGAATTTCGCTATTCCTTGTTGTAACTCTATATATAACACTAGGCGCGGTTGCCGTTATGTCTAAATCAAATTCTCTCTCAAGTCTTTCCTGAATAATCTCAAGGTGTAACATTCCCAAAAAACCGCAACGAAATCCATAACCAAGCGCATTTGAGGTTTCGACCTCAAATGTAAAGCTGGCATCATTTAAATGTAGTTTTTCCAGAGCCTCTCTTAAATATTTAAAGTCATCTGCTTTGTTCAGGAAAATGCTACAGAATACCACAGGGTGTACTTCTTTAAATCCAGGCAGTGCTTCACTACAAGGCCTCTTTTCCTCAGTGATGGTGTCCCCTATTCTACAGTCTACCACTTCTTTCATTGAAGCAGTTATAAAACCAACTTCACCTGCTAAAAGTTTATCAGTCATTACCTTTTTAGGAGTAAAAATACCGATATTATCCACATGATATGTGGCATTGTTGGACATCATAAAAATCTTCATGCCTTTTTTTATTGCTCCATTTTTAACTCGCACTAAAATTACTACTCCCAAATAAGGATCATACCAACTATCAACTAAAATTGCCTGCAGTGGAGCGTTTACATCACCACGTGGAGCTGGAAGTTTCGTCACTATTGCTTCCAGTACATCTGTTATTCCAAGTCCAGTTTTTGATGATATTAAAACTGACTCGCTTGTGTCAATGCCAATTACTTCCTCAATCTGAAGCTTTACCTTTTTTGGATCTGCAGCAGGAAGATCAACTTTATTGAGCACAACTATTATCTCATGATTATTATCAACAGCTTTATACACATTTGCAAGAGTTTGAGCTTCAACTCCCTGGCTGCTATCTACTACCAAAAGTGAACCTTCGCATGCAGCCAAGCTTCGACTCACTTCATACGAAAAGTCAACATGACCCGGGGTATCCATAAGGTTCAAGCAATATTGATTCCAATCATTTGCAGTGTAGTTGAGTCTTACTGTCTGTGCTTTGATTGTAATTCCACGTTCGCGTTCTATTTCCATTGAATCAAGCACTTGATTAGTCATTTCCCTTGCCTCAAGACCATTACATTCTTCTATTAAACGATCGGCAAGCGTTGACTTTCCGTGATCTATATGTGCTATTATTGCAAAATTTCTTATATTATCCATTGATGGCTATTCTACATATTTAAGTAGAACTATTTTACATTTGAAATTCTGTAAGGGCAATTATTCACTTTCCCTTCAACATAGATGACACCTGTTTCGAGTGAGAAATCACCTTATTAACCATATAGCTCTCATGATTATTATCTATTTTTGACAATTCATATAAGTAATTCACCATCATTCCAGCCGACTGACTAATCCCCTTTTCAGAAACATCTGCCATCCAGTTTAGTTGTTTTATTGATGCGCCATTGCTTAAATGAAAATGCGCTACCGGATCATAAGCACCGCCACTACTGTTTTTAATCTTTAGCAAGTAATGTGCACAGAGCTTCAACAAACATTGTTTTTCGCATTCAGTATTGGTTTTTAACTGCTCTATGCTTTTTAAAACTTCTGCACTAGATTGCTTTATATTTAGTTTACTCAATAAAGTAATATCTTGGATTAAACTTTCATTCAGCCATTTTGTAAAGCCAGGTATTGGGGAAAGAGTTGCGTATGTTCTTATACTCTTAAACTCCTGCGACAGCTTTTCCACAACCCTTTTTATCAAAAAATTACCCAAGCTGATTCCAGACAACCCTGCTTGGGTATTTGATATTGAATAGAATATGGCAGTGCTTGCGCTGCTTGGATCACTTGAAGGTATCGACTCATCCAAGAGATGTTGAATGCTATCTGTAATTCCATTCATCAATGCAACTTCTACAAAAATTAGAGGCTCGTTTGGTATTTTGTAATGAAAAAAGGCAAAACATAGACGATCAGAATCCAGCCTGTTTTTTAAGTCACCCCAAGAAGAAATTTTATGCACAGCTTCATATTTTATAAGTTTTTCTAACAGCGATGCAGGTGAATTCCAGGTAATTTGATGAAGATCTAGTAGATCAACGTCAACCCAAGAGAGAAGTATGCTTTTCAATTCACTTTCTAGTCGATTGAGCTCATTATATTGATTTTTTAATTTAAGCACGTCAGAACGCATATCGACAATAAACTTAAGGCCTTCCGGTAAAGAAATAAATTGCTTCAATATTTTAGAACGTGGTGATTCAAGGACTCTTACCAAATCCTGTTCAAATTTATAGTTTAATTCGAGATTCTGATTTCCCCTATATTCTTTTATTTTTCTATCTATTTCCACTTTATTCAAACTAAATTTTTCTGCCAGGGTTTGCAAAAATTTTATTTTACCCTTCTCTGATAAACTTAAATACAGATTACCAAGAGATACGGTGTTCTTACGTGCTGAGACCTCCCCTCCCTTTGGGTTTAAGCACTCGTTCATCTTCAAGATCAAGCTATCAATATCGCGGCTATTGCTTAAATCATGGCCAATATTGCCAATCCATGATCTTACAGCATCTGCAACTCCATCAAATATCTTAAAAAAGCCACTTACTGTTTTCTTATCTTCAACTTGCGCTATATCAGCTTTAACTAGTGATTCTTTCGTCATAGGTTTCTTTTACTGTACATCTATACTAAACCAAAGTAAAATCTTAGTCCATACAGCGGGCATCGTTATCAGATTATTAGTAATTTTTATGATATAATTGTGTCAGAAGATAACAAAGTAGCAAACTCCAGCGAAACTATGCACGGCGACTTTTATAGAATAAATTTTGTTATCATGGTGGTAGACAAAATCTTATCATCGCATTAAAAAGGAACTAAGGATTATAAAAGCATACTTTTTAGTAAAGATAATATCTATAACCCTGAGAGTAGCAAAGAAAGAGAAATAGATACCAAGTATGGGGTAGAGCTTATGTTGATTCAGTGCTCAAAGATTTTGAAAAAGAGCTTGCACAAGATGTATTGCGTGAACTATGGAATAATCATTGTAAAAATCCAAAAACTGCTGATCACAGAAAACTGATACATACATAAAAGAATTTGAGAAATTTTTACAATGCAGGAGTGAAGCATAAGCATCTGCTGCAAAAAAAAAAGTGGATAAAAATTATCACTCATTTGCAAAAGAAGTTTTTAAGGGAATGTTTGAGTATGCTGAAGCAGCAGTTCCAAGTGATCAAATTTTAGGAGAGATAATTACTGATTGTAATCAAGTCTTCTTACTATGTTGGAGGACTGGTAATAAACGTTTTGCTCCTGCATTTTTTTTCTCATGAGTTAATGATTAATGTACCTCAAGGTTAAGGTATTATTCATATCGACTGTATTAATGGAAACTGTATTAGCGACAGGTTTGATAGTAAGATGTCTATAACAGACACTATATTACTAACCAATGGTCGTAATTCAAAAGAAGCGACTATATGCAAGTTAAATAACTTACTAGAATTCACACTTGAGTCTCAGGATAGCAGGTATAGTTTAACATATAAAGAAGGTAAATTATCATTTACTGTTCCTCAAGAGTTAGAAAATTACCACACTAACAATAAAGAAGAGCAATTACAATCAGATGATACTGTGAAAAAGCCTGCTTGATGTTATCATCGAATCTTTTTTTAATTCTCATTGAAAAATTTGTTGGTGCAAAACATAAAATAAACAAGGTATATTAATAACGAAATAAAAAATACACTATATCGCAGCAGTGGCTCAGAGGCAATAGTGATCAAGGATACTGACACCCTACTATAGAAATAGAGTATAGCTTAGGAGAGCGATAAAAGTAGACAGTCACTTAGAAAGTGCAAGAACCACCAATGCATTACGATGATCATGTTCATGGCAGTTGAGGATTATTACAGGTCCAAGATACTAGAATTTGAGAATTCTTAAATTGAATAAAAGCGAGCAAACTTCTTTTGAATAGCCATAGTAAAAATTATTTCCAGACCTTTTAAACCTGATAATAATTACAATTAGAGATATTTTTAGAGCTCAAAAATTTATCTTCGTCTGCAAACTTTACGTTAAATTCACTAAAAAGTGTGATGTATCTCCGCAAGTAGCGTGTAGGGCTGCACCTTTTCTGAATCTTTATTTACAGGAAGAACATTACTTTCAGCATTATAAATTATGCTTATAACTAGCTTAAGCTTTTGACAGGCTTAAGCGTTAATATACATGAAAAGCAAAAGGCGCCTATATTTTTAACATTAGACAGCAAAACTTCACATATTGATACAAGCTTTTGCCTTTTCATCACCTAGTAAGTTTTATGCTTTATCTCTCAACCTCCGGCATCATTTACCACTTTTAAATAAATCATCGTCAAACACACACACCAACGTGCACTTCTATAGATATCTTATCGCTTAAACTTCGATTAAAGCAAGAATTCTTTCCTGGAAAAGAAAGCTCATCAAGGGATAGTTTCCACTTTAGTCCTTTAGTTGTTACTTGAGCTTTCGTTATGCCAAGCAAAGATATTTTAGTATTTTTTGGCAAAGAAAAATGGGTAATACTTTTTCCTAAGATATAGCCTACTATAGGAGGTGCTGATGTATAAAAAATACTTCCAATGCTTAGAAAAATGTTGATATTCTGTAGTATATGGTCAATCGCTCCTCCAGTAATACCAGTTATTATCGATGGCAGTAACTTCATTGTTTTTAAGTGGCCATTGCTTTAGAAAAGTCGCAGCAATCTTGATCAGGCAGGCATATTTTATTCAAACTAGCACGTAAACTCTGATTTACGCTATCCAAATTTCCCAATTACAAGATCGGGTTGTACACCAATTGATAAAGTCTATTTGCTCCTCCATCTACGGCAATAATAGGTATATCACGTTTAAAACGATGAATCAGGTATTTCTCCATTTAACACCACAATAAACGATATTGCTTCTGTATGCTACAGTGCAGTACATGATTATGAAATGCTTCGTATAGATTTTGCATCGTATTATATTAATTGGCAATATTGCTAAGTATCGCAAGCCTTGCAAAAACTATTAGGATAATAAACAAAACTACCAAACATGGGATATAGCTTTAACATAAATTTGCCACTAAAATATGTCAATATTGAGTTTCAAGATCTCTATAATGTAAAATGTGTGAGGTTAGTAAATCTGTTCTCACGATGGTTGGTAATCGTAATAGAGTTTTCGTGCTCATACTTTCGTTAGAAGATTAGTCCCTCACGCCAAAAATAGGTATCTTTGATATTTATTACAGCTGCTAGGTTCATGGCCTAAGCTTTTGAGGTTCTTTGTAGAGTAATTTACAAAAGAATATAAAAGACGTCTGAAGTATCAAATGCTATTCTAAGACCATCTGCATAGATCATTTTTTTTGATTAACATATCCGAAGCTTAAAAAATCATACACATAAGAATTGAATATTTCTTCAGAATTGTGTATAATTACCAATACTTTTTAAATAAATTTCTTATGGCTTTTCAAATTCTTAGATCAGAAATTGGACTTAACATTCAAAAGAATGTTTGATAACGAGGGAAATAAGAATATTCTTATTCATTTTCTTAATGATGTTTTAGGATTTACGAGTTTCTGAATTTAAAGTTTTTATTGTTTATAGAGGATAAGCTGCTACAATAAAGAAATTAAAGATAGAGAACGCTTCAAGTTATGCAAGGTGATACTAAAAAAAAAACGACGATAGAAGAAGAAGGTATATTGGGTTGGATAGAATATAGATTACCTATATTTTCTTTTTTAAAACATGTTTCTTCTTATCAAGTGCCAAAAAATCTAAATTATGCTTGGAACTTCGGTTCTTTAGCTGGTATAGCTCTAATTTTACAAATAATAACAGGCATCTTTCTTGCTATGCATTACACCCCTCATGTTGAACATGCGTTTAACAGCGTGGAGCGTATCATGCGTGACGTTAACTATGGGTGGCTGATACGTTACACTCATGCTGTCGGGGCATCGCTCTTCTTTATGGTGGTTTATGTTCATATAATGCGAGGGTTGTATTATGGGTCTTATAAAAGGCCACGAGAAATGGTTTGGTTCATTGGCATATTTATGTTCTTTACAATGATGGCAACAGCTTTTATGGGATATGTTCTACCTTGGGGACAGATGAGCTTTTGGGGTGCAACAGTTATAACTAATTTATTTTCAGCTATACCTTTAATTGGTGACAAAATTGTTATATGGCTATGTGGAGGTTTCTCTGTTGATAATCCAACGCTCAATCGTTTTTTTGCTCTGCATTACCTTTTGCCTTTCGTCACTGTTGCTTTGGCTATGCTGCATGTCATTGCCCTGCATAGATTTGGCTCTGGCAACCCAAGTGGAGCAGAAGTAAAATCAGAAAGCGATACCATTCCGCTCTACCCTTACTATATAGTAAAGGATTGTATAACTTTTGGTCTGTTTTTTGTAGTTTTGTTTGCGTTTGTTTTCTACGCTCCCAATGATTTGGGACACCCGGATAATTATATTGAAGCTGATCCTATGGTAACTCCGGCTCATATAGTACCAGAGTGGTACTTTTTACCTTTTTATGCAATGCTTCGTTCAATCCCAAATAAGCTTATTGGCGTGCTTACCATGTTTGGGTCTATTTTAGTGTGGTTTTTATTACCATGGCTCGATAAATCAAAAGTTAAAAGTGGTGCTTATCGCCCGTTATTTAAGAAATTTTTCTGGATCTTTGTAGTAAATTTTGCATTTCTTACTTGGCTTGGTGGAGAAGAAGCTAAAGAACCTTACATTACCTTAAGTAGGCTTTCCACTCTTTATTATTTTATATACTTTGTAATAGTTTTACCATTGCTCAGTAAGTATGAGAAACAGGAGAGCCAGCCAAAAACCATAAGTGATTCTGTACCGGAGATGAAGTAATGTTGGCTATGAATAGATCTACTGTAAAACATCCTATCATTCCAAAACAACTTTTTGTTATCCAAGTAGCTGACACTGAAATCCAAAAAAAAAACAAATGGATTTCAGCGTCACGTGTCAAAGTGACATCAGGCTGTTTTTTACTAAAACAATGGTTAGTTAAGGGACTGAACGTATTTACAGTTTTTTGCATGTTATTCTTATCTGTTCCTACATTTGCAGAAGAATTTACACTATCACCAAATAAAAAAATGGACTGGAGTTTTGATGGGATTACCGGATCTTTTGATAGGGAATCAATTCAGCGTGGCTATAAGGTATATAAAGAAGTTTGTGCTGCTTGCCATTCAATGAATAGAGTGGCATTTCGTAATTTACAAGGTATCGGTTTCTCTGAAGAGGATGTAAAACAGATTGCAGCTTCCTATCAAGTTAAAGATGGTCCGAACGATTTAGGTGAAATGTTCGATAGACCTGGAGTACCTTCGGATTATTTTATCGCACCTTTTGATTCGAAAGAAGCAGCTGCGGCAAGTAATAATGGCGTAGTTCCACCGGACTTGTCACTAATTATTAAAGCGAGGCACGACGGTGCAAATTATGTCTATTCACTGCTGGTAGGTTATCAAAACAATGAGCACGATGAAAATGATTTATATTTTAATCCGTATTTTCCAACAGGTAAGTTGGCTATGGCGCCACCACTTTCTGATGGAATAGTGGAGTATAACGGTACGAGGCAGGCTACAGTTGAAAACATGGCATATGATGTGGTGAATTTTTTACAATGGGCGGCAGAGCCAGAACTAGAGCGTCGTCATAAGCTTGGATTAAAAGTGGTAACATATTTTGTAATTTTAACAGTGTTTTTTGTGTTAACTAACAACAAAGTTTGGTGCAAGCTCTATAAAAAGAAAAGATAAAGTTTTTTATTGACACTCACTTTCATGCCTTATTTACACTAGTAAGTATGTTAGTGGTATATAAAAATATAAGAACCATGGAATTTCAAATCGTTACACATTTAAAACCAGCCGGAGATCAGCCACAAGCAATCGATAGCTTAGTTGCAGGGCTAAACAGCAACGAAAAAGATCATGTTTTGCTTGGAGTTACCGGCTCTGGAAAACTTTCACTATGGCAAATGTTATTGCAAGAACAAACAGGCCTGCATTAATTATGGCGCACAACAAAACTTTAGCAGCACAGCTTTATGAGGAAATGAGAGGATTTTTCCACATAATGCTGTTGGATACTTCATTTCTTATTATGATTACTATCAGCCCGAGGCTTATTCGCCGCAAACTGATACTTATATTGAAAAGGACTCCGTAATTAACGAAAGAATTGATATACTGCGTTATTCTTCTGTTTGCTCTCTCTTGGAACGCAGGGACACAATTATAGTTGCCAGTGTCTCCTGTATATATGGTCTTGGTTCGCCCGAGAGCTATCTTAGCATGATTTTGACTTTAAGTGCTGGAGATAAAATTCGTGTTAATGATTTCCTGAATAATTTAACTAATCTTCAGTACAAGCGCTCTGATGTCAGATTTAAAAGAGGATATTTCAGAGTATGTGGCGATATTATTGACATATTTCCTGCCTATTACGAAAACAAAGCTTGGTGTTTATCGCTAATTGGCGATGAAATAGAAGAAATTTCTGAGATTGATGCTATGACCAGTAATATCATCAAGCGAATAGATAAAATCACCATTTTTCCAAACAGCTATTACATTACCTCGCGTGAGACTTTGTTGCAGGCAGTTCAGCTGATCAAAAAAGAGCTGCATGAACGCTTAGATTATTATTATTCACAGAACAAAATTGTTGAAGCAAAACGCCTTGAGCAGCGCACCAATTTTGATATTGAAATGATGATAGCAACAGGAGTGTGTAAAGGTATCGAAAATTATTCGCGTTATCTCTACGGTATAGAAGCTGGAGATTCACCGCCTACTTTGTTTGAATATTTATCTAAAGACGTGATTTTATTTGTCGACGAGAGTCATGTTACCGTTCCTCAGATTGGCGCGATGTATAGCGGTAATGAGGCACGTAAAAAAAGTTGGTGGACTACGGATTTAGACTCCCTTCTGCTTTTGATAATCGTCCATTAAAATTTGAAGAGTGGGAAGAAGTTCGGCCGCAAACCATTTTCATTTCCGCTACTCCAGGAAAATATGAGTTGGCAAAAACCAATAATGTATTCATAGAGCAAGTTATTCGTCCAACTGGACTTATAGACCCAATCTGCATTATAAAGCCAACAGAGACTCAAGTTGATGATGTTATTCATGAAGCACAAATAACGATAAAGAAAGGATTTTGCGTTCTTATTACCACATTGACAAAAAATGTCTGAAAAGCTAGCCGAACATATGAGTGAGTTAAATATGAAGGTGAGTTACCTGCATTCAGATATTGGTGCACTGGAGAGAATTGACATTATATGCAAACTAAGATCGAAAGAAATCGACGTTCTAGTTGGCGTCAACTTACTGCGAGAAGGTCTTGATATTCCAGAATGTGGATTGGTTGCAATTTTGGATGCTGATAAGGGAGGATTTTTGCGATCAGAAACTTCGCTCATTCAAACAATAGGTCGTGCTTCACGCAATGCCGAAGGTAGGGTAGTTTTATATGCGGATAAAATGACCAGTTCTTTAGACCGTGCGTTGAAAGAAACAGAAAGAAGAAGAAAGAAACAACAAGAATACAATATACTGCATGATATTACACCAAAAACTATAGTAAAGGCTATATCAAATACTCTACAAGATAATGTAGCAGCCGAGAGAAAAGTCGATATTAGTAAGGGCGATTTAGTCAATTTAGAAAAGCAGATGTTAAAATATGCTAAGAATCTAGAGTTTGAAGAAGCAGCAAAAATAAAACGTATTATCAAAAGATTCGGGACTTCCTGCAAACTAAAATTAAGCAGAAAGAAAGCAATTTATTAGCTACACTGTGCCACAGTAGGTCTCACGTAGCCTTACGCTTGCAACTAACCTTCAACTATAAACATAAAAAAATTACTAAACAGGAAAAATACAAAAACCTGAGGAGCTAATATTAAAATTACTCTCTGTCTATTTGACGTTCTATACTGTCTTAAACAACTTATAAGCGTGTTTGAGCTTGTATAGGTAAAACCAGAAGTTTTAAAAAGACTTGAGGTACACATAGTGCAAAAATTTAAATATGATAGGCCAAATATCATAAGTTTTTGTCATTAACCTGACACGGATTGCGAAGATAAATAAATAACTTCAGTATCCGTATTAAGATGGTTGGAGGAACTTGTCAGTAGTTTTTGTTTATTGCTAAAAATCTGAATTCAGTTTACCTCAAGCTAACAATGGACCATCAGGTATATTATCAATTATATTGATCTGATTTACTATCTTATTAGTTGGGTAAAAATAGTTTTTTATAAATTCCTTATATATAGCTGTCAATTTATGTATATCGTCTACTGACACGCATTCATTTACCTGATGTGCGGTTTTATTGATCATACCAAATTCAATCACTGGGCAAACATCTTTGATAAATGCAGCATCAGATGTTCCTCCGCTTGTGCTTAGCACAGCGTTGATATTGGTAACTTTATTTATTGCATCAAGCATAATATCAGTATCCCTATCCGGAGTAGAGAGAAAAGCGTCTCTGCTGCTATACATGAAGAGTTTATAATCGTTAGTCACACTGGAGGACATTTCATCAATTAACTTATATAAATCTCCAGGTGTTTGCATATTGTTGTATCGAATGTTGAAACTTGCAGTTACTGAATCAGGTATTAAATTGTCGGTATCATTTCCAACATCAATAGTAGTAATCTCGCAGTTTGAAGGCTGAAAATATCTATTACCATGATCAAAAGTAGTATTTTTTACCTTATCTAATATTGACATCATCTTATATATTGGATTATCCGCCAAATCTGGGTAGGCAACGTGCCCTTGTCTTCCATAGCAAACCAATTTGAATGTTACAGATCCTCTTCTGCCTATTTTTATAGTATCACCTAGTTTCTCACTACTGGTTGGTTCAGCAACTATGCAATAATCTATCTTTTTTTGCATACTTTCCATCCATTCTAAAACTGCCTTTGTTCCATATTCTTCCGTGCTCTCTTCAGCACTGGTAATCAATGCACTTATTGAGCCATTGAACTGAAACTTTTCCTTAATTAAATTTACCATGGCAGCAATAAATGCGGCTATTCCGCTTTTCATGTCGGTTGCTCCTCTTCCATACAACATTCCATTCCTCACTTCCGTCTTAAACGGATCAGACTGCCAATCCTTCAATTGACCTGGTGGCACAACATCAACATGGCCAGCAAAACATAAGTTTGGCACCCCATTTATATATTTCGCATAAAGATTTTTAACTTTAGTTTTACCATCACCAAACTCTAAAATCCTACAGTCAAAACCACTTTTCTTGAGAATTGCTGCTATATGCTCTATTGCTCCATTATCCATTGGTGTTATACTCTTAAAAGAAATCAATTTTTTAGTTAGTTCTGCAGGGTCAATCTTCATATCAACCTTGAAATACTGGTATTACTATATTATAGACATTTTATGCACTATTTAAAACAAATATTACAGCAAGCCAAGCAAACTCTTATAAGAGAAGTAATAATAGATCATCATCTCGCTGATAATATCTATGAAATATGTATACAATACGGAAATGATATTCTCTTAGTTGCAGACGAGAATACGGCAGAGCTTTTGAACAAAAACGTGCTTAATAAAATTTCTCACTTAATTGTTCCTAGTAATATCATTAGACCTCTTGCAAAATCCTATGTCATCTCAGATACTTCTAAAATTTTATCATCCCAGTGTTTTGATACTTTGATCCAGAAAAAAAAAGTATGGATTACAGTGTCAAGCACTGGAATGATACCAAGTAGAGAAACGATACCGGACGTCGTTGCTTCTCTCGAAACCGTTAATCTAGTAAGAAACAGGATAAAAGATAGCGACTTAATAGTTGCACTTGGTAGCGGAACTGTTAGTGATATTTGCAAGTATGCTAGCTACCTAGAGAAAAAAGATTACATATCGTTCCCAACAGCAGCTTCTATGAATGGCTATACATCTGCAAATGCTTCAATATTAGTAGATGGGCATAAAAAATCGTTCGCAGCACATCTTCCCAAGGCAATATACATCGACATTAATATGATCGCCAGCGCGCCACTGCGCCTTACATTAAGCGGATTTGCGGATTTTATCTGTCGTTCAACAGTAGAAGCTGATTGGCTATTATCTCATCTGCTACTTGGCACAGAATATAACGAATTGCCTTTTGCACTTGTTCGCGATCTAGAAGAAATTTTGCTTAGAGAGCACCTAGCACTTGCAAAAAGAAGCAAAAAAGTGGTCTTATTACTTATGGAAGCCTTGCTAATCTCAGGACTCGGAATGGCGATATCAGGAGGCAGCCATTCTGCGAGCCAAGGAGAGCATATGATAGCTCATGCAATGGAAATGGTAACAAAAGATTATTCTTCACTACATGGCGAAAAAATTGCCGTTACAACGCTTACCATGGCTAATTTACAGGAAAATATATTATCAGTACAAAATCCTACCATTAAATCAACCACTTTAGATGTAAAACGTATAACTGAGTGTTTTGATAATACCGAATTTACAAAAATTCTAGAGCAGAAAAAAATTCTGCAGCAAAAAATTGGAGGGATCCTTCATAAGGAATGGGGTAATATTTCCAGCTTAATTAAGCAAAATTTACTACCTGCAAGACACCTGCAGAAAATATTTGAAGATTTGTCAATTCCACACTTACCAGAGCATCTAAATTGGAACAAAGAGCAATATTGTAAAGTAGTTAACCTTGCATTTGCAACAAGAGACAGATTCACCTTTCTTGACTTAGCGCACTGTATAGAAGAAAGTGAAGTTTTGTAGTAGCTGATTTGTTGCTAGAAAATTATAGATCAACAAAAAATTTGAATTGTGGATTTCACATTCTTTGCTTTTATGCGTAACGTTTACACATTTTAGCTTGCTAATATACAACAGGTATCCACCCAAGAATAATATCTGATATAGTTGGAATAAGCCTAACAACTACACTTTTTTTTTTGCAATAGCAATATTCCTGTACTAATACAGATAGTGATCAGTGCAACAGCGATATGCTTTTGTGCATTTTGTTCTCTTCAGAATTTATTCGATTTAAATAATTCTCGAATGTTTCTTAATTTCTTTGTCTTGCATTTTGTTAATTTCACCACAAAGCTCTTTAAATTTTTTCAGATCATTGAGTCAATCTAATATATCTTCCCTAGCTACTTGATTGTCCAATAGGTATCAGACTCATAACTTCTTTTATCATTTGGCCTTTTGATGCATAGCGCAATGGGTATTTCACTTATAAGATACACACGAATCACTCCATGATTAATTAACATTATATACAGCACAATATTTAATTTGTTCTACGGATCACTAGTTATATCTTTACTTTTCAAACTCAATACTAGAGAAGTAGTCTAAAATATTTCATATCATCCGTGATTGAAGAGCGTAAAATGATTTCAACTGCTTTTAAGAAATTTTTATTACCGACAAAATTAAAACCTACGCCCTAATTTGCATTTATGAAGCAGGTTATGTTTTACATAACAAGTTGCTTATAAAAGCTACTTAACTTGCTTCCATTTACTAGTCTTTTGAATTCCGTTATATCTATCATTTCACTTACAGTTTTAATTATTAGCTAAAATTATAATATGCAGTTACAGCCAGATTCACATAGTATAGCATAAACAACTTAAAAAGCTATTGCACCTATCACTTGGTGATTGCTCTATTTTACTTCCAGCTCCAGTTCTAAAAGAGTCATAAAGCAAGGTTTATGGACAATACATTTATTAAGATGAGCTAATTTATATCAATGGGTACAGAATTGATATGATTCACTATAACGTACTTTGCTTGTTGCAATCCTTCCTGTTTACCATTTTCCTGGTTAACGTGCTCAACATTAAATAGACTCTTTTGCCGAGAAGGTAAACTACCCTAATACTCTTTATTATATCGTCAGCGGATTCGATAAGTTTAACACCGTTCTTAACTAAATAATTGCTACCACTAGAGCGCAAATTTAAAGGTAAGCCAGAATCGCAAATACCTCTCTTCTTTGATTAAAAGCAAAATTTACTGTTATTAAAGAACCGGAACTTTTTTCGATGCTTCAATCACTGTTACACTGAGTGATAAACAAGATATAATTTGATTCCTTTGAGAAAATACTGATGCTTTGGTTTAGTCAAAAATGGAAGCTCAGTAATTACTAGCCAACCATCTTCAGTGATTTTGTATAGATCAGAATTTTCTCTTTGGTATATTATATCAATTTCATTCGCTGTAACAGCAATGATATGGTGATTTTGTATATTACATTGTTCGCTGCAGTGTCAATTCCTCTTGTAAGACTAGAAACAAAAATAAACCCTGCTTCGCTCAAATCAAGCGGGGTAACCTACTGGCAAAATTTTTCACAACTCGCTGAAGAGAATTACAACCACCGATTATTGCAACTATCTCACGACTTAATAATGACACATTATCAAGTGCAGTTATTACGGAAGGACAATCAGGTATATTTCTTAAAATATCATGGTAATCTGGATCACATGCAGATATGATTTTGGCCACAATTTTCTTTACATTATTGATCTCTTTTCGTGTATCTTAAATGCTATTACCTTTTTATTTTTAGCTAGCACATCGAGATATTCTAACGCTTCATTCAGTGAACTACACGCTCATAGAACACTAGAAAACTTTGTTAGTCCTAAAGCTCTAGCTCGATTCTATCTCTAATTCTTAGCTGTTAAATTTATTTATCTGCATAAAGGGCTTGAATTTCTTATCAATCTAGTGTACTAAAGATAATATAAATGTACAGTGTTTTATGACGCATTTTGTTACAGATAAATGCATAAAATGTAAATATACAGATTGTGTAGAAGTGTGTCCTGTTGACTGCTTCTATGAAGGCAAAAATATGCTCGTGATCAATCCAGATGAATGTATTGATTGCGGAGTGTGCATACCAGAATGTCCAGTAGATGCAATTGTAACTGACGATTCTATAAAGGATATTTTAGAACTAGATGAAGAGTTACTAAGCAGTGAGCAAAAAACTTTCAAATCATTATACAACATAAATGTAGAATACTCACAAAAGTGGCCAAACATCACAGCTAAAAAACAACCTCTGGATGAAGCAGAAGAGTATAAAGAAAAAAAAGACAAAGCAGCTTATTTTTGCGAGAATCTGTGATAATGCTATTGAAGAAAAGGAAACCATAACGGTTGTTATTCTTGGTTGCTGATAATGGTTGTGCTGTTTGTGTTTTTAATATTATTTAACACCAACTAATCCGTTAAAGCGAAGTAGAGCGGAGATTTGTCAAATCGTCGGCAGATCTAAATTACTCTAGCTATAGCAGTAGGTTTCTATTGAAGGTAAGAACATCTTTTATGTATACTATATAGTAAGACATAGTGGTGCCCGTGTTTCCAACTATAGCAATTTTAAGTGGTGGATTCTCTTGTGAAAGGGAAGTATCACTGATGAGCGGAAAAGCAGTAAAAAAAGCGCTTGATAGCCTTTCATATAATACAATAGAAATAGATGTTGATAGCTGCATTGTTGAGAAGCTTAAAAAAAGTAACACTGATCTTGCTTTTATCGCTCTGCATGGAGCTTACGGCGAAGATGGTTGCATTCAAGGTTTATTGGATATTTTAGGTATAAAATATACGCACTCGGGAGTTATGGCTTCAGCTATTGCTATGAATAAGGCAATGTCCAAGCATATGTTTCGATCCCTCGGTATTGACACCACAAAAGGTTACATAATTAGTCGAGAAGATATACTAAAAAACAACATTAAAATTGAATATCCGTACGTCTTAAAACCGACTAATGAAGGTTCAAGTATTGGAGTACACATAATTTTCTCACATGATGATTATTTAAAACTGAAAGATAACAGTTTTACTATCATGGAAAAGATGATCATAGAAGAGTATATACCTGGTATAGAATTACATACCGCTGTATTGTTAGATGAGGCAATTGGCACTATGGAAATACGACCAAAAAAGAAATTCTATGATTATGAGGCAAAATATACAGATGGGTTTGCAGAGCATATATTTCCTGCTGAAATTTCTGACGATGTATATAAAATGACCTTGGAGCATGCATTGAAAGTTCATCGATTTTTAGGATGTAAAACTATTTCTCGCTCAGATTTTCGTTATAATTCTAAGGATAATACTCTAAAAATGCTTGAGATCAATACACACCCTGGCTTTACTGAGTTATCGTTAGTGCCAGAAATTGTAAAATTGACAAAAAGCATTAATTTTAATGAATTAGTTGAAGTTATCGTTCAAGATAGTTTGCAATGCAAAAATATTAAAGACTAAGTAAATGCTGAGCAATGTTACTAGAAGTCAAAGGAATTTTCTGCGTAAGTGTGCTTTGGTTATTATAATAGCGCTCTTTCTTACACTAGTACTCTATAGCTCGCTTGATAAAATCACAAGTCGATTTAATTATTACCTCACTTGGTGCAATGACTGTTTATCCAAGCTATTACTCAGCAGTGGATTTTCAATCGATGAAGTAGTTGTAACTGGCAATAAGTTCACAAACGAAAAGGACATTTTAGGTTTGGTGGATAAAACGCAACCAATTATATATATATCACTTTCAAAACTTGTTGATAGCATACAGTCCGTAAGCGAATGGATAAAACACGTAAGAATTTATAGAACTTTGCCTAACAGCTTACATATTAACATAGATGAACATAAACCGTTTGCACTTTGGAAAAATGGTAACAGGACTGCAGTAATTGATTCTGAAGGTAAAGTGATTACAGACTACTATCCGATAGGTAATCTTGTTGTAATCACAGGACAAAACTCGCTATCGAACCTGAAATTTGTTAAAGACATATTATGGAGCAAAACTCAATTGACTAGCTATATTTCTTCTTGTGTTTATGTAGAAAATAGAAGATGGAACATCGTACTTGATAACGTTTCAACAGTAAAACTGCCTGAAGATAATCCTCATAGCGCATGGAATTATTTAAACCAATTGCAAAACACAACTGATTTTATTTTCAGTGATTGGAGCATAATTGATATGCGTATTACCAATACAATCTTTGTAAAGAGGTGATCTACTATCATTCAAGTAGATAACAGTGGAAAAGCTACACGATAGAAACGAAAAACTACTTGACAAGTTCTTTCAACTCCCTTGATGATTAGACCGAGCTATTTATTTATCTTTGCAATCTGTAAAGATTAATAACAGAAGCATAAGGTATTTGGTGTATTATGTTTAGATTTTTGCACTATATGCGCCTCACGTCTTTTAAAAATTTCTAGTTTTACCTATACAAGCTGAAACGCGCTTATGAGTGGTTTTACTAGTATAGAACATCAAATAGACAAGGTAATATTTGAATACTAGCTGCCATAGAGTTTTTGCCTTTTTCTGTTTGGTAAATTTCTTAAGTATTTATAGCTAGTTGCAATTTATGAACGAATATGTGTTTTACAACAAATGTTGTTATAAAGTGAAATGAGATACCGGCGTTGCGCGCTGAGATGACAGGAGAAGGAGCGCTGGAATGACATCATTGTTACTGGCAAAACGGTACCTTTAATTTGTCCTATTATCATAGGTATTACAATTCAATAACTCTCCAAAATTAATTATGTTTGAAAGTATTCACTTATCTATAACTTTATCACTTACATCATTAACATGAATGGTGCTGGGTGGCATGAAAAGCCTTTTGGATGGTTTAGTGTATCTATTTTCGTTTATACTTCATGGATTATTGAATGATCAATTTTATTTTTTGAAAATTTGATTTTGCAAATGTAGATAGTGTTCAACTTTATTTGAATCATATAATCAATTTGACAACCAGCATTATTGCTTGTTCCTCTGAATAATGGATTTTCACTTACTATTACATCAATTTCCAAGATATTATGTATGCTCTTTCTATTGTTAAGCACCAAATTTTCAAACTGAAGTCCGGTAATTGTATGCCACTCCGGTAGAGATGCGAGCAGTCCAATGTAGTAGGCATCGCGATTAATTTTTCCTAGATTTTTTAATATATTTTAGATAAAACCTTAAATAGTTATCTTGAAGTCTATACCTTCTCAATTGCGAATCAATACCCGTTTTTATATTCTAAGTGTGATTCTTTGTAATAAAACTAGCAAGCTCGAGCTCATATAGATACTAGGAATGCGTCTATGTCTCGCAATGTCTAAAACAGTACAAATTTCTTCTTGTTCTTTAGCTTCGGTGGAAAGAGCGCCGATTATTTGTTTATAAAAGCTGTTTTCGCATGAATAAACCTGAAAATATTTGGTCAAATTCCTCAACTAAAAACCAGCCTTTCAAGAAACAAAGCTTTTTTATATTTTCTTCAGCACTGTATTTAAAATTTACTTCTTCTAAATATTTTGGAATTCCTCCGGTTACTGTGAGCGCCTTAAACTTTTCGTATGCTGAAATATTCTTTGGCCAAAATCTATTGCAACCAGAAAGTGCTAATTCCTCGAGTGTCAAAGTAACGATATTCTTCCAACAAAACCAGTGCTACTGAGTATGTTTTTCGATTAAAATGATGCAGATTCACACACAATGAAAATTAACTTGTTTTTATTTTTAGCTATGTATCCCAAAAATTCTTTATTTTGCCTAAAAAGTTGACTCTTTTGAGCCCATTCAAGAGATTTCATCAAATAGCAGTAATATTTTCACTGATAGTAGACGCTTGCCAACTGCCAATAGTAAATCGCTCCAGTCATCATAACTAGCAAAAGACGTATTAAATTGTCTGGCAATTTTGCCTAGAAAATTCATTAAGTTGGTGAGATATTGTGTAGTACGCTTCTCCGGCGGGGTAACTCTATAAATGAGTAATACTGCTCAAAATGCCTGCCAAACTCTTGAATTAATCGACTTTTCTATACGACACCTTCCTTTGACTACAGCAAAAAGAAGCGGTATTTTTTCTTTACGCTCTAGTAATTACTTTAACTCAGCTTACCTACAAATAAATGATGGAGACATAAAACGTGAAATGTAAACCTTACTCTCAGTTATGTGTGATAAAATTGTAGACGTAAATAAATAAATTGTGATTTTGTCTACACTTTTTCTTGGTAAGGTCAGCTAAACTTATCTAAAAAGCAAACTACAACTGTTCCTTCAGAGTAAGTTTAGCTAACTTTGTAATGATTTAATATAAATCATTACAAAACACCAAGAAGTAAATTAATAACAGAAAAATAACATAAAAATCTTTTTACTTCAAAAGTATGCTATTTAATATAGTTAAATTATCTAAATAAATTTATGCGGCTTATAGCCTCATTCTTTATATTATCGGCAATACTAATAAGCTGTGGCTTGCAAAAACCCGCACCTGTGCTGCTTAAAGGTGAAGAGTTTTATGGTAAAAGAGATCTAGAGTATGCAAAGGAATACCATTTAATTAGAGAGGATGTTGACCCTTCAGTAAAAAAAGAAAATAGAAAAGCTGTCATAGACAAGGTATGTAGAGAGAATAATAAAGCGCAAAATGTGGAAATTGATTGGGTGAATTGTAAATTTGTAATGCCAGTTAAAGGTACTGTTATTTCAACTGCTTCCTTTGATGAAGTGTGTAATGATGGAGTAAAAATTGCTGCTCAAGGCGGAACGAATGTGGTTGCTTCTGCACCTGGCAATGTGATATATATAGGCAAAGGGCTGAGGTGGTATGGAAATTTAATTATAGTAGAACACAAAGATAATTATGTGACTGTGTACTCCTATTTAAGAAACATATACGTTAAAATTGGTGATAAAGTAAAACAGGGTCAAGTAATTGGGTCTGCAGGTAAGTCAAGTATGCAAGATAAAGATCCACAGGTGTGCTTTACAATACGGCATAACGGTCAAGCGGTTGATCCTTTGAAGCATATGAACTGTAATTGAATTTGGATTTATATGAAATATGATTTCAAAAATGTTGAAAAATTTTATCAAGATAAGTGGAATTTTTCTATATGCAAAAATAGCAAGCGAGAGAAATGTTACGTATTGGAGATGTTTCCATATCCATCTGGTAAAATTCACATGGGACACTTACGTAACTATGCAATAGGAGATGTAATAGCGCGTTATAAGAGAGCTTGCGGATTTGAGGTTTTACACCCAATTGGCTGGGATGCGTTTGGGTTGCCAGCTGAAAATGCAGCAAGGGACAATAATATTAGCCCTGCAGCATGGACAAAAGAGAATATAAATAGTATGCATGCGCAGCTTAGATCTATAGGTCTTTCTTATAATTGGGAGCGTGAACTATCCACATGTGAACCTGACTATTACAAACACGAACAAAAATTTTTCCTGGATTTTTTAAAGCATGGGCTTGCCTACCGAAAAGAGTCGTGGGTTAACTGGGACCCGGTAGATCAAACAGTACTTGCAAATGAACAAGTAGTCGATGGAAAGGGGTGGCGGTCAAGCGCAGTTGTTGAAAAACGTAAATTATCCCAATGGTTTTTAAAGATTACTGATTTCGCTGAAGATTTACTCAAGTGTTTGAAAGATTTAAAAAATTGGCCAGAGAAAGTCAAAACAATGCAAGAGCGCTGGATAGGAAAATCCACAGGGGTCATCATAGAGTTTGAAATAGTTGGTTTAAATAAGAAATTAAAGATTTTTACAACTTCCCCACATACTTTGTTTGGAGCTTCTTTTCTTGCGGTAGCAGCAGAGCACCCTATTGCGCAGGATATCATGCTTTCAAATGCTCCTGAAGTTTTATCATCCCAGTGCTTCGACACTGAGATCAAGCAAAAAGATGAATGGATTCCAGTGTCACACGCTGGAATGACAATTAATAATATAAACCTAAAAGGGGAAAATGACGAAAAATTTGGAATTTACACTGGATTAAACGTCAAACACCCATTCCTTGTCAAGGAATTGCCGCTCTATATAGCGCATTTTGTATTGATGGAGTACGGAGAAGGTGCAATTTTTGGTTGCCCTGCACATGATCAGCGTGACTTTGAATTTGCGCAGAAATATGATTTGCCGATTATTCCTGTAGTTCGTGAAGATGGTACACAAGCCACAGAGACCTTAAAAGAAGCATATACCAGCGATGGGGTAATGTTTAATTCTGAATTCTTAAACGGATTAACTGTCAACAAAGCAAAGGAAGTAGCAATTAAAAAGCTTGAAGAAAAAGGAATAGGCAAAAAAATGATAAACTATCGTTTACATGATTGGGGAATTTCAAGACAACGTTATTGGGGATGCCCTATACCTATAATATATTGTAAAGATTGTGGAATTGTACAAGTGCCAGAAAGAGACCTTCCCATAGTTCTGCCGACGGATGTGGAATTTGCCAGCGGTGGCAATCCGCTTGATAAACATCCAACTTGGAAGTTTGTTGATTGCCCAAAATGTGGAAAACAAGCAGAGCGTGAAACTGACACATTTGACACTTTTTTTGAATCTTCTTGGTATTTTGCTGCATTTTGTAGTGAAAATAAGTCTATCAATAAGGATTCGTGTAATCGTTTTATGCCTGTAGATTATTATATAGGTGGAATAGAACATGCGATCTTGCATCTGCTTTACTCACGATTTTTCTCCCACGCTTTGACCAAATGTGGTTACCTTGATACTAAGGAGCCTTTCTCTACTTTGATCACTCAAGGGATGGTCTGTCATGTAACTTATAAAAATGAGAATGGTAAATGGCTTTTTCCTGAAGAAGCAAAGGATTTGATGTCACAAGGCGCTGAGGTTAAAATTGGAAAAGTCGAGAAGATGAGTAAATCAAAAAAGAATACAGTTGATCCAAATTTTATCATAGAAAAGTATGGCGCTGATACTGCTCGCTTGTTCGTATTATCTGACTCTCCTCCAGAGAAGGATATGGAGTGGTCTGATGATGGCGTAGAAGGTTGTTCTCGATATATAAATAAATTGTGGCGCATGGTAATGCAGCTAAGACCCGTTAATATGAGCTATGATAACGAAAGTGTTACAGGTAAACTTTTAAAATACAGAAAAAAAATACATAAGCTTTTGCATGGTCTTACAGACGATATGGAAAGCTGCAGATTAAACTGTGTAGTGGCAAAATTTCGTGAAATGACGAACTTAATAGCTGAAATAGATGTGAAAGATGGAAAATCTCTTATTGATGAAGGTATATGTATATTAATCAGAGTAATTGAGCCATTTATACCACACCTGGCCGAAAACTTATGGCAAGAAATAAGAGGCAAAGGTATGCTATATCTAAAGCCTTGGCCACAAGCTACCAAATCATTACTGATTGATGATGTGGTAATTGTGGCAGTTCAGATCAATGGAAAATTGCGTACAACAATTGAGGTGGCAGCCGACTTATCTCAAGAAGAACTAAAGAAAATAGCAATAGACTCTGTGTCCAATAGGATTGATGAAAACAAAGTTCGTGCTATATATGCTGTACCGAATAAGATAGTAAACATAGTTATATAAAAATCTAAATAGCGCTTCCATAGCTTTATAGTTATATTTTTAATATAAAGGTTATATCTTGTGCATTATATATATTTTGTATGAGGAGTCATATAAAACGAAGAGATTATGTGTCTTAGCTGTATTATTCACTTCATCTCTAGTGAGTGCAAGAGCTGGTGATGTAGCGGCGGCTAGTTTAGAAAATAGTACTACGCAGGTTTAAGCATTGGTGCTGAATGAGATGGTGGCTTTGTAGTGAAACTTAGTGTTGTCTTTGGTAATCATTATGATCAAAACTCTAATTTGAACTTGATGTTCTCATAATCTTATGTCATTAAAGAGCATATGAGCTAGCCTGCTGGGCAAACTACCGTTTTATCATGATCTCTTGATATCGACTCTATTAAACTATATGTTAGTGGAGGTTTAGGTGGATATCTCCAAATAGTACCTTTTGGCTTTGATAGTGGTAGTAAAAGCAGCTTATAATTCAAGTACAGCTACAATAGCAATGACGGAAGGAGATAATGCAGGAGGGGAGGTGTGATAGAAGAAAGTGCGCCAGCGAATAAAAAGATAAGGAAATAAAAGATATTAAGGAAGTAGTGAAGGAGGCCAATGGAGATAGAAAAAATTATAAAAGAGATGAAGGAATTAGAGAAGTAGAGAAAGTTGTTAGAGAATCTAGAAAAGATAGGTGAGGATCTAGATGGAATAGAGAAGGCGAAGAAGATAAAGGAACCAGGGAAGCTAAATAAATAGATAGATGAGATAGAGAATGGGATAAATATAGTTAATTTATCTCTACAGACAAAATACTGGGTTTTATTTTCTATAAACTAAAGGTTAGCATTGATTATGAAATTACTCCACAGATAGTTAATGCAGTTGGTATTACTGTAAGCGGGAAACTAAGTAGTTTTAAATTACTTATAAAAATGCCAGATACCTCTTTAGAGGTAGGGACTCGTTATAATTTTTTAGATATATTTTAAGTATTTATGTAAAAAGAGATTGAAAATGCACTTCTTGCATAACTAAGCTAAGCAAAAAAAAAAGACAAAAGAAACCACGTGACTTGAGTTGTTTGCTGTTCTCTCAAAAATTTGGTGCACGATTCTCTCTTACACAGCTTAATAAGCGAGGCTCAGCTAATATAATAGATAAAAATTATAAAGACATGCAGCGCACATGCTCGAAAATTAAACATAACACGCCTCGCTTTATACTGTGCTTTTGTCATTTAATACAAGATTAATGATAAATTTTATGCTTAAAACACACGGGACTCTAGCATTAAGGAAATGACGAAGCTTGTCAAGTAGTTTTTTGTTTCCATGGCTTAGGCAGAGCTATTTGGGCAACAGACCCATTATACCTCTTGCCCTCAAATTCGCATAAATCATGAATTATACATGTTTCACACGAAGGTTTTTGTGCTTTGCAAATATATCTACCGTGCAAAACCAGCCAATGATGGGCATAAAGCAAATATTTCTTTGGAACTACATTTAAAAGAGATTGCTCCGTTTTAAACATATCATTTTCTTCAACAAGACCCACTCTGTTGCTAACTCTAAAAACATGAGTATCAACCGCCAATGTTGGAATGCCAAGCCCTGAATTTAAGAACACATTAGCGCTCTTTCTTCCTACCCCTGGCAAAGATATCAAATCGTCAAAATTTGAAGGAACTTCGCTATTGTACCGCTCAACCAATATTCTGCTGAGTTCAATTATGTTTCTTGCCTTGGAATTATACAAACCAATGCTGCTTATGTGTTTCCTCAGCTCTTCTTGCCCAAATTCTAGAATCTTTTCTGGCGTATCGGTGCTGCTAAATAGCTCTTTTGTAATTTTATTAACGCTTACATCGGTCGTCCGCGCTGACAAAACTATCGCAACCAGCAATGTAAAATGATTGGTGTAATTTAGCTCTATTTTCGGTATAGAATTTGACTGCTTGAATTTTTCAAATATCAATTCTACTTTTTTTGACTCCATTTTATTTATATCATCTTTTTTAAGAAAAGAACCCCTGCTTTCCATCATACAAATACAACTTATCCATTCTCACTACGTCAAAGTTATTTTCTTCAAGCGTGATTAGCAGTCTATTTATATCACTATTTAGAATAGTTTTCTTTTCATTATTTGCAATAAACCTGCAGGTTATTTGATCACTTAAAGATTTTGGACTTCCTGGCCAAATTGCAAGTCCTTTTGAATACATTGCTATAATTTTCGGATTACTCGATTCAAATAACTTCACTATTTGATCAAAATCAGCTGCCTTACTCCAGGCAATTGTTATATCACTACCAACAAGTATTCTAATTTTATAGTCTTGCTTACAGTAATCTTGTGTTTTATTTACTCTACTATTTGAACTGCTGTCAATTATAAGCTCAGATAACGTTATGGGTTTTTTTCCTAGATTATCTATAACAGCTTGTGCAAATTCTTTGGTACCAACTTTCTGTTTACTCCTTTTCTCCTTATACAAATCGGTAGTGTGTATTCCATCCTCCAAAGTTTTCAGCCATGCATCGTAAATTAGTTTTGTAGTATCCACTTGATCAATGTAAATTAGCATATGCACTGCAGCATTTAAGAGCCCTGAAGGATTAGCCATGTTTTTTCCTGCAATATCAGGAGCAGAACCGTGCACTGCTTCAAACATTGCGTATTTACTTCCTATATTGCTACTTCCGGCTAACCCTACAGAACCTGAGGTTTGCGCTACTATATCTGACAATATATCACCATACAAATTCTCGGTTACTATAACATCAAATTTCTCAGGTTCTGTAGCAATACGTGCCATTCCAATATCAACTATATAATGTTCTGTCTTTATATCTGGATATTCTTTTGCAATACGATCAAACGCTGTATGGAAAGTGCCGTCGGTCATTTTCATTATGTTATCTTTAGTCAGACAAGTTACTTTTTCTCTATTGTGCTTTTTTGCATATTCAAAAGCGTACCTGCATATCTTCTCTGAGCCAGATCTAGTAATAATTTTAGTGCATTGGTAAGAGTCACCAGTGAGTCTATGCTCTATCCCTGTGTAAACGTCTTCTTCATTTTCACGTATTACTACGATATCAAACTTATCGAATTTGTTTTCTATAACAGGATGATACGAAATACACGGTCTGATATTTGCATATAACCCTAAATTTTTTCTCAGTGCAACATTTAAGCTTTTGTGGCCTTTACTTTGAGGAGTTGTTGTTGGAGACTTAAGTAATATCTTTGTCCTCTCAATAGATTCCCAGCCACTTGGAGAAATTCCGTGAGACCACTTCTTATTATAGACACGCTCTCCTATTTCAATAACGTCTATCGAGATCTTTGCCTCTGCTTCACGTAATATCGACAGCACCGCTTCCATAATTTCTGGTCCGATACCGTCGCCATATGCAACTGTGATTGGTGTTGACATAGTTCTCCTAACTATTAATGATTTAATGTTAATTCAAATGATAGAGTGACACAAGTAGTCAATATTTCAAAGATTAGCATATTTAAAGTTATTTCATAACGTTCTTTTATATTGGTGATAACATTGCAAAGTATAGGTTGGGCTATGGATATTGAAATGAATATCAAAGTAAATTATGCAGAAATTAATAAACGCGTTATAGCGTACGTAGTTGACCAAATACTATTTCTACTCTTTTACTTATTCATTTTGTTCATATCATCAGATGAAATTCTTTACTGAATTTTTTAATTCCTTCTTTGATACAGCCTCTATGTCAGTTTAAGTGAGGCATTAGGAACATTACTATTTGTAGTACTAGAAATATTAATGATAACAAAACTTGGCTGGACTACAGAAAAGTTGTTGTGTGGTATATACATAAAAGATGCAAATACATTTAAAAATATTGCTTTAATATAAGAAGCAATAAGAAGTACTCTTAAGGCGCCCTTGTGTGTACATGTCTACATTTCTGAGTGGTTTTTAATTCTATCAATTTTAGTCTTAATATTTGTAATATTTAATCAACGCAAACAGACTTTTTACGACAAAATTACCAAAACATTAGTAATTGATTACAAGTATTAAAAATGCCATTTATATTTAAACTATATGGGAATAACTAGGTGTGCAATAGTGCATATCATTGACCACTTTATTATTACAGGAATTTGTTTAGTCTTTTCTCTTGTAAAATGACTTTTTAACCTATTAAAGCTAAAATATTAACTATGTACTTATTTTTCTGCTATCAATAATATTTGGAGTATTTATAATAAAAAGATTTAGTGGTATTCAAGAACAATTGGTATGCTTTATCTATATAAAAGTTGTAGATACGCTTGAAAATTTTACTATAGTGCAAGCAACAATTAGGTATGTTTCGCTTGAAGTTTTTAACCTATATGTATAGAGTTATATATTTGCTCTAGGAAAGTTTTCCGATAAATATACATATGAATGGTGATTTGAACCTCTAGCAGCTTTGATCCTTATGGTTATAACACTAGTTTTTGTGTTAGTAATACTCGATCGATACAAGCAGTTTCCTCATGGTAAGTTCGTAGAACAATAGCAATAGATTATAAACCAAGTTGATATTTTTCTTTAAGTCTAGTAAATAAGGTCGTCATGAAAGCAGCACATGAATGGATACCATTTTTCAATTGTCGTTCTTCATTTGAAATCTTTCTTATTATCAAGCCATTAAATCTACTGGCTTGATCTCTGTGCAAATAAATGTAAAAACTAACCAACTATTTGTTGGTTAGTTTTTTTATTTTTATACTTATAATCAAAACTATTATATCACCTAATAGGCACAGACTGGAATGGCACTAAGAGCATACTGATAAGCATATAGATCATACAACTTAACACCATTTTCATCTAAAGCTCCAGACCAAGATAAGTCTAGGATTTTACTTATCACAGTATGAAAACGAACCACCTAACATATTTATACTGTTTAAAATGTTTATAGCGATTCCTAAATTCTTCTTTGCTACTAATTCGCTACTTACAGTAAATACTACTAGTTGATAACAACACACAATCCCTACAAAGAAAAAGATATAGGACAGTGCAAGTGCATTATACGTTTTGCTCATTAATAGTAATATAAGCTAGTATCATATCAAATCCACACATTATAATAATGACATAGTTGCCCAATTTTTGCTGAGCCAAGCTAATAATGGGTCACCAAAAAGCATACCGAAAAATATAAACGATATAATACCAGCTGCATCACCTTTATTTAAGTTATAGATGGTCATTAGTGTTGAACTCCCCAAGTATCAGCAAATCATTCTAATGAACCTACCATTAGAAAATTAGAAAAGGCCAAACACCAAATTAATCGAGAAGTAAGGACAGATTTCAAATTACCAATTCTAAATTGCTCGTTTGAAGCTATAACCTTTTGTGGTGAACGCAAGGCAAGGTATGCCGTAAAACCAATTATTATTGATATTACTCCAAGTGTTAAAGCAACATTTTTCACTCATAACTTTCTATTAATAAACCTACAAGGCTTACCTCCATAAATTGCGCCCGTGTAAGTTCTAAGGTGAATGAAACCTATCATTCTTGTGTACTAATCTCTAGGAAACCATTTTGAAACTACTTTAGATAGACCTAAAAATCCAGTTGCAGAACATGCTCCTATTAAAAATCTACTCAATACTGCTAGGTAGAAATTATTTGTGTATGTAAACACCAAAGTAGCAATACCACAAAAGCATAGCAGATGCAAACGCCAATATATCGTGCACCAAATCTATCTAGTAAAATTGCAATTGGCATTTGCATTCCAGAATATGCACAATAATAAAACGCTGGCAAGTACTCCAAAATGACTAGAGCATCTATAGCAAGCTGATCCGTAATTTGATGCATCATTAATCCAGGCCAAAGACGTAGGACAAACTGATATGCAAAAAAAGGATAACGTAAGCCACATAAAATGACAAATACCTATGTTTGAGAGTAAGCATAAAACCTCATTTTATTGATTATTTAAAAATTTTAGTAATGAAAATAACTATGAAGACGCGTATCGACCTTAGCCGACAAGAATAAGAGAAATAATGACAAAACTAAAGTGCTTATGGTATATCAGGAGAAACTTTATGTTATAAATATAATTCACGTTTTGTATTACTAAATTTTGTCCTAAGGTCAACAACTTTATTTTCGCGCATTATTTATGGTAATTTTTATTAAGAGAGTAGAGGCATTAAAAATAAAGAGCAAAAAAGAATGTAAGTTAGAGGAGCTTTCTTATCGATTCCTCACAAAACTTCATTTAAGCTTTATGATTCACATAGCTTACGTTTAGGCTTTTGGTCTTTTATAAATAATAATTTATTCTATGTAAAGTTATGATATAATTTTACATTACATATAGTGAAGGATGTTTTGTGGATAATTATGATCAGTTCTATACAAGAGCCTAACGAATTGCGAAAACGTTTGCAGGGATTTTATCGTACTGATGAAAAAAGTTGTGTACGTTATCTTGTAGAAAAGGCAGAACTTTCGGCTGATTCGAAAAATAGAATTTACAATATTGCAAAACAAGTTATCGAAAAAATTAAGGGCAATAAATTAGATATTATAGATTCTTTTATGCAGCAATATTCGCTTTCAAATGACGAAGGAATAGCGCTGATGTGCCTTGCTGAATCACTACTTAGAATACCAGACGATTATACAATAGATGAACTAATCAAAGATAAAATTGCCAATCAAGAATGGAGTAAACATTTAGGATGCTCCTCTTCATTGTTTGTTAATGCTTCTACATGGAGTTTAATGATAGGCAGTAGTATATTAAGGACCAGTGAGGAAGATCCAAGATTTTATCACGCTATTTCTAGATTACTTAAAAATTTAGGGGAGTCGGTAATCCGCAAGGCAGTGAAACAAGCAATGTTGATGCTTGGTAAGCACTTTATTGTTGGGGAAAATATAGAAGAAGCATTGGAAAGTGTACAATCAGATGATCATAACAAATTCTTATGCTCCTTCGGTATGCTTGGTGAATCTGCTCGTACAGCTGAGAATGCGGAAGAGTATTTTAATACATATATGCATTCGATAAAAGCTATAGGTGAATCAACTAACACAAATGATTGCTTTAGATCACATGGAATTTCAATCAAGTTGTCTGCATTGCATCCACGTTATGAATTCTGCCAATTTGGTAATATAGCTGAAGAACTGAAAACTAATGTACTGGAGCTTTGCCATGAAGCAAAAAAATACAACATTTCATTATGTATAGATGCAGAAGAGTCAGAAAGACTTGAGATGTCATTAGTTTTATTTGAAAAATTGCGTCTTGATGAATCGCTTTCCGAGTGGGAAGGGCTTGGCCTGGCTGTGCAATCATATCAAAAACGTGCTTTGTCTGTTCTCGATTTTGTTGAAGATGTTGCTATTCGTTCAAAACATAAGATCATGGTGAGACTTGTGAAAGGAGCATACTGGGACTCAGAAATCAAGCACACACAAGAATTAGGATTAAGTGGGTACCCAGTGTTTACTAGAAAAAGCTATACAGATGTATGCTACCTTGCTTGTGCACAGAAACTTTTAAGCAAAGCAAGTCACTTTTATCCATGCTTTGGAACTCATAACGCTTATACTTTCGCTACTATAATAGAGCTTGCCGATAAAAATCACCCTGGATTTGAGTTTCAGCGCTTATATGGAATGGGTAAAAGCTTATATGATTATGTAATGTCAGAACATGCGACAAGTATAAATTGTCGTATATATGGACCCATTGGCAAACATAGTGACTTATTGCCATACCTTATTAGACGTCTTCTTGAAAATGGAGCTAATAGCTCATTTGTTCATCAAATAAATGATTCCAATGTTAAAATTGAAGAATTAGTTTTAGATCCGTTGGAAAAAGCCAAAAGCTTAGAGTATGAACCTCATTTAAGTATTCCATTGCCACAAGATATTTTTGGAGAGGAAAGAAAAAACTCCTTTGGAATAGATATTAGTGATTCAGTTACAGTTTCGCAATTTGCAAATGATATAAAAGAATTTAGTGAAAAGAAATGGCAAGTTGGGCCGATAATTGGCGGAGAGTCACTGTTTGACAGTACTGAATTTACCGAAGTGGTTAATCCGGCACATTTGGAAAACGTAATCGGGGAAGTGTCAAATACAACAAGTGATCAAGCTTTAAACGCTCTTGAAATAGCACATAGTGCTTTTGCTAAATGGCAGAATGTTTCAGCAGAAGAGCGTGCTAAGTACCTTGAAAGAGCTGCAGATTTACTTGAAGAAAGGATAGAAGAGCTAATTTATATTCTAATTGTGGAAGCAGGAAAGATTTTATCCGATTCGATAGCAGAAGTAAGGGAAGCAGTCGACTTCTTGCGCTATTATGCAATGATAGCAAAAAATGAACTGAATAACTGGAAAAGATTGCCAGGTCCAACAGGTGAAGATAACTTTATCTTTTTTGAAGGCAGGGGGGTTTTTTTGTGTATATCACCGTGGAATTTTCCACTCGCAATCTTTATTGGACAGATTGCAGCCGCACTTGCAGCAGGTAATTCAGTACTGGCAAAACCAGCAGAGCAAACGCCTATTATTGCTTGCGAAGCTGTTAAGATACTACACGAAGCTGGGATACCAAAAGATGTACTACATCTTACTCCAGGAAACGGTCAGTATTTAGGTGAAACATTAATACCAGATAATAGAATTTCTGGTGTAGCTTTCACTGGTTCAACACAGACCGCTCAAATAATTAATAGAGTGCTTGCTAGTAGAAACTGCCCTATTGCGCCACTCATTGCTGAAACTGGTGGGTTAAATGCTATGATTGTTGACAGTTCTGCTCTCTTAGAGCAAGTGACTGTAGATGTTTTAATTTCTGCATTTCGCAGCGCTGGTCAACGCTGTTCTGCACTTAGAGTATTGTTTATTCAAGAGGATATAGCAGAGAAACAGATAAAAATGATATGCGATGCAGTTCAAGAATTAAAGATTGGTGATCCAATACAACTTAGTACTGATATTGGTCCAATAATTGACAAAGTATCTATTGATATACTGAATAAGTACACGGAGAAAATGTCAAGAGATAAGGATTCAAACCTTTTATCAAAGGTACACATGAATACAAATTATTATAATGGTTATTTCTTCCCTCCATATATTTATGAGATACAAAAAGTTTCACAATTAAAGCAAGAAGTGTTTGGACCCATTTTACATATTATACGTTTTAATAAGTCGCAGTTGAATGAAGTTATAAGTGATGTAAACGATACAGGATATGGGCTTACGTTCTCTTTGCAAAGCCGAATACAAAATCAGATTGATTTGATAAGCAAGAAAATATCAGCTGGAAATGTATACATCAATCGCAATCAGATAGGTGCAGCAGTCGGTGTACAACCTTTTGGCGGTAGGGGACTATCCGGCACTGGACCAAAAGCTGGTGGACCTAATTATCTACAGCGTTTTTCTACAGAAAAAGTTGTAAGTGTCAACACTACAGCGTTTGGCGGTAATACTACGCTTATGTGCTTGGATTGATTTAAAGGTATTTTTTTTCATTTAAAAATGTTGGATGTACAATCCTAGAGTATGATGCGTGGCTTGAGTATGCTTCACAGAGTATTTCTAATTCACTTTAGCCATATTTGTTATTTTTTAAGATTAAATAGTAGAATAGTAGATAAATACTAAAGTGAGGTTTAAATATAACAGCAAACTTTCCAATAGAAACTAGTGTTTTATCTTTCCGCTATACTTCGATTACACATATAGCATTTAGCTCAGTTTAAAAGTCTAATTCAATTTTAGTTGTCAGTTTTAGCAGAAAAGTATCAATGCTAGCAACTAAGAAAATACGTAGCTTTTAATATTGAGAGTTTGGTATGAATATTGAAAGACAAGAATAGTATGAAATTTCATAAGTAGCTATCTAAAAACTCGTAGCGTGAGTGTTGATAGTGAATTTGGCAATGAAGAAGTAATTAACAAACAGATATTCAGACAGCATTAGAAAAAATAAAAAAAAAGGTAAGCGGAAATTTGAAAGTGGCAAAAATTCTGTAGACATAAGAAATATAAGAGATGAGGTAAGAAGTAATATTTTACATCTTATTGTATTGCAGAAGAAGAAGCAAAGATGCAGGTCTTTAAATTTTCTGATAGAAAGAATTTTTAAAGAAGATTTAGCAAAACTTGTTGATAGTAAAAATAAGGAAGAAAACTATCTTCAAGTGAATTAATTTTACAAGATAAAAGGAAACATGGTTCTCATACGGCCCAGAGTAACGATAACATGCTTAAGTTCTTTGAACACTATTGGAACATGAGGCTAATTCAGATCAGTTAGAATTGAAAACACTGCAAGGGTTAGATGAAAAGCAAAATGAATATTATCGTAAATTTTTTGAGAAACTAGTAGAGTCAATAAAGAAAACTGAATTAAAGAAGAGATAAAACATAAATTAAAGAAATTATACTACATACTATCAACACTACAGATAATAATGGTAATTATCTCTTACATTCAGCAATTAATAATGATGATAAAGAACTTTTTAAAGAACTATTGCAAAAAGAAGCCAATGTTAGCATTAAGGATGCAAATGGCGATAATGCTTACACCGTATTGCTTTACTTTAAAAGGAGCACAAAATTACATATTTAAAGTCAATATTAGGTTGAAAAGAAAGAAGGAACAGAGCACCCCTTCAAAAAGGCAATTGTGTGAGGCTGTAAACGCCAAAGATAATGATAACAGATGCCAAGAACAGGGGGGGGGGTCACGCATTAGTTCAGACAAATAGAAAAGATACCTAGTAAGTTAAAGGACTTTTTAATCTGAGTTAGACCAAGACCTACAAAACGTTATTATACTGCTGAATTTTGTGCAATGTTATTACAAAATGGCGCCGAAAATAAAAGCTATCATATCACAATAGAAAATATGACAATAAGAAATGTTATTACACCAAAGAAAGAATTCAAGAGTTAACAGGTGTAGCCTTAATGTGGAATAGATGAAGCTCTGAATCAGAGATTTTCTAAGAATAAGAACACTGTAATAATATAGATCTACCGATAAAATGGATACTTGGAGGTTAATTTTTGCAACAGTGTTTAGTGCTTAGTAGGAAATATGATTGTTGAAGCTGCTTTATCGATTACCATAGCAGTTTGTGTAATGTGTTGCCCTGCTTATTTTAAATTGGAAAATTTTCTTAATGATAGGAACTCAGAAACACAAAACCATCAGATCAATCAAAATACACTGAAAGTCTTTCTAGTCCTAAAGTAGATAATGTGTTAATATAGGTATTAAAGGATTGTCAGGAATTCAACAAGCAAATCAATATACCCTCTTCTCAGGAGCGATAAAATCAATCTCATCACTCATGGTTTTTTCGGCAACTTTTTTGTAATCAATTTTTACATTGGTTTTACCTTTCTTTTCTTCAAGCCAAGCTATAGTGTGTTTCATCCAGTCTTGATCATCACGCTCTGGGAAATCTTCACGAGCATGGGCGCCTCTGCTTTCTTTGCGATTTGCCGCACATTCCATAGTGATAACTGCTTGTGGAATCATGTTAGCAAGCTCCAGTGCTTCAACTAAATCAGTGTTCCATATCATACTGCGATCTTCAATAGTGATGTTAGGCATCGTTTTTGCTACTTCTTTTATAGCTTTTTTACCTTCTTCTAAAACATTAGCAACGCGGAATACAGATGCATATTTTTGCATAGTGTGCTGCATTTCACTGCGTATTTTTGATACCCTTAGTTCTCCAGAAGCAAATCGCATTTTATTGAACCTATCAACTATCCAGTCTGTGCAATCTGAGTGCAATTTTTTGTGCTGTGCATGAAGTTTTAGCTTCTCTTTCACTCTGAGCGCTGCAGCTCTACCAAAAACTACAAGGTCGAGTAGTGAGTTAGAGCCAAGTCGATTTGCACCGTGCACAGAAACACACGCTGCTTCTCCAATCGCAAACAATCCTTCTACTATTTCTTCCTTACCTTTCTTCAGTGTAATCACTTCCCCATGATAATTGGTTGGAATACCGCCCATATTGTAGTGAACAGTTGGAATGACAGGTATTGGGTCTTTAGTAACGTCAACCCCTGCAAAAGTCTTTGCAGTTTCGCTAATTCCTGGAAGTCTCAATTTTATTACTTCCGGATCAAGATGCGCTACAGTTAAGTATATATGGTCTTTTTTCGGGCCAACGCCTCTACCCTCTCTAATTTCAATTGTCATTGCTCGGCTTATCACATCACGAGAAGCCAAATCTTTTGCTTTTGGTGCATAGCGTTCCATAAACTTTTCGCCATGAGAATTAACGAGATACCCGCCTTCGCCACGACACCCTTCCGTCATCAAACATCCTGAACCATATATTCCTGTCGGATGAAATTGCACAAATTCCATATCTTCAAGCGGCAATCCAGCTCTTACCACCATGCCATTACCATCACCTGTACAGGTATGCGCACTCGTTGCAGAGAAGTAAATACGCCCATATCCACCTGTTGCTAACACCACCGAATGTGCACGAAATCTATGTAGTGTGCCGTCGCACAGTGACCAGGCAAGAACTCCACAGCATGTTCCCGTTTCGTTATCCATGATTAAGTCAATTACAAAGTACTCAACAAAAAATTCGGCGTTGAACTTAAGACACTGCTGATATAGAGTGTGAAGGATTGCGTGTCCAGTCTTATCTGCTGCTGCACAGGTGCGTTGCGCTGATTTTCCTTTACCAAAGTGAGTTGTCATTCCACCGAATGTACGCTGATATATTTTGCCATCTTCTGTACGTGAAAAAGGTACGCCAAAGTTTTCAAGCTCAATGACAGCTTTAGCAGCGTTTTTACACATATATTCTATTGCATCTTGATCGCCAAGCCAGTCTGAACCTTTTATTGTGTCATATGCATGCCAACGCCAATTGTCCTCAGTAATATTCTCTAAAGCTGCACTAATTCCGCCTTGTGCTGCAACTGTATGACTGCGTGTAGGAAAAATTTTAGAAATGCAAGCAACTGGAAAGTTAGTTGCAGCCATTCCAAGCGTTGCTCTGAGTCCTGCTCCACCTGCGCCTACTACCACTACATCATATTCATGTTCTATGATCTCGTACGCTGATTTATTCATATTTGCTCATTTGTGACCACAGGCTTATAATACCACAGATGTGGAGAAAATCCATATAAGTTTTCTAGATACAATAAAATTTCTCACATATTAAACTAGTTTTAGTATATACGAAAAACTACTTGACAAGTTCCTTTAAACCATTTATCTCGAAATCAAGCTATTACTTATCTTCAGTCTGTGCAGATAAAGCAACAAAAAAGACTTAATATTTTTGGTTAACATGTTTAAATTTTTGTATTATGTACGTCTCACGTCTTTTTATTAAAACTTCTGATTTTCACCTATACAAGCTGAAACACGCTTTAAGTTGTTTAAAACATAAAACGCCTATATTATAGGATGGCTAGTAAATAATTAGCCACCACGTGACTTCTTTTGCTTTTTCTTATTAAGAATATTTTTTAATATTTATTGCTAATTGTAATTCATAAATTGAATAGAAGTGTGTCATTTCAGCACGTGACAATAGAATCTGGGAATTTCATTAGATTGGTGAGTAAAAGTTATGTTAAAATGCGCAAGTTTTTATGGATAACTGGATCTCAGTGTCGTAGCACTGGGATGACAAGAGAGAGTAGTACCTATTTTAACAGACAACGTTCGCATAAAATTTCAATCCACTGCAAATTTTAACCTAAATCAAGGAGGAATATTATGTCAAATAACTTTAATTTCAAGGATTTTTCACCATTACGAAGCAGATAGTATGCTAGGTGATATACAACGGTATCATATACTGTGGAAATCGGTAATATGGCAGGCAGTAATTAATGAAACAAGTAACTGTAAAACACAAAGCTTGCTAGAAAACAGAAAGCAATTTTCTGATTGTCAGATTTTAGTCAAGATTTTGTGCACACATGTGTATTGGCTGATTATGACCAGATATATGTAAAATAAAATATAGCCAATTCTAAAAAGTCATACTAAAAAACAGATAAAGCATTATTAATGAAACTTGCTCTTCCGCCGAAAAAGATATGATTTAGTCTTTTTCTATGGTTTCCTCTATATTCTTGATTAACAGCTGCCTTATCATGGCCACTTTTCGCCTTTCTTGAGCATGGCGACCATCATTATAACCATAATGACTTCTACTGCTGTAGCTATTTTTACTGCTATAGTTATAACTACTACCATTTGCTTTACTGCTGTAATTTACTTTATTACCCCTTTTGACTTTGATCATGAACTTGAGTATTTGCATTATTCTTTCTTTTAAAAAAGATTTCCAGCCGATATTAAGAAGTAATTTATAGAGAAAATGCGGAGCAAGAGACGCTACTAATATTCTAAAATAAACTCCATAACCGAGATCATTTTTGTTATCGTAATACCACTTGCAATATTCAAACAAATGATTAAATTCATTCTTAAAAGAGCCAAATTCTTCAGCATGCCAAAAGTCATTGCTGAGAAATATGAACGTAACGCTGGATGCATAAAGATGTATTATAAGGAGGAATAGCTTGTGTAACTATGTCATTTAAGTTGTCCAGTATATAGTCTAATAACATTAATCTATAGAAAAGTGAATATCATTCACGCCCTCTTCAATATGGCTGAGGTGGAAGGATTCGAACCTTCGCATGGCGGTATCAAAAACCGCTGCCTTACCGCTTGGCTACACCTCAATACTGCTTACATTAATAACATTATTAACCCAATTAGTAAAAGACTTATTTGTCTTTTCTATAGGTATTATTACAACAGTAGGCTGATCATAAGAATGTATTGCCTCGATTTTTTCTATAACTTTATCAACTTGATCGTTTCTGCTTTTCATAATTGCCACTATTTCACAACTACTATTAATTTTACCTTCCCATAAATAAAGAGAATTCACCTTGGGAAATATGTTTACACATGCAATTGATTTTTCATTTAACAATTCTTTAGAAACGGTTTTAGCTTCCTTAAAACTTGCAAAAGTTGCATAAATCAAAACTAAACCACTCATTAAAATCTACATAAACACATTGCTACTATACTTTACTTAGATCTATTCATCAAGAGAAAATAGAAAGGACTTTATTAAATGAGTAACGTCCTTGTGGAGAAGTGGTAGTTTTACTTATTACCTATTTTGGAAGTATACCTCTTAAGTTGACAGGTTCTGCGTTAGGTTGTTCTAGAGATTCACGTCGTTTCACCAACTTTTGCTTGAGCTTTCTGTTAAATTTCTCTTTTGAAAGGAGGATATTTTATCTTTCAGACGTAGAAGTACCGGAAGAAAGAGGTGAATTAAATCCACTATCAGTGGTTTTAGGTGAATTATAATGCTTGTGTTTCTATTCGTCCTTTCGTAAAATCTGACCATTCATTCTCTAAAGAAGCGTCTTGTTCTTTAGATGTCACTGGTGGACAACTTTCTTAGGCATAAGAGAATCATCATTACTGTCAGCATGACTTGGTTAGTTTTAGACTGTTTAGAGCTTTTCTCTTAGTGAAGTGAATGATGGTAAAATCCAGACATTCTTCGAAAAAGTGTTATTATCTTTTGATATTTTCCAGAATTTTGATCATAGTCATCTAAAATACTCCAACTTTACTCTTAATATTTAGAGAAAATTGTGATAACTAAATAAAACTCCTTTGTATCAAGAGTGTTATTTGTGAGTACTTTGTACAATCGATCCACTATTTTCATTTATTTTCTAGATTGTCTTTGTCTGCACTACCTAATGTCCCTGAACGTATTGCAGATTCTATCATAGATTCCATAGCAGATTTTATTGCCGATGGCACAGAAGAATTATCTGCTTTAGCAATCTTAATTGTGTCGTTAATCACCTCTTTTATCCCTTTTTGCTGAAGTAATTCATGCACAAGTTGATACTTCATTGGGTGTTCCACTACTATGAGCAAATTCTTTTAAGGAAACATCAAGAAGATCTGCTGCAGTGATGGTGCACCTTCTTTTGCTTTATCTTTAATGTACACAACACCAGCTTTAATTTTCCTGGCAGTATTTTCACCTCTTCAATTTTTTTTGCAGTATATTTGAAGCCTGCTTTTATTTCTGCTCTATATCTCCATGCTGCGTAAGAAACACCAATCAAAACAGCTGCTCCTATTATTACTCTAACTACAATTTCAATTACTGGTGATGCAGCGGCTGTAGCTGTACTTACAGTTGCAAAAGTAGAAGCAATTGTTGACAAGTTGGTTGTAATAATATAATCCATCAAGCCAATTACTCTCAGCTTGGTAATATTACTATTTTAACTGGTTCTGCTTTCTTAACAACTTTATTTCCTTCTCTAACGATTCTATTTTGCCCTAATGGATCCTTGAAAAAGATTTTCAGTTTAAGTTTCAACAAAACCTGGATTATTGTCATTAGTAGCTAATGTTCTCTCTGAATTACTTGGCATTTTAAATTTCACTATTAATTAAACATATTAATATTATACATCCTCAATTCTTAAATTAGTGTTAATTTTACTGTCAGTGTGAATTTGCCTGCAAATAATTTTGCTTAATACTGTTACAACAAAGATGAAGAGACTGGAATTGCATGAGGTATAGAAAAAATTGTTTCTTTTACTTGCTGCTGTAATTTTAGCGGTTCTATTATTAAAAGATTATAGTGGTTCTCACGAAGATATAGTGCACCTCAAAATGACAACAAGGAATTTAAAAGAAGATCAGAAAATTCCATAGAGTAACCATATTACATAGAGAAAAGGAGATGTATGATCATGTTCTCCAATCTGATAATTAATTCGTAAATAAAATAGTCTTGCATTTTCCTACTGATGAAGTAATATTAGCGTATTAGTTATAGAACGAATTATTGTGTTTGATGAGAATAATCCTTGGAATCTTGGAAAGAAACCGATAAGGAATAAGATTACTAATAATGAAGATATTTTAAGTAAAATTAAATACGAAATAAGGTACATTTTTAATTTCCTAACAAGAAACAGCGGCAAAAAGCCTTATTTAATTATTTTTGTTATTTTGTTCTTCTATGCTTGCACTGGCTTCTATATTGTCCACCCAAGTGAGGAAGGCATAGAACTTACTTTTGGCAAATATTCTAATACAGAAACACCTGGTTTGCGCTATCATTTTCCCTACCCTATTGGTAAGGTCTTTAAAGTAAATGTCAAAGAAGTAAATCGTGAAGAAATTGGAGTCAGCAGTTCCTATGGGCGAGACATAGACCGCGGTGAAGGTGTGATGCTCACCGGAGATGAGAACATAGTCAATGTTAATTTTGAAGTTCAGTGGCGTGTTAGAGACGCTAAGGATTACTTATTCAAAGTGCGAGATTACACACCTGGTTTTAGTGTTAAAAATGCTGCAGAGAGTGCTATGAGAGAGATAATAGGTAAAAATACGATCTCTTTTGCACTTGGTCAAGGCAGACAAGAAATTCCTATAGACACTAGAACTTTACTGCAACAGATTCTTGATGGATATCAAATGGGCATAGAAGTTTTATCTGTCCAAATGAAAAAGATTGACCCACCAGAAAAAGTAATTAGCTCATTTAGAGATGTTCAAAGTGCTCGTGCGGATAAAGAGCGTACTATAAACGAAGCATATGCTTATAGTAACGATATTATACCTCGAGCAAAAGGTGAGGCAATAAAGATAAAACTAGATGCAGAAGCATATGAGAATGAAATAATAAATGAAGCAAAAGGTAATGCAAATCGCTTTTTGTCTCTCTATGAAAGATATAAGCAAAATCCTTCTCTCGTTAAAAATCGTATTTATCTTGAAACTATGGAAAATATTTTCAGTAAAGTAGATAAATTTGTTGTAACTGATGATCTAAAAGGTATGTTTTCTTATTTACCTCTTGCAGATTTGGGAAAATAGTCATGCGCAGTAGTATTAAAATTACTTTTATTTCTGTATTCGTTATTGTGTTAATCGTCTTGTTTAATTCAATGTTTGTAGTACAGGAAACGAAGCAAGCAATAGTTATACAATTGGGTAAAGTGGTAAGAGATATTAAGGAAAGCGGTTTATATTTTAAGCTTCCATTTATAAACAACGTAGAATTTCTTGATAAGAGAGTTTTAGATTTAAGCCCTGATAAGACTCCAAGAGAAGTAATAACTGCAGACCAAAAACGCATCATAGTAGATGCCTATGCAAAATATAAAATAGTAGAGCCCGTCATTTTTTACCAAGCTGTTAGAAGCGAATCAGGATTAGTCAGAAGACTATATCCAATCATAGAAGCTCACATAAGAGAAAACATAGTAAAATTTTCATTAATTAGTTTATTAAATGAAAAGAGATCAGAAGTTATGCAATTAATTCAGCGCGGAGTTTATTCTGAAGCTAGAAAATTTGGTATAGAAATAATAGATGTAAGAATTAAGAGAGCAGATTTACCAGAAGAAAATAGTTCTGCAATATTCCTTCGTATGCAAACTGAAAGAGCAAAAGAAGCAAAAGAAATCAGAGCAGAAGGTGAGCAAGCTGGACAGGAAGTTAAGTCAAAAGCTGATAAACAAAAAAGGGAAATTATTGCTAGTGCAATAAAAGAAGCGCACGAAATAAGAGGGCGTGGTTATGCTGAAGCAACCAGAATTTATAATGAGGCGTTTAAAGTTGATGAAGAGTTTTTTAATTTTTACCGATCTATGAGTGCTTACAGCAAATCATTCGCTGGAAATAACACTAAATTTATACTTTCACCAAATAACAATTTCTTAGATATTTTAAACAAGGGATGGAAATAGTTTATGAAATGTAAGGTTTTATCTATATTTACATGTTTTTTGATTTCGTTCTCCTCATATGCTAACATGTTTGACTGGGACGCAAAAAAGACTTCAGATACTAGCACTTCTATATGTAACTGTAATCAAGGACTTGCTGACCTGGTAGAAGAACTTATTCCTGCGGTTGTAAATATCTCGAGTGAACAAATCATCAAACAAGAAAGTAACAATAGAACTAGAATCCCTTTTACACCGAGAAATAATTTTTTTGATGATTTCAGAGAGTTTTTTGAGCATTTTGATCAATTTTTTATTGACAGGAGTCCAAACATTAATAGAGAAGTAGTGCTGCTTGGGTCTGGATTTATTATAGACAAAAGTGGAACTATCGTAACTAATTATCACGTTATTAAAAACGCTCAAGATATCACAGTCACTATGAACGATAATACTTATTTCAAAGCAGAAGTTTTAGGTTATGACGCAAAAACTGATCTTGCTGTGCTTCAGATCAAGGCTGACAAGAAACTCTCCTTTGTAGCATTTGGTAACTCCGATAAAGTAAGGGTTGGTGATACGGTCATGGCAATAGGCAATCCATTTGGGTTGGGTGGCTCTGTAAGTACAGGAATTATATCTGCAAGATCCAGAGACATCAGTATTGGCACAATGAATGAATTTATTCAAACTGACGCTGCAATCAATAGAGGTAACTCTGGAGGACCATTATTTGATTTAAATGGAAAAGTCATAGGTATTAATACCGCCATCTATTCCCCATCTGAGTCTGGTGGTAATGTGGGTATAGGCTTTGCTATACCTTCTAATCTAGCTGTATCAATCATTGACACACTAAAAAGTGGCAAGAGGATAAAACACGGTTGGCTTGGTGTGCAAGTTCAGCCTATAACAAGGGAATTTGCAGAGTCTTTTGGTTTAAAAGATACAAAAGGTGCATTAGTTGCAGACGTAGTAAAGGACAGTCCAGCAGAGAAAGGTGGTATCAAAGTAGGTGATATATTACTAGAATTTGATGGCAAAAAAGTTGAGAGAATGACGCAGCTACCTCAAATGGTTTCAAGAACTGAACCTGAGAAAAAAGTGCATGTTAAGTTACTGAGAAGTGGTAGAGAGATTAATATAAAAGTCATAATTGGAGAATCTACAAGTGACAGCCAAGGTAACAACCAAGAAGAAAATGAATCGACATCTGATTATATAACTGGTTTAACTGTCTCAAATCTACCGCAAGAGTTAAAAGAGAGCAAAAATGACATGCCTACAAAGGGTGTAATAGTTACCAATGTAGATGTTAACAAGAACATTACATTGCGCGGTATCAAAAAAGGAGATATTATTATGCAAATAAATGGAACTTATATAAAAAACGTTGAAAGCTTCCAAAATCAAATAAATTTAGTAAAAGAGAAGGATAAAGAAAAAGCAATAATGTTGCTTATTTACCGCAACGGAAATCAGTTTTTTACTTCAATAAAGCTAAAAAAGTAATTTCGTAAATAATTTACCAAATTTACAAAATAGTAATGTTGTAAGTTTGCTGCTGTATTACTTTAGTATATGTTAAACCAACCTATTACATGAAAACTAGCCTACCGTTATTTCAGCTACACAGCTAGAATCTCATTTCACTTTATGGCAATGTCATTCAATTAGGCCATTCTCATTTCATTTCAGCGTTCTCTTCTTGTCATCTAATACCAATTCCAACTATACAAAGAACAAGTAGACAATAGTGGAAAAAGTTATAGCGTCATTTGATAGAGACGAAAAACTACTTGATAAATTCTTTTAATCCTTTTATCATGGTATTGAAGATGTTTGTTTAGTTTCCAATCTGTGCATTAAAATGACAATGGAACTTATGTTTGAGCGCTCTTGTTTAATTTTCGCACTATGTGCACTGCATGTCTTTTTAAAGCTTCTGATTTCGTCAATACAAGCTGAAACGCGCTTATAAGTCGTTTAAGCATCACCCAACACCAGATTTTAAAATAGAGAGTTGAATACTAGCTATCTCGATTTTTTATTGTCTTTTCTGTCTGGTAGATTTCTTAAATATTATAGCTTAGGCCTTTAATTGTGCTTAAAAGCAGCTAAATTGCAGCGTTTAAGGCATAAAACGCCAATACTAGAAATAAATACAGACTAGGATTTCTTTTGCTTTTCTCTATTTGGTATATTTCTTAAATATTTAATCTGAGACAATTTGAGAGCACTCAAAACACTAATGTTAAAATAACTGCTTTTTAGTATGCAAGAAGTCTGCTCGTATCTGTTCATGGCATGGTTAAGATACAAGTGAAAAGACTTTAAATTTTACTTCAAACTATATTGCACCGTATTTAGCCCATTTTCTAGCTCGTTCGACCATTTTCTGCCACTTAGCTATGTTTCATAATGTAGTGATTGATGTTTTTAGGATAGTAAAATCCAAGAAAGTTAGTTTTTGTGCTATAATAGTCCTTTATTGAAAATAGTGTTGATGGATATCACTTTTGGTTTATTAGAGGATATTGATAATTTAATAGATAGAGTAAAGATATCATCTCTCCACGCAGTTCAATTCTATTTTAGTGTTATTAAATTGAGAAATTGGCTTTAGAATAGACCAAGGAATCTTAAAGCACAAACGTGCATAGGCTATAACAGACAAATCGTTTCTCGGCTTGCGAAAGAACATCAGATTTAATATGGATGCGGATTTGATTAAACCTCATTGTTTCAAAATGATAAAATTTTCCAAACTATTTTACAATCAAGAGATTCTTGCGACACTGTAGCAAGAATTAAGTTAGTCACATTTTGTAAAAATTATTGCAATTTCTGATAATTTGAAGTGCGACTACTATTTAGAGATATGTCGTGTTGCAGGATGGAGTGTTAGAACACTACATAGTAAAATCGATACTATGTATATGAATGTACGGTATAAGCAAAAAAAAACTGAGGATTCATAAAACAAATTATCAAACAGTTATATGAAGAAAATACGCTAGCGCATGAATTTATTTTCACGATCAATACTTTCTTAACTTTGTGGAATTGCCTCATCAAGTTATAGTTAGACTGATCTAGAAATACGATTTTGGATGAATTGATAAAATTTTTACAAGAGTTTGGCAACGATTTTTATTTTGTGACATGTCAAAAAGGATGAGCACTAAAGCAACTGATAGGTATTTAGATCTGCTATTTTTCATAGAGGATTAAGGTGTCTTATTGTAATAGAACTAAAATAGGTCGGTTTGAAGCAATCTATAAAGGACTGATGGAATGGCACTTAAATTGGTTAGATAAAAATGAACGAAAACCAGATGAAGAAAACCTCTAGGAATTATTTTATGTGCCGATAAGGATCAAGAAGATATAGAAATACCTGGAGCTTGAATGGTGTCTAGTATTCACGTTGCGCAATATTTAACACAGCTATCACCTAAGAAAATCCTTGATGAGAAGTTGAGTAAAGCTATCTCTATAGAGAGAGAAATATAAATTACACAAGAAAAGTCAAGAAAATGATTAATAATATAAAAGGCAGGTCAGTAGAGCAGCTGAATAGCAAAATTGGTTAGAATAAGATGGCGGTATAGTGTGGTTCAAGGCTAAAGTTTAAAGTCTTTTTGAGGGGGATTGCGCCTTAATCACATCTCTACGTCTATTCATTGTTATTCAAGTGTTTAAGAATAGCTTTTGCTAATTCTTTACTAATTCTAGCTACGTTTTGAATTTCAGCCATGGAAGCTTTGCTTATGTTTTTCACTGAACCAAAATGAGATATCAATGCATTTCTTCTTTTGTTACCAATGCCAGTTATTTTACTTAACGGTGAAACGAAAAGCTGTTTATCGCGCTTTTTTCTATGTGAAGCGACTGCAAAACGATGAGCCTCATTACGCAGCGATTGTAAATAAAGCATGACTTTGCTGTCATTTGCCAGAGTAAACTCTTCTCTGCTCGGCATGTAAAATCTCTCGTTTCCTGTGTTGCGATATGGGCCCTTTGCCATACAAGCAAAAGGAGCATTTATATTTAATATTTCTAATATATTTTTACTATGGAAGTATGCCCAGGCCCGCCATCAATCAATAGAAAATCAGGAATTATATCCTTTATCTTGCCAGAGAAACGTCTGGTTAGCACCTCTCTCATCATTTTATAGTCATCACCTAAAATTTTTTCTTTTATAGTAAATTTTCTGTATTCACTTTTTAAAAAGCTTTCCTGCCCTGCAACAACCATCACGCCAACTTGTTGATTTCCAGATATATGGCTATTATCATAAATTTCGATACGTTTTGGAACATTTGGTAATAAGAAAACTTTACTCAGCTCTTCAAGTTTTGCCAGATTGTTTTATAATCAGTAAGCTTCTGCTCCAAGCTATGCCGAGAATTATCATAAACGAATTTCAACAAACTATGTTCTTTTTTATTTCTTGCATGCAAAACTTTTATTGATTTTTGAGTAACGTTACGTATTGCATGCTCAACGATTTCATTACCTATAACAAAACTAGGAACATAAATTTGTGCTGGAGGTATGTTAGCTAAATTATACAAATTGATCAGAAAGGTGGATAAAATTTCATCATCTGGATTATCATTGCAATTCTCAACAAAGTAATTAGTACTTCCATAATTGTCTTTATTTCTGAATGATAATACACCAATGCATGCCAGATCCTCTTCACGTACAATGCTAAAAAGTCTGAATCTTTTTCAAAAGAAAAATCCATTCGCTGCATTTGAATTTGCTCAAGAAATTTTATCCGATCTCTATATACAGCAGCAAGTCATAATTTTTCTCACTGCTACACTTTATCATTGTGGAAAGTAATTGTTCTTTTATTTCCTTATTTCTTCCAAGCAATGTATCTTGTGCTTGTTTTACTGATTGACAGTAGTCGACTTTCGTGATTTTATTTACGCACGGTGCTGAGCAGCGCTTAACTTGATATTCAAGACATGGTCTTTTTGTTGAGGAGAAATATCGATCTGAACATCCTCTCAAAAGGAAAGCCTTTTGCAATGAAAATATAGTCTGCTTAACAGCATTAGCAGATGGAAAGGGACTATAGTAGTGAAACTCATCCTTTTTAAATTTGCCTCTGTATCGTGCAATTCTTGGGTAATCGTGTTTGGAAATTGTTATGCAATGATAAGATTTTCCATACTTGAGCACAATATTATAATGTGGCTTTAGTGATTTTATTAACTGCGCTTCAAGAAGCAGTGCATCAACTTCATTTTCAGTTAGAAAGGTCTTAACCTCAACAATTTGTGAGAGCATAACTTTGATTCGTTCAGAAAGGTTTTCATATCGAAGGTAGCTGGATAACCTCGATTTTAAGTTTTTTGCTTTTCCAACGTATAAAACCCTATCCTTCTCTCCTATCATCTTATACACACCACAAGACTGCGAAGATAACTCAATTTGTTTTATCGCTTGAACATTTATGACATGGACCATTGTTTGACTTGTATGAAGCTAAAATCTGCTATTAAATGAAAGATTGAAACAACACTCGAAAGCAAAGACAACCTATTTTTTCTCAGCTTATCAGAATCGCAGTTGATTCTTACACTGTTCATAAATTGGTTAATAAATGGAGCAAAGCCAGTAAGTTCATCAAGTGCTGCATTGAAGTAGCCATTTTTTATTGCTTGTTTGATGCTTTTACAAACAACCACAGCACAATTTGATAGTGCTATTTCTTCACTATCAATCAAAAACTTCTTATTATAAGATGCACTGTAAGTAGTATTATCATTTTTTTCTGCTTTATTGATTATGTTGCTGACCCTTTTATAAGTGCTCAGAACTTGTCCACCTTCAGGCGTACTGAGATACTGATCTAGTACAACAGTTTGCTTCTCTGCTGTTAACAGATCATTAATATCAGTTTTATATAATATTGAACTTACAACATCTTGTCTTATACCCCTGTTCCTTAAAATAACCTTAAATCTTTCCAGGAAGAATTTAAGCACTAGTTCTGAAATTTTTTCCTTACTCGGTTTATTAGATTGATCAAATGATGTTGCATTCTCAGTAAATGTAAATTTTAAGTATAAAGACGCTGACTTATCTATCAATAGCCTGATTGGAATATGTAAGTTATTTTCAAGTATTGTTCTAATTACACCAATCGCCATTCTCCGCAAACCAAACTGATCATATGAACCTGAAATCTTTTCACCTACTGCAATCAAACCAACCAAACTATCTATTTTATCAGCAATGGCCACAGCAATTGCAGCAGGAGATTTAGGACATTCTCGCTCTGATCCAATCGGTTTATAATGTTCAGTTATAGCTTCCACTATTTCTTCATCCTCTCGAAAGTAAGAAGCATAGTACCCACCCATCGTTCCTTGCAACTCTGGAAACTCTTTTACTATCGATGTTGCAAGATCTGCCTTTGCTAAATATTCAGCACGTTCAACTTTAATTAGTGAAGCACGTGGAACATATATGGTTATATATTTCGATAGAGCTATAATGCGCTTTACTTTTTCTCCAACGCTACCAAGAGAAGCATGAAACAATATTGAGTCTAATTTTTTGACATAATAATCCAAATTTTCCTTTTTATCCTGAGATATCAAAAACTGGACATCAGCGAGACGTGCTTCTAATATTCTTTCATGCCCCTTGACAACTTCGTCATTGTTAACGTTAACAACAGTGACAAAGTGTGAAATTCTTTGCCCATTACTTAAAGCAAGGTATTTCTGCTGTGTATTAATTATACTAAGAATTACTTCTTTCGGTAGTCCAGATGACTTTTCTTGATCTACTTTGCCAAACAGCACAATCGGCCATTCTATAAGCCCAGTTAATTCATTCAGTAAATAATTATTTTCTTCGAGTTGTAAATTCAGCCCTTTTGTGAATTTATCGACCTGATTAAGTATAAATTGTTTTCTTTTATCTGGCTGGAGAATGACATTGTTTTTTTCTAGCAATGCAAAATAGTCTTTGGGTGTTTTAATAGTGAGCGCCATACCATTTGAGAGAAACCTATGTCCATACGTTATGTTACATGCTGTAACTCCTGCAAAAGATACAGGTATTATCTCATCATTTAAAATGCATAGAATGTTTTTAATTGGCCTAACCCATCTTTCTTTTCCTTCGCTCCACCTCATGCTTTTTGGCCAAGAGAAATTTTTCAACATCTTCTCTAGTAGATTTTTAAGAAACTCTTGAACATTAAATGAGCAAGCATCCTTTTTGGTGAAGTAAAAGTCTCCATTACCTACTTTGCGAACGAATAAATCTGTCTCACTTTTTGCATTTTTCCTTAAAAAACCTTCAATGGCGCTTTTTGGTGCGTTAACATTTGGTCCTTTAACTTCGTTACTAGAACCCTTTAATTCTGAAATGCTTATATTATCAACAAAAAGAGTAATGCGTCGTGCCGTTATAAAAACCTCTATAGACGCAAATTTCACATTATTTTTATTGAAAGCATTAGCAACATAACTCTTAACTTGAGCTGTAGCTGAATTTTGCATTCTCGGTGGCATTTCTTCTGAAAGGCACTCCAATAATAATTGTGACGACATATGTTACTTACCAATATATAACTCGCAACATTTTCTTGTCAGCTCTCTAACTCTACCAATATACACTGTGCGCTCATTCGCACCAAGCACACCTCTTGCATCAAGCAGATTAAGTAAGTGGCTAGTTTTAACACATTGGTCATAAGCTGCTACTGGTAATTCTTTTCCAATAAGAAATTTACATAGTTTTTCTGTGTCATCAAACTGATGTTGTACTACTTTAGTATCATAATAATTAAGCGCCATGTGAGAAAATTCATACTCTCTTTGCTTAAAAATATCTCCATAAGTTACACCGTTGTTGTTCCAAATTATATCATAAACATTATCCACGCCTTGTATGCACATTGCTAGACGTTCTAGCCCATATGCCACCTCGCCAGGAATTATTTTGCAGTCAATACCTCCTACTTGCTGTATATAAGTAAGTTGTGTTACTTCCATACCGTTGCATGTAACTTCCCATCCAAGCCCTGATGCACCAACACTTGGATTTTCCCAATCATCTTCAATGAATTTAATATCATACTTCTCTGTGGATATGCCAAGAGCATTTAAGCTACTTAGGTAAACATCCTGCAAACTATTACCGGAAGGTTTGATTATAACTTGGTATTGATGGTGTTGGTATAAGCGATTAGGATTATCACCATAGCGTCCATCTGCTGGCCTAATTACTGGTTGTAGATACGCAATCTTTGTTGGTTTTGCATCAATTGCTGACATGATTGTTACAGGATGCAACGTTCCAGCTCCAACTTCGGATGTGTATGGATGGAGTATGGTACATCCTTCACCAGCCCAAAAATCTTGCAATCCCTTTATTATATTTTGTAGGTTCACGTAAACTGCACAATTTTTATACTGAATATATAAGCAAACAGGTACTATTCAATATTTATTTTTTATGGTGTTATGCAAGTAGTTACTCAAGGCTACTGAATTTTCTTTTACATACTGAATTATGCTCTTGTTTAGGACAATTGCGTTATGCATAGTTAAATCACAGAATATAAATGCAGTAAAATACAGCAGAATTACTGCATAAAACGTATGGAAAATCCCCTCAAGTGTAATCGATATTGCATTGTTATAACTTAGCTGTATTGAAGTTATTGGCCAAGGTTTTATCACTTCCACAATATTAAAAAATGCATAAGGTATAATAAAGAAAAAGGACAAGTGCATGAAATCATTAAACCAAAACGGACATTGAAGTATTTGCTTACATATGTTTCCATATAGTTTACTTACAGCATGATAAATTGACATTATTGCTGGCATTGAAAACGCAACAGTTAGCACTTGTCCTGACGCTATTTGTATTACTATATTTCCGCCACTGTTTGCTAAATGATCTTGGGTATGAAAAATGGATATTCCAACTAATTGGAGTACTAACATAATTATTGCCAACTCCACAAAAATAGCAGCCACAACTACTCCAGAATTTGGCATTTTGTATAGTATAAAATCTCCTCCATATGCGAGAATCAATATGATATTGGTAACAAATAATATAAAAAAAGAAGACCAATAGCTCTGCCAACATGGTAAGTACCCTATTCCTAAAAAAGAGCTCACTATTTTAGCAGGAAAAACTTTACCAAATATTTTTCCTAAAGTTGCCCAAGAAATCTTCATGTCTCAAGTAATATTTAGCTAATGAAATTATATTTTATTGTAACAGACTTATCAATAGCTCAAGACAAATAAAGCAAACATATACAAAATCTTTCTATTGAGAAGAATTCTATTTTAGACAAACATGTTTTAAGTTTTGCCAAAACTCTGGTATATTATCATTAACCTTTGTGAAAGCTATACCTAAACTGTATTGCGGATCACTTGGCACGTTATGTCTAATGCTATGTGTTAAAGTTTTATTATCATAAGCAAAAACATCATCATATGATAACTCCGTTGTGTGGCGCTTTATACGCTCTTGCTTATCACACACTAAATCATCTGATTTCCTGCTGAGTTCTGCAAATTCAGCTTTCTGACAATCTTTTATTTTTATTAAATCTTTATCCAATGATATCGAAACAGGTAACATGTTTACAGTATATTCTTTAGCTAAAAGTTCACTTTTGTGGTCATTTTATCTCCTTACCGTGTAAGGTACACCGTTGTAACTACATTGAACTTTATAGTCTTCTGTCACGTTATTGTAAAATCATGAATGGCAGCGTAACTACCAGTAGCATCATTTATATAATCAATCGCCTAATTCCTAAAACCTTTAACTTATTAAAGCATGCGCAATTACATCAATCAACTAGAAAACTTCTTTCCATTATTTTCAGCAAGTACCTAGAGAGCGTATTAATAAGATTGTAACTTTCTTGTCTCCCAGTTTTTCACATACTGCTGAACTAATTCATGATATTCTTTAATAATTAATAGATTCTCATCATTTCTTTTTCTGCCGTTTTACTAAGGTTAAATGCCACTGTGATGACTTTTGTTATTGATAATTATATCTTATTATGGGCAATTTTTGGCTTATCATCAATCCAAACTGGTATTTCGCTTGAAGACAATTCATTTATAACACTATGTTTTGAGTAAAGTTGCGATTTATCTAAAATGACTTTAACATCAACACCACGCTTCTTAGCATTAATCAAAGCATTTGCAATCGCTTTAAGAGTAAATGTATAAGTCTTGAACTAAGACGGATTCTTTAGATTGGTCTATCTCGGTGATTATCGGCACAGCATAGTCTTCTTCAGGCGATAAGTAAACTTGTAGCTTTTGGTATGAGGAAGATATAGGATCTCATAGTAATATAGAGAAAAAGACAATAACAAAAGCAAAAGGTACAAAAATCTCGCAACCCACGTACCTGAACGTATGATAATAGGCTACGTCATAGTTTAATCATCTGTCAATAGATCTATCGCACATCAAACTAGCTTTTACATGCACTACTTGATAAGTCTTACCTAAAAAGGTATATTTTAAACTTCTTTGTTGGAATAAAATAGAAGTAAAAGTGCTTGTTTCTTACAGCTTTTGGATAATTTAATGGTAAAAATTTTAGGGAGAAATTTTGTACAATAGTCAATGACATTTTTCTTTAAGTTGATGTCATTGAGCGCGCAGTTTCATCTTCCTTTGCAAAATATTTCAGCTCTAATATTTTAACGTTATGAAAGTACAAATTAATATTATTCAAATCAGCATGTTTATGATTATTTAATCATTAATATAATATATTAAGTAATTATGTACAGAGAAAATATGGATACTAAAATAAGCTATGCAGAGATTTTGAGGTGAGCTTTAGCATACATGATCGATAGCATCTTATGGACAATAATAGCACTTATTTTAGTTTTTCTTTATTTTAGTCTCCCTCGTTGTTAGACAATGTAGAAAAATTTTATCATACTATAACAATTCGTATAATGATCCTTACAGCAGTGTTCTTTATAATATATCTAGCATTTATCATTTTTATGATAATGAAATACGAGGCACTCCAGGAAAGCTGTTGTGCGGTATATACCTAAAAGACGCAAATGCGCTTAAAAATGCTACTGCAGTGTAATCAACAATAAGGTGTGTTTTGAGTGGAATTCTTTGGTTTATGCTTTCCTTCTTCAAGTTTTTAGCTTGGTTTCCGTTCTACCAATTTTAGTTATATTATTGCAATATTCGATCAACGCAAGCAGACTGTATATGACAAGATTGCAAAACAAGTAGTGATAGATTATAAACCTAATTAATACTTCTCTTTATAGACAGTGTATGTATAAAAAAGTAAACTACTCAATAATGACAAGACAAGCTTTAGCATTTATAGTTGATTATGTTTTACTTATTGTAATACCGTTTTTGGTCTAGGTAAGTTTCTTACTTACACACGCAATAAAAGGTCTCATGGTGGTAATAATTGTGATCACCACGATTCTATTTTCTTTATTTTTGATGATACTATATATATTTCACATACTCATGCTAGTAAAATTTGGTGGCACTCCAGGATATTTATTATTTGGTATGTGTGTGAGAGATAAAGATACATTTGAACAGATTACTCTAATACAGGCAATAAAAAGGACTATCGCTTTTTCATAATTTACTGTATACCACTTTGCAATCCTATTTTATTCTTAGCTATGCTAATCTTAGTTTTAGTATGTGCAATAGATAATAAGCATAGAAAAGCTTTTCATGATAAGATTGCAAATACAGTAGTGATAGATTATAAATACAGTTGATATTTTCCTTTAAGCAGCAATTAATTGCGTCATGCATACAGCTCATATGGCCCATTCCAACACCATCTTTTCTTATCACTCAAGTAGCCAGTAGTGTGTTATTCAACTAATCCCTTCCCTTCTCACTCCAGTACTTGATACTGGGATCCAGGATACTATTTTAGTAGTAAATATCTAAGAAATTTATCAGATTGGAAAGCAAAAAGAGCCATCGTCAATATCCATCTTAACAACTTAGCGTTAATGCTATATACGCTTGACAAGTAGCCGACCTTGGGATTATAAATACTCATGTTCTATGATAAAGGAGATATCAAAACTTATCAAGTAGTCTTTTAGTTCCATGATATAGATAGCTGTTTAGGCAACAAAATACATTTAATACTTCTAATTCCTGTTCAGGATAGTATTATATATTTGGTCTTCATCAAGACTCATCTTAGGACGCCAAATAGGGCCATCTAAATGCATATCAATATAAACTGGACTGCTATGTCCTGGTGGAATGAAGAAAAATCTGGATAAAGAAACTAAAGTGAAGTTAGATAAGATTAGATTAGAAGAAGTAGACCCCGACGCTTGATTAATTCCAAATTGTAAACTAGTTGAGCATATACCATTTTTGATGCTTGCTTTTCCGATGACATTTTCAAAAAATGTGCTGCCATTATATATATCAACGTTAGTAAGCGTGGAAACTTCAGATTTATTTTTACTGCTTATTAAATTAGTAATGAATGAATTAAAATCCACGTTAGTAAATTCTATTCCTCGTGTTTGCAAATTAACTTCCCCTGACGAATTATTAGCCCAGTCATTAAAGCTCTTTCCTTGAGCTTTAATTGCACCATTTAAGCTGATCTGACCATTTACATTATTAATTCCTATCACCTTACCAACCCTTTTAGTATTCAAATTTGCTATGAAAAATTTTATATACATTGAATTTGGACTTAAATAACCCTGAAAAGACACTTGTCCACGCCCTAATGCATAATCCACTTTTTTAACAGTAATGATGTTATTTATCATCACTGCATTCAAATTAAAGTCCTTCAAAATATCATGTTCATCCTTAAGTTCCGCAACATTAATTTGCACATTTGCATCAAAGTCTTTTTTGTCATCTAAAAAATTAATCTGCTTTGCTGGCCATCGAATCTGGCTTATCTTACTTTTTGAATCTCTTTTCACCTCTATTAAATTCGGTAATTTTAAGATACTGCTATTAAATTTATTGCCCGTAAGGTTCACATCTAACAAAGGCTTGATATATTTTTTGTCCACTAATATTTTTATGTCGCCGATAATATCAAATTCCTCTCCTGATAGTTTTATCTTATCTGCAACTAGCTTACCCTTCTCTATTTTCAATGAAAAATCCAAGTCTTCAATTTTCGTATCATTTAGCGTAAAATCACTAATACTAGTTTCTATATTTACATCATACTTCGGATTTTTCAACCATTTCATTTTAGATAAGCTACTGAGTAATGAATAATCGTATTTGTCCGCGTTAATGTTATGCAGACTAAATCCGCCATCAATCACATTACGTTTTTTTGTGTAACTTACTTTAATTGATCCATGCAAAAATTCTTTATTATTCAGCAATCTAATGTCTGAAATAGACAATATCCTGGGTGCAAAGTGTAATTTGGAACTTATTGTAAATTGATTTTTTTCACTCTCTTTTATCTTTATAGAAGGGAAAAAGCATGAAATGAACGACTCAAAATCATCCCCATTTACTAATGAACCACCATTAAATTCAGATAAGGTACCACTATTTGAAACTTTTCCCGATATGTGAGATATGTTATTGGTTCCAGGGAATTGAAGTAGCGTATCAACCTTTACTTCTCCATCAGAGAATTTTAACATAGCGTGAAATTTATCCAATACTCTGTTTTTGTATTGGATACTTGAAGCCTCCATATTAAAGTCTAGGCTCAAGTTTTTTGGCATAACATTTCTAAAACATTCTAGAAAATCCTTTATCTCTATTGTTTTTCGTGAGTCATTTTGTATAGAATCTAAATCAATTTTACTGAAGCTAACATTGACGTTAGTGTGATTATTTTTTCTATCATTTTGTATTGTACCCCTAGCTTGTATACCTTTGGAATCAATTCTCAAATCAGCTGCCGTAAACTCATCTTCATTGAGGTTGATTTTAGATGATATCTCGATATTTTCACTAGGGATAGTGTAAGCAAGAAAGCTAAGATTGACAATCTTTACTATATCACTTACAAAATCAGAACTGTTATTAATTGTCAGTGTTAGCTTGCCCTGAAGTTCTTCTTGATCTCTGTTGCCTATGAACAGCAATTTTATAAAATTTGATTCGACATTAATGTGTACATTCTTTTTTGAGATACCAACTTTTCCTGAAAAATCATAATTATTATCACTTATCTTAACTTCACCAAAGAATTTCCCATTTCTCTTAATAGCAATCTCTTTTATGTTAACAAGATCGCTATAATCAATAAAGTTATTGTTTAAATTTACTTGACTGTCTTTTATTATTATGTCAGCCTCACTGGCTTTTTCGTTTACAATATGAACAAAATTTTCTTTACTGCTTTTCATACCATATAATATAATTGACTTTGTTTGTAGCGAAAGTAAAAACAACGATAGGAGAGATGGCCTTACTTCAATTTTATTTATACTAGTCAAATCTGATAATTTTTGCTCTTTATTGTTGTTGGACTGAATGTACACGTTATAAATAGTGAGCTTTGGAGTAATTAGTGAAACTTTGATGTCTCCTATAATTCGTACTTTAGCGTTATATGTATTTTCTAATTTTTGCACAATGTGATCCTTGTAGACATTCCAATCCTTGAAAGTTGCAGCAACGTGCAAAAAAATTATCACTAAAGAGATTGATAATATTGCGTATATAGAAAATCTCATAGTTTTATATACTTTAAATTGCCCATAAATATTAAATAAAGAGTACCAAAATAAACAACGATACTTAAGAATATTAGCTCTGCTAGATGGATGACACGAGCAAATATTGTATCAAGAAATAGTCCTACTGATAAGGAACTAGAAACATAAAGAACTATTGACATGACAAGCGTTGCGATAAGAATTTTTACGATATTTAATAGTAATACTTGGCTAATCTTATACATTTTATTTATTGTTAAATAATTAATTAGCAGAATGGAATTTATCCAAGTGGAAATGGAGGTAGCGATAGCAATCCCTGTGTGGTGATATTTGTGCATTAACAATAGGTTTAGCGCAACATTGATTCCAATGCACATTAGTGAGAATATAGTTGGTATTTTAAAATTGCCCTTAGCAAAAAACGTGGGTAGCAATGCTTTATTTATAATAAATGCTGGTAAAGAAAGAGAAAGCGCTGTTAACGTAGGAGCAATCTGCTGCACTGCATAGTGATCAAACTTACCGTAAGAAAAAAGCGTAAGTAAAATTATGTCAGGAATAATAATAAAAGCAGCGTTTATTGGCATAATTAATACTAATCCTACACTTAGAGCTTTGCTTTGTATTTTAGTTATCTTTTCAGTATCATTTACTTGTTTCGAGATTAAAGGAAGAAGCACTGTGCCAATTGCAGTACCAATTACTCCTTGCGGTAGTTGATTTAGTCTATCTGCATAGTATATATAGGACACTGCATTTGGTATAAAACTGGCCATAATTGTATCAATCCACAGGCTTACCTGAGTTACACAGTTGTTGATAATTGCTGGTATTACACGCTTAAAAAACAATTTTACTTCATTGTTTAATTTTATGCTAAAAAAAAATGCAGCCTTTAATTTATATGCACTAAACAGCATCAACAGTAGTTGAAAAATCCCTCCAATCAAAACAGCTATGGAGAGATTGTGGGCCGGTGTTTTTATGTAAGGCACAAATAGACTAACAATTAGACAGAAATTCAAAATGATCGGCGCAATGGCAGTTGAAGCAAAATGTTGCTTTACTTGTAACATTCCACCAATAAGTGATGCTATTGAAATAAAAATTATGTAAGGCATCATAATTCTTGATAAAGTTACGGTGATGGCAAGTTTGCTTTTCTCAAATCCAGGAGTGAATACTTGAATTATATAAGGAAAGAAAGTCTGCGTGATAAGGCAAAAAATTAATAAAACAATAAACGTGAGAGATATTACTCTACTTGCAAAGCTAAATGCCTTTTTATTATCACGCGATTCTGCTAAATACAACGGTATAAAAGAGGTAGTGAAGGCTCCCTCTGCAAAAAACGCTCGAAATAGATTAGCAAAACGAAACGAAGAAAAAAATACATCTGCAAGAGGAGTTCCACCAATAACCATGGCAATTAATATATCTCTTATTAGCCCTGAGATTCTTGAAATAGCTGTAAAAAAACCAAATGTGAAAATAATTTTAAACATTGCTATTTACCACTACTCCAGATTATACTCAGTGTCAATAGACTCTTCGTATATTAAATCAATTTTAGCATGTGCGAAAAACTACTTGACAAACTCCTTCAACCCACTTACCATGAGACTGAAGCTATTGTTTAGCTTCAGTCTGTGAACATTAAACAACAAAAACTTAGTATATTTGGCGTCTCGTGTTTAATTTTTAGCACTATGTGCACTGTATGTCTTTTTAAAACTTTAGGGTTTTATCTATACAAGATCAAACGAGCTTATAAGTCGTCTGAGACATCAAAGCACCAATGTTATAAGATAGCTCTAGTATTAACTAGCTACTCGTGGCTTCTTTGCCTGTTTTCTACTTAGTAAATTTCTTAAATGTTTATGTTAAGGTTAGTTGCATTAAAAAGCAGCTAAGTCGCACTTTTTAAACGTTTAAGATAAAGAAACGCTAACATTTCGACACAAAAGTAAATAATCAGCTACCACGATGATTCTCTTGCTTTTCTCCACTTGATAAATTTCTTAAATGTTCATTACTAAAATAGTATCTTATTACTTGGTGTAGAAATTCAAAAATTTTAGAAGAAAAAGAGGCGGACTTAGCCTACCTCTTTGTTTTACTTAAGCTATACTGCTTATTGTTTCCCTTGTCCTTGTCCTTGTCCAGCAGATATAACAGAAGAAAGCTTGCCTAAATAAGTGTTAATCTCATCACTGGATTGTTTTAAACCTAATACCTCTAATTCCTTATTTTTATTAGCTACCGGAGCATACTTACCGTCAGTGCCTTTCACTTCTAGTGAATATATCTTGAAGAGTAAAGTGTTACCTCGCTCCTCGTCAAACTTATCGCCGATAATAATAAGGTAGTTCTTGTCTCCAAAGCTAAAGTCTATATAATATTGATCTGACTTTGTATTACCATTATCATCCTTAATTTGGTTATTTTTCTTCATTTCCTCATATACGTCTCTTCTTACTAATAACCCATCCTTAATAATCTTCGGAGCTTTCTCCTCAGATATTTCGTTATTTTTGACGATGGCGCGTATTGCTAAGCCAGTTAGTGCAATAGCAACAAATGCTAATATAGCTATTCCAAGTGGTGTAGCTGCAAAAGTTGCAAGTGGAGCTAGGACTGGACATGAAGACGCCCAATATGGTGATGAAAGTGCTACTGCTGCACCTATAACATACAGAGAAGTAAGTGTAACAAGTCCAGTGTTCATTTTGTGGAATTGACCACGATGGTTTTTGAAAATTGGCATAACTACCTCTTTAATAAATTATTAATATATTTAAAGTTATATGTAAAAATCACCTCGGTCAAGAGTTTTTTTGATGTAAAATCAACCAATAGGTAAACATTTGTATAAACTACCTACCTACCACTTGAGCCAAAACCTCCCGCATTTCGGCTAGTTTCTTCTACGTATAATTCTTCTGTATCATCCCAAATTACTTGAGACATAGGAGCAACAAGAATCTGTGCGATTCTATCTCCCCTTTTTATCTCATATGGTTGACTGCTGAGATTAATCAAGCAAACTTTAACCTCGCCACGGTAGTCAGAATCTATGGTGCCTGGAGAATTTAAGACAGTGATTCCATGTTTTGCAGCAAGGCCAGAACGCGGTCGGACTTGTCCCTCAAAAAAACTTGGTATTGCAATTATAATTCCAGTTGGGATAAGCAGCCTTTCAAGCGGATTTAAAATAACAGAGCCATTCAGCGCAGCATAAAGATCCATACCAGCGCTCTGCGTAGTTGCATAACAGGGAAGAGGCAGATCTTCTCCATGTGACAACTTTTTTACTTCTACTTTTACGTTACTTCCTTGCACTTTATCTATCATAGTTTAAATTATAACACATAAATTGTATCTGCAAAATATAAACAACGTCTTTCAGTGCTTGATATGAAAGCTAAAATTTGAGAGCAATCTTCCACAACTATAGAAACATTGTACTGCCACTCGTGGGTCATGCAAATAGCTAATACTAGCATCTAGGAATTTTATTAAGTTGGTAAGTATAAAAATAGCTGTTTGTGTTAAAACACGACGTTTTTATGATTACGGAAAGGCTGGATCAAAGTGGTAGGAGAACTGGAATGCACCATCTGTTACGCAAATTACCTGCTAATTGCAATGTTCATACAGCTGTGAACAATCTACGAGGTTTAACTCTAATATCTCAAGTGTTCAGCCATTTGCAGTGAATGTTGAAAGATCATTTTATGATCTAAATCAGTTTTTTTACAGATGAGCTCTAATCTTATCAACCTTTCCAAGATCTTTTTGAGTTCTAAAAGTTGAAAATTTTTCAAGTGAAGCTTGAAACTCTGCATTTGCTTGAAGAACAATGGTGGACTCAGCTGATCGATTGCAGCCTGTTCACTCATTCCGCTTCGTATCGACAGCAAAACATTTTCAAGACGTAGGAAATAATCTGACATAATACGAATTAACGCTATCGGTGAAAAATTCTCCTGTAATATCAGTTTATCGGAAATTTTGATGAAATTTGCCACATCTTTATTTGCTATAGCAGAGCACAGATTATCAAGTGTAACATAATCATTACTAGAAGCTGAAAGGCACAGCTCTATATCAGCAGATTTGAGATCCTTTCTCTCTCCTAGGTACAAAACTAATTTCTCAAGTTCTGAGTATATAGGTAGCTTGCTATGATTAAAGTAAGATTGCAAATGATATATTACCTTGTTTGCGTATTTTATGTCATTTTGTTTTAAGTAACTGGATATAATGTCATAGAGATTACTATCACTATCTTTATAGCAAGCAATTACGCCAAAAATCTTTGAGCTTTCCATATAACTTTTAGTTGCAGAATTATATGGTAGATCATTTGCTATCATTATTATGTAATGACCACTTGTATTATGATCTAATACGTTTTTTAACTCTTTAGATATACTCATACTTACATTTATCAGCTTTACTAATTTCTTGTTAGAAAACATCGAAATGTTTGCTAATTCAGAGAATAATAAACCAGGTGACTTATTCACTGTTGCAAAGTCCATAACCTGAACTGAATACTCATCTAAACTAGAAATTATCTCCTGTACGAAATAATCAATTCTACTATTATCGCTCCCATGAATTAACATACCTCTCAAAGTATCAGGTTTCTCTAGGAATTTTTTGATCTTAGATGGTGTAACTTTCATGCGCTCTATATCGTCTAATTTGATTATATACGATTAGACAGTTAATGCCTAGAGCGAAATTAAGCTAATCTATTAGATATCAACTTCGTAAAATAAGCGATAATAAAGTATGCAGCTGCAATAAGTATAATTGCAGGCCCAGTTAATAAATCAAAACTTGCAGATAATATAAGGCCTGATATTCCAGAGATCACAGAAAAAACCGTTGCAATAATAACCATCTGCATTGGAGTTTTTGAGATAAGCCTCGCAGATGCAGCCGGTATTAACAAAAATGCAGCAATTAGTAATATTCCTATTAATTGAGCAGAAACTGCTATAAATATGGCGAGAGTAATTAAAAATTCTAGTCTAACCAAATTCACGTTAACTTTTTCAACGATTGCCAAATCTTGGTTGATTGAAATTATTAGCCAGTAGCGCCATCTAAATACTAATATCAAACTAACCACTATTGAAGTTAAAAAAATCAATACTATGTCACTCTGCTCCAATGTTAATATATCGCCAAATAGTGAGCTAATAATGCTGCTATTTCTTGATGGAAGAAAGGACATCAGTATTAAACTTGACGATAAAACTACATTAGTAATAATATTTAGTATCGTATCAACAGAATACAATCTATCAAAATTAAGGGAAAGCAGTACTGCAAAAGCAATTGCTATAAACATTATGCTGATTGAGGGAGTAGTCTTGAAGATTAAAGCCATTGCAACACCAAGCAACGAAGAATGAGACAAGCTATCACCAAGATACGATAATCTTTGCCATATCATAAATGACCCCATTGTGCCTGTTACGAGGCCAATTATAACTACTGCAATCAGGCTATTGATAAAAAAGTCCTGTGTAAACATTTCAAGCATACTACATGGCCCTTAAGTAAGTAACAACAAACCTGTCTTCGAATATCAGAATATTACGGGTTCTGCATGCAGGACACGTTGTCATAAATTTAAAACTAAAATCCTTTTGTTCCACAATATAGGATATCACTGAGGAATCTAATGTACTGCATGTTTTATCAGTATCTATTAACAAAATTTCTATTTCCTCTGTTAAAAGAGACTCAAAATGCTCCTTACTATTTATATCACTTTCTTTTAGTTCAAACACCTTTTTGTGGAAAATCATAATTGAGCCATGACATTTTTGATCATTTACCAAAAATTTTCATTTCCCATAACTATCTATGAAGTTTTCATTTATAGAAATTAAGGGAATTATGCTCATAAATCAAGTTATTAATTGAGTGTCACATACCCACCATTCTGGCTGTTTTTTTCTGATATTCGCTGCAGCAGCTTTTGCATTTTCTTCATTATCGAATATCCCAAAACACGCTACACCGCTGCCTGACATACGAGATAGTATAGAACCTTTTTGTGACTCTAGTGCTAGTATCACATCTTCAATTTCAGGTACAAGACTTACTGCTATCTCTTGAAGATCGTTTTTCGTCTCTTTGAGAAGCTTCGGCAGATCCTTTTCAGCATCATCACTCCATTCAATTGGTTTCGAAAAATCTCCTTTATATTTAGAAAATACCTCTGGTGTGCTCAAGAACTTTTTTTTCGGCTTCACCAGTACTATATTTGTGGGTAAAGAGAATTTTTTTATGGAACACAACTCTTCACCAATACTTCTAACCAAAACTGGCTTGCTGTCTATACTTGGAGGAACATCAGCACCAACGCTTAAAGCTATTTCATTTAAGATTGATCTGTCAATTTTCCATAACATCCCTAGTGTGCGTATTATAGCTCCAGCATCTGAGGAACCACTACCCAAACCCGCAGCAATTGGTATATTTTTCACAACCTTTACAATTACTTTAGTTCGCAAAGGAGCGTATCTAAGCAATAGATTAACTGTTCTCATTACGGTGTTGTACTTGCTATTTATTCTAAATTCAGAATTTATAAATTCAACTATAGAGTTGTCATATCTGAATTCCTTTTCACCTACTTTTATTTCCAAAAAATTGGAAAGATTGGCAAAAACAAATAAGCCTTCAATTAAGTGATATCCTATTTCTTCTTTCCCTATAACATGCAAAAAAAGGTTAATTTTTGCAGGAGCCTTTACACAAAAACTTTTCATTTGTATATCTTTGCTAATACTACTTTTACAGTATATTTTATAACACCATTTTAGTCAAATTTTATACGATTTTTACATTTTGATGAGATTAAATGCAATAAATCCTAGCTTCTCTGTGTGGGTAAACGCGTCTGCTGGCACAGGTAAAACTAAAATCTTAATAGATAGAGTATTAAGACTTTTATTGGAAAACAAAAGGAATATTTTCTGCTTAACATTTACCAATGCTGCAGCAAATGAGATAGAAAGTCGCATTCACAGTACACTCAGTAAGTGGGCAATATGCTCAGGAAGTGTGCTGGCAAAAGACTTAGAGCAATTGGGCCTCTCTTTGATGTCATCACAAAATCAATCTTTTTGTCATCCAAGTGGCACAACACTGGGATCTAGAGAAAACGAAGGTCAAGCAAGAAGGCTTTTTTCTGAACTGGAAAATCTTGGTTTAACTATCCAAACCATACATGCTTTTTGTTACAAATTAATTTCTAGCTTCCCTTTGGAGGTTGGCATCGCTCCAAATTGTATGCTGAGCGAATGCAAAGAGTTACATTCCATCATATTTGATAAAATACTTTATAACGAAACTGTGCAGGATGATATTAATTTCATCGCAGCTGATGTTGATGAAAACAAACTACGCGACCTGCTTTATACTTTGTGCGTAAAAAGACCGTTATCAGCAGATGATTTGGAGTATATTAAAGGTAAGTTGGGTGCCACAGATAAAATTTATGGATTACAAAGTGAAACGATTGAGTACGTGAAAAGATTGGCTAAAATACTAGGTGATGGTAGCAAAAGAGATCAAAGTTACAGTACAATGCTCTATGATTGGTATAAATCATCTGTCATTTCAGCGCGTGACGGTAGAAGTCAAAAAAAAAGAAATATGGATCCCAGCATTAATTACTTGGATAACATCAATATAGAAAACTTAATCAAAGTATTTATAAAATCAGAATCAAACGAAAAAAAAAACATATCATCCATCATAACAAAGGGTACTTTGGAAAAATTCGGAGATGCAGAACAGATCATAAAAAATATTCAAAATGTAGTATTTAATCATGTGAGAGATGTGAATTCTTATCAAATATTTAAGAGAACCAGTAGTTTACTCAAAATATTTAAGGTGTATGCTGATTTATATAATAGTGAAAAATCAAAGAATGCACTGCTTGACTACAATGATATAATCCATTTAGCAACAAATCTTCTTGGCAACCCAGATTATAAAGATTGGGTGTTGTTTAACTTAGATCAAAAAATAGACCATATCCTCGTTGATGAGGCGCAAGATAATAGTATCAGTCAGTGGAAAATTATAACAAATCTCTGTGATGAATTTTTTACAGATGATGATGAAAAGCGAACCTTGTTTGTTGTTGGTGACGTAAAACAATCTATTTACAGATTTCAAGGAGCAAATCCTCACCTATTCAACTACATGCAAAAATACTTTTACACAAAAACCGGCGGCAAAGACTGGATATCATGTCAATTTGAAAAATCATTTCGTTCTACCCCGCACATTTTAGCACTTGTAGACAGATTATTTAACAACTTTCGTGAAGAGATATCTTTTGTCGATAGTGAAATAAAACATATTCCTCATAGAGAAAACGATCAAGGATACATTGAAATTTGGCCATTAGTACCAAGATGTAAAGAGGAAAAGCAGCAAGCCTTAGAAATTCATTTAGCACAAAGAAAAGATCATGTAATAGCAGCAGATCAGTTGCTCGCTCAAGCAATAGCCAATAAAGTTCGCAATTGGTTAAATGAAGGACGGATTTTGGTCGCTAAAGATCGTCATATAGAACCAAGTGATATTATGATCTTGGTACGGCAAAGAAACGTATTAGTTGACTATGTAATAAGCGAACTTAAAAAAGTAAACGTACCGGTTATAGGACGTGGCTATTTCAGAATCATGGACTATATAGTTGTGCAGGACTTAATAGCTTTAGCTGAATTTTTACTTCTTCCGACAAACGATTTGGCTCTTGCGAATGTTTTAAAATCACCTCTATTTAATTTCACTGAGGATGATCTATTCAATATTGCACATGATCGTAAAGAACAGTCGTTATGGGAAAGACTTCATGATTATTGTGAGGTCATTTATAATGAATTAAATTATCTTATTGACTTATCTCGCACAGAATCCTATCTTACGTTATTCACACATGTATTGCGTACAGGCAAGAAGAAATTTGCTGCAAGGCTAGATCTTGAGTGCTTTGAGGCTTTAGATGAATTTATGAACCTTGTTCTGCAATTTGAATACCCATCTCTTCAAGCATTTATTCAGTGGATCAAGGAGAATAATCCGGAGATTAAAAATGATATGCAGTCAGAACGCAATGCTGTACGAATAATGACAATTCATAAATCAAAAGGTCTACAAGCTCCTATAGTATTTTTGGTTGATACAAACACAATCCCAAGAAACAGTGAAAGCATTGTTTTTGATGCAATGGAAGCACCATTTTGGTGTGAAAAAAACGATAATGCTTATTGTGATCAAGTAAACAGAGAGAAAAAACTGGAGGATTATAATGAGTATTTGCGTTTGCTATATGTAGCACTCACACGTGCTGAAGATGAATTATACATTTTAGGTAAAGAGCCAGTACAAAAGAACTCTTGGTATGATATAATTACTAGGCACGGTGGATCATATGAAAAAAAACAAGTAGATTTACGTCCAATATTTAAAGAAAGGGTTGAATTACTGTGTGTAAATGCAAATTATCCCTCTATTTATAAAAAACGTGATTATTTTGATGTTCCAGTAATTTCGCTTCCACCAAATCTATCGATATCATCCAAGCACACCTTCTCCTATCATCCCAACGCCTCCTTTTTTTGTCATCCCAATGCTCCGACACTGGGATACAGTAAAAAAGAAGGAGAACCGGCATCAACTACTCACCCTCCGGTGTCATACAAGCATTCCCATTTGTCATTTCAGCGCTTGATGCCAGCATTTAGTGAAAAAAAAGAATGGATCCAAGTGTCAGAGCATTGGGATGACAAAAAAAGGAGCACTTGGATAATAAGTGACGGAATAACAGATGTCTATGCAAGAGGCCTAATAATCCACAGCATATTGCAGTATATGCCTAAGATAGAGAAAAATAGGAGAAAAATTTGGGTAAGAAAATACCTCGATAATATGAACATCAGAGAAGATAAAAATGAAATTTACAATAAAATATTATCCTTTAATGAAAAATATGATTACCTATTCGATTTAGAAGGCAAATCAGAAATTACATTAAGTGGAACAATTGACGGAGAGACGATATTGGTACAGCTAGATAGGCTGTGTATAACGCAAGATAAAGCAATCATAATTGATTATAAATCACACCGCAGTGTTTCTGTTTCCTCGTTAAATGAAATAAAAAAGCAGATGTCGATCTATAAAACATTAGTGCAAAAAATATATCCAAACAAGCAGATAGAGTGCGTGGTCATTTGGATGGAAGACTTGACCATGCAATCTAATTTTTAGCTTAAACATTAAGAAATTTACCAAACAAAAGAAGCCCTGGTGAACATCTATTTTAATAACTTGGCGTTAATGCTCTATATGCTTGACAAGTAGCTGGCCTTTGGGCTGTAACACCCATAATCTGTGATAAGTGAAACGCAAAAACTTGTTAAGCATTTTTGTAAAAATGAGATTAGTTAAATTTTTAACTAATTAAAAAAGACAAAAATTAAACATAACACGGCCTTGCTTTATACTGTGCTTCTATCACCTAATACAAAAATTAAAGATAAAAATTGTACTCCTAAAACAACTACAACTCTATTGCAATGGAACTGGCAAAGTTTATCAAGTAGTTTTTTGATCATGTCTTCTAAGGCTTTTGCTTATGACAACCACCGTACCTGCGATCTTATCGTGCCAAGTTTGGCAGCGTTTGTCGAAATTTGACCATATAAAACCCAAAAATAATGGCGCAACTGATAATATAAAGAAGAAAAACCTCCACGTTGCTTGTTTTATGGTCATTTTTCCAAAAGTCTGTTCATCCACAATTCTTAGCCCAAGTAGTAGTTTTCCAGGTGTAGCAGCAAATCTTATCCACATATATGCAACATAGCTAAATAGCATAATAAATTGGACTATTTGATTTAGAACCATTACTTTAACAAGTTTGCTCTGCGTTGCCTTTTCTTCTGCAGAAAGTGGCGTTTGTACCGGATATTTTGCACCTATGTCGCTCAATATTTTTCTGTTTTCTGAGTTTGTAAAGAGCTGATTTGCTCCAAGGCTGAAGAACTGTAAGAACAAAATGATAATAATTAAATCAAGCAATACCGATATATAGCGCCTGAATCCAGTTACATAGCATATTCCACTTTCATCCTTTTTCACCTTTTGAATAGCATTCATAGAAGAGAGAATAGAAAATAAGCGATCGAAAAATCTATGTAACATAATCACTTTCCAACATTTGAGTGCCCCTGGCCGGACTTGAACCAGCATGCTTTTACAAGTAACAGATTTTGAGTCTGCCGTGTCTACCATTGCACCACAGGGGCCTAAGTTTCAATGCTATAGGCAACACGAAATTAGTCAAATTTTTTTATCTTCACATCTTTCAAATGAGAACTAAATATTCTACAATAATCGATAATTGCTCTAAAAATTTAGAATGAATGAATTAGCTGGTCTCATCGATTCAAGAAACGTAGGTAAAGAAATATGCAAATTACCACATAACATAGAAGCGGAACAAATGCTCATCGGTGCGATGATTCGTGATAATAGAATTTGTGACGCAGTCGAAGATATGATCACAGCGGACAATTTTTATGATCCACTGCATCAAAGCATTTTTACGCAGATATCTAAAACCAGAAAACATGGCATAGTTGCTAATGAACTAAGCCTCAAAATGTTTTTTGAGAACGACGAAGCATTTACTAAGTGCGGTGGAGTTGAATATCTTGCAAAGCTCGCAGCGAAGGCAAGTATTGTACTTGATATCTATAGCTTGACTAGAATAATCCGTGATACTTACTTAAGGAGATGCTTAATCAAGCTTGGGCAGGAGATAGTTAATGATAGTTACAGCTATGATATCGAAAACCCTGCACAGGAGCAAATTGAACAAGCAATGACTAAGTTGTTCAACCTAGCAATAAAAAAGCAAGGCGAGAAGACGTACATAAAGCTTGCAAGCTCAATTAAAGATGTAGTTGAAAAAATAAGCACGTTAAAAAATAATCCAGAAGCGCTGGGCATTACAACCGGACTCCAAGACCTAAATAAGCTTCTTGGTGGTCTGCAGAAATCTGACCTGTTAATTATAGCTGCAAGGCCTTCTATGGGTAAAACGGCACTGGCATTGAACATTGCCCTTAATGCTTGTAAGGTTTTACAAAAAAGAGCAGATAAACAATACTGCGTAGCATTTTTCTCGCTTGAAATGTCAGCGGAGCAATTAACTGCAAGATTGATCACTATAGATTCTGGAGTTAGTTATTATAAGGCGCTGACCGGAAGAATTAGTGATTTTGAATTGCATGAATTCATTAATGCTAGTACAGAATTGTCTGAGTTGCCTTTTATCATAGATGACACTTCTGTGCTGTCAATTAGTGCTCTTCGTACTAGAATACGTCTGTTGTACCAATTATATAATGTAGAAGTGGTATTTATCGATTATCTACATTTAATCAGAGGAACAACAAAAAGGAGTAATGAAAATAGGGTGCAAGAAATCTCGGAAGTGACGCAGGGTTTGAAAGCAATTGCAAAGGAGCTAGATATTCCCATTGTTGCACTATCGCAGCTCTCCCGCTCTGTTGAGCAAAGAGACGACAAAAAACCACAACTTGCTGATTTGCGCGATTCAGGAAGCATAGAGCAAGATGCAGATATAGTAATGTTTCTCTACAGAGAAGAATATTATGAGCTAAGAAAGCAACCAAGTGAAGGAAGCCATAAACATCGAGAATGGCAAGAGAAGATGGAAAAAATTAGAAATATTGCAGAGCTCATTGTTGCAAAACAAAGAAACGGACCAATTGGCAGTATAAAGCTATATTTTGACTCCAGCAGAGGCGCATTCAAAGATTATACGGAGAGGCACAATTCATAGTCTTCAGCAATCTTTTATTAATGCTATCTTTACTATAATTCATTAATAATGCTGATATATCTCTTTATTTGTGCTACAATCTTAATAATAAATTAATTCTAGTGAGATATATAATGAAAAACATATTTAATAAAACTAACGCACTTTATCTTATGGTTGGTACTCTGGCTACTTTAGCTTCATTGACACCAGCAGCAGCATTTTTAATAGCTCCTTCATTTCATTTTCGCATGTTGCAGTGCCTAGGGCTTTTTCGTTGGTTGTATTATTGATTGTGCTGTACTTTCCAGTATAATAATTACTGCACTCTTACGCACGGTAATTATTAAAAATAAAACCATTTCTGAGAAAGATGTTCAACTAGCTAATTAAGAGAAAGAGATAGAAGGTAAAAATGCTGAAATTTCTAGCCTGGAAGGAGCGGTTGGGCGAAGAAAGAAAATAGGCTTTCTAAACTAAAAATGAAGTTGATGAACCGAAAAACGTTCAGCTGAGAATGAAGCGTAAGAATAACTAGCTATCAATATAACGGGTCCTGTTAAGTAGGCGTTACCAACCCTATTTCCTGCTAGAGACAGTGAGTTTTGCATACTCTACACATCAACCCTAAAAAAAACCGGCGTAGGTCTAGGTAGAGTAATACCTAAGCTTACGCACGCGTTGCACAGAGATTTTAAATCTCGTTGTTCTTTTGGAATTTGCAATTGATCGAGTATCATTTCTGCTGACCTTGGGACAATTGGCTGCAACAAAATGCCAATTATCCTAATATATTCAAGCAATTTGTAGATTACTAAATTCATGCGCTCTCTATCTATTTTACTTAATGTCCATGGTGCACTTTTATCTATATAAGCGTTGGCTTCAGAGGAGATGTTGATAATGAAAAATATAATCTGGTTAAACTCGTACTTTAATAGATGATCCGTCACTTTATCGAGTATAGCTTCGCAATTTGGAAGACTTTCCTCGTCTTTAAGTAGGCTCTGATCAACTGTTGGTACAATTCCCGAGCATTGTTTGTGTAAAAATGAAATTGTTCTTTGCACTAAATTGCCTATATTGTTTGCCAGTTCTGAATTTATTCGGCTGATCATATTTTTCTTGCTAAAGCTGCCATCCTGACCAAAACATGATTCCCGAAGGAGAAAATAGCGCAATTGATCAACGCCAAACTCTTTAGCCAAATCAATTGGATCTATGGCATTATCAAGAGACTTGGATATTTTTTTTCCCTCGCTGAGTAACCAACCATGAACCGCAATTTGCTTCGGTAGCGGCAAATCTGCTGCAAGGAGAATCGCCGGCCAATATACAGCGTGAAAGCGCAATATGTCTTTACCGATTACATGAACATTAGAAGAACTGTCATTTGCCCAAAACCTCTTATATTCTTCACCTTCAGTATCAGGAAAGCCTACTGACGTGAAGTAATTAGTGAGTGCATCAATCCAGACATAGATTACGTGTTTGTCATTGCCTGGCACTTTAATTCCACAATTAAAGCTAGTACGAGAGATTGAAAGGTCAGTGAGTCCTGATCTTACAAACGATGCTACTTCGTTTTTTCTACTCTCAGGAAAGATAAAATTTGGCTGATTTTCATATAACTCCAGTAATTTGTCTTGCCAATTCGACAAACAAAAAAAGTAGCTTTCTTCTTTTATCCACTGAACTTCCGCGCCTGTTGGTGCTTTGCCATTTATCAACTCTGACTCATGATAAAATGCTTCATCACGGACTGAATACCAACCTGAATAAGAATCCAAATATATTTGCCCTTTCTCTCCAAGCCTATTCCATAGAGCTATTACTGCTTTTTCGTGACGTTCTTCCGTAGTGCGGATAAAATCATCATATTGAAAATTCATAGACTTAGCCAATTTCCTAAATGAAACGCTTACTTCTTCTGCAAATTCCTTTGGCTGCATTCCCCGTGCTTTGGCTGCTTTCTCAATTTTTTGTCCGTGCTCATCTGTACCGGTGGTAAATTTGACGTTCTTTCCAGCAAGTCTCATAAACCTTGCCACTACATCGCATAAAAGCGAGGTGTATGCGTGACCAATGTGAGGTTTATCGTTTACGTAATATATTGGCGTAGTGATGTAAAAGTTTCCAAATTGCTCCATTATTCAGTGCTTAAAGTTTGATCGTATCTACACTAGTTGAAAAAATCAATAGTTATCGGGCTTTATTACATAATAGTAGACAACAGTGGAAAAGCTGCACAACAGGACAAAACTACTTGACAAAATTCCTTCAGTTCCCTTAACCCTAGCATCAGAATTGTTCATTTAGCTTAAGTCTATGCAGATTAAATGACAAAAGTATCAGGTTGGCGTCTTATATTTAGTTTTTGCACTACGTGCATTTCATGTTTTTATTAATTTCATCTAGACTTCTAGGTTTCTCTATACAATCTGAAATACGCTTATAAGTCGTTCGAGACAGTATAGTAGGCCAATTTGCAGGATTAGAGAGTGAGCAACTTCTATCACTGGATTTCTTTTGTCTTTTTTCTGCTTAGTAAATTTCTTAAATATTAAACTAAGGTTAGTTGCAGTTTAAAAGCAGCTAAATTGCAGAGTTTAATGCTAATAAGATGCAAACGTTTTTGAACAGATATTTACCATGGCTTTTGCTTTTCCCATTTAGTAAATTTCTCTAATATTTTCTTGGACTTTACAGCTAATACTAATTTCCATTACGCATGGAGCAGATATGCTACTTTAACACGCTATTCTTGCTTAAGTATGTACCTTTTACTCGTTATTGTTCTATGTAATGGGAATTGTTATGAGAACTTCTCCTATTTTTGTTGCTGTACATCAGAGATCATAGATTGTTAATAACTTTGCCACAATAATACAATTTTACGATGAAGGCGAGATGAGCAATCTAAATACTTAGTTACTTAATGCTGCTAAGAATGGTGATATTGAGAAAGTAAAAGCCTGATAAATGAAGGAGATAGTGTTAATGTAGCGGATAAAATGGATATACTCCTTTACAGGTGACTGCTGAATATGGCAAGACAGATGTGGTAAAACTTCTATTAGATAAAGGAACAAGTATTAATGCAGCGGATAAAGGAAAGATAATTATACTGCTTTACATTTGGCTGCTAAATTTAGTTATGTCGATATAGTAAAAGCTTTATTGGATAAAAACGAGTATTAGTGTAAACCAGCGATTGGAAGACTTCTGCAGATTTGACTACTACTGAAAAACAAAAGATCTATTACAAAATACACAAAAATCCAATGATGATAAGATAGATGAAGAAAATAATATTATCAACATAGAAGAAAATCATGATGTAGGAACAAGGACCATGAATTATATACAAGCAGAAGAACAAACAAGCACTTTTTCTAATGGTATTTTTATATGTACTAAATAAGACTCAAGCTAACTATAGCAGTATCAAAATTAAGAAATAATCAAACATAGATTTGAACATTATGACAAGAATAAAGGAAATTTTTCTGTTCACTCTGTTTATAATTCTAATATTCTTTAATATACTTGACGCTCAAGCTGATGAAACAGTGAAAGTAATATGCAACGTAGTAAGTTACATTCATGAAATAGGTGGATCACTTTTTATAGTAGTAATAATTAAATCAGGTTTATTTCCAATATTTGGAAAAGAACCCCTTGGCCCGCACTTTTCACACTTGGTATGTTTATTGCTGTATTTTGTTGCGTCTAAAATTGTAACAGCGATAACAGGAAAAGGAACTTGTCGTCTTAAAGGACAAATTATGAAAAATGTGAAGTGTGTTAATAATTCTTGAGATGGTGGTACTATTGGAAGCTAAGCTTTCTTTCTGGATTTACGCATAATAATGTAGGTCGTTGTATTATGAATACTCATTTCATCCAAAAAGCTTGACTGGCACTAAATCTGTATCTGGTTTGTCAGAACTTATTTAAAATCTTTATAATAGAAAAGCAATGAAGGATGGACTATCATCTGTAAGCTAGTGTTGAATTTTCGCTCGCAATTTTTCCACAATCGTCTGCATCTTTCTAATCAAACAAAATGATGTTCAACAACCAGTCTTTTTGGAAATACGATGAAAGTGTGTACTCACTTTGCATTATTACTTCAACAGTCGCAACAATGATAGCTTTTATTTGTGTCGCAAAGTTTCCTATTGTGTAGCTTACATCAACCAGTATGTTTTAACTTTAGAGAGATTTGCTTTAGCATTTTCGACCATTTTTACAGCACCGCTACGGTCAGTTACTTCTGCCATTGTTACATAAATTTTGCGTATGGCGCACCTTTTGTATCAACTGCGATATAACGCTTTATTCTTGAAATCTTTTTATCTACATCATAGCCCTTTTTTCAGCAGGTTTTTAACGCTTTGAGAATCAATTATACAAAATTAGTTTTTTCTTTTGACCATTGCTTATACCGTTATATAAATCAAGTTTCTTGATTCTGTTTTCTGCTTACTACTCTCCAAAATTGGCCTAATTTTTTCAAACTGCTCTCTACTTACATCGCTTGAATAACTTTTCCGTATAGATACCTCATTATTAATTTGTGCCTACTTTACTCACATTTCCAAGATTTTAAATATGTTATAAGACAGATCATCTTCGCGCTTCTTATCTTGATCATATCAAACCGTAGTTTTTCGATTTCGTCATTAGATAATACTGTTACCTTAGCAAGGGTAGCAACATTCATGTCTTCAGTAAGCATTGCCTTTACTACTTCAATCTCTCTTTCCTTTTTCTTCTTCTTAGCAGTACCAAATCTGTATGCAAGTGGATGGCTTCTTCATTTCGTAGATTCATTAACATTTCTTTGCATGCCACCAGATCTTTATCACTCCAGCGCTCATTGTTAAGTCATCGTACACTAGATTTATTATTGGAGATTTTCTGCTATATCTTTTAGGCTTTCATCTGTAGTATCTTCTACATGTTTTAAAAAGCACCAGTGCTCTACTGTACTCTCCAACTATTCAATTTTGTCTTTTTTGAATTTAGGTAATTCAATGAAGACAAATTAAAAACCTTTCAGGTAATGTATATTAATTTTACCTCTTGTATACTATGAGTAGAAATGTACCCAACTTCATCAGAAAATGAATACTTTCTTCAAATTAATATATTTTCTACCTCTTCCAGCCCGTCTTGAATAAGCTTTAGCAGCATATAGTTGTGCGTGTTCTTCAAAGCTTTTATCGCGAGCCAGAGTCGCATTTCAATCACGTATCTGTGACCACCATAATCCTTGCAAAGAACATCAACTATACCCTGTTTATCAGAGGCAATTTCTGGATCCGCAATCAGTGCTGAGAAACTCAACTTCTTGTGCAGTATCTATTCCCGCACAATTATTTGGCGATAATTCCCTCTTAGGTGCATCTTAACTGTGTAGCTAGCGTAGTTCTACGTCATAGATCACGCTACCTGCTAGCGAACCGAGGTAAACTTCATTTATTTTAACTATAGCGACTTAAAAAGCAACACTTATTAGAAAATGAAAAGTTTAATGATCAGTGCTATAACTATAAACCACAGTAGAGAATAGGTCTTTCGATTTAATCTAATATTAACTTGAATATTTGCTAGTTTCTGATCAGCTATCAGATTTAATTTCTCTACAAGGCTAAATACTTCCTGAATTGTCTTTACGGGATGAGAATTTTTTACTCTTTCCATATAACCTATTTTATTTTTATGTTGATTCTCCGTCCATGCTTCAACTATTTTCCACATATTGATTTCTGGGTAGATTTTTCTACATGTTCCCTCTAGTAAAATCATAGTTTTCTGCAGCAATAATAACTGTGTTTGAACTTTCATATCAAAATAACTAGTGACTTTGAACAATTGAGCAAGTAAATTAGCAAAAGAAATTTTCTGTATAGGCTGTCCTATAATAGGCTCACCTATTGCTCTACACGCTGTAACAAAATTTTTGTGATGTGGCGAGACATAGCCAGCTCTAAAATGTACCTTTGCAACGTGATCATAGTCTCGATTTAAAAAACCTTTCAGTATCTCTATCACATAACAGCACGTTTCATGGTCTATTCGGCCCATGATTCCACAATCGAGGGCGATAATATTGTTGTTACTATCGACCATTAGGTTTCCAGGATGCATATCTGCATGAAAGAAACAGTCTCTGTATACTTGATTACAAAATGATTCTATAAGATTTACAGCTATTTGCTTATGATTATTTAGTTTTTCAACCTCGTATATTGGTGTCGCTTCTATCCATTCCAAAGTTAAAACTTTTTTTGAAGTCCTGCTCCAATCAACTTCAGGTACATAAAAATCTCTGTCATTTTTTGCATTCTCCTTTAGCTCCGAAGAATGAGCGGCCTCAAAACGTAGGTCTAGCTCTAATCTACAAATTTCAGCAAAAGTTTTTACTAGCTCGATAGGTCTTAGCCTCTTTGATTGCTCGTTAAATCTTTCTGTAACCTCCGCAAGCCAAAAAAGTGTTTTTATATCTCTTGAAAAAGCTTTCTCAATATTCGGCCTTAAAATCTTCACCGCAACACTTTTACCCTCAGTTGTAGTTGCTTTATGTACTTGAGAAATTGACGCTGCTGCGATTGCCTCTTCAGAAAAGCTTGAGAAAATGTCGCTTAACTTACAATTAAATTCGCTTTCTATAGTTTTAACTGCTATCTTGTGTGAAAAAGATGTCAGCCTATCACATATTAACAATAAGTTATTTGTTATATCCTCATTTAAAATATCAGTACGTGATGAAATGGATTGTCCAAATTTAATAAACACTGGACCTAATTTTTCAAGAGCACACTTTAGTTTATAACCTTGTATCTTGTTTATTGACCCTCTTGAAGGAACAAGCAAGCGAGGTAATATGTTGTAACGAGTCAGCACTGCGGTTATGTACAAAAGGCGCAGAATATTTTGAATCATTTCGCTGCGTAACTGCCAAATATTTCACTCAGAGTTTTATTCTTCATAATTTCACCAGGCTTACCTTGGCAATAGATAGTATTATTTATGCACATTATATAATCTGAACATAGTACTATGGAGTTTAAATCATGAGATGTCATAAGAATCGAAACCAGTCGTTTTTTTGCTATCTTAACGATAATATCATAAAACTTAGTCCGCGCACTAACGTCCATTGCACTAACTGGCTCATCAAGAATGATTAAATCAGGCTCTGCGATTAAACAACGTGCAAGCAGCAATAATTGCGTTTGCCCTGCAGAAATCTCTGACACTTGATTCTTTAAAATATTGCCAATACCAACCAATTTTATCGCTTCTATAACAATTGATTGATCTTTCTCTAATTTTGTTGAGAAGCTATTTAAGAGGAAATATTCAACTGTTATCGGCATCAAATTACTGATGCTAAAATTTTGTGGCATATAACTGATTTTTATATCGTCAGCAAACATGATATTACCAGTGCAGTTCTTATTTATACCAGCAACTGCCTTCACCAAAGAGGTTTTACCTCCACCATTTGGACCAAGTATAGTAACTATATCTCCTCTCTCTATTGATATGTTAATACCATAGAGAACCTTCTTATTATCATATGCAAGAGCAAGATTTTCTATCTTTAGGATACTGCTATTGACATTGTTTAACTTTTTGATAAAATTTAATTTTTTCTCAACGTTTTCATGAGACATTTATTGGCTTCTTTTCTATCACTTTTGTTTACACTATATCATAGTACTGCCTTTTCATCCAATTTAAAAATCGTAACTACAATAAAGCCTATACATTCTCTTGTAGCCTCTGTTACGGATGGAATTTCAAAACCACACTTGCTTACTTGTGTAACATCTGGACATGATCATGCGTTAAAACCATCTGATGCAAGTAATTTGGAATCAAGTGACGTAATATTCTACGTTGATGACAATCTAGAAACATTTGTTAAAATCTTCGCTAGAAACAATAAAAAACTTGTGCAGTTATCAAGGGTAGTTAATTTACTTCCTGCTCGACCACATTCGTTCTCTAGACATATCATTCATATTAAAGACGAAAAAGACCTACACATTTGGCTTAATCCTGAAAATGCAAAGAGTATGATACTTTTTATAAGTACAACACTGTCTCATATAGATAAAGAAAATTCTTATATGTATAACCAAAACGCAATGAGAGCTATAAAGAAGATAGATCAAGAAACAGAAAAAATTACGAGAGAGTTGAATGACTTCAAAAATAAAAAATACATAGTCACCCACGATGCCTATCAATATTTTGAAAAATATTTTGGCTTAAATCACCCAAGTGCAATTCTTTCTATAGAAGAGGACGCTTACATAGGTATGAGAAGTTTGATGAAATTAAGAAAGATGATGAAGGAAGAAAACATTAAATGTATATTCTCTCCCTCACAAGAAGATAATATAAAATCTAAAGTCTTATCTAGTGATGCAAAAATGGTAATTCTTGATCCTATTGGCTCAGATATAGAATCTGAGAAAGACGCATATCTCTCTATAATTAACGACATTAAACAAAATTTCAAATCTTGTTTTATTGGATCTCAGTAATGATTATAGAATTACTCATCTGTTTTAGTCAATCTAATGCTGCATTAACTCGCATTCAGCAAAAAAGAAAGCTATTTCCTTATGAGCATTTTTCAAGATATCTGATCCATGAACTCTATTTTCACTAATGTCATCAGCAAAATCACCTCTGATTGTACCATTATCTGCCTGTTTTGGATCTGTCGCTCCCATAATTTGTCTGTATTTACTTACTGCATTTTCACCGATTAAAACTTGAACTATTACAGAACCAGAAGTCATAAATTCCACTAACTCCCCAAAAAAGGGTCTATCTTTGTGAATTTCATAAAATAGTTCTGCCTGTCTTCTTGTCAGTAACATCATTTTTTGCGCTATAATTTTTAATCCAGATTTTTCGATGTAGGAATTTATATTACCTGTAATATTATTTCTTATTGCGTCAGGTTTTAATATCGAAAGTGTTTTCTCAATTGCCATATTATTTCCTTATATAAGATCGTATATTTATAGATCCATTCTATTGCGAATTTTTATTTCATCAAAGTGATTTTTTGTTTATAGTCAAGAATAAACCATCAAGGAGGTGTTATATGGCTAGATGTTGCCGTGAAAAAAATAGCAACACTGCTAAAAAATCTGAATCTACTATTAAGCGACCAGTTAAAACATTCGTTAATAATTTAAAATCATCAATTTTTTGTGGAACAAAAGGGTTTTTAACTTTCAGCTTGGCTTTTTTGAGTTATTTGGAATATAGCGCACATCGTAATACAAAATTGAAAGAAGGCGCTGCCTTTGCAATGAAAAGAAACATTATTCCATCTTTTGAAATAGCTATCATAACGCCATTTGTTTGTTTTGCACTACCAGCTATTGTAGGCAGTATAAGTCTTATGCAATGTGCACTTGTATGCGCTGCGTTGATGATTACTACATGCTTTATTGTAAGAATTTTTCATTTGCGTGAGAAGTTAATGGCAAAAGCTACTGACTGTAGTAAAGAAACAATAGACACAGAATTTAAGAAGGATGTTATAAAATTTCCTATCTTTGATAAAAACAGAAAACATATTGAGTATAATTCGCCTAATCAAGCAAATGAAGTAGGTAACATCTCCTTTCTCATTGCGTTTTTAGTTTTCCCTCTAAAGATTCTACAAAATTGTATAATGCTATCTTTAGCTGCTATTGAGCTTCTTGAAGCAGTGCCAAGTTTTTGCGCTGATCTGATCTTTGATAGAAGCTTTGTATCTATCAAGAGTAACCTGCAGAGATCTGGTCACCTATTGTATGCCAGCGTGAGAAATTTAGTCCCTATATCTATACTTGATAAACCTGTAGCTAAGTGTATAGGCTCTCCTAGAGCAATTTGTTGCGGAGCCTAAATGTTGCTCCCCTGCTTTATTTTGTTATCCCAGCGCTTTGCACACAGCGGTACGAACGCTGGAGTAGTATGTTAGCCATTTTTACCTTAAACACAAGCGGTTCGTTCCAGTTCTTGACACTGGGATCAAGCGAAATTGATCGTACACTATACAACGTTTTGGTAAAGTTACTAAAAAGCTGGATTTCAGCGTCACGCACTGGAATGACACCATCTACTACTCAAATTATCTGCAAATTGTGATGTTCGTATACTAAAATGCTTGGCCAGCACATTCGCGCAATTTCATCGAGTACATTGTTTTCATATAACACTTTTATACTTACCAGCTTAGTAGAATCCTGGATCCAAATGCCACCAAGCTACTTGGATGACATTATCTCGGTACTAAAATCACAACGTTATACGCGCTGTAATGACGTCAAAAAGTAATCTTGTAGTTTATTTGCAAAAGATCTAATGAAAAAAGCAATTATCTTACTTAACCTAGGCGGCCCTGATTCACCAAATGCGGTCCGTCCTTTTCTGTTCAATCTCTTTTACGATAGAAGAATAGTAAATCTACCAAACCCTTTTCGTTTTCTTTTAGCAAAGTTTATATCCTCAAAACGAGAAAATACTACACGAAAAATATATGAGCAAATTGGAGGCAAATCACCAATTTTAGAGAATACAAAAATGCAAGCTGAAGCGCTTGAACAAGAACTTAATAGATCCGTCTTTTGTCATTCAAGTAGCGTAGAATTTGGATCTAGAAAAAAGAACTGGTCACACGCTGGAATGATAACAGAGTTGGCCAGAGTATTTGTTTGTATGCGTTATTGGTATCCATTTGCTGATGAAGTTGTTAAGAGTGTGAAACAGTTTGATCCTGATGAAATAATTCTGCTGCCGCTATATCCTCAATATTCAACTACCACAACTCTGTCATCTATCGAAAATTGGCAAAAAAATGCCAAAAAATATGGCCTCAAATGCAACACAAAAATAATCAACAGCTATTATGATAACCAAGAGTTTATTGAAGCTCACGCCAATCTAGCAGCTCAGTATTATAAATTAGCCAGCAAAATTGGTAACCCAAGAATCCTATTTTCAGCCCATAGCTTGCCTCTAAGTGTTATTAAAAGAGGTGACCCTTACGCTTCACAGATAGAAGAAACAGTAAAATTGATAATAAAAAAATTAGATATTAAAGATCTTGATTGGGTAATATGTTATCAGAGCAAGATTGGGCCTATAAAATGGTTAGAGCCAAGCACCGAAAGTGAACTGTTGCGTGCAAAAGCTGATGGTGTACCTGTGGTTTTATCACCTATATCCTTTGTTTCTGAACATTCAGAGACACTTGTTGAGCTTGATATAGAATATAAAACAATGATCAAGGACGAACATTACTTTCGCATACCAACTCTCGATACTGATTTCTTGTTTATAAAATGCTTGGTAAATTTATGCATAAATTTTTTTTAAGATCCTGACTTATAACACTTTCCCTTTAAGATTTAATATAATAAAATAACAGAAAACTATTGCTTTATTAAATATTTATGTCAAATAAACTAAAAAAAAAACAAAACACATTTGCACAAAAGGTACATGATACTTACAACCATGATATCAGGAAGATAATCTGTATTACAACAGGTTTAGCAATGCTACTGTGCAAGATTTCGCTACAATTTTGCTGTGAATTTATTGACAATAACAGATCCAATATTTTTCTTATACTGGATATCGCTCGGTTGGCAAAATTTCCGACGTCTATTCTATATATTGCCTACTCTGTATTTACTTTATATGACTTAATCAAGGATTACAGATACACAAAGAGTAAGAAGGAATTAGCAAAAATTGCGGGCAAATCAGCTAGTCTTGCAAGCAGCACTATAGAAGCGCTAATGGTGTTGAAAGTCATTCATCTCTTGACTAGAAATACAAACGTAATAAGTTGTATTCACTTAACGTCAACAATCCTATCACTATTCCTATTCATTTCAGAATCAATAAGATATTATTATACATACAAAAAATATCAAAAGGCACATAAAGAATATCAAGATGCATGTGGAAAATACCATAATAAAAAGGAAGCTGATGAATTTACAAAATGTAAAGCTGAGCTTGCTAAACGCAAGAAGAGCATCTTCATCAGCACACTAACTTTGTCATTAGGTTTGTTAAACTTCGTATTAAGAAGGGTAGAAATCACAACTATACCGATAAACTTAGGTAATGGTATAATCTACAATTTTAATTTAAGCGTAACAGTCAGCATAATATATAGCGCAGTATTCCTAGTAATCCAGCTTGACAGACTGTTTAATCAACCGATAAATGATGATCCTTCTACTGAACTTCGTGATGTTAATCATCATCATAAATCAGACAGAGAACTTTTTGTATAACCTAAACTGATTAGAATAAAAGACAAAAGAAGCCATGGTCGATATTTATTTTTAGTATTGGCGTTTTATGCCTTAAGCGCTGCAATTTAGCTGCGTTTTAACGCAACTAATCTAAGTTCTAATATTTAAGAAATTTACCAGGTGTGGAAAAAGACAATAAAATCACGAGATAGCCTAGTTATTCACTCTCTATTTTAAAATCCAGCGTTGGATGATGTCTTAAACAACTTATAAGCGCGTTTCAGCTTGTATGGGCAAAATCCCCCTAAGTTTTAAAAAGACATGCAGTGCACATAGTACGAAAAATTAAACAATAGTACGCCAAATACAAGCCCTCTTTTTACTTTAATCTACTCAGATTGGAAGTTAAACAAATAACCTCAGTGCAGTTATAAGAGTAACTGCGATAGTTATCAAGTAGTTTTTCACATATGCGAAAAGCTGTTTTATGCAAGAAGTCTAGCCAATGACTACGCTTAGAAGTAAGAAATTAGATATGAAAAGACTTCATTTCTATTGCCAATGCTAGCACCGCTAATTTACTAACCATATTCCAAAGCGATAGAGTTTTATTTTCCATAGCCTGACTGATATCATGGAATTTACAGTCAGTGGAATTTAAGCTAGAATATATATCTTTTCTACTATTACACCGGTATAAGTAGCAGGTTGGCGTACCTCCTATATAATATATCAGCGGCTCTGCAGGGCTATGATCAAATACATCAATAGTTGGCACGCCTTCTTGTATAATAACGCTTCTCACTTCTATTCCTTCTTTTATCTTTTTCATTTTATTACGCTTTTTTTTATTGAGGCTTAGTACTTCTTCTTCACTTGTTGCTGTTATAATGCCCATTCCGTATGTTCCATTGCTTGCCTTGATGAAAACATAAGGTTTGGTTTCTATTTTATATTCTTCATATTTTTTTTGTACTAAGGACAGCACTTGATCAACTTTAGCTGCCAACGTTTCTAGCGATGAATCATCATTGAAATTAACACTACTGCAACTTTCTGTAGGTGTAGAAATAAGCCACGGATCTATTTGAAATTCTCTACAAAGTTCAGACGCTAGTTTTTGATAGATTTCAAAATATTGAAATTTCTGCCTACTGTGCCAACCATATAATGGACTTGGCACTATTTCTTGTTTTACATTTTCCAGCGTATCTGGAATGTGGCTTGTCATATCCCGGTTCAGTACAATAACATCAGGCACAAATCCTGAAATTGTCTTCAGGATGGAATTTTTCTTCACGACAGTTTCATATTGTTCTATTAAATTATATGCTTCGTTGTGAAAGAGGCCTATTCTAGTCTCAAAACCTGCAAGTTGGAGTACTTTTTCTATGGCAAATACGTTCTCTATATACATTTTATTTCGCGTGTAGTTCTCCGGTATTATGAGAATTTTTTTATGTTGTTTTTCTTTAAAGTAGCTCTTCATTAACTCTGCTGCTGTTGCTTTTGATATTTCACTTAGGTTGTTGAACCCTGCAGGAAATAAGTTAGCGTCTATAGGGGCGATTTTGTAACCGGAATTTCTCAGGTCTATGGAGCTATAAAACGGCAATGTGAGAGCATCAAACTTCTCCTCAAACCAATTATTTAAACTTTTTTTTAATTTTGTATGAATTATATTTTGCATCTACGCTTTTAATGTTATAAGGAAAGTATTATATTATGAAGTATAATTAAATATATCTAGCACATTTGATTAAAGATTAAAATGTAATGAAATTGCCATTTGAAGTGATAGAAAAATGATTCAACATGACAGAAGTAGAATGCGTGGAACTACCATACTGTCAATTAGAAGAGACAAGAGCGTATTAGTAATAGGTGATGGACAGGTTTCACTAGGCCACACTGTTATAAAATCTGGAGCAAAAAAAGTCAGGCGCCTTTCTGGTAATTCTGTAATTGCTGGTTTTGCAGGGGCAACAGCCGATGCATTTACTCTCTTTGAAAGACTAGAATCTAAACTTGATAGGCACCCAGGACAATTAATGAGAGCATGTGTTGAGCTTGCAAAAGATTGGAGAATGGATAAATACTTGAGAAAATTGGAGGCTATGATGATAGTTGCAGATAAATCTATTTCGTTAGTGGTTACAGGAACAGGTGATGTTCTTGAACCTGAAGATGGGGTCACAGCTATTGGTTCTGGGGGAAATTTTGCTCTATCAGCAGCAAGAGCTTTAATTGATGTAAAAGGAATATCAATAGAGGAGATAGCGAAAAGAGCTATGAAAATAGCAGCTGATATATGTGTTTATACAAATCATAATGTAGTTATTGAAAAGATAGAGGGATAATATGTCTTCTGAACAAAAAAATTTATGCACTAATTTCTCCAATCAGCCTTTTAGACCTTTAGAAGAGCAGTTTTATGGTAGCGATACTTACAATAAAAAAGATGACATATGTGAAGACATTAAAAATGGCTGTAATTCAAATAACAACAATGCCCAAGTTAATAACAGTACGCAAGTCTTATTAGACGATCTGCCGCCACAAAAGATAGTTAAGGAGTTGGATAGGTTCATAATTGGACAAAATGATGCAAAACGTGCTGTCGCTATTGCACTCAGGAATCGTTGGCGTCGCAATAAAGTTTTTCTTCCTTTACGTGATGAAATCATACCTAAAAATATACTGATGATTGGTCATACAGGGATTGGTAAAACAGAAATAGCTCGACGCTTAGCGAAGCTTGCGGGTGCGCCGTTCATAAAAGTTGAAGCAACAAAATTCACTGAAATAGGTTATGTCGGGCGTGATGTTGATTCGATAATACGTGATTTAGTTGATGCAGCAATAGTTTTAGTTAAAGAGAAAGCTCGCAAAGCTTTAGCTAAAAAAGCTTTGAATTTAGCTGAGAGGATGATAGTTAATTCTATGGTTGGTGAAGATGCAACCGAAGAGAGTAAAAGGGTTTTCAGAGAAAAACTGAGAAATAAAGAGTTTGAAGATGGGGAAGTTTCCATTAACGTCAGAGAAAGTAAGAGTATGCTGCCAGCCTTTGATATACCAGGCATGCCAGGTGGGCAAGTTGGCGTGGTGAACGTTACAGAACTAGTAAGCAAGATGTTTAATGGTGGCAAAAAAACGAAAACTATTACAGTTAAGATAAAAGAAGCTCGAGAAATATTGATTAACGAAGAAAGTGAGAAGTTAATGGATGAAGACAAGATAATCAAAAAAGCGATTGATCTTGTTAGCAATGAAGGCATAGTATTTTTGGATGAAATAGATAAAATTGCAGCACGTACAGAAGTAAAAGGTGAAGTAAATAGAGAGGGAGTACAACGTGATTTATTACCACTGCTTGAAGGAACAACTGTTTCAACTAAGTATGGCCATGTGAAGACAGATCATATATTATTTATTGCATCTGGCGCCTTTCATTTATCTAAACCGTCTGATCTTTTGCCAGAATTGCAGGGTAGATTACCTATTAGAGTAGAACTTAATGCACTTACTCAAGAAGATTTAATAAGAATATTGAAGGAGCCTGAGTCTAGTTTATTGAAGCAGTACATAGCTTTAATGAAAACAGAAAATGTAATACTTGAATTCACCGATGATGGCATCGAAACTATAGCTGAAATAGCGTTTACAGTTAATAGGCAAGTGGAAAATATAGGTGCAAGAAGGCTCCACACTATCATGGAGAAACTTTTAGATGAAATAAGTTTTATTGCTACTGAAAAGAACGGTGAAAAATTTGTTATAGATGGCAAGTATGTGAAAGATAAACTCGAATCAATTTCAAAACAGTTGGATTTATCTAAGTTTATACTTTAATAAAGCTCTAATATTAATGGTAATATTAAAATATTATGAAGTAAGCAAATCATTAGGACTTAGAGAAAGATACAGATGTTAAAATCAAACTTTGCGGTGAGGAATTAAGTCTTGTTAACGCTATAAAAAGAGCTAGAACAACAGAACAAGCTTAGCGAGATCAAGAATAGAAGGAGCTTGCATTAGGCTTCTCGCGTACCTAAACACTACACAGAAAGCCGATAGATGAAAGTTGAAAAAAAGTTGCAACGTCATACGATAGAGATGAAAACTACTTGGCAATCTTTGTCGTTACCATTGCCATGGTATCAGAGCTGTTATTTATCTTCAGTCTGTACAGATTAAACAACAAAAAACTTAGTATATCTGGCGTACCATGTTTAGTTTTTGTACTGTGCGCACCTGGAGCGTCTTTTTAAAACTTCTGGTTTTCAAGCTCAAAAGCGCTTATAAGTCGTTTAAAACATAAAAACGCCAATATTATTTGATTGCTAGTAAAACTATCTATCGAAGTTTTTGCTGTTTCTATTTAGAAAATTTTTTAAATATTTTCAGCTAAATCGTATTCATCAAGCGTTTAGCATAAAAATGCTGATATTTCAACACAAAAGTAAATAATTAGCCGCCATGTAGTTTCTTTTGTCTTTTCTCTCACTTGAAAATTTCTTAAATATTTATTATCAAAGTAGGATCCTAGATCCCAGTGTCGAGCCATTGGGGTGACAAAAGGGGATACTTGGATGCATCCTTCTGGCAAACTCAAATCACAATGTTCGTACAGTTGTGGCATATACTTTTGTAATACTAATTATGTTGAACTCTCTTGAATTGTTCCATTCGGTTGTAGTTATATTGAATATTAATTCTTTTCCGTCTGAAAACAAAGATCCATTATCTACCCTATAGTTATTCACGTGACAACCTCTGCCGTTCTCTATTCTTTTTCTATCTGTAAAGATCTGAAATCAAGTATAATGTCTCTATGTATGTTCCCATCCGGACATATATATTCATATAGGTTCTTAAATACCAAGTTCTCATGTTCATCACGTTCTATTATATACGTGCTAAGATCTGTAAGATCTGGACTATCCTTAGTATATTCAGATATTATATAATAAGCATTATTCTCGAAAAATCCTGAACAGTCATCGGAAAAATTTATAAAGTCTGTCACAATATTAGCCTTTTGTTATCAAATTATTAATACAATAACTAATATTCCTGCATAAATCAGGTAAATTAATTTATTAGTATTTTGGTGATCAGGCTCAAACTATCACACCACTTGGAGATTTTCTCCTTTGCTCAATTCTTTTACTTTTGGCCGCTGATCATAGTCCAGACGATATTGCCTACCATAGCAGCATAACCAAAAATGAAAAAAGTAATAGAAGCAAAAGGAATAATAGAAGATTCAAATGGTAATACCGATATAATTCCACAATATTAAAAATGAGGCGCTAGACGCAATATTAATATGAATCTCTGTTAGCTTTTCTTGTCTTGAAGTGCTTTCTATGCCAAGCTGATTATTAAGATTGTGTTTTCGAAAATAATCAATATATGACCACACATTCAAATCGAGTTAAAACTATACTCAGTACAATACTAAAAGCAGCAGAGTGCAAATTTAAGCCATGGACATCAAGAACCTAGTGATACTATATACCCAATAAAAGAAGCAATGGATAGCGCGGTAATTAGACGTTTTGAGTAAGCTCTTATTTTCCTGTTGGCAAGTTCCACTTTCTCACGACTCATAAACTTAAGTAGAATTAATACATTATGGTATTAATTTGTTCAAAACAATATGTAAGTTAAGAGTGCCCGAAAGAAGACTCGAACTTCCACAACTAAAAAGTTACTAGCACCTGAAGCTAGCGCGTCTACCAATTCCGCCACTCGGGCTTTTTGTAATTTACTATGTTAAATTTAAATAATATACTTGAGCAATTTTTAGTTCAAAGGTAATGTCGTGCAATTTAAACTTAGATCAAATATTTTTGCTCAAAACAATGTTAATATTAATAATGTATATAAAATGGTCAACCATGCTTTGAGCAATAGCGATGGCGGTGAGCTATTTATTAAAACACATGGATTTGAATACCAAAAGTGGATTTGACCTGAGGTCTTTTTGCGAGACAACACATCTTTTGTTTGTTCTTCTGAGATTAGTGAAAAAGAAATTAGTAATTCTGCTTCTATAATTAAAAGCTTAGTGTCTTTGAACAAAACAAATTCAATAAGCTTAAGCAAAGAGACAAAACCTGTATTCGAAAACTAACACAATAAATGAAATAGATCTAAGCTCAAAAAAAATTAAACTGCTCAACGAGGTTAATGAGTATATAAGATCCAAAGATAACTATGTGAAGCAAGTAAAAATAATTCTAAATGGAGAATGGTAAGTCGTACAAATAATATAAGGTGATCACAGATTAAGCGATATTAGGCCTTTAGTACGTTTTAATGTGCTGGTTATCGTAGAGAAAAATGGGGTTGCACAAAAGAGTTTCTGCAAGACACAGTGGACGTGATTCTTATGGTAAGTTTATTTCTGGAAAAAGTGGAAGAAAATTGCAAACCAGACTTTAGAACAAGCATTGGTAAATCTTGAAGCAGTCCCAACTCCTGCCGGAGAGATGACAGTTGCTCTAAGATTCGGGTTGGCCAAGAGTTGTTGTTACATGAAACTGTAGGTCATGGACTCGAGGGCGATTTTAATCGTAAAGGAGTATCAGCATTTTCAAATTCTATTGGTAACAAGTAGCAGCTAGTGGCATCACAGTAGTTGATGATGGAACTCTACCTAATTTGCGTGATTCTTATTAGCATAGATGATGAATGTACTTCTTCTGGTTATAATGTATCGATAGAAGATGGAATCTTCATGGGATATATGCAGGATCATATGAATACTAAACTCATATGGGTAAATCGAACTGGTAATTGTAGAATGAAAAGTTATAAGGAAGTTACTATGCCGCACATGACAAATACCTATATGTTGCCAGAACATATATCAGAAGAAATAATATCTAGCATGAAGAATGGTCTATATGCAGTAAATTTTGGTGGTGGCATGTTGATATAACATCAGGAAAATTTATACTCACCAACTTAGTAAAATTCAAGGATGCAAATGTCAAGTACTGGCATGACACACCACTAACCAATTTATGGATTAGAATTAGCAATAAATACTAAAAATATACCAATTAGAAAATAAAGACAGAAGAAACTACGTGACTTGAGTTATTTACTGTTCTCTTAAAAACTTGGTGTCCGATTCTCTCTTACATCGCTTAATAATTGAAACTCAGCTAATGTAGACAAAACCAAACATAACACGCCTTGTTATATACTGCGCTTTTGTCACTTAATACAAGATTAAAGATAAATTTTAGACCTAGACACCAATAGTCCCATTGTAAGGAGACCGGTGAAGGTTGTCAGGTAGTTTTACAGTCAACGGTTGACAGATTTGTAAACATCAGTATACAGCTCATCAACGCTTGGTTCTTTACTGTTTTTGGCAAAATCTTCTGATTTTTTCACTAAATCGCGCACTTCTTTGTCAATTGCTTTGCATTCCTCCTCTGCAGCAATCTTATTATCTACCAAGTACTTCTTCAAAGTCCTTATAGGATCATGGTTTTGCTTTATATCTCTAACTTCTTCTTTTGAACGATAAGTTGCAGGGTCTGACATCGAATGGCCGTGATATCGGTATGTCTTCATTTCAAGCAGAATAGGCCCTTTTCCACTACGCACGTACTTAGCTGCATCACTTGTTTCCTCATAAACAGAGAAGAAATTCATTCCATCAACTTGCTTTCCAGGAATGCCAAAACCCTCTCCTCTCCTATATAACTCAGTTACTAAAGTTGACCTTTGCACGGAAGTTCCCATTGCGTATCCATTATTTTCTATAATATAAACCACAGGCAACTTACATAAAGCTGCCATATTGAATGATTCATATACTTGCCCTTGGTTTGCAGCACCATCGCCAAAATACGTGAATACCACGTTGTCTTTTTTCTTATATCTATTAGCAAATGCTATTCCCGTGCCAATTGGAATCTGTGCGCCTACTATCCCATGTCCACCGAAGAATTTTTTTTTAATATCAAATATGTGCATTGAACCACCTTTGCCTTTTGAGCATCCCGTCTCTTTACCGGTCAGTTCTGCCATCACAACGTTTAAATCAGAGCCACATGATAGCATTAAACCATGGTCTCTATAACTTGTGATAAAAGCATCACCGTACTTTGACGCAGCTTGCGTTCCAACTGCAACTGCCTCTTGTCCTATCGATAGGTGACAGAATCCGCTTATTAAGCCCATTCCATACAATTGCCCTGCTTTTTCCTCAAATCTTCGTATGAGTAGCATTTTCCTGTAAAATTCAATCACTTGTTCTTTAGTGAAATTTTCAGCTTTCATATCTATTTCTTTTTCGTTAAACTCAAATGATATAAGAAATTTTAACATTTTGTAATGGATTATTACCATTGGCTTGAAGCTTTTCATATTATCTCCGTCATTATGTGGATGGCAGGTATGCTCTATTTACCGAGGCTTTACGTCTACCATGCAGCCATAAAGCCAGGATCGGAAAACGATAGCTTACTTCAAATAATGGAGAAAAGACTTCTAAGATTTATCATAAACCCTGCAATGCTTTTTTCGCTTGGTTTTGGTATCACATTAATGGTTATGAGAGAGGCATACCACGAATGGTGGTTCCACATAAAAGCATTAGCATTGTTCTTTATGTTTGTTGTTTATGGACTACTTGCAAGGCACAGGAAAAACTTTGCAATGGGCTTGAATAGGAAAAATCATGTTTATTTCCGTATTGTAAATGAAGTTGTTACAGTATTGATATTAATAATAATTATTGCAGTTGTTGTAAAACCGTTTCGCTAGTCTCATCAATAAGTGCTTAAAAGCATATTGTCGTTCAGAAAATGGTAGCCATATTGATATTTTCAATATTTGTGGTAGAATAGTAATCTGATGTTTAGGATAAAAGTTTATGACTGAAGCTCAAGGTCCAAATATTGGAGAGTGGCAAGCTCAACAACAACACCAAGAAAACCAAGGAGAAAAGAGTGGCTTTGGTCTTGGTCATAGTGACTCTGTTGCAACAATTGTGGATGGAATGAAATGGTTGTTCAACTTCCATGAAGGAGCAATTCCTGCTTACTCTAATGTATTCGAAGGTTTGGTGAATGGTGGTAGTTTAGTAACATTGCTTGGTAGATCAGATAATATGTTTGGCATAAAGTTTTTTGAAAGTCTTGCAGAACATTTTTCAGGTGGTGGAGGAAAAGATATGCCATCAGAAGGAATGGATATAGGTTACGGTGATGTGGTACCCAACCCGAACGATTATCCATATACTAGCAACGAAATGGCTAACGATGCTCAAGGTTTACATGACATGCATGATGCAGGTGATCATCATGGTCAATCTTTTTCGCCCGGTCCTTCACCATCTGTTGGCGATGACCACGGACATGAGCTTGGTAGTTAAGTTCAAAAACTACTGATGAGAGTAGGTTTAGCTCGTTAATTAACGTGAGTTCGTTTTAGTGAAAAAGGTTTCAGTTTTAGGATCAACAGGAAGTATTGGAAAAAAGACTGTAGACTTGCTACTGAAGAGAAAAGAAGAATACCATGTAGAAGCACTTAGTGCTCATTCAAATTTTGCTCTACTGGCATATCAAGCAAAACTGTTGAATGCGGGATATGTTGCTATCTCTGATAAAAGGTTTTATAAAGACTTAAAAGAAAGTCTACTTGATACAAACACCAGAATAGAGGCTGGCGCTGAAGGTTTAGCAAATGTTGCTTCTTTGGCTGTCGATCTCTCAGTTGTTGCAATAGTTGGAATTGCAAGCCTTGAGCCAGTTATGCAGGTTATGGAGAGTGGTACTAAAATTATTGCACTGGCAAATAAAGAAAGTATTGTTTGTGGTGGTAAATTGCTACTTAAGAAAGCTAAAGAGAAAAGCGTACAGATAATCCCTATTGATTCTGAACACAACGCAATTTTTCAACTTTTACAAAGTGACAATAGATGTGTAGAAAAGATTATACTCACTGCTTCTGGTGGGCCATTTTTAAATTGCAGCCTTAAGAAATTAAGAAATGTTGTGGCAAACCAGGCACTAAGTCACCCTACTTGGAATATGGGAAGGAAAATCTCGGTTGATAGTGCAACAATGATGAATAAAGCGCTAGAGATAATAGAAGCACATAATTTGTTTAATATTAGCCCAAATAAAATTGAGACAGTAGTACATCCTGAATCGATAATACACGGAGTTGTAGTTTACAAGGATGGGTTTAACTTTGCTGTGCTTGCAGAGACTGACATGGCAATTCCCATCTCATATGCTCTGTCTTGGCCAGAAAGGTCTGCTTTGAGTTATAAATTAGATTTAACAAAGCAAAAAAAATTGACCTTTCAAGAACCTGATCATAGTCGCTTTCCCGCGCTAAAGCTCAGCATGGAAGTGCTGAATTCTTCTGCTCTACAAACAAATAGTATTGTTCTCAATGCTGCAAACGAAATAGCCGTTAATAAATTTTTGAAGTCACAAATCGGCTTTTTAGAGATAGTAAAGGTGGTGAAGTCAACGGTAGAATGTTTTGATGGTTACGCTGATGTTAATTCACTATCTGACATAATAAACATTGATTTTGAAAGCCGTGTTATTGCCAGCGAGGCTATTGATAATAAAGTTCTTGTGCATGGCGGAATTTAATGATCCAGAATATACTCTTTCGTTAAGGGAGATTGAGCATCTTCGAATATTTCTTGAACGCTTCCAGATTCAATAATCTTGCCATTACAAAAGAAGATTACGCTATCAGACAGCTTTTTAGCTTGTTTCATCGAATGAGTCACCATAATTATGGTAAATCTTAATTTCAGCTCTTGTATAAGGTTTTCGATTGCATTGGTTGCCATTGGATCAAGAGCGGAACATGGTTCATCCATTAATAAAATAGTTGGCTTCACTGCAATTGCACGGGCAATGCACAATCTCTGTTGTTGTCCACCAGATAAATCCAATGCGCTATCTTGCAATCTATCTTTCAGCTCTTCCCATAAACCGACCTTAGTTAAACCATTCTCTACCATTTCATCTAATTTTTGCTTATTCTTCACCATGCTATGCAATTTAGGTCCATAAGCAACGTTGTCATATATTGATTTTGGAAAAGGATTGGGCTTTTGAAATACCATGCCAACTTTTGCTCTAAGTAGCACAACATCCATATTACGTGAATATATATTACCTAGTCCGTTGATAACCAACTCACCAACAGCTTTACACCCTGGTACATAATCATTCATGCGATTAAAACAGCGCAAAAAGGTTGATTTACCACACCCAGATGGCCCAATAAAAGTACTAACTTTTCTTTTATAAATATCCAAATTTATATCGAACAAAACTTGCTTAGAGCCATACCAGAGATTAAAATTTTTAACAGAGGCACGTGTATTGTTCATATAACGTCCTGCATTGAATAGAGTCTTGGCGTTCCTCTTTTGTTCTCATACAGCCATATTGCTGCTTGAACAGCACCTTTAGCAAATGTTGTGCGATTGATTGCTTTGTGATTTAATTCTATCCGTTCATCAGAATTAACAAACATTACACTATGGTCTCCTATCACTCCACCTCCACGAGACACTGCAAAACCTATTTCTCCATTTTCTCTTATTTTTAGATAACTATGACAATACTGTTGAAAATCTCTTTTTGAAGCGCTAGCAATTGCTTTGCCAAGTTCTATAGCTGTTCCAGATGGCGAATCTTTTTTTAAGCTATGGTGCATTTCCCAAATTTCAGCGTCGTATTCGTTACCTAAAAGCTCAGCAGCTTTTTTTACTAGTTTTAACAATATATTAACTCCAACGCTCATATTTGCGGACCATAATATCGGAACCTCAGCAGCATACTTTTTCAAATCAATACTTTCTATTCCAGTTGTACCACTAACTAGCGGTTTTTTAAATTTAACAGCCGCCCTAAGGCAGTCTAACATACATTCTTTAGTTGTAAAATCTATTACAACGTCAGATGACTTAAATACGTCACTAATAGAACTTGTAACATTGATTCCTAAATTGAAGCTGTGGCCTATAATTAATCCTATATCTAAGCCTACGTATTTACTGTCTGTGCGGGCAACAGCACCCGCTATCTCCACTTTGATATTTGTGGTCAATTCATTCAGTATTTTTTTGCCCATTCTGCCTAAACAGCCTATTACTCCAACTCTGATTTTCATAAAGCTTTTTATGTTATATTAGGCTTTTTGAAACTTTGCCATCCTTATAAGCATAGCTTAGATCTCTCTATAATTCAAAATGAATATATATCTTATTGAGCTACATACCAAATTGCTTTGCCTTTTCCATGCCGAGTGATGTGATTACACTTTACAAAATTAGATACATGCTTCTTTAATGTACTTCGATTTGCTTTAATGATATTTTCTAAATCCCTTATTGTAAGAAATCCATGTTTGCTAAGTAAAACTACCATTTTAGCCGAAAGTGGTGGCAAATAAAGATTCAACATTTTTCATGTGATACCTTTTCCTCAAGATGAGACTTTTGCTTTTATAGTGATCTTAAGAAGAAGATAAGTCATGGACTAAAGTCATAGTTACCAGTCTTTAAAGACTTTTAAGTACGACGCAAAGCTAAGTAATAACTTTCCTTGTTACTTTCAATTATACTTTCAAGAGAACCGTAATGTACGTAGACATATCCTAACTTTATCAACAAAAGAAAGTTGCATGAATACATGATAACCCTCCATTTCCATCTTGAAAGTGATGTATAGCTAAAAATAACTATAAAGATGCAGATAATTAATAGAGGATGCGATGATTTCGCTTCTAATTGCTGACCAGTCTAATAGATAAGTTCTTGCATCTGCGTAACTGTTCGAATGTAGAAGATATTTCAAAATTATGCCCAAGCTTTTTCAGATTCATCAAACGCTTCAACATGATCTGGAAATTTCTTATATTCCTCATGTGCCTTTGATCATTATGTGATAATTGTAAAAGCTAGATATAAAGCTGTTTTATAATGTTTTCTACAAATAGCATATTTTTAAAGTTTTGAAATACCTACTCACATACATACGTATATCCAGCTATTTCTTGTTCATTCCGAGAACGAAACAATTGTGTATCAAGTTTGGATAATAATTGTTCAACTTTACGATCTGATAGTTTTACTCCTTCAATACTAACAGAAGAGCGATATTTTAAATTGTTATAATTTTCTCAAGCATTTTAAACGCTCTGGAGCTAAACTACCAAATAATTCTCATGCTCCTTAAAATTCATCGATAGAGCTAAAAATTTTAGTGAAACAAGCAAACCAGGATAAAATTGGCTACCACAAACTGAAACTCTATCAACTGAGCTACGCCAACAAAGTATGAAGCTATAACATACCAGTACAAAAAGTCAATTGACTATTTAAATAGATTCTTTTACTTCAAACTGTATTATAGTTTTAATTATATCTAAAATTGTGGACTTATAATAATTAAGCATATACGTTTATCGGTGGTGTGGTACATAACTTTATGCCTTTTCCTGTTCTTTCTTTAAAAGCAGCAACAATAATTAATGGCTCTAGTAACTCATTTAAATTGAAGTTAAATGGCATAAGCCTACAACTCTTGGAGAGTATTGACTAGCATGTTGATATTTGCCCTTAATACTATATGTAATGCTTGTAACGGGCTTATGTTTTCTATGTAGCTTAGTTCTGATATTTCTCTCATATTTTCTCGTTCAGATAAAGATAATAGCAGTTTTTCGGTGGGGTATATGTTTTAACATTGGCTATAATTTCCTGTATCACACCTTTTATGGCCACTGCAATAGGTTTGGCTATTATTCAGTCATCAATACTTATTTCTATTAGCATTTTCTTATTTTTAGCCTTAGGCATTGCACCTCCATACTTCATTGTATCATTTTCCAACACACTTGAATTTTTACCAAAACCTAATGAGTGAATGACAGCATTGAAGCATTCCCACCTCTCTGTATCTTTATCCATTATTTGGCTGTTTTGGATATTGACAAAAGAGAGTCAACACAGTACCTATACTAACTTGGCTTCTAAGTTTTACATTTAGCGTATAGATATGGATTTTTAATAATAATATAAAGCCACTCATCAAATCTGTTACTTCTATACTATTCTTGCATTTAATACACCATCGTTCATCTTACTCAAGGCAGTGCAAAATCACCTTTCAAAGCAATTCATAAACCTAGAAAATAATTCTTTTCAAGCGAAATTTACTAGTACACTCTTATCGTGCTTTTACTATTACGGTAATTATATTGGACTTTTACATAGTTCTTGAACTAATACCAATCCTCGCTACACAGAAAGCGGACAGAGAAAATGGAAAAGCCATAGCGTAATCCAATAGAAACAGAAAACTACTTGACAAATTCCAACAATTTCATTTCCATGGTAAAATGGTGTTTTGCTAAAAACTTGTTTTGATCTGCAGGCTCAATAACAAAATTCAGTAAAAACTCATGGTGTTTTGCAAATTGTATCAAATTATAGCAGCTGCATATCTTTTTCATTTTTCTACATTCGGCCAAATCGTGGTTAAACTAAGCGTCAGTAAATTATTATAGCGCCAATTTAAAGTATTATAGAGTCAAAACTTACCACTCTGAGTTTTTTTGTTTTCTCGTCTGGTAAATTTCTTAAATATTAGTTGCTAAAGTAGCATTCTAGATTCAAGTGTCAGCTACTTGTATAACAGGAGAAATGGCTACTTATATGATATTCTCTTGATAGGATCAGATCACAATGTTCGCGTATACCAAAATATGTATTGCTAATCAAAAAATGACTGTACAAAAGATCTAATAACATGTACAATTTATAAACAACCTTTGAGGTGGATTATGAAACTAGGTGTTAACATCGATCACGTTGCAACCCTCCGTAACACACGCGGAACTTCTTACCCGGATCCATTGAAAGCAGCAAAAATAGCTATTGATGCAGGAGTAGATTTTATCACCGTTCACTTACGAGAAGACAGAAGACATATTAAAGATGAAGATGTGTTTAACCTGAAAAAAAATATTGAAACTGAACTAAACCTTGAAATTGCAGCTACAGAAGAAATGCTTGGAATAATAAAAAAGGTAAAACCTTATTCAATTAATATAGTACCAGAAAAAAGAGAAGAATTAACAACAGAAGATGGCTTAGATATAATTAACATGTACAGCAAACTCTCTAGTATAATAGAGGAGATGCATGGCATTGGTATAAAGGTCTCACTGTTTATCAATCCAGATATCGATCAACTAAAATATCTTGAGAAGATAGAAATAAAGCCTGATATAATAGAAATTCATACAGGGGATTATTGCGATAATCCATCAGATGGGAAATTGCAATCAATTACCAATGCTGCAGAATATATCAATAAACTAGGAATAGAATGCCACGCAGGACATGGCATAACCTATACACACGCTAAGAGAATAAAAGAAATACCTCACATCTCAGCTCTCAATATAGGCCACTATTTAATTAGCGAAGCTATATTTTGCGGCTTACACAGCGTAGTAAAAACAATGAAAACGATAATCTCTAACTAACTACTGCTTTCCTTTCATTCAAAACAGTCAAAAGAGTCTTGCTGGCTTTAAATTTCACTCTTGTCTTTTTAGGTACGGTCATGATCTCACCACTCTGAGGATTACGACATTGTTTTTCCCGACTTATAGCAGTAGAGAATGTACCTACTCCATGCAGACGTATTTCACCTTCTCTATCTAGCTTATCTTTTATTATTTTTATAAACGAATCATGAATCTTGCCCAAGTCAGATTTCGTTATATTTATATTCTGACAAAAACAATCTTCTTTTAATTGTTTTACTATATCTTCTTTACTCATAAATCACCCTAATATTGAAAAATTCACACAAACAGCATATTACGTTCATATCAATAGTCAACTAAATTATCGCGAAAATAGAATATATCATACACTTTTTTTAATATTTGCATAACGCTTAACAAAAGCTCCATAAAAAAATAACTACCTTTTAGAAAATTGACACTTCTTACGAGCCTTATGTTGACCATATTTTTTGCGCTCAACAACACGTGAATCTCGTGTTAAGAACCCTCTTTTGTGCAATACAGAATATAAATCTTGGCTTATTTTACTTAAAGCTCTGCTTACTCCATGAGATAAGGCATCTGCTTGACCAGATAGCCCACCACCTTTTATCGTAGCAAATACATCATACTTATCGAGCATAGATGTTATAACAAATGGCATTTTTACCATCTGGCACACTGATTCCCTTTTAAAGTAATCCTTTAATTTATCTTTCTGATTAACACTAAACTTTCCGCTTCCTGGTTTTATCCACACTCTTGCCACAGACTCCTTCCTTCGGCCTGTAGCATATAAACGACCAAGCGAATCAATTACTGGTTTAGTTGTTTTTTCTGCTTGATTTGTTACAGAATTTTCCATTTTTACTCCATTATTTTTTATTTTTTCGATTTAAAGAAGCAAAATCTATCTTTTCAGGTTGCTGACCTTGATGCTTATGCTTTTGGCCAGAATAAACATATAAATTTCCAAAACGTTTGCGAGACATAGAACCGTCATCAAGCATTCTTTTTACTGCCATTTCTACTACACGCTCAGGAAACTTACCATTTAAAATATTATCTGGAGTAGTTCTTTTCAACCCACCAGGATAACCTGTATGCTTATAGTAAATTTTCTTCTTAAGTTTCTTTCCAGTAAAATGCACCTTTTCTGCATTGATGATAATTACATTATCACCACAATCCATATGAGGTGTATACTCAGGTTTATGTTTTCCACGCAATAGCGTCGCTACAAATGCTGCAAGTCTCCCTACTACTAACCCCTCTGCATCTATGACAAACCATTTTTTATCAATTTGTTTTTCTTTTAAGAAAAAAGTTTTCATCACCTAAAGTTATATAACATTAGGTCATGATATACTTAATTTCTAAATAGTGTCAACAACATTAGTGATTGATTATTAAAGCAATTTGTGCTAGTAACTTAGCTGTGTGCGACTATGTATGTAGGTGTAGAATGTTTCGGTTGATTATTACGCTTGCTGCCATTTTTAGTACTATAAGTTGTCACGCAATCGATCTTAAAAAAATTATAAATAAAGCTATTAAAAATAGTTCAAAATTGAAATCTCAGTTCTATCAATACAAAAGCGTAGAAAAACAGTTAAAATCTTCGGGGTTAGCTGGGTTCTTACCTGAGATTAATTTGCAATATAGATTTAACGAAAAATTTGGCTTTGATGATAAGATCGGTGGCAGATTTGCCCTTGGAAGAAGCTTGACATTAAATCAAAGAATAATAGATGTAGGTGGTACTTTTGCAACATTCAGCCGATCAAGTCATCTTCTCAAGGCAGAAAAGATGCGATTTCAACAGTTAAAACAAGAGATTGCGCTTAATGCCGTTAAAGTGTACGTTGACGTTCTACACAAGACAAAAATATTAAAATTGAGAGAGCACAAAGAACGCGTTTCCTTGGAGCACTTATTAGCAATGAAAAAACGCTTTTCTCTTGGAGAGGTTACCAACGCTGAGGTTTTACTAGCGAAGGCAAAATTTTCATCTTCAGTATCAGAAAAAATTGATGCTGAAGGTAAATTAAAATTGGCAAACATTGCTTACTTTCACTTAATTGGCGAGGATCATGATGAACTCTCCGAAGCCAATGATCAATTACCTTCCATTCCAAAGCTAAATGAGTGCCTACAATTGGTAAAAACCAATAATCTATCTCTAAAAGAGTCGGTTTATCAAAAAAGAGCAGCTAAAATGGAAGTGATTGCCGAAACTTCCAAGTGGTTGCCATCTTTGAATCTCAGTGTAAGTACAGATCTTGATCGGAGAAACGGAGAAAACGCTTCTCTCGAGAAAGCGCTAGGAAACGTCAATATTGCTTTTATTCTTGATATTCCAATTTTTAAAAGAGGAATCAATGCTTTTGGTATCGACAAAGCTAAAATGGATGTAAAAAAAACCACCTATGATTATTATGAAACAGTAAAAAATATAGAAAAAGAGGTCGTGAACGCTTGGAATAACGTTCTAACAGCAAAGTCTGTTATTAAAGCAAGTCAAGATGCCGAAAAAGCAGCAGCTTTAGTGTTGGAAGGAGTTGAGCAAGAAGTCCACTTAAATTTGAAAAGCACAACTGAACTTTTAGATACTGAAGATGCACTATTCAAAGCACGTTTGGACTTGGTTGAAGCAAAAAGCAATTATGTAATTAGTGTTTATAATTTGTTATTTATGATAAATAGTATAAATCTCTAAATTTAATGGTATTAGTGTTATGAATGATGGACTAGCAATCAATCTGTAATAGATATTCTAGAAGACATAAAAAGAGCCATATCGGGCAAAACGCCAGTGATGATAAAGTGGAAGTAGAAAGGAAGATGGAAAAGAAGATGATGATGTGCTGTATTTTGATGAAGAATATTTGGAAGATTCAGAAGAAGATAGTAAAGAAGAGGATAATAAAAAAAAGGACATCAACAACAGCAGTCAGGATAAGGAAATGGTTTTGACAATACTAAATTTAATATTAATAGTCACAATCTAGTGGAAGAAGAGCTTCGTTTGCAGCATAATACCCAAATGAGTAATAAAAAAGTGGATAACAGTAGCCACAAACGCAAAACAATGACCATCTAATCATAAAAGAGAATATGAAAAAGATCAAAGAGCTACTTGAAAGAATGCAAAGTGAACTACAGCATAAGCAACGAAAAAGAGCAAGTCTTACTGTTGAAGAATTAGTCACATCTCTTTTTAAGCCTCAGTTGTCGGAATGGATAAATAAGTATCTTCATATACTGATGAAAGAAATGGTTGAAAAAGAGCTAAAAGACATAATCAATAATAAGTGATTCTTGTAGGGTATTAACAATAAAAATTAGAGTAAAAACAGCCAAAGGCAGAAAACTATCTTCAACCAGGTGGCTATACCGTCATTTAAATGACAAGTACGTACAAAAAACCAATAAGGATGGTTACAGATCACGTTCGGCATATAAGTTAATAGAAATAGATAATAAGTTTAAATTGTTCCAAAAAGAGCTAAAAGTCATTGATCTTGGTGCTTCTCCAGGTGGATGGTCACAAGTTGCATCTCAGAAAGGAGCAAATGTGGTTGCCATTGACATAAAACCAGTAAATACAATTGTTGGAGTAGAATATATACAATGTGATATAAATAAGCTTGAAATTTTAATGGAAAGATTTAAAGACCAAAAATTCGATGTAATTTTATCTGACATGACTCCAGAATCTCATGGATTAAAATCGTTGGATCATATCAGAATCATGCTTTTATGCGAAGCAGCATTGAACTTTGCAAAGCACCTCCTATATCATGGCGGAAAGTTCGTAGTAAAAATTTTTCAAGGAGAGTACGATAAAGATTTTTACAATGAATTAAAAAAAATATTTAAAACAGTAAAATACTTCAAACCAAAATCAAGTAGATCTGAATCTACGGAAATGTATTTAGTAGGTTTAGACTTTGTCAGTGGTAAAGATCTCAAATAATGGTAAGGCCTTCTAATCCTGTTCTACAGCAAATTTTAATGCCATATGAGCAGCTATAATGCTATTGATTGTCAGAATAGTAAAAATTAAAGCAGTAATAAGCAACTTGTTAATATTCAAGGATAAACTTTCAAATTGAACTAATAATTTAAAATATATAAAAATAGGCATTATAATTGGCAAAACAAGAATTTGTGATATTCCCGATACTAAGTTGTTTCGACCAATAATTAATGCATTTCCAACAGCTGAAATATTGATTACTATTAACGTGATGAGTAATAAAGATAAGCCTACTGCTATTGAGTATTTAGTATTATTACCAAGAACTACAAAACTGAATATGGAAGAAATCACTGAAATCGGTAACCCAAACAATAACCAGTGAGCAAAAATCTTACAAGTAATTATAAGCTTAGAAGAAAGCGGCTGTATGAAAATTTGCTCTAATATTCCGTCTTGATAATCAGAAGCAAATAAATTATTTGTAGAGATTTGTAAAACAAATGTAGAACATATCCATGTTAATATTAACATGACTTCTTGTTCACTGTTATTTTCAAGTGTGAATAAAGATAGACTTAACATCACAGTAAAAACACATATTATATAGGTAAAGTTCTTATCATATATTACTAATTTTTTTAGTAAACCGATCATACCAGAACTTTAAATGTTTATTATAAATTATAGTGTTTACTTATAGGTAGTATAATTTCTTGTTCACAAATTATACAGGTTTTATTGTCTAGTTATATAGTTATGAAAGAGTTACCAAAATAAAATTACCAGAAGATTACGCTCATTTAGAAGATAAAGAATATATGAGCGTAAAAAGCAGTTAGAGTATTTCAGCTCAAAGTTACAATTGATACTTACTGAGCATGGAGAAGCAAGAACTAGAGGATGGTACATATTATTCTGATGAAGACAGTGGAAGAGAAAATTAATCCAGCGCGGAAAAGACAGAAAGGAAAAAATTAAGAAAGCATTAGAAAAATAAAATTAATCACCTACGATTATTGCGAAGGAACGGTGGAAGAAATAGAAGTCGAAAGACTTAAAGCTAATCCCGCTCGCTATACATTGCATTGAAGAGCAGAAGAGATTAAAAAAAAGAAAAGAACGTGTATAACACTGAAGACTAGTGGAAATGCTGGTATGACAACCGTTTGAATTAGTATATGCTGAAAGTACTGTATCTAAGGACATTATAGCCTTTAACAGCTACTTACCATTATTAAAAGGCATGTTTTCATTGAACAAGCAAACCGTACTTGATCCATTTCTTAAGGTGAATACCGAACTCACTCTTTCAATTATAAGATAATCATCAACTGTACGGAAATTTACTAGAGATTCATATCCTACAGAATCAACCATAAAGACCGCTGGAAAATTAGAATTTGTCTTATGAAATTGCAGATATGTGAATTTTCCGTCATCAAAAACTTTAATTGGTATTATTGACTCACTACCTTTTACATGTGAGATGGAATAATTAAAATTTAAGCCTTTCTTCACAACTTCAATATCACTTATGTCAGGAATAGTTTTGTGATTGGCTTGCTCAAGGATATCACCATTGCTGGTTGTGTAAATTTCATCATTATTGAATAGTGAATAAAGAAACCTTACTTCATACGCTAATCTTGGATCATCTAATCCAGTTGCTTCCTCAGCATGAAGCTCAAAGTAATAAACTCTTTTGTTAGTAATTACAGTTGCGTTAGTGTCAGCGATATCATCTATAGGTTTGATAAATAACCTATTACTTTGGGGAACGAGCTGCCAACCAGTTGGATCACCCATTGAAAGGTTCATTATTTCTTCACCTGGCTCAAATAATATGCTCGACTGATAACCATAAAAACCTGTGTATTTATGTATAGCCTGTGGATTATAATTGATGACCTTTATATGACTGTCTACACCTATTGGACGTGGTTCCTGTTTTGCAAGTACATCACCACTAAAAAAAAACATCAGCACAACAAACAATAATCTAATCACAGTATTAAATTATACACAGATCATGATCTTATCACTGAGAGACATAAACTGCAACTATTAATACCAATTTCAATTACACAGTAGCATACAATTCATTGAATTTATTACTTCGCGCTAAAATAATGGATTATGTCTCTCATCATTCAATAGCAATAACATTATGTCTAATGTTATTGACAATTATATCAGCTTGTATATACTAAGAGTGTGAATTACGTTTAGGTTATTTATGTGCTCTATCAGTAATCAAGACAAGCAAGTTATTATAAAAACCTAGAAAACTACAGCGAATTAAAAAGAGAATCTAAAAGATTTAGCAATTCAAAGTAGTCTAATGACAGTAGGATGTCGTAAATCTGTTGTGATGAGGTATTAGAACACTTAAAAATCCCTTTCACCACTAACTATAATATTATGATTGACGCAGAAACTTGATTTGGCAAGACTTACGATATTGAGTTACATAGTTTACGTATTGGCTCAAGCATGGTTTCATCATCTAGTTGCAGTGCTAAATAATAATTTAGTAATCAGGCTAAAAAAATGATAGGTTATGCATCTTCTTTAAGAATTGAAACATCTGAACTATTCAAAAAATTAAGGACTTACTGAAAAATACTGAGCTACAACAATTATAATAACACATGATTTGCTCTTACAACAAAAAGATGGTTAAAAACTTGGAAATCGAAGAGGTGAAAAACCTAAACTGTGGATCAGTATTGATGAAGCAGATAGTATTAGCCAACAACAGGCTTTTAAAATATGTGTCAGCCTGATAGAAAGTATCCTACAACCTATCCTCACTGTAACTACAAAAAGAAGAATCTTAAGCAGATGCGGGAAAATTATCAGTCCTGCAAGATCAAGTAGATACTGCATTGTAGATACTATAAAAACAACTGGCATCATAAAACAATGTAGAAAAATTTGATCGAATATTAGCATTAGCGTTGCTCTATATCATATCTTCAGTTGCCTTGTTTTCTATTATAAATATCCATGTTACTGCAATAGCTACATAGATTGGTTTACTCCAAATCTTATGCTGTACCTTTTTCTGATTAATAGTTCCACAAATATATAATTTATGTTATTGTCTTTTTATGATAACGGTGCCGGTTATGCGGGGTGTTCAGCAAAATTGTTGGTGTAGAGTTAAAGCAACTGTTCTTAAGTGCTTTCGCTAATTTATTTGAAGTCCTACTAGTAAATGTAAATCTAGCCCAGCCCATGAATATATTGAAAAATGCAAAAAACCTTTTACCACAAAAAACTTGTTGATACTGATGATTTATTAACATCTGTAAAGTGGAACGTACAAAGTTCAACTGGAGAAAATGCTCTGATTTTGACATATGATTTAGATAGTAAAATGAATATTATTTCTACATTTCAAGGAAGATGATGAAATATATGAAAATGTGAAAATATACACGCGATAAAGTATTTATAACTTATGTAAGCATGATAAAATGCTGACAAGGATTACAGACTAAAATTGCGTCAGTCAAATTTTATAAACTGTGTTAAAAGCAATATTCCAATCTAACAGATGAACAAGTATTTGAGTTAAGTGAGAAAGTGGACTTTAATAATACTTACAAGTACTTAAAATATAGAGTGATGCATTCAATGATTGACCTTACGCTCTCATTATTAATGGAGTGTGATAACATCGCTTTAAATAAACAAAAAAGAGAAGATTTAAGCAGTTTGACTAGAAAAGCGTTAAAGGTAAGATTAGTGTTGTAGATGATTACAAAGTTGTAGATTTTCTAAAGAAAAAGGCTTAATGAAGAATTTGCTTAAGATAAATTTCTGCCACAAATAATGACAGTGATTAAAACATTAGGTAAATGTGACAATGAACGATGCAAGCTAATAGTGAATAACTGGCATTTAAGTAAAGAAATACATGACCTCATAGAAAGAAAAGAAGTTGCATCGCACAGTCTCAACAGTTTCTGTGAAGATAATATGTGTGTTTTGTATGGCTTAAAAGAAGCGGTATTGAAAGGACGAACCCTTTAAAATACATGAATTCAAAGGCAAAGACAGTGTTGAATATTGTGATTATTCAAAAGGAAACGTTAATGCATTAGCTAAATGTACATTGACAACAGTCGTAAATGGATCGAAAGGTCCGTAAGTTTTGACAGCGAGTATAATCATGTTGCATCAATATTTACGGATTTAGCTAGTCAATTTAATGATCCAGCTGAAGCTTTGCAGAATCTTAGGAAAGATATGGAACGAAATATTAGTAGACAGTCGTGGGTTGCATTTGCAGGTGAAAAAGTTGAATTATTTGTGGATAAGATTTAGCAAAGTTAAAAAGCCCACTAAGATATTTTGACCAGAAGGTTCTATTTCCAGCTGTTGACAGATATAGTAAGCTAGTAAAGAACAGAATTGGAGATTGAGCTTGGAGCAAAAATGAAAATCTACAACAGTGAAAATATGGATGCATTAGGAAATATTAATGATAAAGATCTGCAAGATTTATCATGTAGTTTGATAAAAGCGTATGAAAAAGTGCATGATATGAATGATTTTGACGTAGAGAATACAGAAAAAGACTTACGTAAGACTGCCAAAAGTACAGAAGAATATCTTCGTCATATAAAAATAGAATAATAAACGATGGTAAACTGCTTTTCTTACAAAGAGTACTCTTCTTTGTTTTAATTACAGTTACTAAAGCTACTTATTATGTAAATTTTGCATTTGATTGTGTAATCTTTTTAGCCAAATCATGTATTTTGAATGAAAAGGATGACGAAAAGGTGTTAGCATATGCTTATATAATCAGATATTGTAGCCTTGAAAGTTTTTTAAAGTGTTCATGTATCATTAGCAAACACGGTGATCTGATATTGGAGAAGGTAAAGAAATTACAAAAAAATATATCCTAAGAACCACTTAAATTGCTAACAAATGGATTACAGAACGAAGGTGAAAAGAACGGTTAGTTAAACTTCTAGAAACAGCAGTAGGTCTTCTTGAAAATGAAAATTACATTGAAGCACTGGATAAATTTATCTATTCATTTTTATCAACAAAAGAAGAAAATGTTTATCAACAATATTAAATACAATATATATCTCAAGATAACAATAATGATAATATGTAAAGAAAATTCTTAATTTTAAAAAGAACTTAAGTGAGTTCAGTAATTCTCTAAAAATATAAAAATAACTCATTAAAATCTAAAGCAAGTTTATAAATGGATATAGAAATCAATCAGGAAATTATTAATTGCCAGCCTATTATCATAACATTAATACTATATTTGGTTTCGGTGAGCCAAAGCTAAAAACTGATCATCCATTATTTAATATTAGAACTGTGTATAATAAAGAAACGTTTACTAGCTCTTATGGCAAGTTACATAACACACATTCTAAATTGCTATTTTTGCAAAATTTAATTATATGGCAAGATACGTTATCGTTATATCTTTATTACCACTTGCTCTCACAGACTCTCTTATTGCTCAAGTGATTTCTTTTTTGATAGTTTCAGCAATGCTTTTAATAGACTTCAATTATCCTGAAGCATCTAGAGGACTTATATTTTATGCAAATATTAAAAAAGATTCACGTTCTGCCGTTAATGAATTAAGTTTATTATGTAAGCAGTTTGAAGTTGAATGCGTGGACAAAGTAGCCAATAACATTCCTGTCCACTTATCTTTAATATTAACATAACAAATATCAAGTGGCGTAGAACTATATATACTTAAGCTTAATCAGAGAATTTTCCTGGATGGATGGCACAGCTTCACAAACGTTGCAATTAGCAAGTAATTTGTGTAACAGGCGGTGTCATATCAGTGCGTAACACTGGGATTCAGCTTTTCCATAATAATTAAACGTCGTATTTTAACATAAAGCAGCTGCTTTTATACTCACCAACTTAGTAAAATTCCTGGATGTCAGTGTCACGCACTGGCATGACACAATAGTGGTAGGCTCAAATCACAATGTTTGTACAGCTGTGAATGGATGGTTCGAATACTATCTTCATTTACTCAAGCTCAAGCTCAGGGTTTTAACTAGATGAAATATAATTCCTTAGCTTTTTGATTTCATCGAGAGAATGTCCGGTAATTTAAGCTATAGCATCTATAAAGACACCGGCATAAGTGAGTTATTAGCTACAACTATTTTAGCGCGTTTCTACTTTTTCTTCGCCGATTTTGATGCCTTCTTTTCTGGCTTTTCAGTAAAATCATCAAGTTTTGAGCGAGAACAGCTTTCTTAATCACGAATACGCTTTATTTCTTGTTCATATACTATCAACTCCTTTTCTGACCAGTTGAATCTATTCAGCTTCTCATATGCTTTTGATTATTACGTCACTTCCTATTATTTTTTCTAATTCCTTTTTCACTGGTTCCTCTGCATACTTGAAGAAGTAGACTCATTTTCTACCATGCTCTCCAATCGATCTTCCTTAGTTTTCGAAAATTTTGGTAATTCAATAAATATAAAATGAAAATCTTTTAAATCATGCTCATTGTTATCTTTATTTCGAATAGGGTGCTTTGATTTATACTTGTACTTGTCGGGAAATAAGATACAATCTGCTATGGCGATAAAGATTATTTCTTTTGGGTCTTCATATTGATCATCATTGTTAGCCTGTCTTGAATAAGCTTTAGCAGCATAATATTGAGTACGTTTTCAAAGCCTTTAGTTTTATCAACCTGCATTTCGACTATTACTTGCACCACCATTTTCATCTCTACAGAGAACATCACAATGCTTTGCTTTTTGGAGGCAATTTCAGCATCTTGAATAGTACTGAGGAATTCTATTTCCTTATTTCATCCTTGCAGTAAAGGCTAAAATATTATTTAAAAAATGAATAAGAATATTTTTATTTTTTGTACCAAAGATATGACAAAACGCTACATCGTTTTATGGTCGAGGAATTTTGAGAAAGCCACGACTATAGTGCTTAAAAATATTAATAATTATACATAATTCTGTAGAAAATGTTCAATCATCTTAATTTGGATGTATTGGCACACGAACACAAGCCTCATCTTGAATTGCAACTATATTAAAAATATACTAAACAGAGAAAAAGCAAAAGAACCACTGGTCAGTATTTATTTTTAGCATTGTGTCTTTATGCCTTAAATGCTGCAATTTAGCTACTTTTAAACGCAACTAGTCCATGCTATAATATTTAAGAAATTTACCAGACGAAAGAAAAGGACAATAAAACCCTGAAATAGCTAGTTATTCCACTCTCTATCTTAAAATCTGGCGTTTGGTAATATCTAACGACTTATAAGCGCATTTCAGCTTGCATGTGCAAAAAACACGAAGTTTTAAAAGACATGCAGCGTACATAGTGCATAAAAATTAAACAATAGTACGCAAAATAGAAGTTTTCTTGTCATTTTAACCTGGGTACAGATTTGAAAGTTAAACAAACACCTTCGGCATCGCTATAATGAAGTTGGTGAAAGTCGTCAAGTAGTTTTTCATTTTGTTTCTATACTACTTGGACTACATTGAAATAGGATTACTTTACATAATTACTTAGATATTCACGGCTTCCTGGCTTGATTACAGGCAGTTTTCTCAACTCTTCAGGAAGCTCAGCTTCATTGTAGTTTTCAATGTTAAGCTCAAGCAAAGATATAACAGGAAAAGGTAATTTTGCTTCACTATTCCTCTTGATTAGAGCAGCTTCAGCAACGACTTTACCCCCATTCCATTTTACACATTCTATCGCTTCTAGTGAGGATTTACCCGTGGTTATCACATCTTCAATCAGTAATATTTTCTCACCCTTTTTGATCTCAAATCCGCGGCGCAATTCAAACTTGCCATTAACACGCTCGCAAAACATCGTCCTGATTCCAATCTGCCTGCCAATCTCATAACTTACGATTATTCCACCAATCGCAGGAGATAGTATTAAATCTATTGGCTTGCTTAGCTCTTTTCTTATCTTGTTTGCCAATAGCTCGCAAACTTTCATGGCTCTGCTTGGATTCTCAAAAATCTTAGCGCATTGTATATATATATCACTATGCAGCCCTGATGACAGGACAAAATGCCCGTGCAAAATCGCTCCAGCTTTCTCAAATTCCTCCATTATTGGATCATCTTTGTCCAACATCATTTTTAAGTTTCACACTTACATTCTTTATTGATTATTTGAGTTACGCAAACATCAGACCACACATTTATTGCAGTTTCACACATATCGATGATCGTGTAAATAGGCAAAATCAGTCCCATAATATACAAAGGAACGTTCATTGATACAAGATAACTAGTTGCCATAAAATAGCATCCCATCGGCACTCCAGCATTGCCAATTGCAGCTCCTGTAGCTAGAAAAATCCATATAAACATTTCGCTTAAGGAAAATGTGTGCCCATTCATCTCTGCAACAAACATTACTGTAATCAAAATAAACGCAGCACATGCGTTCATATTGATTGTTGTGCATATTGGTAAAATAAAGGACGCCAATTTCTTTGGCACTTTTAGCTTATTTTGCACACAGTCTATTGTTGTTGGTAATGTTGCACTGGATGATTTAGAAAAAAACGCAAGTGTGAGCGCCGGAATAACTCCATTCAGCGTTTGAATTGGCGATATACCTTTATACCACATAAGTAGCGGTAAAACTAGAAACGCTTGCACGAAATTTGCAGACATTATGCAAGCAAAATACCACAAAAGACTATGGAACTCGCTACCACACTTCAATTCGTGCAAAAAATATGTGATAAAAGACCATACAGCAAGCGGAATAAACTTCAGTAACCCTTGAGCAATTTTAAGCAACGCATCAAAAAGTGCAGAAAATACTTGATGTAATATATTCTGTTTTTCTCTTGAGAGTGAAATAACAGCTCCAGCCATTAAAAAAGCGATCAATATGCTGCCAATAACGTTATTTTCAAGAAAGACTTGTACAAAATTTGAAGGAATGAGTGATTTCAAGTATGAAAAGTAGTTGTAATTGCCGTTACTTACGCTTTCTATCGTGTTACTTATGATTTTTTTTCTCACTGGATCCATAAGTAAATAGAAAGATAGCGCAACAAACGCAGCTATAATGGTTGTAAGTAACGTATAGAATAGTGTTTTCTTAAGCAAAGTTTTAATTTCAATCGAATTTTTAAGACCTGAAATTGTAGACACTATTGACAGAAAAACTAAAGGTAGACTGATCAATTTGAGCAAGCTAATGAATATGTCACTAAATAGCTTTGCTACTTCAAATACGACTTCATTGTTTAAGTAGTACGCAACTATTGCAAGCAGTATAGAAAAGAGTATCGCAAACTTATGCATTAGAAACAAAACCTCAAAATGATATTGTACAGCAATTTCATTGTTTTGGAATTTGTAACTTATAGCACCAACTTCTTCGGATTTACACACAATTCTATTAATAGTTTTGTGACTGTAATTGTGGAGAACATCGAGCATAAGATACCTATTGATAAAGCAACAGAGAAGCCTCTTATCGCCCCGCTGCCAATAGCAAACATTATCCCCGCGGCAATTAGTGTGGTGAGATTTGAATCAAGGATTGTTTTTATTGCGTTTTTAAAACCCTCTTCAATAGCACGGGCCGTTCTTTTTCCTGATTTCATTTCTTCGCGAATGCGTTCGAATATTAAAACATTTGCATCAACCGACATACCAACAGTTAACACAATACCGGCAATTCCAGGTAAAGTCATAGTTGCCTCAAGTAGGGTAAGAATTAATAGTATAAAAATTACATTAAAAAGCAATGCAACAGAGGTTAATAAACCTAACTTGCCGTAAATAATAATTATAAATAAAGCAACAGCTACCATGGAGATTATCGACGCTATTTCTCCTGCTCTTATTGACTCTTCCCCAAGGCTTGGACCGATATTTTTCTCTTCTATTATTTTAAGCGGTGCTGGTAATGCGCCAGATTTTAGGAGTATTGCAAGCTCACCCGCTTGTTTTTCAGTGAAATTACCACTAATTTCCCCTTCCCCATTTAGAATTGGCTCGCGTATTGTTGGCACAGTTAAAACTGTGTTATCAAGAACAATTGCAAAAGGTTTTCCAACGTTTTCTTTAGTGATTTTTGCAAATCTCTTACTTGCTACGCTGTCGAATTTAAAACGTACCGTGGGTTTACCAAGCGAACCGAATCTAACTGATGCGTTAACCAGAGAATCACCGCCTATTTCAGGCTTGCGGAATATTGGATAAGAATTGCCTAAAGAATCCTTGAATATGACGGTAGTTTCGTAGTCTATATCCTGCATTTTGGCCACATTAATGTTTCCCAAATGGAAAGCTAACTTAGCAGTTCTGCCAAGCAGAGATTTTATTTGTTCGGTATCTTCTATTCCAGGTACTTGAACCAATATTTTGTTCTGCCCTTGTTTTTGTACGCTTACTTCCCTCGTACCAAGCTTATCCAGACGTCTTTGGACGTTATTTATCGACTCTGAAACTACTTCATTGATTATGGAATTTTTATAATGAGGCTTATATGAAATGAAAATCGAAGAATCTTTCCTATTTAGCTCTAAATTTGGGTTTATTCTATGAACTAGCGTTGAAACTTTCCTATAGTCATCAGTATTATTTAAAGTCACAATCACCTGATTATCGCTTTGTACGCGGGATTCGATGCTTTTTGCTAGTAGGCTTTCCTTTATTTCATCGGCTAACATACTCAATTTTTCTTTGAAGTAAGAATCCAAATCTACATTAAGAAGCAGAGATGACCCACCTTTCAAGTCAAGCCCTAGGTTTATTCTCTTTTTTAAAATAAGAAGTTTATTATCAAGAAAATTCGGCAGTATTACATATAAAGCAAGTAGGAGAATACACAATACCAAAAAAGATTTGATTATAAGCCTATTGAGCATAAGTTCTAGGTTCAAAATTATAGTGTAAGTTAAAAATGGATTTTTGTAAAATTCTTTAAATAATTTACTGTGTCATCCAAGTAGCGTAGAAACGAATTAAAGCAAAATTTGCTTGACAAATCTCACTAACCTCCTTAACAAGAAGGTTAAAGCTATTATTTAGCTTCAATCTGCGCAGACTAAACAACAAAAACTTAGTATGTCTATCTTGCCATGTTTAATTTTTGCACTATGTACACCTTACTCTTTTAAAACTTCTGGTTTTACCTATACAAGCTGAAACGCACTTATAAGTCGTTTAAAACATAAAAACGTCAATATTATAGGATGGATAATAAACACTAGAGCTATCAACGTTTCTTTTTGCCGTTTTCTCTGTTTAGTAAATCTTTTAAACGTTGCAGTTAAGGTTAGTTGCATTAAAAGCAGCTAAGTTGCATTATCAATGCGTTTAGGATAAAACGCCGATATTTAGAAACAAAAGCAAATAACTAACTATCACGAAGCTCCTTTTGCTTTTCTCTATTTAGTAAATTTCTTAAATATTCATTACTAAAGTAAGTATCCTTAGTTATAGTGTCAGCTACTTATATTACACCATTTTACTTCAATATTTACCACACTCTAAGATACATATGGTTCCTTTGTTATATGTTCTATTTTAAGTTGCTCTAAACATTTGCTAACATCATAAGTTATTGCCATACTGGCAAACCAATCGCAACAGCCGCTATAATTACTGAAAAAGCATCAGTAATGCTATACGCTATGGCCGCTCCAATAGTTGCACCAGCTATGGTACCAATCACGTACCACAATGAATTATTAAATCTGCTTTCTGGTAACAGATTTTTGAACGCTCTCTACTTTAATATTTTTGAATGTGTAGTATAACAAGTCAAAATCTACAGACTAAAGTTTTTTAGTTTATCTAATACAGAAGTGCCATCCTTACATCTCAGTTCTTTTAGAGCATTCTTATTTTACGTTTAACTACTAACTCTAAACAGTAATCAGTCTTTGCGCTTTTTTAGAAGAATATTTCTCAACATAGCCTATCAAGAGATCAAACGGAGTTTCATTTTGTTATTTTTAATATTAAGTTTCGTGCCTTTCCTCAGAAGTGACTCAACAAAATTTGAGCGTTCGTCTCGCTTTGTCAGTATCATAAGCATTAATAAACTCTTGTAATGTATAGTGTAAAGATTTGTTTTCACTTTCATCTTGGTGATTAATGTCTACTTTATCTGCATATTTATTTAAAAGGCAACAAAATCCTTTTAGAATCACATTTAATAGCATTACTTAAAGCAGCATTGAATGATATTTTACTCCTTCTTCAATCAAGAAACATAAAATTTTCTCACGATCATGCTCAATAGTACGTTTACTCGTGTTGTTGAATTGAGGAATTTTACATTAACGTCTACACCTACTTCTATCAATGAATGACACCTCTCAGAATCACCTTGTATGATAACTATCTTTCAACTCATTTTGACGTCTTAATTTTTCTACTATACGGATTAATTCTTTACGTAGCCATTCTTGCCGGCCAGAAAGTTTTTGACCAATATCTTTCCTCATGTCATATATACTTCTTTTTCTTGATCGGATAATACCTGATATGCAGAATAGATTTCTTTAAATTTTTCTCTGCTTCTTCTTTATTACCAAGATTTTATCTGAATGATACTTCAGCGCTAATTTCCTATATGCTTTTATTTCCTCTTCAGTAGCATTTCTTTCCACCACTAACACTTTATAATAATTAATAAACATAAACCACACACATACTTTACATACTTATTTTGTTTAGTCTTCACTACCTTTTAAAGCTCAACTTTGCACACTTTTATTCAGTTTATAGTAGCATTATCGTATTAATGATATAATTAACCTATGCCTTTATCAATATATGTAATAAATCTCATGAATTTCTGACCTCTTATTAGGTCAAACTGTCACTTTTCCTTCCCGTTTTATCCATATAATTCCATAAAGCTTTAATAGTAGTTTTATGAATGGAAGAACTACTACCTACTTATAATAATGGTTGTAATGATGAGCGTTATAAGATTGATGTCCTCGGATATTTACCTACCTGCTTTACCGACAATGGTAAAGTATTTTTATATAAGATCACAAGATATACAAATCACTTTAAGTGTATATCTGCTTGGATTATCTGTTTCACAAATAATTTATGGTTCCTTATCAGACAGATTTGTTCGCCGACCTGTTATTATAATAGGCGTTGCTATTACATTATATTTTCTGGCCTTTGTATGGATATCACTAGCTTAAGCCTTAGTAATTTTCTGCTTTTCCAAAGCAGTAGAAAAATACTCTGGTATGGTACCTGGGCAGAACAATTATTGGCGACTTATTTAAAAAATAAGGAGGCAGATTTTTGCAAGTATATTTCCGATTATTGGCATATCACCAACTATATCTCCTGTAATTGAAGGATTTCTTACATCTTATTTTAAATGGCGGGTTAACATTCTTTTTAGTAATCGTTGAAGCTATATTGATAATCACTATAGCTAATCGCATTCAAAGAAATCTTACCTAAAAATAAAAATCGGTATATCTATCGCAAATCTTATAATGCACTACAAAGAAATATTATGTAATCCAATCTATTTAGCATGTAGTACAATCGTATGTACAGCTTATGGCGCTTACTTTGCATATTTAGTAAACTACATATTTATCTTCAGTAAATTATGGTTTAATCAAAATAGCATAGTTTTCTATGTTATTATATCTTTATCATATGTGTTGGGTAATATATTGGGTAAAAATAATGAAAATTAGTACTATAGATAATACATTGTTATTAGGTACAATAATTTTTACTACTGGCAGGCTTATAGTGTTTATTTTAGCTTGGAATACAATTAGAAATATGCTGGAAATTATTATTCCTACGGACCATCTTAACGTTCGGTAATAAATTTCTCCTACCACTTGATGTAGCGAGTGTAATATTGATATTCCCAAAGATGGCCTTGCATTGCTTATTGCTTTATGGGCCTAATGTAGTTTAGTGCTGCCTCTACACCATCAGTGGCTGCTTGTCATACTATGAGTGAGATAACTCACTCACTACATCATTAGTAATTTTTATTGTAAACATTATAAGCATCCTCTCAATACTTCTTATCCTGATAATGAAGAGTAGATTAAAGCAAAAAAGCTTTCCGCAGAAACCCCTAGGCTAGTACTAAATAGAACTCTATTCAAACTGCACTTTTACTGCCACAACCTCCATGAACCGCACAGTTAAAATGATATATCAGTGATTTTATATCGACAACCTCCTACTATTTCATACTTAACATGACCAAATTCACTTTAGAGTTGGGAGCTTTAGACTTTCTTGATTGTTCCATTTTTGGATCAGAGTCATAGTCAAAATCATAACATGACTCGTATTTCTGTATTACTCTTCCTACATTCACAACGAAAGTTTTTCTAGTATTAACTTGTAGTTCTTCTTTTCAACCTGTTGTTGTATTAGCTTCTGATTTACGTTTATTTATTTTTCTTCCCACTGATTTTCTATCTTTTACTGGCCCGTGATAAGTTCCAGAATCAGCTTTTATGGATTTTGCTTACTTTCTAATCTCTATTGCAGTAAAATCTGCTGTAACGTATATAGGTTCTTGCTTTGATGAATCAATCGATTTTTCCGTGTTTACACTCTTTTCTCTGACGTAGAGTTGGTTCTTATGCCCTTTGCCACCGAAGATTTCTTCATAAATGTGTTCATCATCTTGCTCCCGTGCACCTTGTTTTGCAGCAAGACCTACTGTAGCATATATGCATGATGAGTCAATTGGCTTTCTCTGTGCTATAAGCTCTTTTATCTTAGGAGTAGACACTACTTAGTGATCATCCATCTCTAAAATCATCACTTTCCCATAAATGCACCTGATCATCGTATACAGGTTGTGTTTCAGTGTTCTTTACAGGTATTTCTTCATAAATAAGGCTCTTATTGCAATGAGTGTCCTACATTTCCCATTATTCGCGAAGTATACCTTCTTTTAATATCAATGTTGTCTGTGATATAATACTCAGAACCTCTCACCAGCAAAATTGTACTATAGGGTGAGAAATTATTTTCTCCAGCAAGTCTTTCGATGGATCAACTGATAAACTTTTTGAGGTAGTAGTTTTCCACAACGTGCATTATAGAATTTCTGTTGTTTTATCTAGCGAGTTGACGTCAGCTACAGCGTTAACAAGTAATTCTACCATATCGTAATTAAGGTTTTACAGCAAACACAAGTGCATCGCTTAAGTGTTGATTGTCCTACCTACTATAAAAATGTTCCATCTTTCTAGCAGTCGAGAAGAGTTTGTCAAATACATCAAAGAGACCTAGAGCAAACTTCATAACTCTCTTGTCGTTGTATTTAGTAGCTTGAACTAATAAGTTGCTTTTGATATTCATTGGTTGTATCTCAGTGTTCATGAATTCTAGAAATATTGTTACCTTGCAGTGATTAACTTTTTTTTTAAATTCGATGATATTTTAGTAGCTTGTATGAGCAGTTTCTACAAATTTTTAAGTAATTTTGAAAAAATTGACAATGTTAAAATAACATTTATCATTTTTACACTATCATCTAATGGGTATCAAAATGAGTTTTGCTCAATATCTTAAAGGTGACACTTTAGCATTACCTTCCGCTGTGAATATGGACAAATCGGTAAGTTTATTACGAAGTAATACAAACATCACAAAGCTTTCTTTAAGTGGTAGTGGTCATGAAAAAATGCTTACAGTATTTGGAGGAGCTGGACACATACACCATGTGATAAGTGATCAAAACGTAAAAGAGCTGCTCAAACTCAAAAATCTTGCTGAGCTTAATTTACCGTCTAATGAAATCACTAATAAATGTGTAAAAGAGTTGGCTAAACTTCCAAACCTTACTTCTCTTGATCTATCATATGATGAGGTCACTGATGAGGATATAAAATATTACAAAATAAGCTTCCAAATTATTGTGTAGAATTCAAAGCAATAATAAAATCTAATACTGAAATAAAATCTAATATTGACATGAAATACTATGTTGGCATCAGCGCAGCAATTGGCTTATTGCTAAGCTTAAGCACAGTATATCTCGTAGGAGCTGCTGCTTTAGCTCCTGTTGGTGCTACTATCGCAGTATTTTTCACAGCGGCAGTAGTTGGTGCACTAGTGGGCTACGGTGTTGGAGAATTTTGTCAGAGAGTCAGTGAAAAGAAACAAGAAGATCATGATTTAAATACATGTGATACTGCTAAGAGCGTGATTTCTGATGCATGAACTACTGAATGTGGTTCCACAATATTCACGAGCTTAACTCAGTTCATTACAATGAGGAAACAGCCATGTCAGCTTATTTTAAGAAGTTGCTAAGTATATCTGTGAAGTTTTATAAATTTTAGTCTTGCCTCTACCTTACGTATAGGTATTTCTTCGCTTATGTTTTCGAGTTCACGACAATGTCCAATAGCTTTAAGTAGGATGTTGCAGTATTTTTGAAATTTGAAAGCTTATCTAGAATATCAGTTAGATTATAGACATAAAATATTGTTTTGATCAAGAGAAACCGCATCTATCATGCACTCTTTAGCTTTTGCATAGCACTCCTTTTATATAGATTAGATCTAGATTTATCAGCAAAGGAGCACAATTTTGTATATATCATATAACTTAAACATTTCACTTAACGTCAGATCTGTGTTGTATTATGAAATTTTCATCAGAAAATTCCCTAATATATAAGAATTAATAGAGTATTCTTCTAATAGTCTTGTGTAGATCTCTATAGCCTTTTTGTATTCTTTGTTAGCGTAGTAAATATTTCTAAGTCTGATCAGAGCATTTTTATGATAAGCAAATTTTACAATAGCTTGGTTAAGGAAAGAAATGACTGCCTTGTTACCTCAAATTTAAAGGAATCTTTTGCTTTTTTAATGGAGTATATGCTAAAATGCTTGCCAGAATTCTGTGCAACTTTGATGTTAAACTTATTACTTTTTCTCAATAATTTCAAGGTCTTTATATTTTTCATCAGCTTTTATGTATTTGGCAACGTTATCAAAGACTTTTCATATCTCCAAATCCTCGTTAGCATGAGCAGTAGAAAAATTAAGTAAAACTACAGAATAAATTAATATGCAAACAAATACAGCTCTCGTTGTCGTAGCGTTGTAGCCACTGATTGGTATCATTCCTGCACGTAACCAGTAAATCTTACTTTCCTGAGTTATGTGAAACATAGTATAAATTTATAAATGCTGATCTAGCTGTCTCATGTAATACTAAAATAGCAGTAATTAGAGGCAACATATATATTTACTCCATTTTGCAGCATGCGCACAATTAAACTTAACAAAAGAGTATAAAAGCAATCTGCTAGCTAATTTTATACAGTCCTATTGCAATTTAATCAATTAACGTATAAACTTTAAATAAAGCCTATGAAAAAATGGAAGCTTGTTATTCGTTCGACGATATACTACTTTTGCCAGCTTATTCTAATGTATTGCCTTGTGATGCAGATACGAAAACTTATTTGACAAATAGCATAGAACTCAATATTCCTCTCATATCTTCTGCAATGGATACTGTTACCGAATCAGACTTTGCAATAGCTATTGCCCAACATGGTGGAATAGGCTGTATACATAAAAACTTATCAATAGATGAACAAGTTTCGGAGGTCAGAAGGGTAAAAAAATATGAAAGTTGGATAGTATATAATCCAATTACGATTTCTCCAGATAAAACAGTTGCGGAAGCAATTTCATTAATGAAAGAGCACAATTATTCTGGCATTCCCGTGGTTGATCAATTTAAGTTAGTGGGAATTTTAACTAACCGAGATGTAAGGTTCATTGAAGACCAGAACATGGGTGTAAAAGTTTCTAAAGTGATGACAAAAGACAAGCTGATTACAGTTCGGGAGAAGGAAGTGAATAGTGCCTCAGCAATGAAATTGTTGCATGAAAATAAAATAGAAAAGCTTTTGGTCGTAGATGAAAATTCTTGTTGTATAGGACTAATTACGGTTAAAGACATTGAAAAATACAATAGGCACCCCAATTCATGTAAGGACAGTAAAGGGCGGCTCAGAGTTGCTGCTGCAGTTGGCACCGGCAAAAAGGATGGTATAGAAAGATGTGAAGCTTTAATTAGAGAAGAAATTGATGTGATTGTTGTGGATACCGCTCACGGTCATTCCGGAAACGTTATTAACACCATTAGAGAAATAAAAGAGATGTATCCAAACACGCAGCTAATAGGTGGCAACATTGTCACAAAAGAAGCTGCCGAAGCATTGATTGACGCTGGTGTTAATGCAGTGAAGGTTGGCATAGGGCCTGGATCAATCTGTACAACTAGGATAGTTACAGGTGTCGGTGTGCCACAATTTTCTGCAATTCAAAATATTGCAGAAATATGTAAAGCAAGAAAAGTAAGATTGATTGCCGATGGTGGGATAAAATATTCAGGAGATGTTGCAAAAGCTATCGCAGCCGGAGCTGATTCTGTAATGATTGGTTCACTTTTTGCTGGCACTGACGAAAGTCCAGGAGAAATTATCATATACAAGGGCAGAGCATACAAAAGCTATCGAGGGATGGGGTCTATCAGCGCAATGAAACGAGGTTCAGCGAGCCGTTATTTTCAAAATGAAGACTCAAAACTAAAATTAGTTCCACAAGGAGTAGAAGGAAGAGTTCCATTTAAAGGTCCAGCTTCAGTGGTGATCCATCAATTAATTGGCGGGTTGCAGGCTGCAATGGGGTATACTGGTAATAGTGGTATAGAAGAGATGAAGAAAAATTGCAAATTCGTTACTATTACTGCATCTGGACTCAGAGAGAGTCATGCTCATGATATAATTATTACGCAAGAAGCTCCAAATTACGCTTATCAAGCATCCAATTTACCGGCTGATCTAAAGTAGGCCCATTTTTAATGTCATCCAAGTAGCTGACACTGAGATCCATAATACTACCTTAGTAATAAATATTTAAGAAATTTACCAAGCGAAAAAAAGTAAAAGGAGCCGCGTAAGATGGCTTACTTAAAAATATATTGGCAGCCTAAGCAATTAACTCATGACTTCTTCTTTGAGTTGTGCAATTTCAGCTTTAAGAAGACCAGTAATCTGAGCTATGATATCAATAAAAACTCCTGCTTTAAGTAAGTTTTAGCCACTTCAATTTTTCCTTCTTATCTGACTTTTTCAGTAGCATCATCAAGTTTTTGAGCGATGATATCTTCTTCTTTGCGTAGGTACATTAATCTTTCTTCATACACTATTAGATCTTTCTCATTCTACGAAACTTGTATAACTGATTATATGCTAGCTTTATTATTGGTGATTTTTCTGCTATATTTCTTAAGTCTTCATCTGTAGTATTCTCTGCGTACTTGAAAAAGAAACACCACCTTTCTATTGTGCTCTCTAGTTCCTCCACTCTGTTTTTGTGAATTTAGGCAACTCAATAAAACAAACTGAAAATCTTTTAAGTAATGTCCATTGGTTTTATCTCTCGTATATTATGAGTAGAAATGTACTCAACTTCCTCAAGAAATATTGCATTATAAGAAATAGCAATAAAAAATACTGTCTTTAAATCGATGTACTCATCACCTTTTCCAACCTGCCTTGAATAAGCTTTAGCTGCATATAGATGAGCACGTTTTTGAAGCCTATGTATATTTACGAGCAAGCTTGTATCTCAATCACACATATCTAAGCCCTCTAAAATCTTTGTAAAGAACGTTAACGATACTCTGTTATCGAAGGCAATTTCAGGATCCATACAGGTGCTAAGAAACTCAACTTCTTGTATAGTGTCTATTCCAGTAAATCCTGAGATATCACTGAGAAAGTGGATAAGAATGTTCTTGTTTCTCAGTGCCAAAGATTTTCTTGAAGGTTAAGTCCAATTTTGGATTGAGAAATTTTAATAAAGCCATAAGAGATTTACTTAAAACACTAAAAATTGCACATAGTTTTGTAGAAATATTCAATCTTTTTGTTCTGATGTATTGGCCTATGAACCCAAGCATCATCTTGCATTGCAATTATATTAAAAAATTTACTAAGCGAGAAAAGCAGAAGAAGCCACATGATAGCTAAATTATTTACTTTTATGTTGAAATATCAGCGTTTTATGTTTTAAACAACTTATAAGCGCGTTTGAGCTTGTATAGGTAAAAACCCAGAAGTTTTAAAAAGACGTGAGGCGCACATAGTGGGAAAAATTAACATGGTACTCCAAGATTTACCAAGTTTTTGTAGTATAATCTACACAGGCTAAAGCTAAATAATAGCTTCAATTTCATCATGGCCTGGGTTTTGAGGAATTCATCAAGTAGTTTTCATTTCTATCGGATGACGTTACAACTTTTTCCACTTATGCCTATTCACTTCCCTTATAGTTGGAATTGGTATTAAGCAGTCGTGAAGATTGCTTTAGAGCATCTTGTATATCTCATTTTACTGCTTTATTGAATAGATACTATTTAATTAGTCGTCAACCTGATTTTTAAGTTATTCTAGCGCGTTGCGGCCATTTATGGGAGTTCAAAGATTTTAACCTGGCTGGCTAATATAAAAGAGTTGTTTTCATGCGCCAATCCATGAGTTTTGAAGTCTCTTTGGATTACTCAAATAACTCCACTCTGTTTGTAAAACTTTTATATCACTCTGTGCTAAACTAATTTCTCGTTTTATTTTTAGTTCTTCATTTAATGACTGAACATGTAATTTTACCTTAAACAGCCCTGAATACTGAAAAACATAACCATTGAAGATAATACAGAAAGTTCTCATGATAACCTCTGTATAGCTCTTAGTTTTGCTGAGCGCGCACGTGGATTCGCATTTATCTCTTCCGCACTCGCTTTGATCACTTTTTTATTTAGGAGAGAAAATGTTCTATAATCAGCAGATTTTGGTTCATACAAATCTCTGAAAAAGGTCTTAATTATACGATCTTCTAAAGAATGAAAAGTAATGACAATTAATTTGCCATTCTTATTTAAAATTTCAGATGCAGCCTTAATACCTTTTTCAAGTTCTCCAAGCTCATCGTTTACCCATATTCTAATCGCCTGAAATGTCCTAGTTGCAGGATCAATTTTACTTTTTCCACGAAATACCACGGAACGTACAATATCCGCAAGTTCAAATGTAGTTTTGATAGGTCTTTTCTTCCGCGTATTTACTATTGCCCTTGCAATTTTGCGAGAATAACGTTCCCCTCCGTAGTTGTATATAGTATTGGAAATTTCTTCTTCGCATAGAGCGTTAACAAACGTTGAAGCGTTGATTTGAGAAGAGCCATCCATACGCATATCAAGCGGACCATCATGTAAAAATGAAAATCCTCTATTTCCTTCATCAAGTTGCATAGACGAAACCCCTATGTCAAATATAACTCCATCCAAGCCTTCAGTAATTCTGCCTGATTTCATTCCATCGCATTTTTTTTTCTGAATTCCAGTATCAGCTGTTTGGATTCTGCTCAGAATGTTTCCAATATTGCTAAATTTTTCAATAAATAATTTTATCCTATTAGGATATCTAACGCTCAAATCATCATAAAATTTAACAACCGTTTCATCTCTATCAATTGCATAAACTTTGCAATCAGCCGATTCCAGTATTGCTTTGCTATATCCCCCAGCTCCAAACGTAGCATCCATATACACACCACCATTTTGTGATGAAAGTTGTAATAACATCTCTTTTAATAAAACTGGAATATGTGTCATAGCGTTCTATCAAAAGGCTTTGTATATACAGATAAAAATATCTTCCTCACTAAAATATGGCGAAATGTATAATATAAAAATAATCGATATAGTCAATGATACAAGAATATTATGATTTAATGAAATATCACTATTAATATAATATAAACGTAATGCTCAAATTTCCCCATTATATTTGAAAAACAATGAATATCAATATTATATCAAGTAACTACAGAAGATTTTACTCAACAAATAACAAAAGTAATATTTTCAAGTTTAATTTGTAACACTTTATTGTAGTATAACCATATGCTTTTTGGTTACTTAATCAGTATAATCAGCTGTGTGTTTCCCATCAGATGATTAATTAGTTATCGTACTGAAGGCTTTTATAGTGTTTGCAGTGAGTTTTCTGATGAAACAATCGGTACTCTGCTATATTTAGCCATATTGATGATAAATATGAAAGAAGGGTTGCTCTATTGCTCTTTATTGTATTAATAACTCTTTCAACTGTACTCATTTGCTTTTGTTCCTGGTTGTCAAGACATTGGGATGCTTATATCAATACTGGTGGTATGTTTAAGGTTATTGCAAAGTATATCTCTTAAAAGAGAATCAGGAAATGCCGCGTTTTTATAGAGCATTCCCCTAAAGACAAGAAAGGATTTTTAGCAGTATTGAAGTACTCATTGTAATTCATTGTTCAAGACTAAGTCTTACAGCGGTACTCATATGCAAAAAAGTATCCGATTTTGAATCTTTGGGATGAAGATTACTTTTGTTTTCAGTTTAGCGACGGGATCAATCGGTATATATACAAGATATATACTTGATGAGAACACAGAGTACAAAAGCAGAAAATCCACACCTCAATTTCCGTTAAAAGAGTTGTTAAATAGCTATAAAACCTTTTCTGATGTCGATAAGAGACGACATAGTTGAAAATTTATCTCTTTATATATACTTAGTATTTTTAATGTGCTTACATCAAAAATAAATACTCATTTTAACCACATGATGGGAAATACTGAGTCAAATTTGCACTCAGAGGATTTACTATACTGTTTGTAATACTTTCTCTCTGACAAAATAGGAAGAGGAAAGTCGTGAAATTTGCATTTATGGCTTCATAGTAGTAAGTTATACAGTTTTTATGATACTAGATGGTGATAACTTGCTAACCATAGTGGCACATGTTCTTTTTATAATAAAGATAGCTGCATCACTTGGTTCTATTAGTACTCATATGTGCGAATTATTTCCAACAAAGACGCGGTATAGCGGATTTAGTTTATCAAAAAAAAATATAGCTGTTGGATTTTTGGCGGTCTTGCACTATTTATATGTACAACAATCATTAAGATTACAGAACAAGAAACTTCAGCAAGCTTTTACATGATTTCTGTGCGTTGATTGGTTTAGTTGACATATCACAGACTAAAGATTAGATGCTTTTACAAGGCAGAATGGTGTCATTCAGGCTTCACCGCTTGGGATAACAGGAGGTGGAAGGGATTGTTTTCATAACAACGTCATAAAACCAATGTTAGTTACTTGAATAATACCTTAGCAATCTTCGCCTTTTCTACTTAGTTTAGGTTATGCAAAAAGTTGTAATTTGGCATTAGAATTTTGGTTGAACTCGTTATTACACATACACCATTGTTATATGCAATGTTGTATGTGTATTGGCAGTTACTTATGCCCAACATTCTAGTTAGCGCTCTGGCCAATGTTCTAAAGATGAGTGATTCTTTTCTAGTTCTTCATGATGTTTTAAAAGATTTAACAACTTTTATCATCCATATGCAGCATTATTTTACGAAAGCTTAAGGTATTTTCAGAAAATAGAACCATTTCAATTTTTCACCGTTGCCTACTTCAAAGGCCATCTGAAGTACAATCTTCATATCGCAATACTGACCCCGTTTTTCGTTTGGACTACATCACTTTCCACAAATTTCAATGCTCTATCTAAATCTTTGAATTCTGGATTATTCAAAAATTTTGCAGGAGTTATAACACTTTCTTCTGGACACTTTACACAATAAAATTCATTATCCCTTTCTATTATGATTCCTTCCTTTTGTCATTTTCAATACTATTACGTACAACTTGCTCTAAACTTGATAAATAGTTTTACACTTCTCTTTTAGAGCATGATCTATTGACATACTGTCACAACACGAATCCAAGAATTCTTTACTGACATACGTACACTCCAAAATTAAATCAGTTATTTTTAAACAAAGAGAACCCAACATTTCTTCTCGCTTTTTCAAGGCTTAAATTTTGTTTTAATTTGATCTACATTTTTATTAAGCGCCCTATCAATGATATTCCTTTTGCTGCTGGTTTCTCTTCATTTAATACTATGTCATGTACAAACTCGCATGCATGACAAACATTACTTTATCATTGTGCGCAAGATTTATAATTTCTAATAACTCATAGAGCATTTTTCGTGTAGCCTATCTATCAGAAAGTTTTCATACCTTTTCTATGTCTTCTACTCGCTTTAGAATCTTTTCCGCTTTTCTCTCAATTTGTTTACATATTGTCATGCTTAACTGGAACCCGTTTGTTTCTCTGTACGTTCTATATTTTCATATAAATGCCTTTGTTGTTTTAGATTTTCATCACCTCTACTATATATTTGCTCTGATATCGGTATAATACCACCTATATTTCACATAATAAAATCAAGATATCTTATCTTGATTTTAAGATATTGACGTAATCTATAAAGTTAATAGTTAAATTGAAAAATTTTGATTATAATCTACTTCTATAGAACATGTGCTTAAACTATGCTAAAAACTGCTATAGTAGGCCTGCCAAATACTGGCAAATCAACCCTATTTAATAGGCTAGTGGGAAGAAAAGCAGCAGTGGTTAGTAATATTCCTGGGGTAACGAGAGATAGACGTGAGGGAATTGGAAGAATTAGCAATTTAGAATTTAAAATTATTGATACAGGAGGATGGAATGACCAAACCAATTTTTCACCGCAAGTTATTGAGCAAATAGAGTTTTCTTTATTGAGTGCGGATGTAATTTTCTTTCTCGTTGATACAAAAGTGCAAAATGAACAGAACAAAGAATTTGCAAAGTGGCTAAAGAGGAAGACAAATAAACCTGTAATACTCGTAGCAAATAAATGTGAAGGTCATAGATCAGGAAATGTTGATTATCTGCAGTTTTTTGATTTCATAGGTCCGGTGTACATCTCAGCTGAACATAACCTTGGCATGGTTGATCTCTACGATGCATTATCTGATATTATTGTGTCTTTTACAAATTTCTCTCCCGTCGTCCAAGTAGCTGACTACTTGAATCTAGAAAAAAATAAGCAGATTCCAGTGTCACGCACTGAAATGACATCTGATCAAGCTAATGAGTTTACTAAGCTAAGGATCGCAATCATTGGCCGCCCAAATGTTGGGAAGTCAACTTTTCTAAATAGTTTACTTGCAGAGAACAGACTAATAACAACTTCAAAACCTGGTACCACGCGTGATTCTGTGGACATTACATACGATCATGATGGAAAGCTAATTACTCTGATTGACACTGCCGGAATCCGCAGAAAGGCAAATGTTGTAGATGACTTAGAATCAAGATTCGTTGAGAAGAGCATGGAATCAATAAAACGCTCTCACGTGATAGTTTTAATGCTAGACTCCCTTGTGGGTATTGAGCAACAGGATTTATCAATCGGTGAAGCTGCAATCAAAAGAGGAAAGGGAATTATCATTGTCTTAAATAAGTGGGACTTAATAAATAAAAACGACAGGAGCATGTTGATAAAATTTGTAAAACAACAGGAAGTAACTCGATTATTTTTGGAAGTGCCAACTATAACGATTTCTGCGTTGAAAGGCATACGCTGCAGTGATGTGTTAGACAAATGTCTTGAAGTAAACGAATCATTAAGCAGAAAAATTAGTACTGCAAAGTTAAATAACTGGCTAATTGATGCTTTTGATAGGCACCCTCACCCGCTTGTTAAAGGTAGAGCAATTAAAATGAAGTATATTGCTCAAATCGGCACTACACCTCCGGCCTTTTCCTTAATATGCAACATGCCTGAAAATGTTGATGAAAGTTATAAACGCTATTTAGTTAATGATCTTAAAAAAAGCTTCTTTGCTGAAGGCGTGCCAATCAGATTGCTTTTGAAGAAGAATAAAAATCCCTATGCAAAATGAGTACTCTGCTTTATTCTCTAAGAAGTCATTGTAATAGCTAACTTAAAGGTTATGCGTAATAATTTTAGAATTCCTATAATCATTTTGCTGTCAAGCACTGTTGCTCTAATTTTCTCATATGTGCTAGAGTATTTTTTTTATATGCTGCCATGTAAATTATGTATATATGAACGAATAGTTTACTATGTTGGAGGGTTGCTTTCAGTAGCACACATGATCAAAGACAACAAAATTTTAGTATATGTAATGTTTTGCAATTATCTCATAGGTGCGATAATATCCTTTTATCATGTAGGTCTTGAATTTCGCTTATTTCATGATGTTTTAGGGTGCACAGAACAAGCAAACGGTAACTTTAGCATAGAAGAGCTAAGAAACAATCTATTAAACCTTAGCTACTCTCCTTCTTGTAACAGACCACATTATGTTCTAGGCGTTTCCCTAGCAACGTGGAACTTAATTTATCTTATAGCAGCTCTGTTCGTGTCAGGTAAAATGTATTGTGGAGAGAGAAAAAAATCTAAATAACTTAAGGTATAGCAGCAATAAGTTCTTGCAGCAAGCAATTAGAGTAAACCATGCTGGAGAATATGGAGCTATTTGCATCTATTCTGGTCAAAAATTTATTCTTAAAAAGTCTTTTATAATCAGGGAAATAATTGAAATAGAAGAGCAGGAAAAAAAGCATTTTCATTATTTCAACGAGAAAATCAAAGAACAAAAAGTCCGTCCTACTGTCTTACTGCCAGTTTGGCACGTTTTGGGAATGTCGCTTGGTGTTGCAACTGCCATTATGGGAAGAAAGGCTGCTATGGCTTGCACTGCTGCAGTCGAAGAAGTGATCGGAGAGCACTATAAAGAGCAAGTTTTGCATTTAGAAGATGAAGAACTAAGAGAAATGATAAGTAAGTTTCGTGATGAGGAGTTGAAACATAGATACATTGCAATTAAGCACAATGCTGAAGGTTCATTTGGTTACAATATCTTATCTTCATTCATAAAAACGAGCTGCAAAGCTGCTATTTATTTGTCTAAGTTGATTTAGCTGCTTCTCAGGTGGATTTTGTTCATAAAGATATAAATGTGACAACTAAGAAATGTATACTGTATAATACTGATTCTTAAAGTAATAGGTAATTTATGGATTTGAGTAAAATAACTGCGACAATGGATGCGGTGAGTGTGATAATTGAAATAAGTGCAAATGCTGAGCCTATAAAGTATGAATTTAATAAAGAGCTCGGATTACTGCAAGTTGACAGGTTTTTGTCTACCTCAATGACCTATCCTTGCAATTATGGATTTGTGCCAAACACCTGTGCAGGTGATGGTGATCCAGTGGATGTTTTGGTGTTAACTCAATTTCCTATAGCACCTGGTGTTTTAATATCGGTACGTCCAATAGGTGCTATGCTTACTAAGGATGAAAAAGGAGAAGATGAAAAGATATTAGCTGTACCTGTTTCCAGTATTGATAGCTATTATGATAATGTGAAAGACTGCTCTGATTTGCCTAAAAGCTTACTGGATAAGGTAACTCATTTCTTTTCACACTACAAAGACCTAGAAAAAGGAAAAACAGTAACAGTTGAAAAATGGGTTGGCATGAAAGAAGCAAAGAGCATTATTGAAAACGCTATTAAAAGTGGAGATTGATGTGCATTAGCTTAGGTTATTTATTATAGTAAAATTACAGTTATTGGCTGGTTTAAAAGAGATTTTGCTATTTAATAACATGAGACTCTACTATTAAAAGCGTTAGACAGGTTATGAAGTCCTGGTATTATATAAAATACTTGCTTTGAAGTTCAAGATCTGGAAGGGTGGCCGAGCGGCTGAAGGCTGCGGTTTGCTAAACCGTTATACGATTGAAAGGTCGTATCGAGGGTTCGAATCCCTCTCCTTCCGCGTGTTATTGGCGTGATGATTTTAATCAACATCCATTCCACATGCCCATTTTTATACTATAGATTAATTGTTTGATTATAGTATCATCTTAATTAAGCCTGTGCTTGTGATATTTATGGGGAGTATTTTATACTTTACATTGTTATTTATCGTGTTTGACTCGTCGAGCCTTTTTGCTGTGGATCATGTTGAAAGAAAAAGACTGATGCAGGTGAATTGGTTAGTTCTGTGAATGAAAATGTGAATATAAGGAAAAATCTAAAACAAGATGCGCCGAAAATCGCAACCCAAGGAACCGAGCCTGAGTCTTCCAAAAGCTATACTAAGGACGTTGATTGGTTGAATGTTGAAAATGCACAGGATAGAGAGTTTGAGGGAGTGATCAATAAAAAAGAACCACAATACTATGAATGTAAAGCTCCTGCAGCTAAAAGCTATTGGTAGAGGTGAGCAGAGTGATAAAGATTTTGGCAATAACCTTCCAGAAAAAAAAGTAAAGAGGAAGTTACAGCAAGTTTGCCATGCGTGACCAATAAAGAAGTGGACAAAAATTTAGTTTTATCTCCAAGTTCTGGTCTAAATGAAGATGTAGCTAATCTGGAAAAGAGTCTACAATTTGATAAAAAGGTTGATATCGAGGAGAATAAGCTCTCAAAAAACAATGCAGATAAATTATTAAAAGGGAAAAAGAAAAAGAGGAAGATCAAGCTGAAAAAGAAGAAATGAAAAACCAGCTGAGGAGCGCAGTAAAAATCGAATAAAATCTATTACTAGAAGAAACAAAACAAGCAAGAGGAAGAAAACTTACAAAGATGGAAAAGCTAGACAGAGAACCAATAAAGGAATGGTATCGAAAAAGCGCACAAAGCAAGTCATTATATAAGCGACAATACAATAAGTTTAATGAGCATCTTCCGATAACCGTATTTATTGATAATTATAGTGTCCAGCTTTTACTGTATTAAAAAGAACAATTTAGTTTGCCTAATGGAGATGATAAGCAAGTTGGAAAAGCTTGGATTAACAACTCAAGAGGTACTGAAGCTTAGAAATAAGCTTAGAGATACCCTTCTAATTTATGCCGTTAAGCAAGGCGAGATAGATATAGTACGTTTTATCCTATTACAAGGCGTTGATCCTAAAGCGGTTAATAGTAGTCTTCAATCTCCTATTGACATAATCAATCGAAAGAGGGCGAGTTGATATGATAAATGCAATTACTGAAATGATACCACATCTTTTGGAGTATAAGAGAATAAACAACAAAGAAAGCTTAAAAAATGTATAATTGGGCTGTAAAAACAAAAGAAAATAACCAATTGAGGTGCAATGATGATCAAGAAAAATGATTAGATTTTTTATATTAATCTTCATTGGTTATTTGTGTTACGGAAATGAAGTAGATGATAGGAAGAATCCGGTCAGTGATTTTTTGGATACCATTCATAAGACAAAGTATGTGTCTTACAGTAAAAAAGACTTTGCTGAATTTCTATTACAGTGTCACAAAAAAGGCGTACCAGAAGACTTTGGAAAAGGTTTTGGTCCTAACTTAAATGGAGCTAACTTTAGTCGATTATACCTCAACAGGTCCATTTTTGATGGAGTCAGTCTAATTGGCGCCGACTTTTCTCATACTGACTTGTCAGGTGTATCCTTTATTAATGCTGATTTGCGTGGGGCAAATTTTTCCAATGCTAATTTGCAGGGTCTAAGAATAGAAGGTACAAATCTGAGTTTTGCAAAATTTATTTCTTCAAATTTAGCAGATATTACATTTGATCAGTCTGATATTAGTTATGCTGAGTTTATTAACTCTGATCTTAAAAGGGCAAAAATGCATAATATAACTGGTTTACATACTAATTTCTCAAATGTAAAAATTAATCTTTCTAGCTTACTAAACTCGAATGTTAGTTATGTAAATTTTAGCGATAGCGAAGTAAATGATACTGTTATGCAGAAAAGCAATCTTAGCAATGCAAATTTTTTTGGAGTAGATTCATACAAACTAAAAATACAATTTTCATCGTTGAAAAACGCTAATATATATGGTGCAGAAATAAGAGAATCAGATTTCACAGGCAGCGATCTTTCTAACGTCTGCCTTAATTCTTCTACTATAATTGAAAGTAATTTCAATAGAACTAATTTAAGCAATACGCAGATTTCCTACTTAAATGCTAATAATTCAAGTTTTGTTCAATCTATACTACATGGTTCAAGAGTAAAACATTCGTATGCTTCTAAAGTTAGTTTTCAAGATACCGATTTATCTAATATTGATTTCAATTTTATCGAGCTACATCAAGTTGACGTTTCTGATTCTGACATTTGTCACGGAAAGTTTTATAATACTAAAGTTACAAATTCTAACATGAACGGTTCGTTTTTCGATTATTCGCTATTTACCTCTGCAAAGATAGAAGGTACAGATCTTTCTGCTGCTTCAATGTACAAGGTAAAAATACAAGACTCTCAAATTTATAATAACAAACTCTCTTACCATAGCATCGACTCTAGTGAAGTGGAGAGTTCAACATTCTTTAATTTAATAGCAGATAACTCAAGTTGGTCTAATCTGAAAGTAACTAATTCAAATTTTATTAAAAATGATTTTAGATCTTCTTTGCTTCATGATAATACTTTTAAAAAAACAGGCTTTTTTCTCAACAATTTTAATAATTCAATGATTGATAATACATTTTTTTACTCTTCGAGCTTATATGAAGGCTCAGTTGTTGATGCTCGTTTAACAAATTGTAAGTTTGATCATTCAATTCTAATCGGCAATAAAGGACAGGAAAAGCTTGCAGACTTAGATGGTGCTATAACCTCAATTGAAGATTTACAAAAAAAAATATCATATGGTGAAAAATTTGATGTGAATTACGCTTATTTTGAATTTAAAGATATGAACCTAGAGAATGCCGATTTCTCTAATTCGATATTGAGTAGAGCAAAATTTATAAATGTTAATTTTAATAAGGCAAATCTTAAAAAAGCTGATTTACGTTATGTTGTTTTTGACAATTCTTCCTTTATTGGTACCATCTTATCAGATTCTAATTTAGATAATTCAAGTTTTTTTAAATCTGATCTGAAGAGCGCCATATTGGAAAACACTAGTTAAACATGAAATGTACAACAATGAACTACTTGGAAAAGAAAATGACCATAAAAAGTGACGGTGTATTATTGGTTTTATCCTCTCCTTCTGGAGCTGGCAAAACTACCATATTAGAAAGATTACTTGAGCGATCGACTAACTTAGTTAAATCAATTTCTATGACTACGCGTAAACCTCGACCTGGTGAAATAAATGGCAAAGACTATTTTTTTGTTACCGAGGAAAAGTTTCACGAGTTATGCGAGGCCGGTCAAATGCTTGAGTACGCCAAAGTTTTTGATAATTTTTATGGCATACCTAGAAATTTTATAAAACAAAACTTAAGCAGCGGAACAAGCATCTTACTGAGTATAGATTGGCAAGGAGCATTTCATTTATATAAGCTTATGAGGAAAAAAGTTGTAAGTATTTTTATATTTCCACCTTCAATAGAGGAGCTTATGTTACGTCTGCAAAAGCGTAACACTGATAGTGCAAGTGAAATAGAACTTAGATTAGCCGAGGCTCAAAAAGAGATAAGCAAAAGCAATAAATATGATTATGTAATAATCAATGACGATATTGATAAAAGTGTGGAAGAGATAAGCTACATATTAAATAAAGAAAGACTTAAAAGATCACAGGAAAAGTAGGTCTGTTGATTGACCTTATCCGCACTGTACGAGCATTTATTTTACCAAGATAAATTAACACAACAAATGATGCATGGAAGCAAGCCCTCCTCCTGTCATCACTGCCATTAAGTTAAGAAAAGAGGAGTTAAGATTAGACAAAAAATTTGAAGTGATTGAGTAGTTGTGATGAATTTTTAGGCAAATAAAATCCAAGAGATTTAAAAATAACAATTGCAGACTGTTTAGAACGAAAGACGTAATACCCAACTTTCCTTAACTTAATGGCAGTGATGACAAGGGGAGGTACGCTGAAATGACACCATTGTTGATTGGCAAAACGGGTATCTTTAATTTGCTATATTACCATTTGAATTTGGTATTAATTTCCTTTGTTGATCTTTTTTACCATACTGTCAATCATATGTTTTATCCCTTGATATACAGAGTATGTACTTTCATCACTACGCATATAAGCAGAACAGGAAAATACATTATGTTCTTCGTCTTCTATTGACAACTCTGTGTCGCACTTTATATGCTCGCCACCAAGCTTTTCTATCAACTTTTCTCTGTCATCTCCTATAGTCACCTTAATTTTATTTCCTCTTTTGTCTATTTTATTACTTAAAATAAAAACAATCACCGCTGGAGATATACATATCGCCCCTATTAGCTTTTTTGCAGCAAAAAATTCTGAAACTAATCTTTCAAATTCTGGTATTACTGTCACCATGTCTTTACCTTCAGTTATGTCAGATAAGTTTTTCGCAACTCCATATCCACCTGGTACAACTAGCATATCAAAATTTTTAGCCTTGGCTTCCTTTAGGTCATATATTTCACCTCTTGCAATTCTTGCTGCTTCAACAAGTACATTCCTCTTCTCTTTTACCGCCTCTTTTGTTTTATGGTTCATAACTTGTACAATATTGATATCAGGTGCAAAGCATTTGACTTCCACTTCCTGCTGATCAAGCACGAGCAAGCTTAAAACAGCTTCTCTCACCTCTGCACCGTCGAGATGACCACATCCTGATAAAATCACAGCAGCTCTTAATTTTTTTTCACTCATAGAGTACCTTATTTTCATATAATTTAGGTATTGTAGTACAAATTCCATGTTTGAAAAGTGGTAATTGTATTAATTACTTCATATTAATTATGACATAGTTAGTAATTATTATGTATAATTAGGCATGCTTATAATTGATAGGACTTGAATATGGCAGAAGGTGACAACTAATCCAGCTGATTCGGACCAATTCATTAAAAATATAGTAAGATATATTAGAGAGAAGCTAGATTTGGTAGAAATTTGAGGACTTATTAAAAGATAATGAGGATTTTAAAAGCTTAGATAAGAAATTTAATAAATTAAGTGTTGAGAATGTTACTGAATTACTGAAGAGCAATGAAAGTTTGTTTAGTACTGTAACTGAATACCTTATAGAGAACAAAAAAAGACTTAGAAATACTTCTTGAGCAAGCAAACAAAATAGAAGGCATATAGTGAATACCTAAGTTTTAGGTAACCAGTTGTTAACTCAAGGAGTTGTAAGTTGGAAACAGCTATTGCGGCACTAATAAGTGCGCTGCAGGTACATTAGCAATAGAAGAAAAGTGACTGATACATTAATGGGTTGTGGATTAGCGTTAGCTGAACTTGTAGCACTAGTAACTATAGTTGCTATTGGGATTGTACTGTATATCATAGTAGTGGTGAGACAAAAGAAGATGCTGAATCTTTAGGAAAGCAATTAAAAGTTTTGTAAGAACTTGATCGATAAATTGACTACAGTTCAAGCAAGAGAGAATAATTTTGCAAAATTGAAGAACGATCTATTGAAATAATATCCAAAAAGTACCTGAAAAGAACAAACAACGCTTGATAAAAAATAGAAATAATAAAAATGCTTAAAAGTGAAGGGCAACGTTACGCTATAAAAGAATTAATAAATGACTTGGACCATTCAAAATTTTTCAGAAGATGAGATAAAAGGCTTATAGAGAAAGGTGATAATACTCATGTGGAAGATACGAAGAAATTGAAAGGTTTTATGGACAACTTCCTACCTAAAATTATGGCAATTGGTGAAGGTATAATAGAGGAAGTAAATGAAAAGTTAACGAGAAAGTGAAAGAAATGAATCCACCTTCTGCAATAGACAACCCAAGTTTTGAATCATAAAAAGACCAAGAAAAACCCAAAGCCCATAACTTTCTAAATTTCAGACTAAAGCTTCAGCTACCCGTTTCGTAGTATTTTTTAACCAATTTATTAAGCAATCTTATACCAAAACCCACCGCTCCTCTTGGAGAAATATCAGTGCCTTTTTCATTCCAAGCCGTACCTGCAATGTCTAAGTGTGCCCAGCAAGTTCCATTTACAAAACGCTGTAAAAATTGTGCAGCCATTATGCTATCCCCGCCAAAGCCTGCAGGAGCAATGTTTTGAACATCAGCGACCGGCGAATCGATAATTTTATCGTAAGTCTCATTCATAGGAAAACGCCATAACTTCTCGTTTACTTCATTTCCTACATCGATAATACGATTTGCTAATTCATCATTATTGGAAAAAAGACCAGCATACTCGTTATTCCCAAGTGCAACCACTATGGCACCAGTTAAAGTTGCAAGATCAATCATAAACTTAGGTGAAAATCTGTCCTGCGTATACCATAAAGCATCCGCAAGTATGAGCCTTCCTTCTGCATCGGTGTTTAATACCTCTATTGTTTGCCCAGACATCGAAACTACTATATCACTTGGTCTTTGAGCATTACCATCCACTGCATTTTCTGCAAGTGCAACCACACCAACCGCATTTACCTTCGCTTTCCGTCCAGCTAGAGTACGCATCACCCCAACCACAGTAGCAGAACCCGCCATGTCATATTTCATTGACTCCATGCCACGCGAAGGCTTGAGTGACACTCCACCAGTATCAAACGTTATACCTTTACCCACAAAAGCTACAGGCTTTTGTTCCTTGGAAGCTCCATTCCATTTTATCATTACTAATTTTGGCTCTTTACTACTTCCTTGTGCTACACCAAGTAATGCTCCCATTTTTTTCTCTTCCATCTGCTTCTTACCAAGCACTTCGATTTCAAGACCAAGCTTAGCAAGCTCGGTTTTTATGTGATCAGCATAGGATTCTGGATATAAAACATTAGGTGGTTCAGTGGTAAAAGCACGTGCAAGAAATATTCCTTCACCTTCTTGTCTTAAATGCTCAAATGATTTTTCAGCATTACTGAATTGCTCATCTTTCGCTAGCACTGTAATCTCCTCTACTTCTGTAACTTTTTCATCCCTTTTGGTTTTATACTTATCAAACTTAAAGCTGCGCAAAAATGCACCGTATGCAACATTTGCTGCATTACCTATGATTGAGATTACAGCTTGCTTGATTTTTAATCTGCTCAGTTCGCAATATATTTTTCCGCCAATATTTAGTTCTTTGTTTTCATCCCATTCATCTTTCTTGCCAAGCCCCGCAACTATAACATTCTTTCCATCTGATGAAGTAATGGAGAAAAATTCACCAAAACCTCCATTGAAATCACTAAATCTTTTGATATTATCTGTAATTTGTTTACCTTGTAAAAACTTACCGTTACTTATAAAGTTATCGTTTTCAAACAAACCTACTACTAGCGTTTCAAAATCAGATAAAGCCTTAGAAATTGTTATCTTCATCATTGACACCTCCATTGCAAATAATTGTAAGCTGCATATAAAACTAGTAAAAATATTAGTACGATGTTTTTCATATACATTTTAAGTACAACAGAGCTTAAGATTACTATGAACTCTATGATATGCAAAGATTTTATCTTTTATAAGAAAATTTCTTATACCCACCTAAGGTGATATTAAATGTGTAGGTCTTAATGGACAGATCATTATAAGTATATGGTGATATCAGAAGTCCTACAAATCCATTATCAATAAGATTCTCAAGAACAGAATAAGAGCGCATTTATCACAATTATGGTCGGCAAAGAACATTTACGTCGGTAAACTATGAGAAATCTGGATATTGAACCAAAAAGTTAATATGTAAAAACTTATCACCAATTCTACCATGTACTATTGTAATAAAATTACAATAGCTAAGGTTATTCACTGTAAACCTTCCTGATTCGGCAAAATTTGGATCAAGCCTATCATCCACTATATTTTCATCATAATGGTTTACTCCGCGTGAATTCGAGTGTCATATAGAAATTACAGCATTTTATATTGGCAACAATTTGCATCAGTAACTCTACCCACTATGATTATCAATTTTCCTATTGCGCTACTTGGAAACTAGGTTTCTTCTTAAATTATTTGAAGAGTTAAAGCTTTTTGATTTTGCATCAAGATCGTAAATCTCTGGATTTTCAATATAGTTGAGCAAATATGATCGGCCACAAGTGATAGCAACTCAAACATGGCCTGTATTAAAAGCGCTAATAAGATATTTTCACTTTCGTCTCGTTTATAATGCTTGCACTTGGATTATAGTGGTTCTTCTTTCATTTAAAGATAATGCTATTCCACATCGAGAATAACCATTAGTTCCTTGTGGCTTACATAACACAGAGCATTTTTGCTTGTTCATTAAGCAGATCCAAATCTAAGCTTTTTCATGCAAGCAAACACTTCATTACTTAACTTTTCCATTTCAAAAGATATATTTTCCTTAGCAAAAATTAATTGTACTCTATCTCTTCTTTAAAATTCATTAATGCTGATAAGCTATGTTACCAGTAATTGTACTGATATTAAGATATAGTGTAAGAAAAGAAATTAGCAAAGCCATGCTTAAAAACAGTAACTTCTTCTTATTTTTAAACACAAACATAATACTTTTACATATAAGAAACTAAAAACGCATAACATAAAAAGTGAATAAAACCAAGCACCATAGTTACAGCTTAGAACCCTTTTACCGCAAGCCAAGACCGCATATACAACTTACACTACTTTCTGACTACTTGTAACCCCACTTTGTTTCAAGGTAATCGATAAATCTATTCCATAATCAACTTATGGCTGACACTCAAGAACCCTGGCGGGCTTTACACCTTGGCTTTACTTTATTTATAACGTAAATTTTACCACTCCTTCTCACAATTTTACAGTTTTTATCTCTGCTGCGATGGGACTTTAGTGAGCCTTTAACTTTCATAGCTATAACGAAACCAAATTATCTTATATTATAGCTACTTACAAAGAGTTAGTCAATTGATAAATTGATCACATTCTATTAAAATATTGTATAATTGTTGCTGACACTTCTTCAATCGACTTCTGTGTTACATCTATAGTTGGCCAATTGTTTTGTTTAAAAAGTTCCTCTGCTTTTTTAATTTCCCTTTTTACTTTCTTAGGGTCAGCGTATACATTATTATTTTCGTTGTTAATTGAAGTAAGTCTATTCTTGCGTATTTCCACTAGTCTACTTGCATCTATTGTTAGCCCTATTGTCAGCCTGTTCTCTAACTTTGTTAAGTCAACATAAAAGGGTATCTCACTAACAAATGGAATATTTGCAACCCTATACCCCCGATAAGCTAAATACATACTGGTGGGAGATTTTGATGTACGCGAAACTCCAATCAAGATTATATCTGCCTTATCAATACCTTGAATATTTTGTCCGTCATCATGATTAATAGTGTAGTTGATTGCCTCAATGCGCTGAAAATACTCATTATTCATCTCGGTATGCAAGTCAAGCTTTTCGTCTTTTTCAATTTCAAGATAGGAAGAAATTTCTCTAATAATATGTGATAATATTGCTCGATATGGAATTTTCAATTTTATGCAGTTATCTTTTAAATATTTTCTTAGTTCATCATCAGTAATAGTGCATATAACAAAGTGATGAGCATCACTTTTCTTATTTATTGTTTCCAAAATTCTATCAATTTGTTCTTCTTTTTTCACAAAAGACCAAACATATTCAATTGTTTCTACAGAACGAAAATGTTTAAGAGCTGATTTCGCAACTGATATGACAGTTTCACCGCTTGAATCTGATACTAAGTGTAGATTGAGCTTTTTAAAGGTCATATTTTATATAGTATCACAATTATATAATAGTACGGACTCAAGCAACCTACTAGTGAAATTGCATAAACATTGTGATTTTATGACCAGTGATGTGTCATTCAAGTAGAATAAACCATAAATTTGCCTAAACCTCCAGCTGTAGGCAAAAAGTACTCTTTATTAATTTATCATATTATCAACAAGATTTGGTATAAGATAGAAAATTAGATAGATTTTGCAATGCGATACAAAATAACGATAGAGTATAATGGTAGTAGTTTCTCTGGTTGGCAGAAACAGCAATATTCTACTAACTCAATCCAGGAGACTATAGAAAATGCTATATTTAATTTCAGTGGCGAAAAAGTCACTTTATACTGCGGTGGTAGGACTGATGCGGGAGTTCATGCTTTAGGACAAGTTGCTCATTTTAATATGAAGAGAGAATTTGAGCTTTACAGAATAAGGAACGCAATAAATTATCACTTAAAATTGATTTCCGTGGTCGTACTCAATGTAGAAGTTGTAAACGATGAGTTTCACGCGCGATTCTCAGCAAAAAAAAGACACTATGAATATAGAATAATTAACCGCTATACTCCTTCAGCTTTGGAAGCCGGTTATGTATGGCAAATATTTAACCCACTTGACGTAAACATCATGCGTGAAGCGGCTAAACATCTGCTTGGAAAGCAAAATCTTTCAAGTTTCCGCTCAAAAGACTGTCAAGCTGCAAATCCGGTAAGAACGATTGATAATATTGAGATAGTGCAAAATGGAAGTTATATATACATCAAAATATCTGCCATTTCTTTTTTACATAATCAAGTGAGGATCATTGTCGGTACTTTGGTTGAATTCGGAAAAAATAAAACTAATCCACAAGAAATGCTAAATATATTAAATAAGCGCAAAAGAAACGCTGCTGGAGTTACTGCACCACCTTGCGGTTTATATTTGGTAAAGATAGATTATTAACCTAAGTCCTCATTGGCATCACTATATACAATGCATTTGGATCATCTTCATCAGTGATAATTGTAGCACCATTGCCATCTGACAAGATAAACTTACATTTGTTTTTTATGCAAGATAAAGCGTCAAGCAAATAGCGTGAATTAAACCCTATTTCCATAGGAGTTTCATTATAATCTACTTCTATGGATTCAGTTGCATCACTGCACTCTTGAGAATTTGAGTTTAGAGTTAATAATTTTTCTTGTAATGAAAACCTAATGGATTTTATTTTATCGTATACAACAACGGAAACCCGATCTATAACACTAGCTAGCCTACCACTCTCAACAACCATTTGTTTATCTTGAGATGCCGGAATAACAGTTTTATAATCTGGAAAAGTTCCATCTATCAATTTTGATATTAGAATATACTCACCACATGTGAATTTGATTTTTCTATTTGAGAGCTTTATATTAATTTCATTACAATCATCCAATATCTTCAGCAGTTCCATGACAGTTTTACGTGGAATTATCACACCAAATTCGCCGTTGATATTTTCAGGTTTAGGCATCTTCATACGTGATAAACGGTGACCATCGGTTGCAACGCAGAACAAAAATTGCTCATCTGTATGCAAATATATCCCATTTAAATTATATCTTGTATCATCTAGTGATACAGCAAACTTCGTTTTAGTTAATAATTCTACCAAATCTGCACTCAGCAAAGTAAAATCATATTTATGGTCTCCTTCTTCAAGAACAGGAAAGTTATTTGAAATTACATTCGATAATAAAAAGTTTGCATTTCCACAAGATATCAATAATTTCCCTTGATCGTTCATTTCGAAATTGATATCTAAATCAATTGGCAACTTCTTCACTATGTCGTGCAAAGTATGTGCTGAGATTTTTACTTCTCCTTCCGCTGAAACATTTGCAGCAAGTGAGGCAAATATTGAAATGTCAAGATCGGTAGCCTTTAGTTTTATGCTGCCATATTGTGCTTTGATATTTATACATGCCAAAACATCTATCGCGTTGCGCCTTTCAACCACCCCGCTCACTCTCGATAATGTATTTAAAAGACTTGCGCGGCTCACGCTGAAACACATTTGCTCACACACAGCTTGCTCTTTGATTTCTACATCCATAATCTTTGATATACTAATTTCAAAAATATATTTCAAATGATATCCAAATTCTATGTAAAGTAAAGTTCTATTTTACTGCAACTCTGCCGCCCGTTCCATACTTTGAGTATAGGCTCAACTGGCCTATGTACATGTGGTGATTAAAGGATCGAACAATAAACCATAACACCAGGTGTTGTTCAGCGTTTAAACTGCTAAGATTCCTACTAGGTGCATTATTTCTTACAAATTCTGCAAATGCCTATACTTTTAGTGTAGAGTATGTACTTTTGCAACATCTCTAAAATCTACAAAGGCAATCAGAGTTATTCCTACATTTCACAATTTTCTTTAAAATCACCACTGTGAACTTTAAAAAAAGTTTTATACCAGCAAATGTCATAGTTTTGAAATCACATTTATAATGCGTTGATAAAGTAACAATTAGCGGTTTATGATTATACAAAAAATTTCTTTTTTTACTTCATTAGCTTTATTAGTTAAAATATGAATATAGTTTTGATATTTATTCTGTAAACTTCCTTGCCATCAAACTTGCTGCGTACACTTTTATTCCACCTTCATATTTTAATCAGCTCACAAACGTGATTTCCTTCAAAAAATCATACAGCAGTTTATTTTCTTTTTTAAGTTCTCAACTTCTTTCTCACAGCTTGAACGATGCTGCAAAATTATTATGTATTTTACCAGAAGAGCCTATAAAATCACTTACTAACATTAAATTTCGTTCAGTTATATAGAAATCGAAAACTTCCAGTCTTACTATTTCATTTACTATCAACTTATCCACAACTATCCCGTTAGCATGTCGACTTCTAGCGGTAAAATCCAAAGAAGTTAATCCGTTCCCCCATTTACCACATTAATATTTGCTCTCTCTTTAAGCCAAGGCTCTATAATATTTTCGCATCCTTCGCAAGTAGCTTCATATAGAAAAATGGATGAATACTTGCCACAGTCTCTATTAATTTTTTAGCATCTTTTATATTTATTTGATTAACAGCATAAAAGCCACTCATCTAATTCTCTTTGATGTGTTTTATTCATAATTTACCTTGAGTTTATTAATATATTTTACATAAGTATTAAATACCTATTAATAATATAAATATATTATTAATATTAAAAGTAAGGTTTTAATCCAACTCATCACCACTCGCTAACTAACCGCAGGACAAATGCTTCTCTTTTTTCATTGAGAGTTATAAAACTTGCCTTTTCTACGTATTCCACAGCTTTTGTCTTTTTTTTTCATGAGAATTTCTATTGCATCATTGTCGTATAACAAGCACAGATCTTCACCAAATCTTGATGTTAATCAAGAATTTAGGTGACAGATAATATTTTTAGTGTTGGTAAAACCGTCTTTTGTTCCCAAATGGAAAAGTGTGCTTCGACAAATTGCTGTAAGTGTTATCACCTGGCATGCCAAGCAACTGCGACAGAACACCAAAAGCCAGTGTAATATCGCGAGCCGATGTATGTTTAGATTCAATGAAACCATATCTCTTGGACGATAGACTCATTTCTTTTCATTCCAAGCCTCCTTCAAGCAATATTGGCCTTTCAGCGTTGACAGAGCCTGAATAATGATCGCTTATCTGTTCTTTCAAGCGCTGATACTGCTTCTGGCTTAAAATTCTACTGCTCCAATCTTTTGCTGGTTTTACAACTATTGCGCCACTTGGTATTGCTCCATTTTGTAGCATTGCCTGATTCCAATCGCCAGATTGGTTATGCTGATCTATGCTATATGCTGCTGCTCAAATTTGTGACAATCCATACCAATCGCTCAAAGGATTGAAGATTTTAGATGTAGTACTGCTGAACGTCCAGTTATCTTATTGACTTTAAAGTCATAACTGTTATTATTTACAGTTTAGCGATATGTATAAGGAATGTTTTATTCCTTCCAGGACAATTTCCAATGGGGCTCTATTGGGGTGCAGAAGATAGAGCTCTGTTGCCGGTTTCTATTGTTTTACTTCAATCATCAATATATGAAAGCATTGACGGATTAATCGGTGAGTTACAATTCCATCAATAAACTACGATTCTAATGTTATTGGACTGGGAAATAGAATAACTTCAGTAACGAATGGACTTTTAGTTGTGACTTTTCTTGATTAGTAAGTCTGTAAGAATAAAAGGCACTGAAGGTAGCATTTGCAATCATGTTGATTGCTCGAAAGGCAATAATATTTTTGACGTAGCCTTCCTCAGCAAAACTTGCATAACTGCGCTCACTCCAATTTGACTCCATTATGAGCTGCAAAGAAGAGTATTTATGTGATTTTCTCATTTGAAAGATATTGAGATTCATATTTGCCTCCTAAAAATTTATTGAAAATTTAAAATTGTGGCAGAATTAATGCAAGATGTTAATGATTCAGAGTAGCTGACAACTGGTTCCTTTGTGATGGAGTCATTCCAGTGCTTAACACACAACTGTACGAACATTATGATTTGAACCTACTACTATGGTATCATGCCAGTGTCAAGCACTGACATCTAGGAATTTTATTAAGTTGGTGAATATAAAAGTAGCTATTTTACGCTAAAACGAACGTCTTTGATTACGTTATATGAAAAGCTGGATTTCAGCGTCGGGGGAAGCACTTGGATGACACACCATCTGTTACCCAAGTTGCCTGCTAATCGCAATATATGCACAGTTGTACGCTTGACACTGGAATTCAGCTTTTGATATAATATAATCAAAGACGTTCGTTTTAGCGTAAAATAGATATGCTCAACAGTTCAGTGCACTATCTACAATCAAATTTCTGGATTCCAATATTTAGCTATTTATATGACACATACTGCTGTGTCAGGCCAAAAACGTTCGTACAAATATGTCTGATACCGGGATACATCAATAAACTCAAAGAATGTAGAAACAAAACATGATAAAGTGGCTAGTATCTAATCAGCTTATTGATTATAAGCATGCTGTAAAATTCATGGAAGCAAAAATTCAAAGAATTTACGATAGTTTATCTGATGAGTTAGTATGGCTGCTCCAGCATCCTCCACTTTACACGGCAGGGATCAGTGCAACAGATGACGACATTGTTGAAAAATTATTTCCTGTATATAAAACATGCAGAGGTGGTAAATGCACATACCATGGCCCGGGTCAGTGCATTATATATTTAATGTTGGATCTCAGAAAAAGAAATAAATGCGATATAAGACTATATATCAGAGACCTCAGTAATTGGACAATAAATATTTTAAAGCACCTTAATATCACCGGAGAATTCAAAGAGGATAGAATAGGTATTTGGGTAAATAACAACGGAGTAGAAGAAAAAATAGCAGCTTTTGGCATTCGTATAAGAAAATGGATAACTTACCATGGTATATCACTTAACGTCTCTCCAGATCTTTCTCACTACAGAGGCATTATTCCTTGCGGACTGAAAGATTATGGTGTTACATCAATGAAAGAACTAGGAGTTGAAGTTTCACTTTCTGAAGTGAATGACATAATAAAAAAAGAGTTTTATAAAATATTTTAATGTATTCCATTATTGTTTGCATTTTATACTTCATACTTGTTTTATGTATTAACACTGATGTCTGTGCAGTTGATCAAGTTGATGTTATTGCTCCTTCTTCGAAGTGAAAGGAGTCAAATCTAACTACCATAAAAGAATATGTGGAAAGCCTTTGGTTTTATCCATATTGTAGAAAATATACAGTAACTGCATTCCATTCTACTATAATTCCAATGAATTCAGAGCAAATAATTTAATTAGCGCCTTAACCCGACGATAGCAAAATAATTTAGTGCATTAGAGGAGAAACGGGAGCTTTCGGTTAATTCCTCATCTAGAAAGATTGCCAAATGATAAAAAAGAAAGAGTTACCAAAATAAAAAATTCTCATAGGCTATAGCGATACCACTGCCTTGCACATCTACTTGCGACCAAAATATGGTTGGCAAACTCTTTACGTTACCATGTTAGAAATAATAGTAAATAACTCCGTTTCTGAAAGGTCTGTTGAAAAATTAAAAGAGTTAATTCTTAGCAAACGCAGCTCTATTAGATTCGATAATCTAAAAATAATTAACAATAGCATTAAACTAAAAAATGGCAGATTAGTATCCAAAATTGTTGGCGGTAATATGACTTTCGTTGAAAATAGTATAGGAGCTGCTTGGCAAGTAAATGCAAAAGGTAAAATTTTATTTTGGAAGACATAAGAATCTATCCATATGCAATGGAACGCAGTTCAGATTATCTAAAATAAGCTCATATTTTCGATAAAGTGCAAGCGGTAATTTTTGGTATCTTTCTGGTTCCGGTAACGATAGTCTTATTAAAGTTGTAAAAAAGAGATTTGCAATAAGTATAAACTTTCCAGTGTTCACAATTCAAGAAATAAGCCATTGGTATACAAAAGATCTCTTACATCTTAATACCCACGCTACCATCGGTATTCAAGACGGGAAAGAAGGTCTACCTTTATTGATGTGCAGAATTTACAGATTGATCTACCTGTATCACAGTAGAATGGACGGACAATGTCAGTGTCATCCGAGTAACCTTATGTGTTACACTATTTGTTGTCTCAGCAACTAAAACATTAAGAAATTTACCAAGCGAGAAAGTAAAAGTAGCCCCATAGGTTGCTTACTTCAAAATATATTAGCAGCCTAAGCAATTAACTCATGACTTCTTCTTTGAGTTGTGCAATTCAGCTTTAAGAAGACCAGTAATCTGAGCTATGATATCAATAGAAACTCCTGCTTTAAGCAGGTTTTAGCCACTTCAATTTTTCCCTCTTCTCTGACTTTTTCAGTAGCATCATCAAGTTTTTGAGCGATGATGTCTTCTTCTTTGCGTAGGTACATTAATCTTTCTTCATACACTATTAGATCTTTCTCATTCTAACGAAACTTGTATAACTGATCATATGCTAGCTTTATTATTGGTGATTTTTGCCATATTTCTTAAGTCTTCATCTGTAGTATTCTCTGCGTACTTGAAAAAGAAACACCACCTTTCTATTGTGCACTCTAGTTCCTCCACTCTGTTTTGTGAATTTAGGCAACTCAATAAAACAAACTGAAAATCTTTTAAGTAATGTCCATTGGCTTACCTCTCGTATATTATGAGTAGAAATGTACTCAACTTCCTTAAGAAATATTGCATTATCAGAAATAGCAATAAAAAATACTGTCTTTAAATCGATGTACTCGTCACCTTTTCCAACCTGCCTTGAATAAGCTTTAGCTGCATACAGATGAGTGCGTTTTCGAAGCCTTTTTAATTGCGAGCAACTGTATCTCTCAATTCACGTACCTAAGCTCTTTAAAGTCCCTGCAAAGAACGTCCAACGATACTCTGTTTATCAAAGGCAATTTCAGGATCAATACAGGTGATAAGAAACTCAACTTCTTATAGTATCTATACCACTAAATCCTAAGATATCATTGAGAAAGTGAATAAGAATGTTCTTGTTTCTCAGTGCTAAAGATTTTCTTGAATGTTAAGTTCAATTTTGGATTTAGAAATTTTGATAAAGGAATGAGAGACTCACTTAAAAAGTATTAAAAATTATACACAATTCTGTAGAAATATTCAATCTTTTTATTTGGATGTATTGACCTACGAAGCAAAGCCTAATCTTACTTGCAATTATATTAAAAAATTTACTAAGCGAAAAAACAAAAGAAACCACGAGTGACGAGTTTGACTATATAATACTTTAAATTAACGCTGTAATAATTTACTGACGCTTAGTTCAAGAGCGATTTAGTTAATGTAGAAAAATGAAAAAGACATGCAGCCGCTATGATTTGATACAATCCGCAAAAATACCATGAGTTTTTACTGAATTTTATCATTGAGTCTGCAGATCAAAAACAAGTTTTGAGTCAAAGATACCCTTATTACTGTGGTAATGAAGTAAGTGAAGCTTGTTAAGCAGTTTTGTTTCTATATACCTAGCATACTGCCAAAAACTATGCGAGAAGTACAATTGTAATATGAATCTTGCCTGGCAATGAATAGCCCCTAGCTTGAAATTAGAAAAACAGCTGCTATATATATCGACAAGTGCAAGTTAAACTTATATTATGGACTTAAATAAATTTACCGAAAAAGTAAAAAACCTAATTCAAAGTGCCCAAATGAAAGCATTGGGAGCTGGGCATCAGGCTTTTATGCCTGAGCATTTATTAAAGGTGATGCTCGAGGATGAATCAGGTTTAGTCCAGGATTTAATAGGCGCATGTGGTGGAAATGTACAAAATATTTCCGATGCTGTGGATAGCGCAGTTAGAAAGTTTCCAGTAGTTGAGGGTCATGGAAGTAGTAGCCTCCAACTTTCAAGAGAAGCAGCAAAAGTTTTTGAAGATTCAATTGGTATTGCAAGGAAAAATAAAGATTCATTTGTTACTGTTGAGCGTTTACTACAGGGTCTTGCTGCACAGAAAGATGATACTGTGGGTAGAATTTTGATGGAAAATGGTGTAACTCCGCAAAAGTTGAACTCAATCATTACAGAAATGAGAAAGGGCAGCAATGCAGACTCACCAAATAGCGAGGAAAAATTAAATGCAGCAAAGAAATATACAAAAAATATTACAGAGCTTGCTATGCAAGGAAAACTTGATCCTGTAATTGGTCGTGATGAGGAGATAAGAAGAACTATGCAGGTGTCACTAAGGCGAACAAAGAATAATCCCGTGCTGATAGGTGAGCCTGGCGTTGGAAAGACTGCGATAGTTGAGGGGCTTGCAAATAGAATTGTTGCAAACGATGTGCCACTTGGTTTGCGTGATGCAAAAGTTTTAGCCCTAGATCTTGGTGCGTTGATTGCTGGAACAAAATTCAGGGGGGAGTTTGAAGAAAGGCTAAAAGCGGTTATTAATGAGCTTTCAAAAGCAGAGGGAAAAATTATATTATTCATCGATGAATTACACACATTAGTTGGAGCAGGAGCAACAAGTGGTGCAATGGATGCTTCAAATTTGCTAAAGCCTGCTCTTGCACGTGGAGAAATTCGCTGTATAGGAGCCACAACTTTAGATGAATATCGCGAACATATAGAAAAAGATCCAGCACTTGCAAGGCGTTTCCAGCCTGTATTTATTTCTCAACCAACTGAAACTGATACTATTTCAATACTGAGAGGTCTAAAGGAGAGATACGAAGTGCACCACGGTATTAGGATTACAGACGGCGCAATAATTGCTGCTGCAACATTATCCAATAGATACATAACAGACAGGTTTTTACCTGATAAAGCGATTGATTTAATTGATGAAGCAGCAAGTAGGGTGAGAATTGAAATGGATAGTAAACCCGAGGTTATTGATGAACTTGAGAGGAAGATCATACAGCTAAAAATTGAGTCAGAGGTTCTAAAAAAAGAACATGATGAAAACTCCAAGCAGCGTTTAAAGAGGATAAATGAAGAAATCGAAGGCCTAAATAGTAAGTTTACTGACTTAAATAGTAAATGGAAGATGGAAAAGAATAAAATAGCTATAATTCAAGAAACAGCAGAAAAATTAGATAATGCTAGAAAAGAACTAGAATTAGCTCAACGCAGTGGAAATTTAGAAAAGGCAGGAGAACTAATGTATGGTGTAATTCCTCAGCTTGAAAATGAATTAAAAAATCAGGAGAAAGTCAGTGATAGCTCCCTAAAGAAAGAAGTTACTGAGAATGACATCGCAAATATTGTTTCAAAGTGGACAGGAATTCCAGTTAATAACATGATTCACAGCGAAAAAGAAAAGTTCCTTAACATGGAGAATAAAATAGGAAAAAGAGTGATAGGGCAAAAGGATGCAATAGAAGCAATAAGTAATGCAGTTAGGCGATCTCGTTCTGGTGTGCAAGACACTAATCGGCCTTTTGGTTCATTTTTATTCTTGGGTCCAACCGGAGTTGGAAAAACGGAACTTGCAAAAGCCCTTGCTGGATTTTTGTTTGATGATCAATCAGCACTTTTGCGTTTTGACATGTCAGAGTATATGGAAAAACACTCCGTTTCAAAGCTAATTGGCGCACCTCCTGGATATGTTGGCTATGAACAAGGCGGTAGGTTGACTGAGACAGTAAGAAGGAGACCATATCAGGTAATTTTGTTTGATGAGATAGAAAAAGCAAATTCAGATATATTCAATCTATTACTGCAGATTTTGGATGAAGGCAGACTTACCGATAGCCACGGCAAATTAATTGATTTCCGCAATACCATATTAATTTTAACTTCTAATCTTGGTGCTGAGATAATGCTAAAAGGAACTACTAACTCTGTAAAAAGAGAAGTGATGCAAATAGTTAAATCTGCATTTCGCCCGGAATTTTTAAACAGATTAGATGAGATTATTATGTTCCACAGTTTAACCAAGGACGACATTTATAAAATAATAGATATTCAATTTTCTTATTTACACAAAACACTTGCCAAGCGTAAACTAAGTATAAATCTTTCAGAGGAAGCTAAGGAACTAATAGCGCAAGGTGGCTATGATCCTGAGTATGGAGCAAGACCACTAAAAAGAGTAATACAGGAGTGTATTCAAAATAATTTAGCTAAGTTAGTTTTATCTGGGGAAGTAACAGAAGGTGATGAGCTAATAGTGTACGCTTCTGATAACGAAATTTTAGTTAAAAAGGTTTAAATCCATTATGTGTTTTGTTGAAAAGAAGAGTTTACTGAATATTTTATATCTGTTCAGCGGAGTGGTAAAATGAGATAGACAAGATGACATAAAAAGGTAATTATATAGTAAAGGTCAGTTTACAACAAAGCCATCCGGTTTCATTCGCTAGAATAATACCTTTCTGTCTGGTTCATGAATTGCTTTAGTCATGATATTTAAAAAATTTACTGAGTAAAAGCAAAAGAAGCCACGTTAGCTAGTTATTCACTATCTATCTTTTAGATTGGCGTTTTATTCTCTTAAACGCTCTAACAAGCGCACCTTAGCTTATATTAGCAAAAATCTTGAAAGTTTATAAAGACACGAGGCACGCATAGTGTAAAACCAAACATGAAACACCAGGTATACTGAGTCTTTATCGTTTTATCTGCACAGATTGAAGATATACAAGGACCCCTCTTTTGTAGTAAGGGTGTTGAAGGAATTTGTCAAGTAGTTTTCTCGTTTCTATTTGGTGACATACGCTGCTAAAAACTATGAAAAAGTCTAGTGACAGCTTAACTCATGGAGTTCAAAGCCTTACTTCATAATCTCATTAATATGTTTTATTAATAACTTTAGAAAATATATTATGATTACAAATATAAACACCGTTGTGCATCAAGAAATTAATATAGTAAATGTTAATGTCCAAATTTACATTGCAAATAGCGTTCCTGCCTTTAATATCGTTGCCGGAAAACTATTACAGAATGTAAAGAACGTATTAGAGCAACAGTAAATTCAATTAATCTACTGCTCACTCCTAAAAGGATCACAATTAATCTTTCCACTGCAGATTTGCTGGAAGAAAGCAGCCACTATAATTTGGCTATTGCTATTGTACTGCTTGTTGTGATGAACGTTATACCCCAGTCGAAAAAGTTCAGTCTTACATCATTATTGCTGAACTTGCCCTCAACAGCAGGGTTATTTCAGTTTTAAGAGTTTTGCCAGCAGCAATCAATGCAAAATAGAAAACAAAGAAATAATTTGTCCAATGGAAATGGAGTAGAGGCTTCATGGGTAGAGAATGTCTCAGTTTTAGCTATAGAGAAATTAGACCGATATTATTAGACATTTAAAAGGTGAGAAAATCGATTGAGCCGGTAACTTTTAATAAATCGAAAGAAATAAAGATCAGTACCAGATATTAAGGATATCAAAGGTCAAGTTGTGACAAAAAGAGCTGCTGAAATTTGCGGCAACAGGCAGACACAACATGCTTCTTATTGTGACCATCAAGGTACTGGAAAGGGTTGGCCGCTTGCCAACGATTTATAGGTCTGCTGCCTGATTTAACTGAGCGTAAAATGATTGATGCGAATATTATTTTCAGTATAACACAGGCTGGAAATGAGATATTCAAAGTAACTCGTCCCTTTCGCAAACCTCATCATTCATGCTCCATGCCAGCGATGGTAGGAGGAGGGAAAATGCAAAACCTGTGGAAATCACTATGATTCATAATGGAATACTGCTCCTTTACGAATTGCCAGAGTTTCTAAGACTCGTGCTTGATTCCATATGCAAACCACTTAAAGATAGAAAAGTTACTATTGCAAGAGTTAATGTTCACATTACTTACCCAGCGCATTTTTCAACTAATTGCTGCGATAAACCCCCTGCAGGCGTGGTTACTTTGGAAATGCGAATAAGTCCATGCAACAAAGCTCCATGATGCGCACAGATTATAGGAATAAAATATCAAAACCATTGCTTGATAGAATAGATATATGCATCGAAATGCTAAACTTCAGCATACTTTCTCCTGAAATTTATTCAGATGGATAGAGTACTGACAGAATAAGAGAGAGAGTAATAGCAGCAAGGAGAATTCAGGTTGAGTGCTACAGCAAATTAAGTATTAGCTTTAACCAATAAGTAAGTGGTGAAAGCTTTGAGCAAATTCACTAAGCCAGACCAAACAGAATTAGAGCTATTAAACACATACTAAAAGAAAACTACATTTCCAACCGAGGCTACACACGAGTATTAAGAGTTGCAAAAACCATTGCAGATCTTGCAAAAATGAAGAGAAGAGGTAAAAAGAACACACATTGCCGAACATCTAAATTACAGAATAAGAGCGTATTAACAAATTAATTTACTTGACAGAAGGTTTTTCTTATTATATTTTTTCCTTAATAAATAAAGATTTGATACATTATGTTTTAGGAGTAGAGTTATGGCATTAACAAATTATAAATATTAGGAAGGGCATTGTATTTTTCATGCTACTTCATAGGGATATAAAAATCAGGCTACAATCCGCTGGAAAATTACAGGTGCTGCTGGTGGTTTTGATGAGTACACTAAAAATAACAAATGTAAAACAGCTGCAGCTATTAGTATGGTTGTAGCAATTCCGCTTATAGCTGCTTATTTTTAAGCCCAGCTTGTTCAGATTTTGTCAATACAACAGCAGCATCAATTTACGCTGGCATGATAGCGGCAGGTATGAGATTTATATGGCACTTGCAGTGACTAATCCGGTATTACTACTCTGCTAACTGCTGCAATAGTGTTTACTATAAGTGCCCTTGTATACGGTAAGCATAATAAAGCAAGCCAAATTAAGAAACAAGCAAATCAAATTGATGGAGTGATGAAAGTTATGTTAGAAGTTTACACAAAAGACACAGAAGGTAATTTTGAGAAAGATCAAAATAGGAAGCTTAAACTGAATGATAGTAAGCTTTCAACATGTGCGGATAAACTATGGGAGGTGCATGCTCTGAATCCAATACCAAAACAGCAGATACGGTTATAAAGAAAAATAAGATAGTTTCAACAAAATAATGGGATAGATTTCTATCTCTTTTTATAAACCGTTTTCTATTTCTTGAGCTGGTCCAATAACGCTATCTAAAAGTCTAGTAATCGTTGTATCAACGGTACATATAAAGTTAAGAATAAGTAAGTCTTATTTACTGTTTATATCTACAGAAGTGAAAAGTGTTTGCATATTGTTAAAAAAGCAGTAACTTGTTACCAAGTGAATTCACTAAATTTAGAAAATTTAAATGTCAGTTGACCTTAGTCTGCCAGAATTACCTATATTGCAGCCAAGGATTACCGTTGTAGGTGTGGGTGGTGCTGGCGGAAACGCTGTGAATAATATGATCCAATCCAATTTGCAAGGTGTGAATTTTGTTGTAGCAAATACTGATGCTCAAGCGCTAGAGAAATCATTGTGCGATAAAAAAATTCAGCTAGGTATTAACTTAACTAAGGGGCTTGGAGCTGGTGCTTTGCCTGATGTTGGCAAAGGTGCAGCGGAAGAATCAATTGATGAGATTATGGGGCATATAAAAGATAGTCATATGCTTTTCATCACGGCAGGAATGGGTGGTGGTACTGGAACAGGTGCAGCACCAGTAATTGCAAAAGCAGCAAAAGAAGCAAGAGCTGCAGTTAAGGATAAAGCATTAAAAGAAAAAAAGATATTGACTGTTGGAGTTGTAACCAAGCCATTTGGCTTTGAAGGTATACGTCGTATGCGTATTGCAGAGCTTGGACTTGAGGAATTACAAAAGTACGTCGACACTCTCATTGTTATTCCAAACCAAAACTTATTTAGAATTGCCAATGAAAAAACTACATTCTCTGATGCATTTAAACTTGCTGATAATATCCTGCATATTGGTATCAGAGGAGTAACTGATTTAATGATTATGCCTGGGCTCATTAATCTTGATTTTGCTGATATAGAAACAGTGATGAGCGAGATGGGCAAGGCAATGATTGGTACTGGAGAAGCAGATGGAGAAGATAGAGCAATTAGTGCTGCAGAAGCTGCAATATCTAATCCTTTGCTTGATAATATGTCAATGAAAGGTGCGCAAGGAATATTGATTAACATTACAGGTGGCGGAGATATGACTTTATTTGAAGTTGATGCTGCAGCAAATAGAGTTCGCGAAGAAGTGGATGAAAACGCAAATATAATATTCGGCGCTACCTTTGATCAAACAATGCAAGGAAAAATTAGGGTTTCTGTTCTTGCAACTGGTATTGATGGTAGCACTGTTTGTGATGATAAGTCAGAAACTCTTTCTGTGAATCAAAGCAAGACTTCAGAGAAGGAAAAGTTCAAGTGGCCCTATAGCCAAACTCCAATACCAGAAACAAAATCCGCTGAACAAGTAAATGAAGGAGTCAAGTGGAGCAACAATATCTATGATATACCAGCTTATTTAAGAAGAAAGAAATAATGCAATTTTGGCTGCTTAAATCAGAGCCAAGTTAATATTCATGGCAAGAAATAGAAAAGGAGAAGATAGCTAAGTTGGACGGTGTATGCAATTATCAAGCTCAAAGCTATATGAGAACTATGAAATTAGGTGATTCTGCGTTTTATCATACAGATAAAGAAAAAGGGGTATTTGGGATAGTTGAGGTCTTTAATGAATATTACCTCGTTAACGACTCCAAGTTTGGACTGGTAGACGTGAAATTTTCCAAGCCTTTGAGTAATCAAGTAACGTTAAGTGATATAAAACAAAATCCATTTTTAAAAAACATGGCCATATTAAAACAACCGCGCTTATCAGTTTCTCCAGTCTCAGCAGCAGAATGGAATGAAATAATAAGAATGAGTGAATGTTAGAAGTTAATATTCTTGACGAGAGGTGGCGCAGCATTACAGGATATCCGGAGAGCTTTGCATTAAATATCATAAATGCTTCTCTGAAAGAATTAAAAATAGACCACTATAAACCAAGTATATCAATAGCTCTTGCTGATGATGATTTACTACATCAACTTAACTTAAGATTTAGAAAAATAGATAAGCCAACTAACGTATTATCATTTCAGTGTGAGCAATTATCTAACAAGTGCGATTTAGGAGACATAGCAATTTCGATAGATACAATACAAAAAGAGTCAAATGAACACCATATATCTATCATAGCTCACACTGCACATATGTTAGTGCATGGATTGCTACATTTACTTGATTACGATCATCAAAAAGAAGATGAGGAAATTATAATGAAAGACATAGAAAGAAAAATTTTAACTTCGCATGGCTATAGTATGAGCGCGATTTAAAAGGAATTTAATAAAAATATAGTAGAGAATACTAAAATATGTTATCTACAAAACAAGAGAGTTTTTAGCTACAGACGATAAAAGGTAAGTAATATGGTCCAGTTTTCTCTACCAAGGAATTCTAAAATTAATGAAAAGGGTAAGGTATACCATGTTTCTGCTAGAGTAAAAAACTTCAGAAGATTTCAAATTTATCGTTGGTCTGCTGACGATAAGAAAAATCCTAGAATAGATACGTTTTTCATTGATATGGATAATTGTGGCCCTATGGTGCTTGACGCATTAATAAAAATAAAAGACGAAATAGATTCAACCTTAACCTTCAGACGTTCTTGTAGAGAAGGGATATGTGGATCTTGTGCTATGAATATTGATGGAACCAACACTCTTGCATGTATTAAATCCATAGGTGATATAAAGGGTGACGTAAAAATATATCCATTACCTCATATGTATGTAATAAAAGACCTAGTTTCGGACCTGAGTCAATTTTATGAGCAGTACAAATCAATTAATCCTTGGTTACGATCAGATAAACCTAACTTACCAAATCAAGAGTATTTACAATCTCCTAAAGATAGAAAGAAACTGGATGGCCTTTCTGATTGCATATTGTGTGCTTGTTGTTCAACTGGCTGCCCAAGCTATTGGTGGAATAGTGATAAATTTTTAGGACCAGCAATACTGCTACAGGCTTACAGATGGATCGCTGATAGCCGTGATAATAAGACAAATGAGAGACTTGATGCCTTGAATGATCCGTTTAAGTTATATCGTTGTCATACAATAATGAATTGCACAAAAACTTGCCCTAAAAGACTTAATCCAGCAAGAGCAATAGCGAAAATGAAGCAGCTTATGATAGGAAGAGAAGGAGTTTGAGGCTACTTCTTGCATTTCTCATAGGAAAAGAGCAAACCTTCTGAAGCATATGGTATTATCAATATGCTGAACATTTTTCCATTTGTAAGATGGATTGTATCATTACACGGTCCAAATAATTTTTTGAATCATTCATGCCTTTGGTTGCTAATAGTTTAAAAATCTTTTTGTTCTAAAAGCTTCTGAGATTCAATAAGTAAAGCATGACTTCATGATAAGTTGGATGGGATGTAAAAACTTTGTATCAAGTTGAAAGGTTTTAGAAAAGCATTATTATGAAACTTAAGTTTTTGATTCTTACTGTATATTGCAATAGCAATTGGTAACTCCTCAAGTAAACTTGACTGTTCAGCTAAATAACTGTCTAGTCTAGCATGCAACTCCTCTGCATCGCTAACATCTTTTCATATATTACCGCATCACCAAAATTTTGCATTTGAATTCTAATAAAATTAAAAACCTTGCGTTCGTTTTGCAAGTTATCACATGTTTTCCTGATTTGGTGCTGCGGATACTATCAGTAACAGGAAATCTCTGGAAGTTATTGATATATTTATCATAAAATAAGTTGAAAAACTTTACTTTTTTATTTTCATTATATTTTAGTATTGGAAACAGCAGAGAGTTAAGAATGCTCTTGTAATTCTCTACTTTTTGTTTAAGATTATTATTTTCTGACTCCCAATTGGTTAGCTTTTATCTTACAGTCCGAGACGTTTCTTATCTACAACAGCGCACCAATTACGCTATTAGAGTTGTCTATTATGCTATTGCCATAACATATACAGTAAATTTCACCGTCTTTTGACTTCAAGTCCAGAGTAAAAGATTTATTTACTTTTACCTTAATAAAATTTTTAATTAAGCCTTCCGATTGCTCAAAAAGTTGACAAACTCATAAAATGAGTAAAACAGTATTATGTAAACTTAGTAAGTTAGGAGAAAACTTTTCTATACGTTTTGCATCCCAAATATAAAAACCCATCATCCACAGTATCCATTAAGTTACTTATTACAATATTTTGATGTTGTAGACTCTCAATTTTATTATCAACTTTCAATTTAAAATAAGAAAGAAAGAATAATATTTAAATTAATAATAAAACTACTTCATACAAAACATAGTACTTTTAAAACAGACGTAAAAATTTATAACCACTTAACAAGGGTATGTATAAGTTACGCTGAAGAAGTGTACAAGTGATGATTGCCTAATATCTGAAAGCCCAATCTTTTGTAGAGGTTGACGGAAGGTTTCATACAATGTGCTACTATATATTTGCACTTAAGCTGCTGAATTATCTTGACTCATTCTAAAACCATTTAAGCACCTATTCCACGATTTCTATGAGTTAGTAAAACTCCATCGCTATAGAAACCAGCTACGTTGTCCTGAATGCAAAAGCCGCATGTTCCAACAACTTCGTTGTTTAGTGTGACAAGAAAAATCTTAATCCAGAATCTTTAATGACTCGATAATCCACTAAAAAATGTGCTGACAATTTCAACGTTGTGATAAAAATCTTAGAAGTACATAAATCTAACTGTTACAATAGATTGTTACTACTTACAGCGTTCAACTTCAAATCTGGAACAATATCAACAGGTAAAAGATAGTTTTTCATGTTAAATAAAGCTTTTTTGGTGTGCCGACATGTTTATCCTACACTTTTCTAAAATGCCCTTTGTTTTGTATCAAAATTCATCACACATGTTGCTTCTATATTTCTTGTTCTAAAATAATCTAAAGTTCTTTGTACAGAAAGCTCATTGTATTGTTCTCCACAAAACACAAAACTGAATAGAGATTCTCTAGTGCCATTTATTGTGAATGCGATGTTATCAAATTCATCATACACTTTCCACTTAGATAAATTTGCTGTGTACAGTGTATAATCCTTCAGATTTTTAGTAATCAAGCTTGAATAATAAATTTTCTTATCCTGCATAGATAGACAATGAACAACAAAAGGCCGCTATGAGAACACAGGCTAAAATTGCAGCTATAACATCATCTAGCATAACGCCTAGACTACCTTTGATATTTTTATCAATCAAATTTATAGGCCACGTTTTTGTTATATCAAAAAACCTAAAGAAAAAAAAACACAACAGTAATAAAGGATAATTCACTTCTTGATTTAACAATGTTGAAATTAGAAATATTGTCAGCAATTGACCAACTACTTCATCAATCACTACCTCTTTTGGATCATATAAAGTCTGATAATGTTTTATGTAATTACTTGTGGACCACAATCCGATTAAGGATAAGAAAAGGATAATTGCCCCACCTAAAACTTTGTTACCTAGTATTAAAGGAACAACTGGACAAGCAGCTAAACTACCTATAGTACCTGGCATTTTCCTTACTGTGCCGGATAGCCACCATGTTGATATCAATTTATATAAAAATTCCACAATACACCAAACTACAAAATTAATTTACAAGAGCAGAAATAGTATCCTCTATAGATACGCTTTCATATAACAATCTATAGACCGCTTCACATATAGGCATTTTTATCTTTAGCTTCTCTGCTAAATAAAATGCAGATTGAGCAATACTAAAGCCTTCAGTTACTGACTTACCTTCTGACATAATCTGCTGAACGTTAAAGCTATCATTATTACTACCTATTTTAAACCCAAAAGAGAGATTTCTCGAATTCAATGACGTGCATGTCATAACTAGATCACCCAAACACGCTGGTCCAAGTAGTGTATCTATATTAGTGTTACTTGTTTTTGCTAAATATAAAGCCTTTACTTCATTTATGCTATTTGTTATCAGTGCTGCGTGAGCATTGCATCCGAGTTTTTTACTTAAAATAAGTCCACATGCTATAGCAAAAACGTTTTTTAGTGCTGCACAAATCTGTACTCCTATGATGTCACTGCTAAAGTATAGTTTAATATTTTCCTGCTGTAGCTCTGATATTAGCTTTGAACCTAATGCGCTGTTTTGACATGCAAGAACCATTGAATATGGTAGTTTTTTTGCAACTTCTATAGCGAAACTTGGACCTGAAAAAATAGCGACTTGATTGTTAGGTAAAACTTCATTTACTATTTCACTAGGTAATTTTAATGTAGATCTTTCTATTCCCTTGCAGGCTAAGACTATTGCTATATCTTTTTTAAAGCCACAATCATGTAATTGCTGACATACCTGTCTTAGAGATTGTGTAGGAACAGCAATGATTATTGCTGAAGCATTAACTGCTTCCTCAATAGCTAATTTTACTGACACGCTATCAGAAATTTTACAACCAAGTAATTTGTCACTTTCTCTTGTTCTACTGATTGATTCAAAAGTAGTTTTATTACGGGTCCACAAAATCACATCTTGTTTATCACTTAGTGAAATTGCAATTGCTGTACCCCATGCACCAGCACCTAAAATTGATATTGTCATACAATGCCCCTAATGAGTATTACTTCTACTTTAGAATGGTAGAATAAGTAAATTAAAAGTATAACACAGATATATAAAATAGTTAAATATTTATTAATCTAAGTATTCTTTTAGTAAGAATAGTTTCAACTCAATATTTACTAAAATAATGTTATTCTTAGATATATAGTATATCTATTACTAGTAGTTTTGACCATCTATTAATAAAAGTTTGATTTGTTACTTTCATTAGTTATATATATTACTAAAATTGTAAAATTACTTACGGGGTATAAAATATGCGTATATTACTAATTGAAGATGATCAAGTAAGTGCAAAGACTGTGGTTAACGCTTTAACTTCTGATGGGCACTTTTGCGATGTTGTTACTTCTGCACAAGACTACAACAATAATATGGTTTCCTCAAATGGAGATCACTATGATCTAGTTATTCTAGATATACACCTGCCAGGTGATATTGATGGATATGATATATTGTTAAGACTAAGAAGTGCAAAAATAAAAGTTCCTGTCCTGATACTTTCGTGCATATCAGCCGTTAATCAGAAAGCTAAGGGACTTGGGTACGGTGCTGATGATTACTTAACTAAACCATTCCATAAAAGTGAGCTACTTGCTCGAATAAAGGCAATAGTACGTCGTACTAAAGGTCATCCTGAATCAGTAATAAAAATTGGTAATATAAATATCAATTTTGATCATAGGATTGTTGAGGTAAAAGGTAAAACGGTTCATCTAACTAATAAAGAATATTCTATGATAGAGTTGCTAGCATTACGTAAAGGAACAGTACTAACAAAGGAAATGTTTTTAAATCATCTCTACAATGGTTTAGATGAACCTTCAGATAACAAAATAGTTGATGTCTTTATGTGCAAGTTGCGTAAGAAACTTGAAAGTGCAAATGATGGAAAAAGCCATATAGAGACCGTTTGGGGCAGAGGGTATGTTCTGAAAGAGTATGTTGATGAAGAAGAATATTCTAATACCAATGTAGGTGAGAATAGTGGTTGCTATCAAGCAGAACAAGTAAAAGATAACGCATAAACTGCTTATACATTTGAATACGGCATAATTGATATTTATGTTAGTGTTTAGGTGAAATATAATCCGGGTTCTGTTTATGTAGCTATTTATCTGGAGTAAATGTTACCATTTACTGCTTGCGATTTACCCGAGTAGATACGAGGAAAACATAAGGTCTACTCTTATTTAATCTTGCTCCTAGTGTTGGTTACTCAACTACCAATGTTGCCATTGTTATGGTATGCTCTTACCACACCTTTTCACCCTTACCTAAAATACTTTAGGCGGTAATTTTCTGTAGCCCTATAACTGGAGTCACTCCCGGCGGGCGTTACCCGTCACTATTTTTCCTTGGAGCCCGGACTTTCCTCTGCTGTGCTTATCACACAACAGCAGCTACTTATTTCACCTAGAATTACACTCTAACATGAAAATCATAAAAGTAAAACAGTTTACCTGCTAATCAATGGTACGTACATCAAACGTAAGGTAACAGCTAAAAGTAATGCTTAGTACATCATTATACCAAACCCCAATGGCAAATAAAAGCTTCCCTATGATGAGAGATTTAGCGAATTTATTATGTATATTGTTTGATAACGAAAATTTGCATAACCTTCATACTTAAAAATTTACCAAGTAGAAGAAAAGGACAACAAAATCCAAGGTAGCTAATTATTTCACTCTCTATTTTAAAATCCATCGTTGAGTGATGTCTTAAACGACTTATAAGCGCGCTTCAGCTTGTATGGGCAAAACCAGAAGTTTTAAAAAGACGTGAGACGCACACAGTGCAAAAATTAAACAATAATCAGCCAAATAAAAATTTTCTTGTCATTTCAACATGCCAAGATCTGGAAGTTAAACAAACAGCTCCGCTCTCATAATAACAGGATTAGTGAAGGTTGTCAAGTAGAAACTATGTAAGAAGTCTCATGAAGGTTTATTTACCAATATAGAGCTGCCTTGGTCTGCTAATTTTAGTTTCTTTGTCATTTGCCATTTCATACCACTGAGTAACCCAACCAGTAGTTCTTGCAAGCACGAAAATAGGCGTAAACATATTCGAAGGAATATCAATAGCGTTCATTATTATACCTGAGTAAAAATCAAGGTTCGGATATAGCTTGCGCACAATAAAATACTCATCCTTTAAAGCTATTTCCTCAAGTCTTTTTGCAATCTTGAGCAGTTCACTACTTTGTTTCAGTTTACCAAAAACCTCATTACAGACGTCCTTCAATATGTGTGCTCGTGGATCATAATTTTTGTAAACACGATGACCAAACCCCATCAACTTAAATGGATCTTTATCATCTTTAGCTTTTTTAATGAACTTATCTATATCTCCATTTTGCTCTATCTCCTTTAGCATATTTATAACTGCCTCGTTAGCACCACCATGCGCTGGTCCCCAAAGTGTAGCAACTCCTGCAGAGAGGCTTGCAAACAAGCTAGAACCGGCCGATCCCACCAACCTGACAGCCGCTGTAGAAGCATTTTGTTCATGGTCAGCATGAAGAGTAAATATTTTATCCAGAGCTTTTGCAAAAAGGGCACTTTTATCATTATTAAAAGCATCGCCAAACATTATTCTTAAAAAATTTTCACTATAGCTCAACTCATTGTTGGCATTTATGAATTCATGATTATTGATATGCCTGTATATCATTGCAACAATTGCAGGAATTTGCGCTATTGCTGAAATTCCAAAATCCAGATCTTCACTATTGACGTTGTTGCCATGTCTCTCGTAGTAAAGTGCTGACAAACTCGCAAAACATGCAATCAAAATCGACATAGGGTGAGCAGTTTTTGGAAATGCTTTAACTACGTTTACAACCTGTTCTGGCACTTTAGATAATTCCTCTACTTTCAGAAGAAACTTTGTGTGTTGCTCTAAATTAGGTAACTCACCATAGAGTAATAGATAAATTACAGCAGTAAAATCATTATTCTCTGCTAAATCAGCTATACTATATCCCCTATACTTCAGAACTCCTTCATCTCCATCAATGAATGTAATTGAAGAAGAACACGAAGCTGTGGAAACTAACCCTTGATCATAAGTAAACAACCCTGTTGTCCTGTACAAATCCTTAATGTTTAATACATCAGGACCTATTGTCCCGTTTAATATGGGTAGTTCAATCTTTAATCCATTGCTTAATTCTAACAACGCTTTTTTATCCATCACTTAAGTCACTCAAATTCTGTAAAAAGCATAGAAATCGAGGAGTATATATTAATCTAGTTAACTTTAGACTAACCACACTAAGCAGTTATTAACGCTTTTACTTTTGCACTTAAGCGACTTATTTTACGTGCAGCAGTATTTTTATGAATAACACCTTTATTCACACACTTGTGCAAATTAGATTCAGCATTTTGAAACGCTATCATGACATTTTCTCTATCACCAGACTTAATTATATCAACCAATTTCTTAATAGCAGTACTGGTTTTACTTTTGCGCATTTTATTTACCAAAGTGCGCTTCGCTATTACCTTCATCATTTTTTTAGCACTCCTATGATTCGCCATACATTAATGCCTAAAACACTGTACTCTTTACTTATTATAGAATTTTTCACTAATTTGCAATACTAGTTTTTTTCTGCAGCCAATTCTCTACTTTTTTCTTCAATAGTTTTTTCTAAACTTCTCAAGAATTCATCTCTACTTAACCCTGGGTATATTGGAGGTAATATTTCTATTATTGCCTTCCCGGGATTTTTTCTTATAGAAAGTATACTCTTTGGCCAAAATAAACCGGTATTTAAAGCAACTGGTAATACAGGAACAGATAATACGCTATATAAAGCTGCAACACCTGGTCGATATTTTGCTTTTTGTTTTGCAGCTGCTCTGGTACCTTCAGGAAATATTATTATGCTTCTATTTTCTTTTATACGCATCTTAGCTAACTTAACGATATAGCGTATAGAGCTGATACCATCTAAGCGGTTAATAAAAATCATCCTAAGCGCCATGAGGTACAAACCAATAAATGGAATCCACTTCAGTTCACGTTTTAAAACAAAAACTGCATTTCTAAATAAAAGTATAAAAATAAATGTTTCAAGCGGAGATTGGTGCTTAGAAGCAATTATAAATGGCTGCTTTTGGATATTTTCTATACCCTTAATTGCATATTTAACTCCACATAATAAACGAAGCATAAACAATACAACCTTTACTGAGCAAGCAAGGAAAATAGTTATTATGCGCACAGGAAAGAAGAGTATAGGAAGAGTAATTGAAGTATAGAGCACCTCCCATAATATAAGAAAAAAATTAAACAATAAGCCTGAAATCATAAACTCAGATAAACTCACTTGAGTTTATCTCTACCGCAAATTAAAAACAATAAGTTTAACCATTGATTGTCTGAGTGATAGGATGTGAGTCAGCTAATTTGTCCTTCAATTTTTTGTTAGCAACATGAGTATATATTTGTGTTGTAGAAAGGTTAGTATGACCAAGAATTTTTTGTATCAGCACAATGCTTGTTCCACTATCCAGCAGATGGGTAGCAAAAGAATGTCTAATCACATGTGGAGAGATTTTATTTTCATCAATATTACATTTTCTTGCTAATTTCTTAATTAATTGACCGATTCTCTGCCTAGTAATCGGCTTATTAGGTCTATTACCTGGAAACAGCCAATCAGACTCCTGTCCGTCAAGAATCAGATTGTTACGAACTGATAAATAATTTTTAAGGCTTCGCAGCGCTTGTTCATTAAAAAGAATTTGCCTCTCTTTACCACTTTTTCCTTTTATTATTATATAACTTTCTTTGTCATTACTGTTTGCTAAGTGTAATACCTCACATAACTTCATATTAATCAATTCAGAAATACGCATGCCGGAAGAATAAAGTATGTCTAAAATAGCGCATAACCTTCCACTGTTTATTTCTTTATTCGATCCGCTTGCTGATTTTCTGACTGCATCCATTAACGAGAACATTTCTTTGACGCTCAAATATTTTGGCAAAGGACGAGAAACTTTTGGATTTTTCAATTCATTATCATTAGCTGGAGCTGGATTGAAATCTATTATTCCATCATTAAATAGGCACTTATAAAAATTTTTCATAGCAGATATCTTTCTTGATATGGAACTACTTTTATATTTCTTTTGTATACATAGAGATTTCACATAATCTTTAATATTAGTTTTACTTGCGTTGACTAAAGTAGTACCATTTTCCAATAAAAAATCTTCAAGTTGACGTAAGTCTGAACGATAGCTTTCTAAAGTATTTTGTGTAGCAGACCTTTCTGACATCAAAGTATCTATGTAATACGTTATGTAAAGATTCTCTTTTTTATTCTGTAACTGCTCTCTTTTCATTATCAGCTCCTATATTTATTTCTTTGACTATAATTTGATTGGAAATGTTACCCGTATTTCTTAATAAAAAATATGAGATAAATAAAACATTTACCAATAGAATTGGTATAATAAATCTTTTTCTTAATTTTTTTTTTAGATTTGACCTTATTCTTACCATAGCTAAAATTATAACATCAAATCTGTAGAAAACATCCTGTAAAGTGAGCTTTGCTATAATATATCGCTTCTTGGTCGTATCTACTTATATTCATAATAATATAATTTTTATAGCACTAGCACAACTAAATGATGACTCTTGTATTAGTGCTACAGGTGTTAATAAATTTTTAGCATATCTTCTCTATTAAAAGAAGAAATCACGTAGTATCTCTCTTCAATAAAGCGCTAATAAAAGGAAGTGTAACATTTGATCCCATAGATTCATCATCTATCTTTTCTATAATTTTACTAATGCTGCAAAAAGAACGCTCTACCCTTGCCAAAATATAATCAATTACTTTCAAATCAATTTTCAACTGTTTATCTGAAAACCGTTTCATCAACATAATCCTTAACAATTCTTCACTCGCTGATGGAATTTTTACGCTGATGATCGATAATATACGAGAACTCAAATCTTTCAACTTAAAATTAAGCTTGTTTGGTGAAGTCGAAGAAGTAATAAGCAATCTCTTATTATTTTCTTTCATATAGTTATAGCAATGCAATAACATTGCTTCATCTTGAACGTTTTGTATATCTTCTAAAATAAAAGCGTTGCTATGTCTAATCTCGCTTATAAAATTGTTCACATTGATAAAGATTGCATTGTTCATCGATTGCCAAATGTGAGCAAGATGAGTTTTACCAGAGCTTTGAGGTCCAAAAAGGATCAAACATTTCCAAGATAAATCATCAATAACTGAGTAATACACATGTTTATTTTCATCTAAGATGATGAAGTTTTGCCAGCTATAATCAGCTTGATCGTTGTTAAATAAATTTAATTGCACATTGGACATTTTGTTTTCCTGACGGTAACTTTTAAGTCAAAATTTACTTACTCTCCTTGAGTACATCAGATATTCCATCTCATTATTACAATGCAAAACCACGTTAGCCATTTCTATAAAACTCACTTTTAAGATATTTATAGGTTATACATTCCACTAATACATAAAATGTTGCTATTATTAGAACAAAAATAATATACACATAAATCTAAAATATGAAGCACATACGGTAACCCCAAGAATAATTACAGTCGGATGTATATTGACTTTATTCTATCAATAAAGGAACCAATATATTTGCACCCATCAACTGTCCAACACCAAATAATATTAAAACAGCAGTGCTTTCAAACCATTCACTGAATTGAGTCACAGCGCTCAAAAATCCAACGATAGTATATAATAATGGCCTTATATAAGGTATAAATGTTAGCGCTCCTGACAAAATTCCAATAGCAACAGAATGTTTCAACCAGATTATACTAAGGCCTACAGAGTAAAATCATCATAAAATACATACATTCGCCTCTCCTTTTAGGTAGTAGATACAATAAAATTCACTTTTGAAAAGTAATCTTCAACTTTTTCTTTGTAAGGAACAGGGACTAATTTACTAACTTTTGTTATAATCAAAGGCCAATCACGTAATACATAAAGAACGTCACCGGAGTGATTACCACTAATGATACTGTATGAATCAAGCTAAAGCTCGAGCTTAATACCTGGATTATAAAATTACTGGTAATATCGAAGGAATTTATGAAATAAGATATATAATCGCCGTAATTTTTGCTAGATTTTCAGATAAGTGATCAAGCAAACCATCTTCTGTTTTATACTGAGAAATTCTAATACAGATGGAATAATTTTGAGGTTTAACGAAGGTGCTTTACTAACTAAAAAATTCAATATCGAAGTGATTTGAACATATATAATAGGTAACACAAATGTAACAGCTAATACAAAATTATCAGAAGAACAAGTATTGTAAAAATAACAGAATATAGGCGTGGTATCTTATACTCCTCAAATTTTACTACTATCGGATTAAATAAATATGCAACAACGATAGATATCAAGCATGGAAATCATAGAGCGCACTAAAAGTAGTGTACCAATTATAAGAAGTAATATAAGACAAACAGTTGCACAGCGTTTTTGCATGTCTTTAGCATAGTTAATTTATTAAAAAGTACACAGTTTGTTTTATCTATGTTAAAACAAATTAGCAAAGACAGATAAAGTCTACAAAAACGAAGTGCTATAGTCTAGCTATAAGCGGACAAAAGTCTTAGCAAGTGTTTTCTGATACAAAATATACTAAGTAGCTTGTCATCTCAGTAGATGACACTGAGATCCTTGATACTACTTTAGTAGTAAATATTTAAGAAATTTACTAAGCAAAAAAAAAGATAAAATAGTCCCGAGTGGGAATTGCTCACAACTCTCTAATCCTGCAAATTGGCGTACTATATTATCTTAAATAACTTATAAGAGCGTTTCAGCTTGTATAGGGAAACCTAGAAGTCTAGGTAAAATTAATAAAAACATAAAGTACACATGGTACAAAATAAATATAAGACTCCAATCTTAATACTCTTGTCGTTTAATCTGCACATACTCAAGCTAAATGAACAGCTTCGGCAGCATGATAATGGGTTTGGAGAAACCTATCAAGTAGTTTTTCACATATACCAAAGCTGGTTTGATATGCAAGAGGTCTAAGTTGTATGGCATAAGGCTATTTATACCAATTCTGTATGTAAATCCCTAACTAGAGCTTCAGCACATTCTTTTTGAACGATTATACTGATCTTGATTTCAGATGCTGTGATAGCGAGTATTTCTATCTTTTTTTCGCTCAAGACCTTGAGTATGCAGTGAATCACCTCAGTATTAGACATAATACCAATACCAATTATTGAGATTCTAGCTACGTTATTGTTTATGATATATCTCCCATTCAGTAGCTTTTTCATTGAATCAATATCAAATTCAGAAATTACAAGACTTGATCCGTGTATCATATCAATTTTAATGTTTGCTCCTACAATATCCCTTAAAATATGTAAGGTATCTGCAAGGTTAGTAAAAGTTACAAGAGCTTCATTGGTGCTATAAGTTATTCCAGTAATTGTGTATCTCTCTAGTACATCTTTTTTATGAAGTACTACAGTTCCTTCCATCTCCTTAAAGGTGGACAGCACTTGTACTTTAATGTTATGTTTCATTGCAAGCTGTACTGAGCGATTATGTAGTATTTTAGCACCAGATGACGACATCTCCAACATTTCATCGTAAGAGATAGATTTTAGCTTGCGTGCTTTTGGAACAATTTTCGGATCAGCTGTATATATTCCATCAATATCAGTGAAAATCTCGCAAACTTTGACGTTAAAAGCTACCGCTAAGGCAATTGCTGATATATCAGAGCCTCCTCTTCCAAATGTGGTAATTCTATCATCATGTATACCCTGAAAGCCAGCAATGATCGCTACAGTATACCCTTCAGCAAAAGACCTTTTCAGATGATCAGTCTCTATTGTTTTTATTTTAGACTCGGAGTAAAGATCGTCTGTTATAATTGGTAACTGCCAGGCAAGCCACGATTTAGCGTTTATTCCAATAGATTGGAGAGTGATTGCTAACATGCCGCAAGAAATCTGCTCCCCAGCTGAAAGTACAACGTCATATTCCGACAGCTCTCGTTTGCAGCTTAAATCTGAGATTTGTCTAGCCTGAAAAGCCATTTGATCAGTAAATCCTGCAACAGCTGATACAACGACGATTACGTTACAACCGCTCTCAACATCTTTTTTTATCAAGTTTGCAACTCGGTTTAAGTCAGTTAATGAAGTTCCACCAAATTTTCTTATGATTATATTGTCCATAGCTACAATATAGCTTTTCTCTAAAAAAAATATAGCGCTAGTTGATATAAACTTTAAAAGGCTCAGTTATTCTACATATCAAAGTCCATAGTCAGGAATAGCGAACCACAAATCAGTACGGGGTTTGACATTCTGAATAGGAACTTTTAGTATGTGGTTTAATATGGCATCACCGATCGATTCACATTCAATAGCATCTATTCTTATATTATTTACTCCTCTCTTATTAGACCTGTATTTGTTGCTTTAGGTTCAGATTTAACACAAACCCCGCACATAATAACTTGATATATGGTTTAAAGTGTTCCAAAAACTCTTCCACGTTTCTGTTACGAGTAACATCAAAAATCATATAATATCTTCAGTAAAATTATCATTCACCCAATCAGCTAATACTCTGCATCATTATTGTTGTGCGCACCATTTAAAATAACGGCCAATCATTCAGTAACAAAGAAATTAAATCCTATTTTATAAGATCTAGTCATGCAGCCAGTAGGTATGTTGTAAACCTGAAGTGATACCTTCTTCTACAATATCAAATCTGTACTTTCACTCAAAATGAGCTATGCTACAATAGCGTTTTGCATTAATTATTTGATGATTTCCATTCAAGGAAGGCAAAAGAAATCCTATTGATTGAATAGTCAATTGAAAGATCATTTTGCTATTCTGTTTTACAGTTCCACTCAACCTCACCTCTATATAATGAAGATTTCTTATTGACTGTATATTGCTCTAGCGTATTCATTATAGACTTTTCTTGTGATGCCGTTACACAAGGAACATTACGTTTTATTATTACAGCCTTTTCATCTGCTATAATTTCTACATTAAGACCATGATATTCCATATGATCAAGTGCGATGGAAGTAATGATTGTTAAAATCAGATTATCTATAACATTTGTTGCGTTAAGTTTTTCACCCATATCTGCCCTCAATTAAAGTGACATCGGCTTCATGACACGAGAAAACTAAAAATACTGTGATTGTTATAGCTTCAAACAAAGTGATAGGCTGATCTGTGATTGCACTACGTCATTCTTCTAATGAACTATATAGTTCATTGTCGTCTATATGACTTTCTGTAACGACTATTCTCTCATTAAAATTAACTAAATGTGGAGAAGTGTACGCATGAACTATATACCCTGCTGCCTACATTATGTACATCATAAAAGATAGTATTGAACCTTTTTCATTAGTTCCAGCTATGTGAATTGCCGTAGACATTTTTTCGGGATTACCTAACTTACTTAGAAAGCTTTTATGCACTCAAGAGAAAAGTCTTTTGGTCTTCTGCCAATTGGCATAGGCCAGTTAAGCATGTATATCATAGATTGATATACATTTCAATTCATCTATAACAATAGCTATACCATGTGTATCGATTTTTTCGCTGAATTGGGAACGTTGATTTATAGAAATACTTATTTCATTCATTACAACATCATTTATTAAAAAAGAACTGTTACTTTTAGCAACATTAAAGTCAATATTTGTGAATTCTTCATCGCCGTAGAAAATCTTGTACTAACCAAGCAAGTTCCATCATCACCTACTTTTGATCCTATTATAGTCATTTCGCTGTTATTCATGTACTTATACAAAATTTTGACGCACAAACGCGTAAGATACACCTCATCTTCCTTTAAGAAACTCTCTCTTTCTTCTTTGGTAGTCAAAGTTCAATGCTTCCAATTACAAATCGGGATATTTCTTTGAGGTTAACATTGCTTCGAATGATCTCATGAAGCTTTATATATATTCCAGATTTCTTTTCTTCTCCTTTGTGTATATGCTATCCACTTGTTGCTTCACAACATGCACAAAAATTTTGTGATCTGCACAACTAGTGCAGGCACATGAAGAAATTATAACAAAACAATAATGATTAAAGCTTTAGTAATATTAATAAGGTACATTTATTGACCGTAATACTTAAAATGCAAAATTTAATAAAGATAATTAGTTTTATTGTTAACTGCAATATAGATATAGACACAACTTATGTAAACTAGCTATAATTACGAGGGTCTGTTCTATACGTTATGAATTAAGTTAAATTTCCCGAGCGATAATTTTTATTCAAGGGAATTGTCTCTATTGATTTCGTTGAAATTAATACGTGATGCCCACTTTAACTTTAGGTCTCAGGAATCTACTAGGACTGACGGTAGATACGGATCCTGTTACGGTTGATTTAGATTTATGCTCTACCGATACAAAGAACAAGGTACTTTTTTCTGTTCATCCGATGAAATATTTCAGGTTGTGATTGATGTTGAGAAGTATCCTGATTTTGTTCCTTGGTGCAAAGCTGTTTGTATAAAATGGAAAACCGATAACCAAATAGTTGTGGATCTTCTAGCAGAATTTCATGGTATTAAAGGAAAGTATACATCAGAAGTAACTTTTCTTTCTCCAAGCAGAACAAATGAAGGTTGGATAAAAGCTGCATCATCAAATGGAATATTTAAACATTTATACAATGAATGGAAATTCATTCCTATAGCTAAAAATGATACCATGGTGAAGTTTTACATAGAATTTGAGTTTAAATCTAGCTCGCTTTCAACTCTATTAAACTCAGTGTACAAATATATACAAAGTAAAATAATTGCTGCATTTAAAGAAAGAGTTGAGAATCTTGCTAAGTAAAAGTTAGCTTGACATTATTAATATAGATACGTAATTTTCTTAGTAATTTTAATGTTTATATTGTAATGATTTTCAGACTATTGCTTTTACTAATTTTCACAAGTGTTAATTCTCACGCAGTTATCAAACAACACTTATTCAACAACCAGTACATTCGAAAAACTGCTGAAATAACAGTAGAAGAAGTATTATCACCATTGCCAGATGACAAATCACTAGGAAATCCAAAAGCGCCAATTTTAATGATAGAATATGCTTCGCTCACTTGTTATCACTGTTCTCTTTTTCATAAAGAGGTTTTTCCTGCAATTAAAAAGGAATATATAGATACGGGCAAAATGTTATATATATTCCGTCATTTTCCCCTAGATTATAGAGGATTGAAAGCTGCAATGTTAAGCTATTGCTATGAAAAAGAAGAAGACTATTTTAATTTCAACAAAGCTGTTTTTAATTCAATAGACTCCTGGAATTATTCTGATTTAAGTGATTTAACTGTACTACAAAGGATTGCTGCACTAAGTAACTTAAAGCAAGACTTGTTTAAGCAATGCATTGATGAAAAGAAAAACAAGGAAGTGTTTGACAAAATTATAAACGATAAATCACTTGCAATAAATAAGCTTGGTATTATGGCTACCCCAATATTTTTTATCAAGCTTAGTAACGATAAATCATATACAGAACATAATAAAATTAAACACGAGGGATATAAAACATTAGAATACTTCACTAATTTAATAGATAAGATATATGAAAAAGCTATAGTGAAATAATACCACCACAGCTTATCATAAAACCTATGTTGAGCTGTCGTTTTTTACCACTGCTTGTTGTTTCTTACGCTCAAATTCTCTTTTTTTACTGTGCCAAGCGTAATAATACATAGCAATTTTATTTTCTACTAATATTATTGTTCCGTCATAGAACTGAACCATATCCATAACTTTTTTCTGGGCTTCATCAAAACGTTCCCTATATTTTTCACGATAAGCTGGGTTATGTAACAATGCAACCCCTTCATCCTTGTTAGACTTTTTACTTAACGTTTCAACTTCACCAGCAATATTATAAGACATATAACCCCCTTTAATTGATTATGAAATTATATTTTAACTAAAGAGAAATGCTCATGAGCAGTTCCTTAAATTCTAATATGACAACCCATCTACTACTATACCAGTCAATCATGATATTATATATAATAATTTTTGTCACTTAAAATTTAACGTTGTAAAACAATAACCTAAAATAAACATTTTTATTATTTTAAGCTAACATATATAAATCAAATCTTCAAAACAAGACATGACACGCAACAGTTCTAGCACGAGATTATCATACATAAAAGACTTATTCGCAAAGAAATACAAGAAAAAGAGGAATATTGTATTTTGAAGAAAAGAAACACATCCAAATTAGTGCTGAAGAAGGAAAGATGCTCAGTTTATTTATAAAAATTCATAAAGTAAAAAGTATCGTTGAAATTTGTACATTATGTTGGTATACATCGATTTGTATGGTTAAAGTTCTACCTAAATATGACAATATATACACAATAAAAACAATCTTGAGCACTTAAGCATAGCAAAAAAAATAGCGCTTTTAATCTGAACAAGAAAATTACTTTAATAGAAGGCGACGCATTGGAAAACTGAATGAGTTGGTCAGCAAAGGCGCCGTTTGACATGATGTTCATTAATGCTGATAAAGGCGATTACTCTAAATATTTAGATTTGGCAGAGCTGTATATTAAACGAGATGGACTCATTGTTACAGATAACACTCTATTGTTTAATACAGTATTTTAGAATCACCTCCAAAGTAAGTATCAGAAAAATTATGGCTTGCTATGAGAAAATTTAATCGTAGATTATCAGATGAAGAAAAATATCACTCTATGTTAATTCAAACTGATGATGGAATGATTATAGCTTTAAAGCTAACATGAGTTAAAAATCAAAATCGGCATAATGCCTAGGAGGAGTTAATCCAGAAACCCTTTCTAATAACATCTCACGAAAACAAGGCCTTGACTTAACAATAGAGTACCATTCTTTTAAAATTCTACTTTTTTCCCATGGAAAACTATTTACATAGTCCATTACAGAGATATGTGACGCTAAAGTAATGTCAGCCAAAGTGAACTTATCAGTTGCGAGCCAAACGTTTTTGCTAATTAAATGTTCAATATACTCTATATGACAAGACAGGTTGTGCTGAGCTGCATGAAGAAACCTAGAATCAGGACTGCGGTTAATTATTACCTTTTCGTTTATAATGTATTTAGTAACTTCATTGTAAAACTTATTATCAAACCAATTAACCAAAGCACGTATTTTAGACTTAACAACAGTAGACAAATCTAGCAATTTTATATCGCCACTATAAGTTTCTTCTAGATACTCACAAATAGCAGCGCTATCTGTTATAATAAAATTATTATCCACAAGCACTGGCACTTGTCCAGTTGGGTTAATCTCCATAAATTCATTCCTCTTCTTCCACGGATTCTCGTATACTAAATCACAACCTAACTTTTTCTCATTGAGAAGAGCTCTAACTTTTCGTGAGAACGGACAAAGAGGGAAGTGATATAAAATCATAATTAATTTCTATATATAATTTGTGCAACCCCAACTAATCTTAAACTACCATAGGATATACCTTGCTAAATAAAAAAAAAAGTATAATATTTTACAAGGTATGCAGGCAAAAACTCTGTAACTTGGTCAGGTCAGAGATGAAGCATCCATATCAGAATCTTTTTGGGTTGCATACCTATTAAACTGTTTATTTATCATAAATTATGAACATAGCATTAAAATATCGTCCTAGTAGCTTTAAAGATCTAATAGGTCAAGATATATTAGTGCGTATATTAGAAAACGCTTTTACTCTCAACAAAGTCCCACAATCCATACTGCTATCCGGTAGTAGTGGAGTTGGTAAAACTACCACAGCAAGAATAATAGCTTTATGTTTGAATTGTTCCATGGGACCAACTTTTGAACCTTGTGGATCATGTGAAAATTGTCTGGCGATAAAGAATTCAAATCACCCGGATGTAATAGAAATTGACGCGGCAAGTCACACTAGCGTTGAGGATATCAAAGTAATCCTAAGAGATATTTGCTATTCACCTATAAGGTCTAAATTCAAGGTTTATATTATAGACGAAGTACACATGTTGTCCAGCAGTGCATTTAATGCATTGCTTAAAAGCCTAGAAGAACCACCATCCAGTGTAAAGTTTGTTCTAGCAACCACAGAGATAAGAAAAATACCGATAACTATTATTGCACGTTGTCAAAGGTTTGACTTGCATAATATCCCTGCAGCTAAAATAGTGGAGCGATTGAATAAAATTGCACAAAAAGAAAATTATCTCATTGAAAACGGTGTATCAGAATTAATTGCACGCCAATGTAGCAATTCGATGCGTAACGCTTTATTTTTAATGAATCGAGCAGTGTTATATAGCAAAGATGGCACAATACCAATCAAAAATGTGATAGAAATACTCGGTTTGGTAGACAGAAATATTATATTTGATCTACTGGAAGCAATATTAGATAGTAATTTGCAGAAGGCTCTGTTAGTATTCGACAAGGCAATAAAGACAGCAAACCCGCTCAGTGTCTTCGAGGGTCTATTACAAACAATCCAATTAATATGCCGTTATTTGATCACAAAAGAAATCGATAATTCAGTTATAGAATGTGAAAAGAACAGGATAAAAGACTTAAGTGCAATGAAATCTTTAATATTTTTTTCGAGATTGTGGAAGATGTTGCTCAAAGGAGTTCAAGATATAAAAACCTCAACGTGTAACGATATTGCTGCTGAAATGATGTTAATTAGCCTCTGTTATCTTTCTGATTTACCTTCCCCTGAGCAAGTAGTCAAAAAAGTTCTTATGCTGAATAACCAGCAAAGAAATACGCCTGACACAGAGAGTGCGCAGCAGAAAAATTACGATTTTGATAAAATTCTACAACTATTACGACAGAATAACCAAATTTATCTTTACAAACAGCTACGTAGCAATCTAAAATTGGTGGATTGCAGACCCGGATATTTAAAATTAAGAGCCGTGTCTCGATTTGGCAACAGTTTTTGTAATGACTTGAAAAATTACTTAAATCAAGTGACTCATCAAGAATGGATTATCACAATTGATGTAGGATGTATAAGTAGAGAAGTAAGTGATTTAAATTACGCACCTGCAGTCAGAAATATACTTGATACGTTTAAGGGTGCAAAGGTAGTTAATATAGAGAATAAGGAGTAGGTTGTGGATTTTAATCAAATAGTGAAGCAAGCACAAGAGATGCAAAAAAAGCTTGCAGAAGCTCAAGAGAAGTACATTGGGAAAGAGTTTCAGGGTATTTCAGGTGGTGGTAAAGTTTCCGTGTTGGTTGAAATTGTAAAAATAGGTAATTACAAAGTTAAGAAAGTAACCATAGACTTAGAGCTTATGAGAAACGAGGAGAAAGATATAGTAGAAGATTTAGTAACGGCAGCGTTCAACAATGCCATTAAAAAGACAGAGGAAGACATGGCAAATGCAACTTCTGATCTTGCAGGTATGATTGGGTTACCACCTGGGTTTAAACTTCCATTTTAAAAGTTCTCTGTGTCGCTAACTAGAGGTTTCTGTATCACTGGTACTAGCGTTATTTCACATACTGAACCAGAAACTTCATCCGAGATGATGAAAGAAATCGCAGTAGCAAAGATGGTATGAAGAAAGCAAAGAAATACTAAAGTTAGTGAGAAATACCAAAAAATCAAAAGTAAAAAGTTATATAATTGTCTTTTTATTAATAAAATTTTTACCTACCCTTAAAAATTAGTTTAAATGTCAAATATTTTATGTTATTAAGTTAGTACTTGACTCAACTTTAGTTTTTACTTAAATTGCTAAAGTGGAATTTTAATTTTTTTTAACGAGGGCAATTATGCATTATAAAAAGTTTTTTTCAGCAACCGCTTTAGTAACGTTGCTAAGTTTATCAAACGCTGCTTTTTCAGATCCTATTGGTCCAATAGCTGATGAAGAAACTAGCTACTACATCCGCCTGCAGTACAATGGTGAATTTTCACCTTTTAAAACAGAAGTCAGTGATATACCTAATCCTGACAAAGTTGATCCATTCAAAGCTTCTTTTATGGCTGGTGGTGGTGCATTTGGTTACAAAATGGATGACATTAGAATTGATGTTGAAGCGCTCTACTCACAACTTAACAACAACAAGGATACAGTTAGTCCATTTGCTGATAATTTATCAGTAATGTCAGGACTAGTTAATGTGTATTATGATGTAGCAATTGAGGATATGCCTATTACTCCGTATGTTGGCATTGGTGTTGGTACAGCATATCTCAGCAACCCTTTAAAGAGCACTGCGGGAGATAAAAAACATGGATTTGGTTTTGCTTACCAAGCAAAAACTGGTGTTAGCTATGATGTAACTCCAGAAATCAAGCTTTATGCTGGTGCTCGCTATTTCGGCTCTTATGGCGCTAGCTTTGATGGGCAAAAACAAGATCCTGCACATCCTGGCGATATAACCAAAAAGGTTACTGATGAAGGTGTATACAAAGTCCTTTACAGCACTATTGGTGCGGAAGCTGGAGTGGCATTTAACTTCTAGTCATCTTAGCAGCTCTTCTTGTTGTCCCAGTTTTGTCATTCAAGTAGCTGGTGCTGGGACCTAGAAAAAAGTGTTGGATTCCAGTGTTTTAAGCACTGGAATAACATATATAGGCTGCTTTAGTTTGCGGGAGTGGTTATATGTTGTCAGTAAGTGCCTAAGATATTTGAAGCACTAGTTGACTGCGGAGATATACGTACTTTTTTTAAATTAGATCTTGAATTTTTGCCGGAAAATCAATACATTATACGTATAGAGTTTTAATTTAAGTCGTTATGTTAATCTCAACAACAGGCTTATGTGTTAACAGTAGCACTAGTCTCACACAGTATATTGCTGAGGTACGAAAAATTCCTATGCTTTCCCAAGAGGAAGAAGTACGATTAGCAAAAAACTGGCACCAATATAAGGATATTTCTTCTGCTCATAAGTTGATTACCAGTCATTTGAATTTAGTAGTGAAAATTGCAATGAAGTTCAAAAACTATGGGCTGCTGCTTATGGATCTTGTCATGGAAGGAAACATGGGTTTAATGCATGCAGTGAAAAAGTTTAATCCTGATTTAGGGTTTCGCTTTTCAACTTATGCGGTGTGGTGGATTGAAGCTTCAATAAAAGACTTTATATTGAAATCTTGGTCGTTTGTAAAAATAGGTACAACACAGGCACAAAGAAAGCTATTTTTTAGTTTGCGTAAAATAAAAAAAAGAATTTTGCGGTATACAAACAGAGAAACTTTAAGTAATGAGGAAATAAAAGCAATATCCAATGAACTCTCTGTATCTGAAGTAGATGTTGTACAGATGGGTTACCGTTTAGCTTATAAGGATCAGTCACTAAATAAGTGTATAAAGGTAGGTGATGACTATAAAAAAGAGTTACAAGATATGATTCCATGTAATTCAGTTAGTCAAGAAATAACTTACCAGAATTATGAAGAGAAAGAATTAAAAGAAACAATTTTAAACAATGCGCTAGCAAACCTTAATAAAAGATCAAGATACATCTTTGTCAGCAGATATTTGTCTGAAAACACTCAAACTCTAGATGAGCTTAGTAAAAAATATGGTGTTTCAAGAGAAAGGATAAGACAGCTAGCTGAGCAGGCGATGAGCAAAGTAAAACAACATATACAATCAGAGAGTTTAAAATTTGGCTTGCATGCTTAGTTTTTTTATACTTTTAACATTTTTTTCAGTAAGTGCTCTTGCATCGGTTAGTGGTCTGCAATTGAAAGAAAAATATAAAGATTGGCTTGTGTATACTGCATTAAAAGATGGGGAAAAAGTGTGTTTCGTCGTATCTTATCCTAAGAGGAAAAGTGAGCATTATACAACTAATCGTAAGCCGTATGTAATGGTTAGTTATGTCGATAAAAAAGCAGACGAGGTCAGCGTTACCTCTGGTTTTCAGTACGATAAGGAGCCTGTAATTCTTAATATTGATAAAAAAGTTAAGTATACATTACCTATAATACAGGGAAGTCTCGCATGGGCGGAGCACACAAAAACAGACCAAGAATTAATTCTTAAGATGAAGCAAGGGTTATCAATGGTTGTCAATGGAAAAACAAAAGCAGCGACCGTTGATGACACTTATTCTCTACTTGGTTTTCAAAAGGCATATCAAAAAATGCAAGATTTGTGCCACACAAAATAAGCTACTTTGCGTCGTTCTGCACTAGATTTCTTGCATTATGGTGAGAAATTTTAAGATGGGCAGCACAAAGAGAAACTCGAGAAGAGCGCACAAGCGTAAAAACATTGTGATTCGAGCCTATAAGAAGGATGTCATACAAGTAGAATCTAAGCCATAGAGGAGACCGGAGCTGAAAATTGAATGTAAAAACTATTTAATAAGCTCCTCCAAACCCATTATCATAATATTGAAGCTATTTATCTTCGCAATCTGTGCAGGTTAATGATAAAAAACTTTGGGTATTTAGCGTATCATATTTAAATTTTTGCACTATGTGCACCTCACGTCTTTTAAAAACTTTTTGGTTTACCTATACAAGCTGAAACGCGCTTATAAGTCGTTTAAGACAGTATAGAACGTCAAATAGACAGTGGAGAATTTTAAATATAGCTGCCTCAGAGTTTTGCCTTTCCGCTCAGTAAATTTCTTAATATTTACAGTTTTAGTTATTTGCATTTAAAAGTAGCTGAATCATGGCGCTAAGAGTAAACGCTGATATTTAAGGTACATATAAATAATTAACCACAGACCGGTGCTTCTTTTGCTTTTCTATTTAGAAATTTATTAATATAATTGTAATTCAAGATGAAACTTGAATTCATAGTCTAATATATCCGAAACAAAAGATTGAATATTTCTACAGAATTATATATTATTATTAACATTCTTAAGCACTATGGTTGTGGTTTGCTCAAAATTTCTAGACTCTAAAAATGATGGTGTATTGTAGCGACAAGCAGAATAGTGTTTGTAAGGAGCTTTATTGAAGATGAAGAAAGGTCCTTCAAAATCGGTTTTTAGAACAGATTTCAAACCACCTTAAGTGGCTCTATTTAAGAGATATGGTCATGAGTGTTAAGGAAAAGTCAGCATATAAGTTGGAAGGCGTGGATCAGAAAAATGAACGTGAGTAAATCGCTGATGAATGTGTCGAAATTGGAGGTGGACATCGAAAGCAGAGTAGCGTGAGTCATTCTCTTCTTAAAAGTGTACAGGAAACCTGATTACTGTTAGTCAGTGTTCGTCTCCATAAAGGTGGCTTGGTGTCTGATTTAGGCTTTAATAATGAACTGTATGAACCAATCGATTTGATGCAAAGTGAGATAAGCAAGAGGCTAATCCTCAAAGTTTTAGAGTAACAATGCAAATCGCTGGAGGCCGGATCAACTCGTAAGTAACAAAAAAGTGGTCGTAATGATCATGAAGCAAAGGAGTTGAATTATTTAGCTTTAGTAAATCATTTCTCTTGAAAGAAGATGAAAATGATTGAACGAACAGAGCCTTTTAACATACCAAAATCTCTAGTGTATTTAGCTTATAAAAGAATTAAAGAAATAGAAGAGGAGCAGGTATTGTGATGATCTAACACTTGAAAAGTTTGATCGAGATTTAAGCAAAACCTTTACAAGCTATGGAATAGGCTATCATCTGATAGTTATTTTCAACCTGCAGTGGAAGGGCTTGTGATATAATACTCAATCTCCACTAATAGATAGATAAATAGTAAAACTATGAACAATTAAAGCTAGAAAGAATAAATATGGATTTTATAGCAGAAAAAAGTAAAGTAATAGGAGAAGAACTATATAATCAATACAAGTTAGAACTAAAAATATGAAATAAGAGGAGAAATAGGAATGAGGTTATAAGCAATAATATCAGCAAAAGAGTAATGGCTATTAAGATAAGTGAGTCAACAGCGTGAAGGGGCCGGGCTTGTGAAAAAGCTAGGATTTATGCATATCACACCTCCAACAGCATACTATAAACAAGACAAAAATAAAAAAAAGAGGAGTTTTATAAAACTCAATGAAATTGTAGAAAAGAACTAGAAAATTGAGATATTTTTCTTTGATGAATCGAACTTTGGAAAGCACTTGAAAGTTGGCATGGATGGTTTAATAAGAGCTCAAGAACACAAGTTAAAGTAAAAATCGTAAGAGAAAATTTCTATCTTTACAGTGCTATAAATCGCAAGAATTGATAGGATGTTAGCTTACTTGCTTTACATATAAACACAGACTGCATGAACATATTTTCGTAGCAAATGTCGAAATGATTTGGAGAGTAAGAGAAGCATTTCTTATCATGGATTGCGCAAGTTGGCATAGGTCTAAGATTTAAAAATTCCTGAAAATATCACCATAATTTATTTACTGCCACACTCATCTTGCTCAATTCTCACCTTTACCCATAATTTTGAAGAGGTCATCATGTGAAGCATAACTACGCTCTCCTCAAGGTTTTTTATACCACTACATAGAGTCATAGCCCACTGGTAAATTTATCACTTTTTCTATTCATAAATCCACATAATTTCCTAACCAAATAACAGCTTGTTTTATGTTTGGAGGTTCTTCGGGTAATGTGGCTATCCAATGCTCATGCATGTAAAGGACCTTCTACTCTCCGTTGCTTAAAATTTTAGTACAGATTTCCATGGGATTTGATAAAGCTACTTTTGTCAAATATAAAATTTTGAATGTAATTATGCTCTTTATAGAAAAAGCTTCTGTAATCTTTCTTTTGTAGCTAAACGAGACCTTTCTATCTTACATCCTGATTTTATAACTCTAAAGTACTCTTCCATTTTCCATCTTAACTTATACCAATTTATTCTTTCTATGGCATCTAAAGTGTTATTAACCTGTACATTAGTTATTAAGATCAAATCAATAGCTTCAACCTTTCAGGATGATTTGCTTCTTTTGCACTAACAACATATACATGAATTTTATCACTTGTTTTAGGAGCTTTGATGGGTATATAATCTTTCATATACTTAATTTCAATATTAGCTCTTCTTGACTTCTAGCGCAAATCTTTCATACCTCATAGAAATTTTCTTTTTACTAGCAGTTGAGCGATGCGTGTTACAAGTCTGTTTTACCAACTTTAGTACAGATATACTTATTATTAGCTCGATTACGGATTACATAAAAACTACCTAACGCTCAGTAACCCATAAAAATTTGAAGATATCTTCCAACTATCACCAAGAGTAAGAAGTTGTACATTTGGATTCATGTTGTTTACAGTTTCTTTGAGGCTATAATCCATTTATAACTTTCTTTTTCTTTTATGAAGTACGGTATTTTTCTATGTACTTTTCCTGTACTGTTTCTTCTTCCCAAATAGGAAATGCCCAACAGTGTTGTGTGCGTATAAATCTAAAGGTCTTTTGTTGAGTATTAAGTCACTATGCAACATTAAGCCCCACCCTATTTTATGCTTCGTATAAGCTTTAAAATACTACCTAGCCTATTGATTTTTATATGATAGTCACAAATCCCTCCTAAATAACTTCTATCTTGAACTGAAACAAGCTAATTTCCTTCTATTCTCTCCATAGTTTCATTCTAATGAGAAGAATAAATTTTATTATTCTTAAGCTTTTCATAATTAAATAATCTGCATACACCATTAGCTTCTTTTTATCTACATCAGTTTGATTCAGATGCCTAACACTATATATACAAATAGCTTGTTTTAATAAATCTCTTATTGAGACTTATATCCCCCAAGTTAACATGTTTTAACTCTCTTTTCAGCCATTTATCCTCTAAGCATCAGTATATTGCGCATTTGCACTTACTTCACTCATTTTGAAACCAAATTTATTTAGTATCTATCTTACTCACTTTTTATATTTGTTGATAAAAGTGAGCCTTTTAAGTAGCTAAACTATTCTCTTCTGTTAAATAAGAGCAAGTTGCCTATACAAAAATAGATTGGCAATATTTCAAGCCTACCAAGCATCATTAAAAATGACAGAAATAGTTTTACTCCATTGTTAAAGAATGAACAATTACCTTAATGTCAGGGGATAAGTTACCAAACCCTGGACCAGAGTTTGTAAGTGTTGCAGAGACGACACTAATGTTAGTTATAAAGTCCGTATTGCCTAAGTAAGAATGAACATTTTTATGCTAACACCAATAGAAATACTCCAGCAATAAATGTAATTGAACGCAACGTTTGAAAGTGCTGATGATTTTCCATAGAGTTACTTTCCAGAGCAAAAAGATATTATACTATATCATGAACTTTCGCTAAAAGTTTCTTTATGTCTTCACTTGAAAGTGGTATCAGACCGAGCTTGGATAAGTACCCATCTTCAGTACTGATAGAATCGATAACTTCTCTAATGAACTCTCTTAATCCATCAACAGTACTCAAGTGTTCTTTCTTTATATAAAGATACAGAGGCCTTGCTAATATATATTTTCTAGATGATATATTTTCATAAGTTGGTTCAATTCCTGTAATTGTGCTTCCTTGTATTTTATCCTGGTTCCTCATTAAAAAACTAAAACTAAGTATTCCCAAAGCATTTTTGTTGCTTTTCAACTTTTGTATTATTATGTTTTCATTAATCCCAACTTCCTTATACCTTCCATCGTACCTTATACTACTACAAGCTATCTTTCTTTCTTCCAGATTTTCATAATTCTCTTCGAAAATTCTTGAGTTCATGCATGAGTATTGATCGAGCATAATAGAATTAATCAAAGTTTCGTATGTACCTGTATTTTGATGTGGACCATAAATTTCAATTTCTGTTTTTGGTAAAGCCTGGCTTACATCAGACCAAAGCTTCTTATTATTTTTTACCAACTTACCATTCTCTTGAGAATATGCAGACAAAGTTTCAAATAAATCCTTTTTTGAAAAGTCAAATCTATGACTTTGATTAGAATTTGCGATTACAACTCCATCATAGCCAATAATGATCTCTATCATTTCATCAACTTTATTTCTTTTACACAGCTCACTTTCTGCATTTTTTATAGAACGAGACGAAGCAGCAATATCTGGCGTGTCCACACCTATCCCTGAGCAAAACATTTTGAACCCTGGCCCACTTCCTATTGATTCCACAATTGGAGTTTTCAAGGAAAATACACGGGCAAAATCCTCAGCTATAAATGAGATAAAAGGAAAAACAGTTGAAGACCCAACAATTCTGATATATTTCCTAGCATCAGCGTTTGACAGAGGCATGAACACTACAAATATAAGAATCAAGAGAAAGCTTTTAAGCATCGTTTTAATTAAGAACACAAATCTTAATTATTATAACAAAAGATCAAACTGAAAAGCCCTCATTTTCTCCTATGATTAAATTTCATGCATTACCTTTCATCATCTTGAAAACCTAAGCTATTATACACAAAATGAAAATTTTACCCAATAGAAATAAAAAGTACTTGATAACTTTTGCCAATCATGTCATTATAGATTTGCGGCTGTTGTTTATCTTCAGTCTGTACAAATTAAATGACAAAAAAGTTTAGCATATTTGGCCTCCATGTTTATTTTTACACTATGTACACCTCGCGTCTTTTTAAAACTTTCTAGTTTTTACCTATACAAGCTGAAGCGCACTTATAAGTCGTTTAAAATATAAAACACCAGTATTATATACTAGCTAGTAAATAACTAGCTACTCGAGGTTTTCCTTTTTCTACTAGTGAATTTCTTAAATGTTTATGGCTAAGGTTAGTTATATTAAAAGCAGCTATGTCACGCTTATTAAACGTTTAGGATAAGAAAATGCCAACATTTTGACACAAAAGTAAATAATTAGCCACCACTGGGCTTCTTTTGCTTTTTCATTTAGTAAATTTCTTAGGCATAAAGGTTATATCAATTTTCGTTATCAAACAAGATGCATGATAAATTCGCTACACCTTTAATCGTGAGGAACTTTTTAATTTACCATTGAGACTTCTCTTCAATCCAAGCATTTTTATATAGATAGGTCCTTTTTCTAAGGAAAGAAAACATAAATCATACCTAATCGAATAATCTAAAAAACTAAGGTTTTACTTAGAAAATATTTGGAGAAATTTATAACGGACTTACATTGAAGAGAAGATATCGGTTTCTTTTCCAAGTGAGCTTGTTTTAACTTCTATAAAAATCAATTCTTTTTTAGATGCAATGAAGTCAACTTCATCTAACCTACAACAATAACGGTGCTTTATAACATTGTACCACTTTAACTTTGAATATATTAAAGCTAATAACCCACCATAGTAATCTATAAGACAGTGTAACTTATTTATCATAAGACAAAAATATGATAAATAATTAACTTTTTGTAACTACTTTATTTTCTCCTTTATTTTTGCTATAAACCTTACCTTTTGCTGTAACATCCCTGTCAACTAGTTCTATCACTACCATTGAAGCACAATCACCTTTTCGAGTTTTAAATTTTATTATCCTAGAATACCCACCTTTACGATTTTGATAACGATCGGCTAAAACGTTTAATAACTTATCAGATGCTAACCTATTATTATGAAGTCGTGAAAGCAAAAGTCTTCTACCGTGTAAAGTATTCCTATTCTTAGCAATTGTAATAAATTTTTCCATATACGGACGAAGTTCTTTAGCTTTTGATAGAGTAGTTATAATCTGCTCATGGTTAATTAATGAGATAGATAGGTTCTTCAACATCGACAACCTATGTTCAGTGTGACGAGACAGCTTGCGCCTTTTCATTCCATGTTTCATATATTACCTAATCTTCATCAGTATGTTGTCTAGCCAATTCATCTATGTCTTTAGGTGGCCAATTTGGTACATCCATACCCAAAGACAAGCCCAAATTATTTAAAACTGTCTTAATCTCATTCAAGGACTTTCTACCAAAATTAGCAGTTCTTAGCATTTCACTTTCTGTTCTTTGTACAAGATCGCCTATATAAGTAATATTTTCATTTTTCAAGCAATTATGTGACCTAACAGACAGCTCCATCTCGTCCACTTTGCGCAATAAGATAGGGTCGTAACCCAAATCCCTATAATCATTAGATGAGGAAGCCTGCGATTTTTTATAACTTACGTCAGAGCTAATAAAAGGCTGAAGTTGTTCTTGTAATATCCTTGCAGCAGAGTCAATAGCTCGACTTGGAGAAATTGTACCATCAGTCTCAACTGACAATATCAACTTATCTTTATCAGTAACTTGACCAACACGACTATTCTCCACCTTATATGAAACTCTATTGACAGGGCTATATAAAGCATTCACCGGAATAAACCCCATTAAATCTTGCTCATTCATTAACTTTAAAAATTCGTTTTCCTTATATTTAGCAACAGGAAGATAACCTTTTCCACTAGCCACATATATAGTCATGTTAAGCTCCACATTCTGCCCAAGTGTACATATCAACAGATCTTTATTAACAATAGAACACTTATCATCAGTTTTTATCATCGCAGCCGATACCTGACAAGGTCCTTCAGCACTTAAACTCAAGCACTTATTGGAAATACCATTTAACTTACACCTCAACATACTCATATTTAATATTATATCAGTTACATCTTCTCTTACTCCTTGAATTGAAGTAAACTCATGAGTTATGCCATTGATTTTTATTCCATAAACAGCACTACCTATAAGAGAAGACAACATCACACGCCTTAATGCATTACCAAGTGTTAAAGCAAAACCACTCTCCAATGGTTCTAGTATTATATCGCCTTTTTCATTTGAATCACCTGGCACTACCTTCACTGAACTAGGCCTAGTCAATTTATCTAAGTTGCTAAAAACAGAAACACTACCGTTACAATACATAAAATAACCTTTCAAATATTCTATACTCTTCTTTTTTTTCTTAATCTGCATCCATTATGAGGAATCGCAGTCTTGTCCGCAATTGATGTTACTGTTAACCCACATCCCTGAAGTGCCTTAACCGCAGCTTCAGCCCCAAAACCAGGGCCACGAATTACCACAGAAACAACTTTCATACCAAACCTTTCCACTGCAACCTTTGCAGTAGACTCCGAAGCTTTACCTGCAGCATAAGGTGTAGATTTCCTTGAACCTGAGAAACCATGTTCACCCACAGACGTTTGGTATAGAGTATTACCCTGAACGTCAGTTACATTTATAAAGGTATTATTAAAAGTTGCACGAACATGGATAACTCCAGTAACAAATTTCTTTGCACTTTTATCAACTATTTTGACCTTTTTCATTAAAATTTACAATAATAACAAATCCTATTTTTTTCCAGCAATAGGCAGACGAGATCTACCTTTACGAGTTTTAGCATTAGTATGAGTCCTTTGCCCTCTTACAGGCAAACTTTTTCTGTGTCTCACTCCTCTATAGCATCCCATTTCCACTAAAAACTTTATATTCATAGCCGCTTCTTTTCTCAATTCACCTTCTATAGAATAATTTTGCCTAATAAAACTGCTAATCTTTTCTATCTCTTTATCTTTTAATTCTGAAACACGTTTGCTCTTATCGATTTCACTAGCATGACAAATTGTGTTTGCAGTAGTAATACCTATACCATATATATAAGTTAATGCAAAAGGAACACATTTATTTACTGGAATATTTACACCCGCAATACGCACCACTGGTACTCCGATACTTTATTAATAATAACTCCTAATTTGTACCATAAAATAATCTAGAGTCAAACTAAATTGCAAGAAATTTTACTTTCGATCTCTTGTCTTACATAATCAATATTAAGATTAGCATCGATCGTTGACAATTTGTCTTTATAATATTCACGTAAACTCTTTATCTGAATATGATATTCACTTACTCTTCTATTAATTGCGAATAAGTTAGAATCATCAATTCTCCTTTCTAGCTTTGTACTTTTACATTTCATACAAACAAGACTGTCATCATTCTTAAGATAAGATGCACTGTATAAACTTTTACAGTCTAAACACACAAGGCGACTCATTAATCTATTAACCGCAATCTTATCATCAAGCTGTAACTCAATAACAATATCCACATCTCCATTATATCTTTCTAGCAATGTTTGAGTTAAGAAACGAGCTTGATTTAAATTTCTTGGAAAACCATCCAACAAAAAATTATCATCTACTAGTGCAAGTTGGCCACGTAATAACTCACATATAACTTTATCTTGAATCAAATTACCGGATTCTACGGTATCCTTTATTTTTTTACCTAACTCGTTGTTGCTAGATATAATATTTCTCAATAAATCCCCTACTGAAATTAGCTTTAAGTTATACTTTGCTACTAGCAGGCTTGATTGAGTGCCTTTACCGGAGCCAGGAAGACCAAAAATTGTAATAATCATCCTAATTTTCTCGTTTTAGATTCATATTTTTTTATCCAGCTATCATATCTATTCGAAAAGATACAGGATTGTATTTGCATAATAGTATCAGTAACAACGTTAACTATAATCAATAAGCTCGTTCCACCAAAAATAAATGGTATATCATAATAATACCTTATGACTTCAGGTACAGCACATATAACCACTAAATATGTAGAGCCAATGAACGTCAATTTAAAAACTATATCTTGAAGATAATCAGAAGTATGTTTTCCAGGCCTTCTACCAGGTATAAAACCACCATTTTTTTTAAGAAAATCGGCATTTTCTTCTAGGTTAAATAGAAAATTAGTGTAGAAGAAGTTAAAAAATATTATAAACGCTAAATAAGCTACAATATAAACTACTTTATTTGCCATAAAATAGTTCAAGATAAAGTCAGAAAAAGCATATCCCTTATAGAAGTTCGCAATTGAAATAGGTGTAAGTAAAATTGCATTAGCAAAAATAGTTGGTATTACGCCAGATAAATTAATTTTTAATGGAATATAAGTAAAATCGTCATTATGTAATTTTTTAAACTGCTTTTTAGGATATTGAACAATGACTTTTCTATAAGAAGATTCTACAAAAATAACCAAAAGCAACAGCAAAAAAAACACCGCCAAAATAAGAAGGATAATAAATAACGATATGCTACCGTTTTTATTCAATGTTAAAAGAGATGAAAAAGCACTATGTAGCTCTGATATTATGCCAGTAAAAATAATTAATGAGATACCATTGCCTATACCATTAGCACTAATTTGCTCACCAAGCCATATTAGAAGCATAGTTCCACCTAAAAGGCTAAAAACACCCACTATACGAAACATCAAGCCAGGTTCGATTACAATTAATGCCCCTTCTCTATTCATTTTTTCTAATCCGATTAAAATCGTAATCGATTGAAATATACAAAACACTATAGTCATACACCGTATGTAAGAATTCATCTTTCGACGTCCTGATTCCCCATCATTTTTAACTTCATTAATTCCTTTGATGGTAGAAGATAATAACTGCATAACTATAGATGCAACTATATATGGCATAACACTTAGTGCTAAGATTGTCATCCTAGCTAATGCACCACCAGAAAATAAATTAAATACTCCAAAAACACCAGAACCTTCCTTAGGGAATATATCATTAATTATATCAAGATTAATCCCAGGAATAGGCACATAAGTACCTAGACGATAACAGATTAAAGCGATTAGCGTAAAAAACATACGCTTCAATAAATCGCCTTTATATAATAAAGTAGAATCCAAACTATTAAATGTGGATTTGCTGATCATCATTTATGATAGTATTTCCACATTACCACCAACTGAAGCTACAGATTTTTTTGCAGCTTCTGACGCACAGTTAACGTGAAATACACATCTCTCAGTCAGCTTACCTTTGTTAAGAAGCTTGATTTTATCCTTTACAGACTTTATGAAACCTAGCTTACATAGCACCTCTTTGTCTATAACAGAATCTTTTACTATTTTCTCATTTTCTATTAAACGCTGTACATCACCGACATTAATTATAAAGCATATATTCCTACGTATAGGGTTAAAACCTCTTTTAGGTAAACGAGTATATATAGACTGCTGTCCGCCTTCAAATCCATTTATGGAAACGCCACTTCTAGCCTTTTGCCCTTTATGTCCCCTACCAGATGTTTTACCTTTACCAGAACCAATACCTCTACCTAACAATTTGGGCTTCTTTTTTTTCGATAACTTAGTAAATATAGAGTCTAATTTTATAGCATTATTCATACTTTACCTATTTCTAACTATCTCGCTAATCTTTTTTCCCCTCTTGCTTGCCACTTGACGAGGAGATAACATATTATCAAAAGCTTTAAACACTGCACATATAACATTATGAGGATTGTTTGATCTCGTAGACTTAGCTACTACATCTTTTATGCCTAGCACTTCAAAAACCGACCTAATCGCTCCACCAGCAATAATACCTGTTCCAGCCCTAGCTGCTCTTAAAACTATTTTACCAGAGCAAAATTTAGCTTTAATATCATGATGTATAGTTCTACCTTCACGCAAGTACACTCTAATCATCGATTTTTTTGCAGCATTTACAGCTTTTACCCTTGCTTCAGCAACCTCTGCGTGTTTGCCCATTCCGCATCCTACCCTACCCTTCTCGTCTCCAACAACGACCAAAATTGAAAATGAAAATCTTCTACCGCCTTTGGTAACTGTTGTCACTCTTCGTACTGAAATTAAAAGCTCCAACAAATCGTTATTATTTTGTAAATTTTTTACAGCCATATTCAAAACCTTCTAAAACTTAAATCCAGAACTTCTTAATGCCTCAGCAAATTTAGAAATCAACCCTGTATACTTATATGCTCCACGGTCGAATACCAACTTTTGCCCTAATTTGATATCAGATAAACGTTCAATCATTAAAAAAGAAACCTGTTTTACAGTTTCATCGTTGACCCTACCTTTACATACATCCCTAATTTTAACATCCAAAGTAGAAGCAGAGGTAAGAGCCACTCCTTTTTCGTCATTGATTAACTGAGCATAAAAATGCCTATTAGACTTGAATATGGATATACGTAAACGCTTAGTGCCGTTATTGAGCTTCTTTCTATTACGTAATTTCCTTTTTTCAGCATTACTTAAAAAATTATATAACCTTCTCATCTTAATTACTTCTTTTTACTTACAACTTTACGCAACATAAATTTGTTTTTTATTACAATACCCTTACCTTTATAAGGGTCGTATTTTCTAATTTTACATATATCGGATGCTACCAAATAGACCTTTTGCCTATCTATGCCACTCACTACTAAGTGAGTTGGTTTTACACACTTAATCTCAACATCCTTAGGTACTTTATACTTAACATTATGACTATAGCCAAGATATAAAGTCAAACATTTATCATCATACTCTGCCTTATATCCAACGCCATTAATTTCAAGATCGACAGAGAAATCATTAACTATGCCGTTAATGATATTGTTTATATTACTCCTATAAGTACCCCATATAGGCTTTATCTCATTAAAATTATCCTTGCCTTGATCAACAGAAAGCAGTAACTTATTATCAACAACATGGCATATAATATCACTGCATAGCCTAAGTTCTTTTTCCACTTTGGCACTTTTTATTAGCATTCTACCATCATTATACTCAACTGAAACACCAGCAGGAATATTGATAGGCATAGCACCTATACGAGACATAAACTCCTCCTACTATTTAAAATACACGACATAAAACTTCTCCACCAACTTTCAATTTATGTGCATTGTAATCAGTCATTACTCCTTTAGACGTAGATATAATAAAAATACCAAGTCCATTATATGCCTTAGCAAGGTCCCTGCATCTAGAATAACGACGACAACCAGGTTTTGATACTCTAACTATATCACTAATTACAGGTGACTTTGCATAATACTTCAATTTTACGATAAAAGACGGCACATTGTCTACAACTTCTTTCTGATAATCAAGGATATATCCTTCATCCTTTAAGATTTTCAGTATAGAAGAATTTACCTTAGAAAACAGAACCCTTGTTGTCCTATGCATTGCTAATTGAGCATTACGTATCCTCGTCAAAAAATCACCAATACTATCAGATAATGCCACAATATTCTCCTATATTATATTACCAACTTGACTTCGTAACCCCTGGAATTTTTCCAAAAGAACATAAATCACGCAAAACAATCCTACATAAACCAAATTTTCTATATATCCCTCTTGGCCTCCCTGTTAAAGCGCACCTATTTCTAATTCTGATTTGAGAAGAATCTCTAGGTAACTCTTTAATTAGCCTATTTTGAACTACAAACCTCTCACCTATGGGTATATTCCTATTATTTATTATAGATTTTAACTTTTTTCTTTTCTCTTCATATTGATCGTACAATTTTATCCTACGAAGATTTCTTTGTATCATAGATTTTTTTGCCATATACCTCTTCTCTTAGTTAATCAAAAAATGGGAACTTAAAGGCTAGCAATAACTCTTTTGCTTCTTTATCACTAGTCGTACTTGTTATAATACTGATATCCATGCCTCTAATCCTACTTATTTTATCGTAATCTATTTCTAAAAATGAAATATGTTCCTTTATACCAAAGGAAAAATTACCATTACCGTCAAATTGCTTTACACTAAATCCTCTAAAATCTTTTTCTCTCGGCAAAGCAACATGTATCAATCTTTCTAAAAATTCATACATTTTATCTCTACGCAAAGTTACTTTACAACCTACTGTAGCACCTTTTCTTATCTTAAAACCAGAAATGGATTTTTTTGCAAATGTTGATATAGGCTTTTGCCCTGCAATTAAATATAGATCATCAATTGGCTCATTTATCGCCTTACTGTCCGTAGCAGCATCTCCAACACCCATATTAACACATACCTTAACAAGCTTAGGCACTTGCATCATGTTTCCGTAATTAAACTTATCCTTCAAAGATTTTACTATATTATCTCTGTACAATTCTTTAAACATATCAATCTAGTCTATTACCTCTTCAGAAGTTTTTGCAAAACGCACTTTTTTACCATCTATAATCTTAAATCCTACTCTAGTTGGAGTTTTATACTTAGGATCTAATATTGCAATGTTAGATATATCAATAGCCAACTCTTTATTTAATATACCGCCACTACTACCAGGTTTCGGTTTAGTATGTTTCTTATATATATTCACTCCAGAAACAATAACCTTTTTTTTAGCATCATGTGTGATAATCTTGATTACTTTACCAATTTTTCTTTTATCCCTACCAGTTAAAACTATAACGTCATCACCACTTCTTATTTTTGCGCTCATTATAAAACCTCAACAGCTAATGACATTATTTTCATAAAAGAACCAGACGACAATTTCTTCACCGGACCAAATACTCGAGTGCCAAGTGGCTCACCTTGATTATTAACTAAAACTACAGCATTGCTAGAAAAACAAATTACAGAGTTATCAGACTTTCTAATACGACTTCTTACTCTAACAACAACTGCTCTATATACTTTTCCCTTCTCGACCTTCCCTTTCGGGTTGACAGATTTAGTAGACACAACAATTGTATCACCTATAGATGCAGTCTTCCTTCCACCTAACAAGCCAATACAAAGCACTTCACGTGCGCCAGAATTATCAGCTACCTCTAACAACGTACTTTTTTGAATCATATAAGCACCTTACTCAATTTGCACAACAACCCATTTTTTAGTAGCAGAAACAGGCCTGTGTTCTTGTATAAAAACCCTATCTCCTTCTTTGCAATTATTATTCTCATCATATGCTGTATACTTTTTATGTTTTTTTATAACTTTTTTATAAAATTTATCTTTATATACCCGCAATACTGAAACCTTTACAGTTTTTTCGCACTCAGCTTTAGTTACAACACCACAAAAAATCTTCTTAGGCATTTTCTTCCTCTATTCTTCTTTCAGTTAATATAGTTAAAATACGAGCTATGCTCTTTCTTATCAAGCCAAAACGCGAAATATTACTACACTGTCCTAATTTCTTCTGAAAAACTAAATTAACAAACTCTTTCCTCAAATTTACAAGAATTTCATACAACTCTTGCGAGGATTTTGATCTAATATCATCTACATCCATAGTAGCACCACTCATCTATGATTAGATACAAATTTACATTTTACAGGAAGCTTGGCAATTGCTTTTTCAAGCGCCAATCTTGCTAAATGAATGGGAACATCACTGCTAATCTCAAACAATACTCTACCAGGCTTAGCTTTAAATACCCAAAATTCGACACTACCTTTTCCTTTGCCCATCCGTACATCTGCTGGCTTTTTACTAACAGGAGTATCAGGAAAAATTCTTATCCACACTTTACCAGAACGTTTCAACGTTCTAGATATCACGCGCCTAACAGTCTCAATATGCTTAGACTGAATTCTACCTGCTTCTATAGCTTTTAAACCGTAATCGCCAAAAGATAATGTGCTACCACCTTTTGCATTACCCTTAATTCTCCCTTTAAACATCTTTCTATATTTACTCTTTTTTGGAACAAACATTTCAATACGCCTTAATTAACAACATAAACCCAAACCTTAACTCCTATAATACCATATATAGTCTTTGCTTCACAAAAAGCATAATCTATATTAGCACGTAAAGTGTGTAAAGGCAAACGACCTTCTTTATACCATTCAGTACGAGCTATCTCAGCTCCACCAAGACGCCCAGAACAGCTTACCTTAATACCTCCACATCCCATTCTCAAACAACTTTGAATAGCTTTTTTCATTGCTCTTCTAAATGAAACACGTTTCTCTAATTGCTGTGCTATGCTGTTTGATATTAAAGTTGCATCTACTTCAGGCCTTTTTATTCCTACTACATTCACTTCCACATTATTTTTTACTTTCTCAGTTATTTTTTGTTTTACCATCTCAATGTCCAAGCCTTTCCTACCTATTATCACTCCAGGTCTAGAAGAATGTATCGTTACAGACACTAAATCAACTTTGCGCTCTATAATTATTTTGGAAAGACCAGCGTGCTTAAAAGACTCACTTATGTAATTGCGAATAGATAAATCCTGATGCAATTTTTCTTTGTAATCTTTATTAGCATACCAAATAGAATCCCAAGTATTAGTATTTATTTTTAATCTAAATCCTATAGGATTAACCTTCTGACCCATATTTTACACTTTCCTCACTAATTTTATACTCTTACAAATCATACAATTTCCTCTAACTTTATAGTTATATTGCTGTAATGCTTGCTAATTCTATTAGCTCTACCCATAGCTTTTTGGAACACCCTACGTAAAGTAAAAGACTTACCTATCAAAACTTCCTTTATATATAAATTATCAATATCCAATCCATAATTATATTGAGCATTAGCAATCGCAGAATTTAATACTTTCCATATAAGGCCAGCAGCTTTCTTTTCGCAAAACCTTAATTGCACAGTAGCAAAAGAAACTTTTTTATTGCGTACTAAATTTGCAACCAAGTTTAACTTACGAGGAGTGGATTTTAAAACTCTAGAACTAGCTTTAATTACTGTGTACTTGTTTTTCATATTAATTACCTCCTTGCTGCCCTTTTATCACCACTATGTCCAGTAAACTTACGAGTAGGCGAAAACTCACCAAATTTATGACCTATCATATTCTGATCACTAACATTGACAGGAATGTAATCTTTACCATTATAAACAGCAAATTTTAAACCTAAACAATTAGGAAGAATTACAGAAGCTCTAGAATGAATTTTTATCACCTTATTAATAGAACCCTCCTTCAAAGCTCTATTCACTAACTTTAGCACAGAGGGGTGACAAAAAGGTGGTTTCCACGCAGATCTACTCATAAACTAACCTTTCAATTGTTTTATATACTTATCACTAAATTTATTTTTCTTCCGAGTTTTCTTTCCTTTTGTTACAACACCCCAAGGAGTAACTGGATGACGCCCACCAGAAGTCTTTCCTTCTCCACCTCCATGAGGATGGTCTACTGGATTCATAGCAACTCCGCGAACGGTAGGTCTAATTCCCAACCACCTGCTTCTTCCTGCTTTACCTAATTTTCTATTTTTACAATCAGGATTGGACATTATACCAATAGTAGCTTTGCAAGAAGACAAAATCAACCTAACTTTACCAGACCTCAGCCGTAATAAAACATAATTGCCATCACGACCAACAATTTGTGCATAACAACCAGCGGCTCGAGCAATTACAGCGCCATTACCTGGCCTCAGCTCAATACCATGAACAAAAGAACCAATAGGTATACACTTCAATGATAAACAATTGCCTGGCAATATATCAGCATCATCTCCTGACATTACAACATCACCAGGCTTTACGTCTTGTGGAGCTAGTATATAAGATTTAGTATTATTGCTCTTATATGATATTAACGCTAAAAATCCACTTCTATTTGGATCATATTCTACTTTCTCAACTATACCTTGATCATTTCTATTACGTTTGAAATCTATAATTCTGTACTTCTGTTTGTGACCACCACCCTTATGGCGAGTTGTAACTCTACCGTAATTATTTCTTCCACCACTGGACTTTTTACCAAACGTAAGAAGCTTTTCTGGCTTATCTTTTGATAGACCAATTTTACTTACTAACACAGTTCCACGAGAGGATGGAGTAACAGGATTAAGAAATTTTATACCCATACTAAACACTCATTATATCTAACTTTTGATCATCCATCAAAGAAAAATAAACTTTCTTTTTTTGTTTTTCATAGCCAATTACGCCTCTAAAGCATCTACGTTTAGGCTTAACTCTAACAATATTTATAGAGGAAACTTTAACACAAAATAGAAACTCTATTGCCAACTTTATTTTATACTTATTTGCATTCACGCAAACATACAAAGAATATTTATCAAATTTCTCTCTTAAAAAAGAGGCTTTTTCCGTAATTATAGGACATTTTATTATATTATTGAATTTAATCATAACAATCTACCTTCAAGATATTTTAAAGCATCACTTGTTAACACTATGCATTCATGATTTAATATGTCAAAAACATTCAACCCGACAGGCTTGATCAAGTTTACATGGTGTAGGTTTCTAGTAGCGTGTAGCAATCCATCTACATAATCATCAACTATCAGAAAGGAAGAAAATTTAAAATTTTTAATATATTTACACATTTCAGACGTTTTCTTCACATCAATATTCAAATTATCAAGAATAATTAATTGATTATTAAAATATTTTAGAGATAAAGCAACTTTTAAACCAAATTTGCGTACTTTTTTGTTAAGAGAATAAGCATGACTCCTAATAACAGGACCAAAAACAACTCCACCTCCCCTAAACTGAGGAGAACGCAAGCTTCCTTGTCTTGCTCTACCAGTGCGTTTTTGACTATAAGGCTTAGCTGTTGTACCAGAAATATCACTGATGCCTTTTGCTTTATGAGCACCAGATCTCCTCTTCGCTAATTGCCACCTAACTACATCATGCAAAATACTCAATTTTTGTTTAACAGAAAATATCGAAGGGTTAAGCTGAGTAACACCTATATTATCATTAGATAGATTAACTAATTTATATTCCATAACTAATTTACCAAACCACTAGCGCTCTCATCATTTATATCTGACAGTAGACCTGTCGAAAAAGGAATATCTTTATGTAAAGGCTTTTTAACTGCATCTCTCACAAAAACGTAAGAATTTCTAAATCCAGGAACGTTATTACCTTTTACAGCAATTATACTATTTTCATGATCGATAGATAATATTTTCATGTTATGTACAGTCACTCTGCTGCTACCTAAATGACCAGCCATTTTCTTTCCTTTAAATACTCTACCAGGATCCTGACACTGACCAGTAGAACCTTGCGACCTATGAGCAATAGAAACACCGTGAGATGCCCTAAGTCCACTAAAATTATATCGCTTCATCACACCAGCAAACCCCTTACCTACAGAATAACCTGTAATATCAAGATATTGACCAACCACAAAATGGTTAACCCCTACTCTTTTACCACTCTCTATTCCTGAGAGATCACTCAATCTACTTTCATATAGTCTATATCTACTATTTATTCCTCTCTTCTTTAAGCATTCTAACTGAGGTTTTGCAATATTTTTAAAATCCCCAGTACCTAAAATAACTGAATTATAACCACATTTATCTTGCTCTTTTACATCAATAATACAAGTTTCACTAAGATGCAACAAAGTTACAACCATGCGACTACTATCAGAGTATATAGCAGTATGACCAACATTTGTCATCAATAAACCAATTCTTTTCAACAAATTCATTCTTTTCATTTCTCTTTCTTAAACTTGACTTTTTTGATCTTTAAATAAGTTTCTACACCGGAAGGTGGAGGAGGAAAAAGAGATGAATCTCCAAGCATTTGCACCACAGCAGGGGTGAGACCATATAACACAATCAAACGCTTAGAAGCTCTTTGTTCAAACTGTTCACGAGATTTTTTATCAACGTGAGGAGATCTATTAGTATCAAACCTAAAATTTTTCCTTTTCAAGGCAACTGGGCCAGACACTTTTACACCAAAATGCTTAAGTTTATTCTTTAATGCACGTGCAGAATCTCCAATATACATTTCTAATTTTGAACAATCAAAAGCTTCACCTATAATATATCCAACTTGCTCTACTTCAATCATCACGTCTACTCCAAAATTTCAGAAACAACACCAGAACCAACAGTTCTACCACCCTCTCTTATTGCAAAACGCAATCCCTTATCCATCGCTATTGATACTTGTAATTCCACTTCTATACTTACATTATCTCCAGGCATTACCATCTCTTTCCCTTCCAGCAATTTTATACTCCCCGTTACATCTGTCGTCCTTATATAAAATTGTGGCTGATAATTTGCAAAAAATGGCATATACCTCCCTCCTTCTTCTCTCTTCAATATATACACCTCCGCCTTAAACCTATTATGCGGCGTTATTGCCCCTGGCTTTGCTAATACCTGCCCCCTTTCCGCTTCTTCTCTCTTTGCTCCCCTCAGCAATATCTCTACATTATGCCCTGCACATCCTTTGTCTAGTAACTTCTTAAACATCTCAACACCTGTACATATCGTCTTTTGCGTTGCTTTCAGACCTATTATTTCTATCTCTTCACCCATCTTTACTTCTCCATTTTCTATTCTTCCTGTCACTACAGTCCCACTCCCCGATATCGAAAATACATCTTCTATTGGCATCAAAAATGGTAGATCCACAGGCCTAGGCTGATCAGGCACATATTTATCTAATGCTTTCATTAATTTATCCATTGATTTTTCCCATATTCACTATTTTCATCACCTTCCAGAACTTTCAATGCCGAACCAACAATAACTGGTACTCCATCTCCAGAAAAGCCGTACTTTGTTAACAATTCTCTGACTTCAATCTCCACTAAACCAATCATATCGTGATCAGCAACATCAGCTTTATTTATGTATACCACAATATGCTTAACACCAACTTGCTTTGCTAGTAATATGTGTTCTCTTGTTTGTGGCATCGTCCCATCAACTCCTGACACTACCAATATTGCCGCATCCATCTGTGCTGCCCTACTATCATGTTTTTTACATAGTCAGCATGCCCAGGACAATCAACATGTGCGTAATGCCTCTTTTCCGTCTGATATTCAACGTGTGCTGTTGCGCTCGTTATTCCCCCTTTCCTCTCTTCTGGTGCTTTGTCTATTTGATCGTATGTTACAAAATTCCCATAATACTTTGTTATCGCCGCTGTCAATGTCGTCTTCCTATGATCCACATGCCCTATTGTCCACACATTCATATGCGGCCTGCCAAATGCTTCTACTACTTGCGTCATAATCGTTATCCCTAATTATACCTTAATTCATCAACCACATACTGCGGCACTTGTTCATAACAAGAAAAATGCATACTATATTGAGCCCTTCCTTGAGATATAGAACGCAAAACATTTATATAACCAAACATACTTGCAAGAGGCACTAAAGCAAGAATTATAGCGCTATTATTATGCGTCTCCATACTTGAGACTTGTCCTCTTCTGCTATTTACATCACCCATAATATCACCCATATACTCTTCAGGTGTAATAATCTCAACCTTCATTATAGGTTCTAACATCTTTGGACCAGCTTTATTTGCCATTTCCTTAAAAGCACCTTTGGCAGCTAGCTCAAAAGCTAAAGGACTTGAATCAACTTCATGAAAGGCGCCATCGACAAGTGTAGCCTTAAAATCAATAACTGAGAAGCCAGAAATCATTCCTCTCTCCCTTATCGACTCCAAACCATTTTGCACGCCAGGAATGTATTCTTTTGGAATTACACCACCCACGATTTTACTTTCAAATTGAAACCCAGAACCAGGTTCAAGAGGTTCAAATAAGATCTTCACTCTAGCAAATTGACCAGCACCACCTGATTGCTTTTTGTGAGTGTAATCAATTTCAACAGATTTAGTAATAGTTTCACGATACGCAACCTGAGGTGCGCCAATATTAACATCAACATTAAATTCACGCTTTACTCTATCTGTAATAATTTCAAGATGCAACTCACCCATACCTTTTAATATAGTCTGACCACTTTCCGCATTTACCGACATTCTTAAAGAAGGATCCTCTGCAACTAATCTATTTAAAGCAACACCCAACTTTTCCTGATCTGAAGTAGTCTTAGGTTCTACAGCAATTTCAATAACAGGCTCAGGAAATTCCATACGCTCTAATAATATAGGAAAATCATGCGAACATAAAGTATCACCAGTAATTGTTTTTTTTAATCCAACTAAAGCAACTATATCCCCAACATTAGCTTCATTTATATCTTCCCTGTTATTCGCATGCATAAGCAGCATTCTACCAATTCCTTCATTCTCATTTTTTATCGCATTCAACACAGTAGACTTAGACTTCAATTTACCGGAATAAATACGAATAAACGTTAAGCTACCAACAAATTTATCTGTCATCACTTTAAATGCAAGAGCGACAAACTTTTCTTGCTCTGAAGGTTTTATCACAATTTTCTTTTTTGAATCATTAGGATTAGTTCCAACAATTTCATCAACATCAATAGGGGAAGGTAGGAAATCAACTATACCGTCTAAAAGCGTCTGCACTCCTTTATTTTTAAAAGCTGACCCACATAATACAGGAACAAACGCCCCTTTAATAGCCCCGCTCCTCACACATTTCTTCAGCAAATCTACTGGCAGGTCATTAGATTCAAAATAAGTGTTCATTGCTTCATCATCCATCCCAGCCGCAGTGTCTAATAAAAGATTTCGATACTCTTGAGCTTTATCAAGCAAACCAGAAGGAATATCTTCATAAGAAAATTTAGCACCTAACGTCTCTTCTTTCCATATAATAGCCTTCATAGAGATAAGATCTACTATGCCCTTAAAATCCTTCTCACTCCCTATCGGTAGCTGAATAAATAGAGGCACTGCTCCAAGCTTGCTCTTAATCATATCAACACATCGATAAAAATTGGCTCCTATTCTATCCATTTTGTTGACAAAACAGATGCGAGGGACATTATACTTATCAGCTTGACGCCAAACAGTCTCAGATTGAGGCTCAACCCCTGCAACTCCATCAAATACAGCAACTGCACCATCTAAAACTCTCAAAGATCTTTCAACTTCAATAGTAAAGTCAACGTGCCCGGGAGTATCAATTATATTGATTCTATGATTATTCCAAAAACAAGTTGTTGCAGCAGATGTGATTGTAATACCACGCTCTTTCTCTTGCTCCATCCAATCCATAGAAGCTGCACCATCATGCACTTCACCAATTCTATTTTGTTTACCAGTATAAAATAAAATACGCTCCGTTGTGGTAGTCTTACCAGCATCTATATGAGCCATTATACCTATATTCCTGTATTTTGATATATCAATTTCCATATTACTATTAATTAGCTAACATCAAAAACGAAGATGAGAAAAGGCCTTATTAGCTTCAGCCATTTTATATTTTTCCTCATACATCTTAAACGCACCACCACGCTTATTATAAGCATCTATTATTTCAGATTGCAGACAATCAGCAGAAGCTCTGCCGCTCTTCTTTCTAGCAACAGAAGCAGCTTTAGCAATCCATCTCAATGATAAAGAAATTGCTCTATCTTTCCTAATTTCACAAGGTACTTGATAAGTTGCACCGCCAATACGACGAGAACGTACTTCTATAGAAGGTGTAACATTTTCTACCGCTGTTTCAAAAATTAATATTCCACTTTCATTTATTTTCTTTTCAGCTAAAGATAAAGCACCATAGACAATTTTTTCTGCAATGGATTTTTTACCACATTTCATAATTACATTAATGAAACGCATCAACAAAACACTACTGTAACGCGAATCAGGAACTATCTCTCTCTTTTTTGCTTTATTACGACGAGCCATAAACTTCAACCAGATCTCTTTACACCATATTTTGAACGAGCCTTCTTTCGATTTTGCACACCACGCAAATCAAGAGCACCTCTTATTATATGATAACGCACACCCGGTAAATCCTTAACTCTTCCGCCACGTATTAAAACAACAGAGTGCTCTTGTAAATTATGACCCTCACCAGGTATATAAGTTGTCACTTCACCATATCCACTAATCCTTACTCTAGCTACCTTACGCAAGGCTGAGTTAGGTTTCCTAGGAGTTGTAGTATATACCTTAGTGCAGACACCCCTCCTCTGAGGGTTATTTTTTCCCAAGGCCGGTACCTTTTTTCTACTTGATAACTTCAATCTACCCTTACGTACTAACTGATTTATCGTAGTCATATATTAAAAACCCAAACTCATAAAACGACTTAAACCTTGATTATAAAATAATCAACCTCAATAGTCAATATAAAAATAAACATTACTATTCTAATAATTTTAGCTCAACCTTTACTATTACTGTCCAATAATGGCATTTGCTTGATTGCAGAATGAAAAGCCCCAGCTTCATAATTTAAGCCCCTTTTAATTATTGAGCTTAAGAATTTGCTGAACTGATTTTACTACTATATAATATTGTAGGTCCTATATACATTAAATTAGATGAAAAGATGAAAGCATCGTTATAGCCATTAAAAAGTACGGTGATAAAAACTTAGTTCTTTTTTTTTGTTTGCAAAATCACGGAAAGCGCAGGAGATTAATCAGTCTAACAAACGATAGTAACTACAAGTTACAAATAAGCAATCTACTACATGCGAATGGAGTGCTGAACTATCTAAAAATCTGGATTTTTAAGTGCGAACTGATAAAATCTCCATCTCACCATTTCTTTCAGGACAGACTATAAAGCATCACTATCATTTCTTTTTCTTCTATTTTATAGGAAGTGCTTCCAGATAGTGAGCCTTATACTGTACTGTACAATAATTTTCTATACTTCATTAATACAATCAAGCACGATAATGAGTCCTGCAAGGACATTACATCAACATAGAGCTTTTCTTCTCACACAACTCTTGGGATTTAAGCTAGATTTATCCAAATGCGCTGTGACAGATTCTCAGGAAGATTTGCAATTTATTTCTCCAAAACTGGCATAGCGGTGCCAAAACACGCAGGAGATTATTATGCAGATAAACTGCTGCCTCTTTTCCGCAAATGCTGCATGATGTATATAATAGTAACATATAAACAGCTAGTCATATCAAGAATTTCAGTTGTGGCTAAAAGTTGTAGGATATTTTTAAATAAGTACCTATTTCGCAGCTAGACATGAGATTTTCAGGTCAAGAGACCTCATACTTTCTTTTTAGTAGAGCTCTTGCACAGCAAACCAATTTTAACGTACCATGAACAAAAAACTACTTGATAATCTTTGCCGTTACCTTTAACAACAATACTGAAGCTATTTTTAACTTCCCAATCTGTACATGTTTAAAATTACAAGAAAACTTTTGTTTTGCGTACTATGTGCGCTGATGTCTTTTTAAACTACGTTTTGTTTCTACCCATACAAGCCGAAATACGCTTATAAGTCGTTTAGGATATCACTAAACGACGTATTTTAAAATATGAAGTTGAATAACTAGCTGCCTCGGGTTTTATTGTCTTTTTCTTCTATTTAGTAAATTTCTTAATAGAATAGCTTAGACTAGTTGCGTTTAAAAGCAGCTAAATTGCAGCGTTTAAGGCATAAAAGAGCCAATACTAAAATAGACAATGATCAATTTTTTTGCTTTTCTTCGCTTGATAAATTTTTAATGCTTATCGCTAGTTGCAATATATGAACTATATAGGAGGGTGTCATTCCAACGCGTGACGTACAACTGTACGAACATTGTGATTTGAGTCTACACTATGGTGTCATGCTAGTGCTTTACACTAACATCCAAGAATTTTATTAAGTTGGTGAGCATAAAAGTAGCTGTTTATGTTAAAATACGACATTTTGACGATTATGGAATGCTGAATCACAATACCGGAGCACTGGGATGACAAGAAAAGTAGATGTTAGCATGACGCTCTTGGATGCTTATGTGTAATATTCCTTCACATAATTATCAATAATTACCTTAAATTCTCCAAAGATGTTATTACCCTGTAAAGTTTTAAAGTATTTACCATCTTTATAAACTGCTGAAACGGGCTTTTCTCCATGTCCAGGTAAGCTGATTCCTAAATTTGCGTGTTTACTTTCTCCAGGACCATTTACGATGCATCCCATAACAGCAATACTCATATTCTCTACACCTGGATTTTTTTTCTTCCAGATCGGCATACAAATTTTTATATAATCATTTACTTCTTCAGTTAATACCAGAAAACGATCGCTATTTGTGCGCCCACATCCGGGACATGAGCTAATTTGAGGATTAAAGTGACGTAAACCTATAGACTGCAATATTTCTTGACATACTGTCACTTCATTAGTTCGTGATTCGCCATGGCGTTGAGTTAAAGAAGCACGTATCGTATCTCCAATACCATTTTGTAACAAGTAAGTAAGCCCTGCCGTAGTATTTATCACGCCTTTGTTGCCCATGCCAGCTTCAGTTAAGCCCAAGTGCAAAGCATAATTGGAGGATTTTGCAAGTGCTGAATAAACTGAGATTAAATCTTGCACTCTACTAACCTTACACGAAATGATTATTTTATCTGCACTGAGGCCAATTTCTTCAGCCTTCTGTGCACTGCTCAGAGCTGACATTACAAGTGCTTTGCGCAATACAGCATCAGAAGGTTTTGGATTATTAGACGAGGAATTCTCATTCATTAGTTTTTGTGAAATGTACTTATCAAAGCTGCCCCAATTTACTCCAATTCTGATCGGAATGTCGTACTTTATTACATACTCTATAACCCTTTCAAATTTTTCATCACGTTTGTCACCAAATCCTATATTACCTGGATTCATCCTAATTTTACCAAGCATCTTAATGTTGTCTGGATAATCTTGAACCATCCTGTCCAGCTCATATTGCCCACAACCTACCAGTATCTTACCATCAAAGCCTCCTTCATTCAACTCTTCTACTATATAAGGTATTGTTCTCGCTACTCCTTTTGAGTTTAAAGCAATTCTAACCAACTCCGAACCAGCATGTGCTAACTCCATTATTTCTTTTGCATATTGCTTAGCACTGCCTTTTATGTCGTTAGAATCTATATGTACACCAAGTGCCATGGATTGAACAACTACAGGGTTATTTCCACCTATTTTCACTTGTCCAACGTTTACAGTATGAGTCTTATGTCGAAAGGTGAGTTTATCACTCAAGCTATAATCTACCAAATCCTCATTTAACATTGCATTAACGACTAACCTATTTTGCTGTATCAGCTATACTTTCAAATGAATCAGAACCATTCATGCTGTGCTGCTTCGCATTATTTAAATCGGCAGTGAAATTACGAGAGCATATTTTTTTTGATATAGTGTCTTTTATAGTAACATTTATAGGGGAAATTTTTTTCTCTTGTGTTGTAGTAGCCTTTTTTCCTTCCTGTAGTTTATTTTCAAGTTGCTCATCTTCATATTGAGTTTGATCCATGAATATAGCTCCTTTCAAGCATGTGATGTTGATGCCATGCTGATTTATCATAGCATCCTTTTCATCTTCGACTATACAAGCTTCCATGTTACTTTGTTTATTATCAAGAAGAGCAATTTTTTTTTCTTTTAATTTCTTGGCTAGTTTTTTTTTGTCTATGTTAACATTAGCTCGGCTTTGCAACTTTTTTTTCATTAAGAGTTCCCTGCGCTTTTCATATAGTCTATATGACTCAGCAAAATCCTCATCTTCATGAAAGTTTGTACCGCCAGGATTGCCTTGTGGTATATATTTCTTACTAAGTTTTACCTTAGATTTAGCTTCAGTATCGCATGAAACAAAAAGATTAAAACCAAAAAACATTAATATAAACATAACTTCAGAAAAAATCTTAAGCATACGGCGCTATAGTAAGTACTGACTCTAAAAAATAACAATTAACGAACTTTAAGTAAACCAGAATCTTTACTAACTTTGTAATGAATGGTGATTTCATATTCTATTAACATAGACAAGATTTATATTTTTTAAATATTTATATGTGTCTTTCTCACTTATCTAATTTCTGTTTCTCTTTATTAATATATTAAGAAAAAGTTGACTTTTTACCTAAAATAGCATAGAGCTGAATAATAGATAGTGTTGACAACTGGGAAATACAGTAACTATAAAAAGCCTAATAGCCACCTAAGACCCTTATTTCCCACTCAAGTTCAACATTAAACTTATCTCTCACTATATTTCTTACTTTGTTGCCAAGATTTTCCAACTCAGATGCAGTTGCATTATTGTAATTGAGCATAAAATTACAATGTTTCTTAGAAATTTTAGCTCCACCGTTATCTAATCCTCGACAGCCGGATTTATCAATCAATTCCCATGCCTGGTGAGCTTTTGGATTTTTGAATATGCAACCAGCAGTTTTCCCTCTTATTGGTTGGCTTTTGTTTTTTTTATCGATAATTTCCTTTAGCCTATGCAATATAATCTCATATTCTGAATATACTCCTTTAAACTCAGCTTCAACAAAAATCCACCGTCCCTTCAAGCTATGCCCACGGTAAAAATAACCCATTTCTTCATTGGAGAGTTCATATAGATTTCCATCTTCTAAATTCACTGCTTTTATTGACTGTACAACACTTGCGATATCACTATTATACGCGCCTGCATTCATTTCTAGCCCACCGCCAACTGTGCCTGGAATTCCAACCAAAAACTCAAGTCCACTAATTTTTTGTTCTACAGCAAAGTAAGCGAGATCACTAAGTAGCGCAGCAGTACCTGTAACAATAGAATTGCTATCTTTACATTTAATATACGCAAACTCCCTACCCAATTTCACTGTTATGCCTGGAATACCACTATCTCGCACTATTACGTTGGATGTTACACCGATAACATTAATTGGCAATTCAGTATCTTTAATCAAGCATGTTAAATCTTCAATATCACGTGGTTTAAATAATACATCAGCTTGTCCACCGACACTCAACCACGTCATTTTAGACATCAAAACATTATAGCGATAGATTCCACGTACCTTAGGTAAGCTTATAAGCATTTTGATTTCAACTCTAATCCTGCATCCATACCCATTTTTTCTGCATCTTCTGCAAATGAAGTGCGCTCAGTAAAGTATATGTTTTCTTGATCTGCTAACATACAGCGAAGATGTAACATATTTTCACTCACATATTCCGCCAAAGCTGCAAGTGGTGTAAAGCATGAACCATTTACTGTCTTCATAAAGCTACGTTCCGACTTTACCATCATAAAAGACATATTATTATTAATTTTCTCTAAAAGATCAATAATTTTTACATTATTTTTCCGACATTGAATGCAAATTGCCCCCTGCCCCACTGCACTTAACATGATTTTTGATGATAATACCTCTGTGACTAAGTAACGCTTTTTTAACCTTATGAGCCCTGCTTCAGCTAGAATTATTCCATCAAAACTATGATTTTGTAATCTGGTTGTCACATTTCCACGAAGTGGCACTATATTTAGATCTGGTCTGAAATTTAGTATCTGAACTTTTCTTCTTATTGAAGAAGTTGCAACCAATGCTCGCTGAGGCAAAGCCTCAAGGCTGTTATATTTATTAGAAATAAATGTATCAAATGGACTTAACCTCTCTAAAACACAAGGAATCGCTAAATCTTTCGAGAAAAATGCAGGGACATCCTTTAGTGAATGAACTGCCATATCTATATTATTCTCAAGCAATTCAATCTCAATTTCCTTGAGGAACAGTCCTTTACCTCCTATTTCTGCGAGGTTTGCATTGGTATACTTGTCACCAGAAGTTTTTATTTCAATGATCTCAGCAGATAAACCATGAAAAGAGTCCAGCAACTTTTGTTTTGCTTCTAAAGCTTGAGCAATCGCAAGGCTGCTTCCTCTGGTACCGATTCTGATTAACATGTGTGTAGCTATTAAAATTTCTATGGTGCAGTATCCATGAGTAATGTGACATGAATATTATAGAATTCAAGTCTGTGATTGCTAGATCGATAACTGAAGAAGTTGCATTTTATGTTGCATTATCTGTATTTTATCAACACAATACGAAAGTAATACAATGCGGGTGTTGTGCCGATGAAGTTTGTATCAAACTATGTAATTTTTGTGTTGAAGCTTGCTTAAACTCCAGTGATTATATTATAAACTTTGACTTTATTCATTTTGAGCATGCTTAGACAAGCTCTTTTATTCGAAATACTATGGTTATGTAATCATGGCTAATCTCAAATTCTCTTGACTGATTTCTTTGTCATACTACGTCTTTTATCCAATGCAATTGGTCAAACTCTAGCTTAGTACTAGAAGAAAACCTCTTTAAGCTATTTGCAATAATAGGTCACTCCCGTTGTACTGCTTCCTGATCTTTCATCTTTTCTTTTTGCTTTTTAACTTTCTCCAAATCTTGCTTTATCTCCTTCATTCTCAGCTAAAATCCCTCCTCATCTATCTATCCTTTATTATAACAGTAAGTAAGCCTTTCAATGCTTTGATTTAATTAGCTTTCTTTCTCCTGAAGATTATGTTTTATGATATAGCCATTAATGAGCATTCAATATCCCTATTTAATCTACCTTTCTATTTTTCAAACGTTATATCCAGTGATTTTATGCTCTAAAATTCTATGTTGGTACTCCTTTATAATTCTGTCTGGCTCTTTTAATAAGCTTTTCACTTCTTCCAGACAGGAGTTTCCAATATTTCTGCATGAATTGGCTTACTACCACATACTCTAGTTTCACCACAATAATAAAGGTTAGAACCACTACAACGATAGTAGCTTCTTTTAATATTGCAACTTTTTATACCGTGATAGGTATATTCACAACACCAACATACAGCCAATCCTTGTAGCAAAGACGTTTCTTTACCCTTCTGTGCTCTCGCTCTTTTCTTATTCTCAACCAGTTGTTCTTGTACTACATCAAATAATTTCTCTTCGACTATACTTGATGTTGTTATATAAATCCAATTTTCTCGATTATTATGATAAACGGGATAACTTTTTCGCGCATTTCCCATGCTACTTCTTTTTTTAGACGCCTGCCCTTTGTATGCAGAATTCTTCAAGATTCTATATTAATTGCACTTGGATGTCAATCTCTTTTGCCCTCTGGTGTAATAATACGCATCATTTTCAATCGTTGTATAGCTTCTCTTAAAGTCACTATTTCTTGACCTACCAACGCAAAAAGTTTCCGCACTATTTCTGTTTTCTCTTCATTAATTTTAAACCTTATTTATTACCTCACTATATATCTTACATAACAGTCACCATAAGGAGCATTATTCATTACACTTACATGACCTTCTCTCGCTGCAAGAATTTTTCCTCAGAGATTTCGTCCTTTCATCTTTCAGCACGAGTATTCTGCTGTTATTCCTCGCATATCTTTTAATAATTCAGACTCTAGAACTATCATCTAAAAAGATGACCCCTCTGTTCCTGCATTTTTGGACTCTTTAAATAAGAATTTTTGATCTGTATATTTACATGAAACGGTCAGGAGAATGAACGTAAATTTTACCAATTTCACCTTTTGCTGCTTTACCACGTAAACTATTTAAACCAGTATACTTTAAATTTAATCCGCTATGACCATTATCGATGAATTTATATTCATTTAGCAGCTCGTACCAATCCTTATCAATTCTACTTTTCAGGTCAGCAAGTTGGCTACCCTATTGTATCCTCTTGTAATTGCCTTTCGATGAACTCTCTCATATAAATTTGCTACTCTCCATTCTATCGTACTTTACAAAGTCTGCTACTATTAATGGTTTATCTACACTTTACAAACATACTAACCTTTTATATCTAATGAGTTAAGCTTACTGTATGCCAATGTTAAGCATGCATCTGTTGTTTGCGAAAGCAGTGTACTAAATGCTATAACAGATTTTGCCTAAAACACAAGTAACCAACACTGGGACGATATCTTTTGGACTCTTAAATTGTTTTAGCAATAAATATTTAAGAAATTTACCAATAGAAGAAAGGACAACAAAACCAAGAGTAGCTAGTTGCTACACTCTCTATTTTAAAATCCGGCGTTGAATGATGTCCTAAAATACTTATAAGTACGTTTCAGCTTGTACGAGTAAAACTCCACCCCGAAGTTTTAAAAAGACATGCAGTCACATAGTACACAAAACAAAAGTTTTCCTGTCATTTTAACCTATATAGATTGAGAAGTTAGACAAACAGCTTCAATAACATAATAAAAGGATTGGAAGAATTTGTTAAGTATTTCCTGTTGAATGACATATGCCGCCAAAACTGATTTGTTATGTGAAAAGTCTAAAGCATATTATACTTAAGATATATCTTGACTATACTCTGCGATGAAGTTAACAAAAATTTTCAGTAAAACTAATTTTTAGTTGAGACAAATGCAAAGTGAACTCTTTTGATATAAATGGTATTAAAATAATCGTCAGGTGCTTTATCAATCTCTTGTTGAGGCTTGATAGTGGATTTATATTTTTATTCAATCTCTACACCACTGCTTTACACCGCCATATTATTTAAGCAACATGGCAAGACAAATTATAGAGATATGTTTTCATTCCTTGCCAACTGTCGGACTTACAGTGGTTTTATAGTAGCAGTGATAGTCTTGGCAAAACAGCCATGAGATCCATTGATTAGTTTTAAGAGCAAGTAATACCTAAGCTTGTCACGATCCACCATCATTAAAGAGTTAGGGCAGTTTTAATCAGCTTTATAATGGTAGGAAAAGTTGGATCATCAATTGCGGCAAAAATTGGTACTATGCAAATCACCAACAAATAGATGCACTTACAACCTTGACATCAATCCTTTCAAATACTTAATTGCACCAAGGATTTTAGCATCAGTTATAGTATTCCCTATACTTATAGTATGTGCAGATCTAATAGGAATATTTGTGTGATATATCACTGCAGTTTTTTGAATTTAACCACAATGTGAATATATACATAAAATATACAGCTCAATTCTTCAATATGAACGATTTTATCACTGAACTAATAAAAACAGCTACTTTTGGACGTCATAATTTCCGTCTCAAGCTGTTATTACGGTTACCACTGCAAAGAAGGTACTCGAGGAGTCGGCATTGCTACAACATCAACTGTTATTTTATTATTCATACTGATTTTTAACAAACTACATGATTATTTTGATACATGCATAGTCCAATAATATCAATATCGAACTTAAGTTTATCATTTGATGATAAAACGATACTAAATATCATAAGTTATGATATGTTCAAAGGAGAATCATTAGTCATACTCGGTGGCTCAAGAAGTGGCAAATCTGTATTAATAAAACAATCATTGGCTTGCTGACACCAGACTCAGGGTCCATTAAAATAAATAGCAATGCAAAAATAAATTTTGAGTTTTATCCCAGAATTCTGCCTTATTCGACTATGCTGAAATCTCGGAAAACATATCTTTTAATTACACGAAGCGATTTTATATCAACAAAAAGGAGGCAAAGCAACTCGCAATTGAAAAGTTAAGTGATGTAGGGCCGGAGAAAACATAGCAGATATGTTTCAGATAGAGCCATCAGGTGGAATGAAAAAAAGGTAGCGCTTGCAAGGGCAATTGCACACAACCCAGAAACTATTCTATTGTACTAGACAACCTCAGGACTAGACCCAATTATGTCAGATACAGTAAACGAGATAATAATTAAGCTGTCTAAGATCTTAATCCTACGATTATTACAATTACGAATAATATTCATAGTACATTTAAAATAACTGATAAGATAGCAGTATTATATGATGAAAGCATCATTTCTTATAGAACTGTTCAAGAAATAAAAAATTCTAAAAATGAATATGTGAGAAAATTTATTCGCTACGTACAAAATAAAAAATTCTCTATTTTATTACTTGCTCTCGAGGCATATAATTTTCATCATGTTTTGCAAACACTGTGTCTGCTAAAAAGGCGCCACCGCCTAGCATTTTACCTTGTACAACAACGCCACTTTTTTCTGAAAACATTGGCGGAAGTATTCCATGATATTTTACCACAACGCTCTTGTTAAAATCTGTCATTCGAAAAACCACTTCATTTTCGTTGCGTATCACGCTATCACTAACAATCATACCACCGATACGAATTGGCTTTTGATTATTTGGTAAAACTACCGCTTCACTTACTGTATAAAAAAATGAGATGTTTTCTTTGAGTGTTGTTAAGATGAGAAAAACTATACAATTTAAAAAGAAGAGAGCTCCTGAAGCTATAAATAACCGCTTATGTTTTTTCTTCATTATTATTTTTAAGGCTTTCTAAGATTTTTTTACTCTTGATATAGCAAGAAATAGTAAAAATCAGTTCTCCAGTAATCAACGCAAAGCTGATAAGGTATGCGAAAATTACATATTTATTCATAATGTACTATCAACAAATAACTCGCCTGCATCAGAATAAATTAAACTTCCATCTTTTTGCTGCAATACCAACCTACCACTTTTATCTATATCAATAAAAATCCCCTCATGCAATTTGCCAGCTAATTTTACTCTGATCTGTTCATTCATTTTGAACGCTCTTTTCAGCCACATTTCTCTTGTAGTATGAAACCCGTCAAATAACCACTGCTTTCTTAGTTTATTAAAGTTTATTATTAGCTCTTTTAATAGATCTGTGTTAGATACAGACTCGCCGTAGCTGCTAACGCATGTTGCTCCTGAAAGTGGCGCATGATCAATATTAATTCCAATTCCTATAACTAACCCACTTGAATTAGATTTTTTTTCAAGCAATATTCCACTTATTTTCTTACCATCTACCAAAACGTCATTTGGCCATTTATATTGAATGTTACTATCATCTGTAAATAATGATAATGTATTGCCAACAGCAACGGCAGTAACAAAAGTCAATTCTGTTAACTCACTTAGATTTTCTCTATCATTCCAGTGTACGACTCTGGAATCCAGCGTTGGAATGATACTAGAACGATTATGTAAGAGATCTATAATTAAACTTGCACAAAAATTGCCCTTTGGAGAAACCCAGCTTTTTCCGGTGCGCCCTCTACCGTCTGTTTGTTTATCAGCAATAATAACGGTTTCATGTGATATTCCTTTATCAATTAAGTCCAATGCTTCCCTATTAGTGCTAGAAACTCCTTTGTAACAACGAATATGAAAGCCATCGAATATCTTAGGAATCACTTTATAACCCTTTAGTTACTAAATGAATTAGCGAATATAAATCCTCTACATATATAAAAAGAATGATATTGATTAAGGATGCAACTGAAGTGATGATGAACAGCCCATTAGGATAAGTAATATTATTACCACTAGTCTTATCAAAATACATAGCTTTTATAATATATAGGTAGTAGTAACATGATATAACACTTGCTACTACAAGGATCAATGATAAGCTGATAAAGCCTGAGTTTATTAGACTTTTAAATATAAACAGCTTAGTAAAAAAACCTGCAAGTGGTGGCATTCCCGCCATAGAAAGCAATAATATAGAAAGATGAAATGCTAAAACCGGATGTTTTTTCCCAATACCAGATAAATTTGCAATATTGCAATCGTCATCGTCAATTTGTATGAAATATGAGAACAACCCTATACTTATAATAACATACATCATCAAATACGTCAAAGAGCTGTTTGTTCCCATACGAGTAAAAATAGAAAGCGAAGCAAATATGAAGCCAACATGACCTATTGAACTATAAGCAAGCAGCCTTTTTAGGTTTTTTTGTCGCAAAGCACCAAAAGCTGAGATAAGCGCAGATAATGCTGAAACATATAAAAGAACAGGTTGAACATAATTTTTGACATTTACTAATTCCTCATTCATCAATCTAATTAAAAATGTTACAAGTGCAGCTTTTGGAGTAGTAGAAAAAAACGCAGTCACTATGGTAGGCGCGCCTTGATAGACATCAGGAACCCACATATGAAAAGGAACAATAGCAAGCTTGAAACACAAACCTATAAGAATAAAGACTAACCCAAAAGCTATTCCATAGGTTACCTGATGATTTTGTATAAACGAGCTTAATTTAGAAAAATCGATTTGTCCTGTATATCCATAAAGTAGAGAAATTCCGTACAACATGATGCAAGAAGATAACGTACTGAGCGTAAAATATTTCACTCCTGCTTCGCATGAATAAACTGAATCTTTATTAAAGCTCGCAAGAACATATAAAGGCGTACTCATCAATTCAAAAGCTAAATAAAAAGAAATTAAATTATTTGCTGAAACCAGAGTAATCATGCCAAATAGCGCAAAAAGAATCAGTATTGAAAATTCATACTTATAGTCATATTTTGATAAATTCAGCAGCAAGAGTATTAAAATACCTACAACAAGAATTAACCCTTGAGCCGATCTTATGTATAAATTGAGTTTTAACAATGAATTAAAGAAAAAAACTTCATTATTTTCTGCTAAGAGAACTAGAACAATCAAAGTAATCGTTGTGCAGCCCAGTGCTAGCAAGTGAATAGTGCGTCGGTTTAATACGATCCCAAGCAGCAATAATACTAACGAGGAAACAATAGAGAACATTTCTGGCAATATCCGTATATAGCTCATAGGACGTTATACTTAACTAACAAATTTGCCATACATGGCTTTAAATAATTTAGTGCAAGAGCTGGGTAAAATCCAAGCAAAATAACAAGCACTGCAAGCAAAATTAAGATAGAAAACTCTATGCTATCTAAACGGTTATTCAATAATTTAGAATAGCTTACTCCCCATATTGTTTGTTTGCATAAATTCAGCATATAAACTGCACTCAAAATAGTGCCAAGTGCAATAAACCCTGTAAAAAATCCTATGCTCTTAAACATTCCAATCATAGCTAAAAACTCACTTATAAACCCAGACGTTCCAGGCAACCCAATCGAGGCCATTGAAAATAAAATAAACATAAAACCAAATTTTGGCATCGTGTTTACTATGCCAAAATATTTTGCAATCTCCAAAGTTCCAGTTCGAATATATAGCATCCCAACACACAAAAATAAAGCAGCAGAAATAAGGCTATGACTAATCATTTGAAACACAGCACCAAGTACCCCCTCCTCATAAAATGAAAAGAGGCCAGCAGTCACGATTCCCATATGCGCTATCGAAGAATAAGCTATTAGCTTCTTTATATCGTTCTGAGCAAATGCAACTAGTGAAAAATATATTACTGCAATTGCACTTAACACAACAATGAAATTTGAAAAATAGAAACTTGCCTGAGGAAGCATTGAAATAGAGAACCTTAAAAATCCATATCCTCCCATTTTAATAAGCAGTCCGGCTAGAATTACCGATCCAGAAGTTGGAGATTGCACATGCGCATCAGGAAGCCAAGTGTGGAATGGAAACATCGGGACTTTTATTGCAAAAGAGACAAAAAATGCAATCCACAACAATGATTGCACCCCAAGATCAAGATTTGACATTAACGTGGCTAATTTTTGTATATCAAATGTTCCAAAGATGTTATATATGTACACTAACCCAAGCAAAAAAAACAACGAACCGGCAAGTGTATAGAGAAACAACTTAAATGCTGCATATAACCTTTGTTTCCCTCCCCAAATACCAATAATAAAAAACATTGGTACTAGAACAGCTTCAAAGAATACATAAAAGCTTATGACATTCAGTGAAATAAAGAAACCAACCACAAAATTTTCAAGCAGCAAAAATAATGCCATATACGGCTTGAGAGTCGTATAACTCATTTTGCAATTGTAGAGTATACAAACAACAAATAAGAAAGTTGTAAGTAGAAGAAAAGGTAGCGATATACCATCCACTCCTATTCCTACGTTTCTAATTGGGTAGCTAACGAGCTGGAAGTTCGTATTATTATAATCAAATCCTATACAAGCTACAATACTAAGTAGAAATGGCAGTACAGCAAAAAGTAGAGAGAGAAATCTTAGGTATATAGATTTATGATTGATCTTAATTAGAGATAAAACCAAAGCTCCTATTAGTGGAAGCAAGAATATACTAAGCAACAACACTTTCTATTTAATTCCAATAATATACAAAGTACCGATTATTAAAGTAACAAACATAATAAACGCATAATCAAATATGTAGCCTGTCTGTAACTTCATATAACTTTTTGAACATTCATTAATCAAACTTACCACACCGTTTGGTCCAAATGAATCAACAGCTTTAACATCAAACTTCCATAGAAACTTAGATATAAACTTCATCGGTGCAACTATGAGAAAATAATATACCTCATCAAAGTACCATTTATTCTGTAAAAATTTAAGTAAAAATTTACTTTTAATTTGCTGAAATTTTTGATAGCGGTAAATCAAGTACGCAAACGCTATCCCACTTAGACTTACTAGAGTTGGTAGCAACTTTATAAAGAAATTATGGGTTTCATGCTCATTAATAACTACTAAACTTAGTTTCCAAAACGCATTACTGGTTATATTTAAAACATTTACTCCCCATATCCCAGAAAATATCGACCCAAGAGCAAGTATTAGTAGTGGTGTGAGCATAATTTTCGGTGCTTCATGTATATTAATTTTACTTTGTTTTTGGCTATGAAATACAAAAAGCAATAACCTCCAAGAATAAAACGCCGTAAAGAACGCAACAACCAAGCTCATTACAAAAGCAAAACTATCAGCACTATAAGCATGCTCAATTATTAGGTCCTTTGAATAAAAACCTGCAAATGGAAATATCCCAGAAAGTGCAAGAGATCCAATCCACATGAGAGTGTAAGTACAAGGAATTTTTTTCCAGCAGTTTCCCATTTTCTGAATGTTTTGCTCATGACGCATTGCATGAATCACATTACCTGCACTAAGGAACAATAAAGCCTTAAAAAAGGCGTGTGTCATTAAATGAAAAATAGCGACATTGTAAGCAGAGAGGCCACATGCCATGAACATATAACCAAGTTGACTACAAGTTGAATAAGCAATTATTTTCTTTATATCGTTCTGAGTAACCGCAACGATAGCTGCAAAAAAGGCAGTAAGCGCACCAACAATTACTATCAATTCTTGTGCTGCATTTGATAGTTCGAATAGTGGAGAACATTTTGCTACTAAAAATATACCTGCTGTTACCATAGTTGCTGCATGAATGAGTGCAGAAACAGGCGTTGGCCCTTCCATTGCATCTGGCAACCAAACATGTAGACCAAGCTGAGCAGACTTTCCCATACAACCAATAAAAAGCAATATGCATATTATATCAACCACCCTGAATTCACAACAGAACGACCTAATGCTCCGTGCAACAAGAATATCAGCTGTGTCAAAAATTTCAGCAAACTTCAATGAATGAAATGTGTAATAAATAAGAAAAATTCCAATTAATAGCGCAAAGTCCCCAACTCTATTTATAACAAATGCTTTGAATGCTGCATTATTTGCAGAGTATTTTTGAAACCAAAATCCTATGAGTAAATAAGAGCACAAGCCAACTCCTTCCCAGCCAAAGAAAAGCTGCACAAAATTGTCACTTATGACCAGTACAATCATGCAAAACGTAAACAGCGATAAATAAGAAAAGAATCTAGACTTTCCCTTATCATGTTTCATATAACCGATAGAATAAAGATGAACTACCAGCGAAACGGTGGTAATTACAATCAACATCAAAGATGAAAGAGCATCCACATTAATCGCCCAATTTACTTTTAGGTCGCTCAACGAAAACAAAGGGAATAAACTCAAGTGATAATCTTGAGAAAAAGTAAAAAAAACATACCAAGATAAAATAGCAGATATTCCAATTCCTGCAGTTGTTATTGACTGACTTAAAATATCTATTCTAAAAAGCGCTGCAAATAATGAACTAAAAAGTGGCAAAAACACTATTAATTTTAGTATATCAGTCATACCTTCTCATTCTTTCATTATGTTCGCTTGTTCAACGTCTATATTGCCATGGCTTCTATAATATACAATTAATATTGCAAGTCCTATTGCAGACTCTACTGCGGCAACAGTCAACACAAACATGACAAAAATTTGCCCAACTATATCATTCGTAAAAGCAGAAAAAGCGACTAAATTGATATTAATTGCTAGCATCAATACTTCTATTGATAATAATATGTTAATCATACTTTTACGGTTGATGAAAATACCGCACATTCCAATAGTAAATAAAATAGCTGCAACTACCAAAAAATGATCTAATCCTATTTCCATTCTACTCCTTTTCCAAATTTAGCTTTAACCAACTTTACAGATGATGATTGTGTCAATTGCTTTAATACATTCTGTCTTTTGACTCCTTTTTTCTTATCCTGCGATGTAAGAGCAATTGCTCCAACGATTGCAACAAGTAGCAAAATGCCAGAAAGGTGAAAAACGTACATATAGTCAGTATAGAGCAAATTACCGATGGCTTTCACATTATTGGCATTATAATTTATAAAATTGCTTATATTCAGTGCTGAGCTGCGGATTACGAAACTTATAACGAGAAAAAACACGACACATAATACAGCACCAACAGTCAGATGCTTTACAAAACCATGACGCAATTTTATGTAGTCAATATCGAGCATCATAACTACAAAAAGGAACAACACTGCAACTGCCCCGATATATACTATCAGCACCATCATAGCAATAAATTCAGCTCCAAGGAGGATAAAAAGAGCCGCAGAATTGACGAAAGTGAAAATTAAATATAATACTGCATGTACAGGATTTCTTGTACCGATCACACAAACAGCAGATAAAACGCTAAGAATTACAAAAAAATAAAAGAAAAAAGCCATTAATATTTAACTGCAACAACAGTTACTAATTTAAAGTAACTATCGCTATGAAGTCAATAAACTTATTGCATAGCAGCGTGTGTCATGAAACAAAAACTACTTGACAAGTTCTAATAATTTCGTTACCTTAGAAGCGATGTCATTTTTAACTAAAACTTGTTTTGTTCTGCAAGCTCGATAAAAAAATTCAGGGTATTTTTGGCGAATTGTATCAAATTATAGTTGCTGCGTGCTTTTTCATTTTTCTACATTCAGTCAAATTGCGCTTAAACTAAGCTTCAGCAAATTATTATAGCTCCAATTTAAAGTATTATAGAGTCAAAACTCACCACTTGGAATTTCTTTCGCCTTTTTTTATTTAGTAAATTTCCTAAATATCTATAGCTAGTTTCAATCTATGAACGAACATTTGTTTTACAACAAGTGGTGATGTAATTCCAGCTCGTGAAGCACAACTGTACGAACATTGTAATTTTAGCCTACCACTAGGATGTCATGCAAGTAGCTGACACTTGCATCCATGAATTTTATTAAGTTAGTGAGTGTAAAAGTTATGTTTAAATACACCGTTTTATGGAAAACTGGACCACAGTGTCCACTATTTGAATGACAAGAAGGAAGATGATGCTTGGAATAGCAAGAAAAAGAAACAATGTGATGCATCATTTGTTGTAACTCACTTTTACTGTATGATTACTTTTATAGCATCTCGTCTATCTCATTTACCATTCCACTAAACAGGTGGAAAAAAGTAAACTTTCTACAATGCGTGTTACGCTTCTTGCATCAAATTTTTTGCAACATCAAGCGTAGCGTAGGTGAATATTGCGCTCGCACCCGCACGTTTAAAGCTAATTAAAGACTCATAAATTACCTTATCATAATCCAGCCAGCCATTATTTGTTGCAGCCTTTATCATCGCATACTCACCACTTACCTGGTAGGCAAAAATCGGAAAATTAAACTTATCACTTGCTGTTTTGATTACATCCAAGTATGGCATACCTGGTTTTATCATAATAAAATCTGTGCCTTCGTTTATATCCATTTCGATTTCGCAAATTGCCTCTCTTGCATTTCTATAATCTATTTGATAACCACTTTTGTCAATGGAATTTGACGGCTCGCATGAACAAATAACTTGTCTGAATGGCGTATAGAAGCTGGAGCAATATTTCACTGCATAAGATAGTATTGATACATCTTGAAAGCCATTATCATCCAATGCTCTTCTTATTTTCCCTATTCTACCATCCATCATATCAGAAGGGGCAACTATATCACATCCTGCTTTTACTAAAGCAAGTGCTTGCTTTAGCAATACTGACACAGTTTCATCGTTTTCCACGTCTGTCCGATTGCTTTTTAAAATGCCATCATGGCCATGAGTGGTATATGGATCAAGTGCAACATCTGCAATAATGCCAATGCCAGGCACCTTTAATTTTACAGCACGAATAGTCTTGCAGATTAAATTGTCCAGATTGTATGCTTCTTCAGCATTTTCAGATTTTAATTTACTGTCCACTACAGGAAAAATTGCAATAGCATTAATTCCTAAATCCTCAGCTTCTTGAGCCATGGAAACCAACCCATCTATTGGGTAACACTTTATATCGGGTAAGCCAGGAATTGCTTCAGTTATTTCTTCTTTACTATGAACAAACAAGGGGAAAATCAAATCGTTTACTGACAAAATGCTTTCACTTGTTAAATTGCGAATCCATTTACTTGAGCGTCTACGCCTTAACCGTGTGTTTGGAAAATTAAACATCTTATTTATTGAGCTAGATAAAACTTAATCTAACAGAAGAATTGAGATAGTCAAAACTAATACCAGAGTCTGATTTAATGCTATTAATATTTTCTGGAAAGCAATATATTTGCTATAAAAAATAGATCTCTTATGTCTTGTTTGACTTCCAGATAATAAAAGTTGGTATAATCTTTATGTTAAGCTATAGCCTATAAATTTCACACTGACATGCCTTCATAACAAGATATACTGATGTTAAAATATGATGTATGGTATGTTAGGCGAAAATAATAATCAACATCAAGATATAGCACGCGTTATGATAGAAAGAGCGCAAAATGCTTACCACAATACTGGTAAAATCAGGCGATCCATTAGCATAATTTTATTGGTAAGTATGATTGTCCCATTTGCTCTTATTGTACAGTTTCTTCTGTATTCATGGTTAGTAGATTATTTTTTGAAACCAGGAGAAAATGAAACAAGATTATCGGCTTGGCCAAAAATATCATTAGGGTAATATCAAAAGCTGTTCTGGTCGTATGCATTATTACTTCCTGTATACTTTTAACATTACCTGTGTTATTCCTGTGTCTACTAAATCGTACACTTGTTGGAGAAGTGCATCAGCTTTTAACTTAATACGAGAAATTTCGGAAGAAGAAAGACTAATTCTCATCCATGGTTTAGTTGATTTCCTTCCTTTTGTTGCACAAACAACTCGCAGTCCAAATGTAGTTTTAGTGTAAACTCAAGTGTTGATAAATTAATAGAAAAATATAGATATGGCTTAAATAAGGACGAATTTTATGTACATCTAAATAGGGGAAATATAACTGATATTGAGGAGTACATTATACAGTCAAATGAGTTTAAAACAGACGAAAAATCTCAAGCATTTGAATGCATAAAGTCTATCAATATAACAGAAAATAGTTTCAAAGAAAATTATAGTCAGTTAACACTAAAGCAAGCGCTATTTTGTGTTTGGAAGCTTGTAATGATAGAAACATAGGAATGAAAGACCAAACAGCTCCTTTAAGTGATAAGAATATAAAAGCTAGAAAGGATATGTTTGTAAGAAATCGTGTAGATGCAGCAACAACTTATGGTAACAAAAGTCAAAGTTGTGCTGGTTGGACTTACAACAAACTATTTGAGTCTTTATCTGGTTTGCATCCATCAGTGGTTATCACGCCAGACGAAAAGGAAACAAGTAAAATTGTAGAAGAAACAATCACTCAAGGGTTGCCTATAATGGCTAGGAAGTTCTAAGCAAATTTTCAGAAAGAGAGCAAAACGATTCGGAAAAGCTTTACAGGCCCTTCAGAACTCTCAACTAAAACGGTAATGTTTTATTATTGCTGTACATGCAGCGATCGAGGAAAGTGTAAGAAATTCAGCAGCAAGCTAGATAGTGATAAACAAAAAGAAATATTAAAAACATGTATAAGAAACCTATCCTGCGTTGAACTGGGACACATATCAAATTGTAAGATAGTTCACTATAGATATTTATCTCGAAATATAAAGCAGGATTTTATTTCAATATTGGCTTGTACATTTAAATAATTCGTAGAAGTGGATATTACCATTATATAGGTGCTAGCATGTTTTGTACCTATGTACCACAATCAAAGATCTCACCTCAGTTCAAAAATGTTGCTAATCAACATATACAAATGTACTATTGACTAGTATTCATAAATAAAACAATTCCATGGAAAGTAATTACAATGCTAATGCAATAAAAATCTTAAGAGGCCTTGATGCTGTAAGGAAGCGTCCAGGTATGTACATTGGTGATACTAATGATGGGTCCGGTTTGCACCATATGGTATATGAAGTTGTCGACAATTCGATAGATGAGTCTTTAGCTGGATATTGTGATAAAATTGAAGTTAGCATAAATGAAGATGGCTCAGCATCCGTAACCGACAATGGTCGTGGCATTCCAACTGATATCCATGAAGAAGAAGGAATATCAGCAGCGGAGGTAATAATGACACAACTACATACAGGTAGCAAATTTGACAGCAATACCTATAAGGTTTCCGGTGGATTGCATGGTGTTGGAATCTCAGTCGTAAATGCATTATCAAGTTGGCTAGAGTTAATTATTTGGCGCAACAAGAAGGAACACTTTATGCGCTTTAAAGATGGTGAGTCCATTGAGCCTTTAAAGATAATAAACGAAAATACAAATAAAAGAGGAACTAGAATAACATTTATGCCATCAACAAAGACTTTCAGTGATATTGACTTTAGTTACTCTACCATTGAGAGTCGTATTAGAGAATTAGCATTTTTAAACTCAAATATCGAGATCACTTTGCGTGATCTCCGTAACAAACCACACGTAGAGTCTCATTTTAATGACAGTGAACAGTCTCAAGATAATTTTGGTACGGCAAATTTTGTACAATATCTAGATAAAAATAAGACGCATGTTACTAAAATTGCCAGCATGAGATGCGATGCAAAAGATCTAGGCATCAGCGTAGAAGTATCAATGGAATGGAATGACTCTTACTACGAAAATATGCTGTGCTTTACAAATAATATAAGACAACGAGATGGCGGTACCCACTTGGCGGGATTTAGGTCTGCTTTAACCAGATGTATTAACAATTACGCAACTAGGGAAGGGTTTTTGAAAAAGGCAAAAGTGAATCTAACTGGAGAAGATGTTAGAGAAGGGTTAACCTGTGTTTTATCTCTTAAGATGCCTGACCCTAAGTTTTCTTCACAAACAAAAGACAAGTTAATCAGTTCTGAAGCTCGCACAGTTGTAGAAAACATAGTTTTTGATAAGTTGAGTACAACACTTGAAACTGATCCAAAATTAGCATCGAGTATAGTAGAAAGAGCTATTAGATCAGCTAAAGGAAGGGAAGCTGCAAGAAAAGCGCGAGAGTTAGTTAAAAACAAAAACACCATTGATATTTACACTCTACCTGGCAAGCTTGCCGATTGTCAAGAAAAAGTTCCTGAGTTATCAGAGTTATTTATAGTAGAGGGTAATTCTGCAGGTGGTACTGCAAAGCAGGGGCGTAATCGTAAAACACAAGCAGTACTTGCTTTAAGAGGGAAAATTCTAAACGTAGAACGTGTAAGTTTAGATCGTATTTTTTCATCCGCAGAAATTGGCTCCTTGATTACGGCAATTGGCGCTGGAATAGGAAGTGAGAATTTTGATATTGAGAAAACTAGGTATCATAAAATTATCATTATGACAGATGCAGACGTTGATGGTTCACATATAAGAACTTTAATTCTAACTTTCTTTTTTCGGTATATGCGTGAAGTAATTGAAAAAGGGTACTTATATATAGCACAGCCACCTCTCTATAAAGTTACAAAAAATGCTAAAGATACTTACATTAAAGATGATGAAACATTTGAAGAGTATATAGTGAATTCAGCGATTAAAAGATTAACATTAAGCAGTAGAGACAAAGACTTGCGCTTTGTTTTGGATAAATGTCTTGGTATTTCAAACATTAGCAAAAATTATACCAGAGAAATACCACAAAATATATTGGAGTCACTATTAGTTCTAAGCAAAAAGAATGCCCTATCATCTTCTGATGAGATATTGAAATATTTAAAGTTAATGTATAATGAATACAATTGGGAATCAGAGATAAAAGATGAAGAAAGAGAAGTACATATCTCTAAGTTATTTCAAGGTCTGTCAGACAAATACATATTTCCGCTTAGCATGCTTGAGAGCAAAGAAATACAAAATATATTGAGTTTTCTTGATGACATAATTGACTTATTCAATGGTGATTCATTTTTAAAGTCACAAGAAACTAAAATAAAGATTAAATCTCCGAGTGCACTTGCAAAAATAATAATGGATTATGGTAAAAAAGGTTTAACTCTGCAGAGATTTAAGGGTCTTGGCGAGATGAATGCCGATCAACTTTGGGAAACCACACTCAATCCTGAAACTAGAACTTTGCTTAAAGTTGAAATAAAAGATTGTGAGGAAGCTGATTCTATATTTTCAATGTTAATGGGCGATATAGTCGAACCACGTCGTGATTTTATCAATACCAATGCATTAAATGTGCATGATGTTGATATTTAATTCTTGGTTCAACTGAGAACATTTTCATTGTGGTTAACGCTTCTAGTATGTATATTGATAAATCTTGTTTTCAATAAGTAATGAAAGTAATAATCGTTATGATAATGTTATTATGTAGCAGTTGCACAATGGCAAGTGAACGAGTAACCTTAGTCGATAAAAAATTATCGCAAGGTTATGTTGCTCCGGTGTTTACAGAAAACAGTATCGTTCTGGCAGATAAGCACGGCACCTTGTATTCCTTTGATGCTGATAACTCAAGTATTTTGAATTGGAAATTGCACCTTCCACACAGAAAAAAAATTGGTAACATGAGCCTATCGCACCATAGAGGAATTGTTTCCTTTATAGTAGATAACGTTCTGCATATAATAGATGCAAAAACTGGCGAGTTCAAGTGGAAAAAAGAACTGAGAGCTCCGGTAAGAGGAAAAGCAATAGTAACAAACAATAAACTGATAGTATTAACCATCGATAACTATCTTTATGCATTTGATATAAAAAATGGTAGCTCCGTTTGGACTTATCAAAACGGTATTAATGTGGTTCGTGGTTTATACTCCATATCACTCACAATTTCCGATGATAAAATAATAGCACCGTTTTCAAATGGTGAGTTGATAGCTTTTAACGAAGATGGTACAAAATTGTGGAGACAAAAATTGTCTACAAACCTTTTAAATACACAGCTCACAGATGTAACAACTACACCAAGAGTGCTCGGTGATATTTTAGTAGCTACAAACAATTCTTATATTTATGGTATTGACGTAAAATCAGGAAATATTCTATGGTCAAAGTCACTACAAGTAAAAAGTGTATCAGAAATTGTATCATATTATAGTCCTCTCATCCCTGTAAAAGAACAAAGAGCCGGTGGTAGGACTTTTATAATTACTAAAGATAATAAAATAATCGGTGTCGACATACAAAACGGAGAAACAGTCTGGACGTCCGATTTAATAGAAAATACGCAATTATTTGCTCCAATCATGTATGCTCATACTTTATGGGTAACAAGTGATAAAGGGTTGATATTTGCTTTTCCTAGATCTGAAAACACAGGAAAGGCAATTGAAATACCTGGCAATGTGTTTCACGCTCCAGTGTTTACCAATGATAAGATATATGTGACAACTGAGGGAAACGGTGTTTATTTTTTAAAAAATAGGTTTGTTTTTTATGACTGATTATGATCTTATTATTATAGGTGGCGGTCCAGGCGGCTATAAGTGTGCTATTGCTGCTGCAAGGCTCAGATTGAAAGTTGCCTGTGTAGATAAAAACAGCATTTTTGGTGGTACGTGTCTGCGAGTTGGATGTATACCCTCTAAAGCTTTACTTCACTCCTCCTATCAGTATATCCATGCGAAAAATGATCTGTCAAAACTTGGCATAAAAGTTAAGGATACAAGCTTCGACCTAGAAGAAATGCTAAGGTATAAAGACACCAGAGTTGAAGAACTCGGGAAAGGTATAGAATATCTGTTCATCCTTTACAAGATCACTAGAATCAATGGATTTGGAAAAATTATCGCTTTTGATCAAGGTAATTTTGAAGTTTCAGCTGAAGGCAAGACGTTGAAGACAAAAAATATAGTAATTGCAACAGGTTCTGATGTTAATTCTTTGCCAGGAATTAATATTGACGAGAAAAATATCATTTCATCTACAGGTGCGTTGTCTCTAATTGAAGTGCCAAAAAAGCTTGTTGTAATTGGAGCTGGGGCAATAGGACTTGAAATGTCTTCTGTATGGAAAAGGCTAGGATCTGAAGTTACTGTAGTGGAATTTCTTGATAGAGTTGCTGCAACAATGGATGGAGAATTAAGCAAGTCTCTTCTTTTTAGTCTACAAAAACAAGGAATTAAATTCTTACTCAGCACTAAAGTTAATGAGATAAAACAAAATAGTAATTCTCTCAGTGTAATAGTTTGCTCTGCTCAAGATAACCAAATAAAGACTATAGAGGCAAATAAGGTGCTCGTTGCAGTAGGTCGCAAACCGTGCACCGAGGGTCTCGGTATTGATGAGAAGATAAAGAAAGATAATCGCGGTTTCATTCAAGTTAACAACAGGTATGAAACTAATGTGAAAGGAATATTTGCCATCGGTGATGTAATTGGTGGAGCAATGCTTGCTCATAAAGCAGAAGAAGAAGGGGTGGCAGTTGCAGAAACAATAGCAGGGCAGTCACCTCACGTTGACTATGGGATCATACCATCCGTCATTTACACGCACCCTGCGGTTTCTTCAATTGGTAAAACCCAAGAAAAACTAAAAAGTGCCGGTTGCAAGTATAAAATTGGTAAATGCCAATTTGCTGCAAATGGCAGAGCAAAAATCACTGATAATGCCGAAGGATTCGTGAAAGTGCTAACTTGCAGCACCACAGATACAATACTGGGCGTACATATCATAGGAGCATATGCTGATACGTTAATTAACGAAGCAGCAGCTGCAATGGCATATGGTGCTGCAGCGGAGGATATATATAGAATTTGTCACTCTCACCCTGATATAAACGAAGCTTTCCGTGATGCGTGTATCGATGCCTTCTTTAAAAAGCAACCTTGGTTCAATCATTGAAAATTGGTATGAATGTCTGAAATGCAATGGGCCTTACTAACCTAGCACTTTAGAATCATATATGAGAACATAAAGGATCTTATAAGTTTCCTCAGCACTTACATTGGTAGAGAAGTAAATTTTGGTTCCTTAGAAAAATTGAGCATATCTGAGCTAAGAAGCTGTCTTAGTTTCCGTTATGCAAGAGGCGTAAATGCAAGCTCTAACACTTGTGCACTGTCATCAGTCAGAAACTTTTTCAAGTACATAAAAGCAACTATGAAATAAATAATGAGGCTGTATTTTCTTGTCAAAGTCAATTCAGAAAACATTGTCTAAAGCATTATCAATATCTAATATAAAACTCTACTGAAAGAAATGAAATTATCTGATTTGGGTGAACCTTGGGTAATAAAATGAAAAGTTAAGATTATTGTTCTATTATGCAGCACAGGCTTAAGAATTAGTGAAGCACTAAGTCTTAGGATTAGTGGTTTAAAGTGGCGAAAATTTAATAATTACAGGTAAGGGAAACAAACAAAGGCAGGTATTTATTCTTTCGGTAGTAAAAAGTGCATACAAGAATATATAAAAACTTATCCTTACCTTCATTGACGATGAAACCCAATATCTCTTTGTGGGAGTAAGAAAATGGTGAAGAACTTACATTGCTAATCGTTTACAGAAGATAAGGAGAACGTTAAATTTGTCAGAAATTCTATCTCCACACGCATTTCGTCACAGTTTCGTCGCTCATTTGCTTCAAGAAAATGTTGTCATAAGGTCAATACAACAAACTTCTTGGCCACTCAAGCTTGAAAACTACCCAAGTTTACACTCACCTAAATTATCAAGACGTTTTTAATATGTGCAAAAATTTTCAGCAGAATTTGGAGAAGAAGTAAAAATACTTGTAACTTAAGGATTATCGGTAGCACTACCAGATCCTATGTCTTTTTCATCTCATTTGTATGAAAGATACCCTACTAAAAAAAAGATCCAGCGCAACTGCAGCAAGATCAGAACTTATCTCTAGATAATCCATTATCGTTAAACACGCATCAACAACAAATGTTCCCAGCAATATAAAAATGTAAGAGCATAGCTGTTTTGTTTTCTCCTGGAGAATTTGTTCGTCTATCACTTTTTTGATGAATCCTCCATTTGACTCTTCTCTTGCATTGTTCAATTTTCTATCCTTCTTCTTAGATTGAGATTTTATCTTTTCAAATTTTTCCACAAACTCTTGTACAAACTGCTCATTAGAATCCACTGGTATATTATACATACCTACTAGCTGCTCTATCACAGTTATTGACTTTATCTGACTAAAATCCAGCTCCTTATGTTTCAAAAGTTTAACTAATACTTCTTTTTTATCTTCTGCTATTCCTTCTAAACACGATTTGATAATTAAACTGAGAGATGTTTTTTATTTCTCCACTTTGGTTTCTATCCAACAGTTAGGATTGAAATCATGATTCAATAAAGTTTGCGCTGAGCCAATATCCTCAAGAAGGACAGTTAACAACTCTTTTTCTCCCTTTTGCGCTTTTTCAAATTCTAATTTTATTATATCCTCAGATCCTCTTGCAATACAATTTGCAGGACTTTTATATCTACAATCCTAATATCAGCTACACATACAGGTGTGTGAGCAACACTTTTACCATATTTTTGCCCAACTTGACACGCAATATGCAAGGCTGTGTCTTTGAACATATCAGCTGTTGGCTTAAACCATAACAGTATAAAACAATCCTGAAAATACGAGTATACCGACATTGTTCTTCAGATATAACATACTACTCTGAGCATTAATATTGATACTTCTGTTTTGTATAAGGAATTTAGCTATTTTCAATGTTGGTTAATCATTACTAGTTATGTAAGCATTAACAATAGACATTAAGGCGTCATTCCTTCTTCACCAAACGCATTAACATCTGCACCTTCTGCCATAGCTTGTTCAAAATCTTCTAGGCCTTCATCATCAATAGTATCAAATAACTTTTTTGTTTGTGCACTAAGTGGTTTTGAAATTCCCTGATTACTTTGTACTCGATTATCTCTTTACTCTTCATAGATAAATTATACGTTCCATTGCTTCTGAAAACATACCGTCCCTACCACTGACAACTTATTGATGCGATTGTATTAAGAGAAGAAAAAAAATATCAAGAGATATTCCAAATTCCAATCTAGTTGACAATGCACTCTAAAAACTTCTCTGCATCAAGCGCAGCCATACATCCAGTCCCCGCTGCAACTACTGCCTGGCGATATATTTTATCCTGAACATCACCTGCAGCAAACACCCCTGCCCTACTAGTTAAAGTTGTTCCAGGTTTCGTAATTATATAACCCTGCTCATCCATTTTAACAAAGTCCTTAAAAAGGACTGTATTTGGTAAATGCCCAATTGCAATGAACACTCCGTCCACTTTCAATTCTTGAATCTTTCCAGTTTCTGTTGATTTAATTGCAATGCCACTGACCTTCTTTGGATTTTCTTCTCCAAGAATTTGCTCCACAGTATAGCTCAATACTACTTTTATCTTATCATTTTTAAAGAGTCTATCTTGCATTACCTTCTCCGCTCTTAATTTATCACGCCTGTGTATTAATATAACTTCCTTGGTAAAGCGGGTTAAAAATATTGCTTCTTCAACGGCGGTATTTCCTCCACCAACAACAGCTACAACTTTATTTCTAAAAAATGCACCATCACAAGTTGCACACGCTGAGACTCCGTAACCTTGAAATTTCTTTTCACTTTCCAAGCCTAGCCATTTTGCCTGCGCACCAGATGCAATGATCATTACATCTGAGTAATAGTCATTGATATTATCAAAAGACCTAAATCTATATTTATTAGAATCCTCAAGTTGTTCAACGCTCTTTATTTCATCATCTATTATTCTTGCTCCAACCTTCTCTGCATGCAACCTATTTTGCTCCATTAATTCCGGACCTTGTATTGAAATAAACCCTGGATAATTTTCAACATCCGTAGTAATCATAAGTTGACCACCAGGTTGCATTCCAGTTACTACAATTGGCTCTAAGTTTGCACGTGCTGCATATATAGCGGCGGCATAACCTGCTGCCCCAGACCCAATAATAAGAACTTTTGTAATAAGTTGCCCCATTTCTCTATAATTGTTCACTGTACGAGTTTAGATAGTCAGCTACTCCTTCATTACTTGCTTGCATTGCTGGTTTACCTTTCTTCCATCCTGCTGGACATACTTCACCATGCTCTTTATTATGTTTGATTGCATCAACGATTCTAATGAACTCATCAATATTACGTCCTAAAGGTAAATCATTTATTGATTGATGACGTACAACAAACTGATCATCAATAACGAAAGTTGCTCTTAATGCAATTGAGTCATCATATAATACTCCATAGTCTCTTGATATAGACTTTTTGATATCAGATACTAAAGTGTAGCTAATCTCTCCGATACCACCATCACTAACTGGAGTCTCTCTCCACCTATGATGCGAAAACTTTGAATCTACACTTATCCCTATAACTTCAACACCACGTTTCGAAAAATCCTCTATTTTGTTACTAAATGATATCAACTCAGTTGGGCATACAAATGTAAAGTTAAGTGGATAGAAAAAAAGGACAGCATACTTATTCTTTACATGTTTGCTTAGACATAAACTTTCAACTATTTTTCCGTCAGAGAGAACAGCTGGAGCAGTAAAATCAACAGCGGATTTTGTAACAAGATTCATAATTTACCTATTCACTTTAAAACAAGTCAGATTCTACACCTTGATAAGTTCATATGCAAGTTTTCTTTAGTTTTAGTTCTATAAAAATTTCAGAACTATTGTAACTATACGAAGTATTAGATTTCTTGCATAACCTAAAACTAAACAAAAAAGCAAAAGAAGCCCTGGTCGATATCTATTTTTAGTATTGGCGTTTGTGCCTTAAACGCTGCAATTTAGCTGCGTTTTAAACACAACTAGTATAGCTATAATATTTAAGAAATTTACTAGACAGAAGAAAGGACAATAAAACTACAAAGTAGCTAGTTATTTCCACTCTCTATTTTAAAATCCGGCGTTGGATGATGTCCTTAAATGACTTATAAACATGTTTCAGCTTGTATTGTGAGGAACTCTCGTAGCTTTAAAAAAACATGCAGCGCACATAGTGCGAAAAATTAAATAATAGTACGCCAAATACATTAAGTATTACATTACGATGCAATGTTGAACATTTTTCTTGCATTTCCATAGCCAGTTCTTGAAATCAAAACATTATGTGCATATCATCGTAGTCAATTTTAATGCTTCTCACTAAGTATAGAATTATACTAAGTTTAGTCTCCAAATCTACTTTGATCAAATTCTAATTCAACCCAGAGATGAGGACTTTTGCGTCACCTACGCTAAAATCTAATTCCTCCTCTACCTCCTTTTTATTAATCATTTTCTGCTGGTTTAATTGCTTTTTAACTCTTCTCCATTTTCCTCAACTTCTTAGTTATATTCCCCTTGAGTTATGTGTTCTCAAGTATAAACATAAGCTAGTCTTTTGACATCTTGTTCTAATTTACCTATTTCTTTTTAAGTTCATCATTTAGTTGCCCATTTTTATATTCTAAAAGCCTATGTTTATACTCCTTTGCAATTGCATCTGAATCTTTAAATACCATTTTTATTTCTTCTCATGTAACAATTTCTAGCATTTCTGCTCTGATTGATTTACTGTTACACACCATGATCCAACCGAAACGATTTGTATCTATTCCAGTACAACGATAGTATCTACTTCTACTAGCATTTCTTGTTATATAATAAGTATATTTGCAATACCAACATACTATTATTCCTTGTAATAGATGTTTCCAATTTTGTTCTACTCTTGCTTTCTCTATTTTCATCAAGTTGTTTTGTACTATATTAAGTAATTCCTACTCAACTATCCTTTGTACTCTTATTTTATCCAATCTTTTTCTTTATTATTATAAACAGAATATTTTTTTGATACTTTTCCACCTTGCTCATACTTCCTTTCTTAATGACCCTACTTTTGTCTTACCATACACTACTTCTCCTTTGCATACTAGATTCCTCAATATTCTATGAATTGTACATACATTTCACACTCTCTTACCTCTCGGGGAAAGGATACACATTTCTTTCAGTCTTCTTACGGCCTCTTTTATACTTATTCTTTCTTGACCACCCGATTAAACAGGTCTAGCACTATTTTTACTTCCTCTCATTTATTTCAAATTTTATCTTTTTTCTATTAAAATGCCTTACATGCTTATAACCAATAGGCACAACAGTAATTACACTTACATAAACTGCTCTTGTTGCATGTTACTTTCTTCTACTACTCCGTTTAACAGTTTGTTTTAGTATACAAGTTCTAAGTGCTCCTTGCACATCTTTCATTAAACCGAACTCTGGAGCATTATTAATCTTACAATCTAAAGAGATTATTTCTACTTGTGCTCTTTTACATTAATCTATTACATCTCTTTAATCTCTACTATCATGTGACAAACGATCAAGTGAATGAATATAAATTTTGTTAATTTCTCCTTCCACTACTTTTACATAAATTCTTTAAACCTTCACGCTCTAAAGTTAATCCATTGCAACTATCGTCAGTGAATATATATTCACCTAATAATTTATATCCATCTAGGACAATTCTACGCTCAAGCTCTGCAATTTGACTTTCTATTGTATTGTTCTGTGCTTGGTTCTTCGATGAAACTCTCCCATATAAGGCGCTGTTGTCATTTTTACCTCCTTTTCATTGTTTCTTTTAACTACAAATTCTAGTAACAGACTGTAAGCATCTGCTAGATGTTGCTCTGCTAACTCATCAGGCTCATACCAACAAGTTACAGTTAATACCTTTTCTCATGTTTCTCCTGTGAATGTCTTTGTAGTTTTGCAGCCTTACAACTCCCTTTTTCATAAATCAGTTACTCTTAGGAAAACGCAACTGTTGTTTCTCTCAGCTTGTGTGTAAAAATTTAAAAAATGAAAAGACGCGCTAAAACGCCCATCTCTATCCATAGTTTCAGCAATTTCCAACTCATATCAAATAGAACATAAATTCGCTTTAACCTACAGTTATAGGCAAAAAGCTTCATCTTGAAGCTCTTTGGCTATCTCTTTCCTCCATCTCTTTATCTATTTCTATCAGCTCTTCCTCTGCCAGTATCACACCGGTTAAAGTCTTTTAAGAAATTCTTCTTGTTTTTGCGATTTTACTCCCTCTAACACTTCCGTCATTTCCTTATTATTTCTAGCATAATCAATTGGTGTTTGCCGGATTTATCAGGTTGATCTACTTTTGCTCCAGCTTTACTAATTCTTTTACTATTTCTACTTCCCATATCATGCATGCCAGATATAGTGTGGTGTGTTTTCATTACGTTCAGCGACGTTTACTTTCGCTCCTGAGCTTATTAGCTCCTTTATATTTTCTAGGCGCTCTCCTATTATAGCTAGGTGCATTGGTAAATAATCTCTCACATTTGCGAAATTTATATCAGCTTCTTTTTCGATCAATAATCTCACTGTTATTGGATCAGAATTTCCCACTGTATAATGCAATATCGTTCTTCCTTTCTAGTCTTTTTATTAATATTTTAAATGAGTTCTCTAATAATTCTTCCCATGATTTATTAGATTCCTTCCTTTGCTTTTTACTAAATTTTACCATAATTTTCTTCAACTATTAAATCTATATAACATTGCCTAATTTAACTTATTTTGTGGCACTAGGTGAATTTTTATGCCTACACACTACTATTTTACCTATACTTTTTTTACTATCAAAAGCAAGTCTTTCAAAAAATATACACATTTTTAATATTAATGCAATATATTAAGATATCTATTTATATACTTAATTTATTAAAAATAAGCAAACTCGCTCACTACCTTTCGTCAACCTTTTGACTAATCTTTTCAGACGATAAGATCTTTCTATTTCATCTAAACCCAATACTTTTTGTTCCACCTTTCTCCATTATTTCTTTTACTGCCTCATTTGCCTCTCCATACACTGGAGTTATATCTACCATATTTACTCCATTCTTTTCTAGATAACTTGTCACCCTCGGATAAATTTTTGCATAGTTTAGTGGACTGCATTCAAACCTATCTATTGCATTCTATCTACTCCTGAATTTATCAGTTCTTCTATTATCCTTATTTTCCTGCTAAACTTGCCAGATATAGTGTCACTACTTTATTATTAGATCTTTCATTTGCTTCGACTCCGTTCTTTATCATGGCTATCACATTTTCTATGCCATAAAAATGCTGATAGATGCAACGGAGTTTCATTTCTATTATTTCTCTCGTTAGCGTTTGCTCCTTCTTTCATTAATAACCCTGCTATTTCTGACTCTAACACTTAAGCTGCACGGTACAATACTGCATAATCATCTGTATATTTCTCATTTATTTGTTGAAACTCGTTTACTGATATCGCTTCAATAAATTATAAAAAACGTTTTTGTTTCTTCTTTAAACTTTATCATGATTACCTCACTATAAATACTCTATAAAATAGCCTATTTTGGCTTTCAACAGTAGATAAATTTTTATATTTACCAACCACTATTTAATTCATAGTTTTTAGTATGAAAAGCAAGTTTTTTTGGTTAACGTACCTTGTTTACTAAATATTAGCAAGATTATTAAGATATAAATCTATAAACCTAATATATTAAATATATAGGCAGTTTTCTTTCCAACTTCTGTCCAAATGTGATGTTCATGACAAGTTAGAACTCCAGGATAAAACACTAAAATGTAATTTTTCAGTTCGTGAATCGAATCTTTTTGTTTTGAATTTAAATCGTTTTCATATCGAATGTTGTGTTCTACTAAATCATATCTTATGATTTTTTTGATCGGTATAATTTTCTGCTTTATAACTATGAGTAATGATAAATCTTTCTAAAATTAGCTTGTACTTTAAATTTCAACATTGTTCAGATAGTCTATCACTTCCTAGTACAAATTTATTCACTGTTTCTTCTATACTTGAACAGTAAAATACGCATTTATTTTCCATAAGTTCCAATTATCCGATAATATTATCTCTGCTTTGACAAACTTAATTTCTGGTAGTAAACTCTGTAGTAAATAGTAAAGTGTTTTGAAATTATATCATTGATGATTTCTTTCATAAATACCTTTATAATTCTTTGTGTGAGGCTCTATTTCTTCAAGCACTGCTACATCAAGACGATATAACATTATTACTAAAAGCTTGTTCATAATGGTTACGTAAGCAACCGCCTATAAGCAAAATTGAAGAACAACTAAATCTGAAAAATTCACTCTTCTAAATGACAACACAGGTCCGTCTTTTTCGACCTTTGTATCAGAGTAGTTTGATAATAAGCTTTCAAATAAACTTTCATCTAAAATAAACCTAACAATATTATAATGATCATTAAAAATCCTCATTAGCCAAGATCTTGCAGGCAATGATAATTTTGCTAGTTCTAGAACGGCATCTATGAAGATGTCATTTGCTACGTCTTTTATCTCTATCTGCAACTCAAAAAAAGTGTTCATCTGGAGTGGCTTTTCAATAATCGTAATATCGTCTCATATCTGCCCATTTTAGTGCTATTTCTAGTGATGCTTGTGGGTCCCCACTCACTTAAACGCTGAAATTCTATCCTTTCTTTTATCACTCTTCTTTTACTTGTTACCTAACATAATATCTCTACTAGCCTGTGTTCTTCTATTATTCATGGTAGTATTTATTCATCTAACCTAAGCTTAAACCCTTTAATGCAACTAGGACCAACTCTATAATCTATCGCATCTACTATGGCTTTTCTTATTTTGTTGCGTTTTGAGGTAATAAATTTTTTATTTGCTTTTCTTCTAGGTTGTTTTAACTTTCTTTTATCTAGGTAATGTATGAGTAAGGAAAACTCGTTACAGAGTTGATGAAGAATAAAGACATTCTAGAAATTAAAAGAACTGAACAAGCTTATGATATTTGATTACTTCATTCACATCTTAAAAACAAGTTACAACACCTGGAAGAAGATGAGTATTTTCGTCTACATAAAATTGGTAGTTTTCACTATACCTTAAATCCCGTACAGTCCATAATTCTCGTACTTGTGAAGTGTCGCAACTCCTCCAAGCAAAAAATACGTTCAAATCCTACATTTTATCTAGTTCAATATAACTGAGAATAGCACACTCATCCCCTTTTACAACAACATACTCTTTTAGCTTTATTAATTCCACGCTTTCTACATATTTTAGGAATAGATTGTCTATAATCCATGACTTTGTTACACTACATCCTAATCTTTTAGTCGATTCAAATTTTTCTATAAATTATTTTTACCGTTTCAATAATATCATGACTTCTAATGCTAATTTAGCCGCGAATATCTATTTCTATAACATAGTAACCAACTACCTATATCATATCAGTCAAAACCATTGTGTTATCTTGATTAACCCTTTCTTTTACTATGTTAATTAATTCCTCTGAATCTGTTGATAACTTTGTGGATAAAATTGAGATCTTTACACTTCCTAGCACATTTAATTCGACCAGTGCATCCTTTACTCTAATGTCAGCTGATATTGCATGATAGCAATAACGTTCTTTGCTTTTCCCGATATTCAACACCTACTATTTTTGCTTTTACCCTCTTTCTAAATCGTTCTTCATCTTCTCCTTCTTGCCTCTCTACTTCATAAAATTCAGCTAAGGTATCAAGGTTTTCCTGTTGCAAATTTTAATAAATTACTTTTTGCTGCTTCATTTATCGTTTATTATAGTAACAATTTTCCCCATACTACTATTTCTAAATTTTTTATTGCTTGGTTACTTTTATCTAATGTTGTAGAACTTGCATCACGTCGCACTAATTCTTCTTTCATCTGGAAAAGGATTTCCTCAAAACTCAATTGCTCAATTAGTTCCACAATTTTCGTACTACAATTCCTTTAAAGTTAACATTTTACCATTTAGTAGATACATCTCATCCAAGGAAATAGTAACTTTCTCTTCTTTACTTCCGTAATCTTTACTTTTCGAGGTTGAATCTTTTTCCTCATTTTCCCAGTGCTTCGGCTGTTGCTGCATAAATTCTTGAGCATAAAATCACGGGTTATTGGGTGATTCATTAATTTAAATAATCGAGAACCGCAATCTCTTCTCATGACCCTGCTGCCTATCAAAGTGGTTAATATGTCAATAATTGATTGTTTCAGATGGTCTAAACCTTCTAGTTCTTTTCACTAGCAGAACTCATACCTCGCATCGTTTTACCATGCAAATATACTTTTGTTAGTACTCATCATATGAAAACCACACGATGCCAAGTCACTTTATTCTTATTATACCAATACCATTTCACAAATACGCTGTCTAACCCTTACGTGAGTCTTCCCATACAGTTAACATATCACCCCTTACGACAGACAGATCTACTACCCATAAACACATCTTCACTACCGCTCACACAGACACATAAATCAGTATTCCTGTACAACGATTTCCTACACAAACTACAGCTTTATTCATATGTCAATTTAGATCTATTCCTTTTGACTTAAGCCTTATTCCGTTTCTTGTCATCTCTATGCTTAATTTCCTAACTTTTAATGTTATTTTAACTACTACATCAATTTCAATTTTCCACTTTCGTATGATAATTTCGTTCCGTCTTGAAACTTAAAAGCATGCACAGTTTTTCAGTATTCATGTGGAGGTACTTCTGCTGATAAATTGCCGATAACACTATACCCCACGATAATTCCATAAATGGCGATATACCATTCCTGTTCATCAATACTTGGTTGTGACCAGCTCTTGTCTTCTACTGCTCAATGAGTTATCCACAACAGATAATCGGTTGAAAATTCTTCTACCTTTATCCTTACTCTCTCCTTTTCATAGTCTATTTCTTTAACTATATCTACACGGATAATATTTGCTAATTTTCTATTTAGCTATGAAATTGCAAAATTATGATCTAACATACACATTCCCTATTTCGATAACATATGGCATAATACCAGATAACCATGTGGATTGGACTATATGCAATTCATGAACCCATTCGACCACACACACTTGATATGCATCGAGCTCTGGCTTAGAATCTTCTCCTCCTGCTGATACAAATTCACCTGGCAAAATTTTTTCTACGTTCCAAATATTTTTATTTACTACCCTTGCAACTTCCGCTGCCAATTCTTTCACAATTATTGAAGCACCATCCATCATTCAATCAACTACAATTTTCACTTCAAATCTAGCTCTCAGTGCCAATTCATCTGTTCCTAGATTATTTTGCCAGGTTCTAAGACTCACAAGCTCTATAAACACTGTTTGGGCTGTTATTTCTCGACATTCTGCTGGGCATACTTCACATGTCTGTATTGCTGGTATTTCTTCTTTCAATGTTGTACAAATTGCCTGATGTAAATCATCCCACATCATCATTTTATATAACTCATTTACTGGTAAAATACTTTTCAAACATTTCTTCCACTTTATTTTAGCTAACCCCTTTATTATTTCATCAGCATTGCTTTTAACTTTTTCTTCATCTATTGGCACCGATTTCATGCACCTTCTTCTGAATATTCCTACATGGCCATTTTCCATTACTGCTATAAATGCCTCATCATACAACGTACTTCCTACCTTGCCTCTCTTTGTCTGTTTTATGCTTCCAAGCTTTGCTACCACTGCCAAATCCAATATCAGCCTTACTCTAGACCATGAACGCTTTTTATTTGCTTTATGTATAACGAACTTATTTTAATACCTTTCTTGGTATTTTCCATTTTACTCACTCTTTTGGTTTCTTCTAACCTCAGCCACTGTACTGTTTTGTTTAATGCCCTTATTATCGTTGTTTCTATTTTCCCTTCAGCATTTATACTTTGCATTACTTTTATGCTACCTTTGACTCCAATATCAATGCGCATTATGCCACAACTGCCTGTATTTGCTACAATAGCCTGAATTATCTCTAAGTGACGATGTATGCACTTTGTATCTACGATCACCTACAACAAAAATATCTCCTACCATCGGTTTTAATATATCAAAGACACTTACTTCTTAAGCTAAAGTTTCTCCTACAAATTACCCTTCACCAATCTTGTATAATTTATCTGATTGTTGTTTCAATGCCTGAACCAGATATAACTTATCCTTTGATTCATATAATGCTTGCTCTCCTAAATGTGAAAAGCAATCTTTTCATAATTTCTTATTATTTTCTTGCATTTCTTTGTATTATGCACTAAAACTTACAACATGCTAAGAAAGGCATGCAAGCATGGCATCTCTCTTTTGCTTTATCTACTTGCATGCTTTATCTCTTTTCATCTCTTTTTAATATACATTTTATGTAAGAGAGCCTTAAGTTTACTTCACATAATTTTTCTTATTGCTCTTCTATGCTCAGGCTAAATCCTACATATAATAAAAACAATTTCAGGATATAGTCTTTGCTTTTTAAATGCTCATCCTTTCTAAAACTTATTAAGCAAATCATTTGCGTACCACATCTTATTATAGTATATTTAATAACCTAAAAGTGGTGTACTGTATGGCTTCTTGTATATCTCATCTTTTCACGCAAAAGTCCTACTGTGGTGCGTTAAGCTTTATTAACAGACCTGGACGATGACACATTGGCAAAGGATTGGACTGTGTATGCGAATTAGTTCTTCTATCAAATCTTGTGTCTGCAGTTTTTAATCCGAATTGACGTTAGTGAATATTAAAATCAGAATATTGACAAATCACAGATATTATGTTACTTTGAAGAACACTTAACTATAAAAAAAGAATCTGATCGATAATAAGGTTAGCTTTTATAGATTAAAGGGAATTATGAACCTTGTATTTTGTTATAAGGAGTTTAATGAATATGGTTTAGCCAATGGTGAAAATCCTTTAAAAGGTTCAATTCGATAATTAAAGATTTAAAGTGAAATAAATTTACCTATCAGGAAAGTATAAAGTTTATACCTAGTAAGTGAGGTAATTAAGTATCTTCGGGCTTATTAAACAATAAGGATAGGTTGTTGTTTAAACAGATAAAGTACAATAACAAAAGATATTCTTATCATGTTAGAAGTAATTCTGAATCATGATTACGAGGATTCGAGCTTCTTAGGTAGTAAAGACAGAATAAAAGATATAGAAATAGAAGAAATGAAAGTTACAGAAGAAGGAATCATTGCAAGATCTTCTGACAATATAGATACAGTTGAGATTAATGATGTTCAACGAGCTCATTGGTTAGGTAACTTGTTACTTTCACAGTGCAACGCAGGAAGATATAGTTGGAAAGTTCTAGAAGGTGTGAATTACCTTTAATTATTAGTGGATCTGCTGGCAACTAGAGGATATCAGTGGCTTTGGAAAGCCTTAAAAAGATAAAAGAGAAGTTTGAAGGAGGAAAAATTTTTTGTATTACCAAATCCGAAAATCTTATAAAAGAGTCAAAAAATTATCTGTAGATAAAACTACTGATTAATTAAAGACTGATTTACCAGGAGAAATTTAGTTCTTATCTATTCATGAGTTTTGAAAAGCTAATAGGAGATTTAAAAGAAAAGAAGCCTATCAATAGAAGTATTTTTCATGGTTTAACAAAAACGTAAGGAAGGTAAATTTAGGAAGTATAAAAAGACGGAGAAAAAATATTCGGAGAATTTACAGCTGTAATATGTGGAGGAGGCTTATTAGAAGAAGACGACAAAGATCGATATGCTAAGTTAAGAGATAGACAATCCATATTGTCTAGGAACGAAAGAAACAGTATTTATGCTTTTTGAAAAAGGTAGTTCATAAAGGAAGATCCAGAATATTATGATTCTAATTTTATTACTTATGAATGTATTGAAGAAGAAATGCAAACTTATGATGTGCTTGTTGTAGATGAAGCCCAAGATTTGACTGAAAGCACATTAGGTTTAATATTGAAAAGTTTTAAAATGAAAGTAGTAGTAATTTTTTATTATGTGGTGACGTTAATCAAGTAATACATTCTAGTTTTCTCTCTATCTAAACTACGATCTTTTCTCTGTCAGAATAAATACATAGAGGACAATGGACCAAAAGTTTTTTTATATTCTTGAGAAGAACTATCATAATAGTGAGCTAATTATTGAATTAGCCAACCGTGCACTACACTTTAAGAATTATTGCTTTGCTTTAGAAGATAAGATGACAGCGAATGAAGAAGAAATTTTATTCACGAAAAGTGATACTGAAAACACAGATAATGTCAGCTTTATTGCTAAGAATAGAGAAGAAGAAATAGCAGAAAAAGTACCTAAATCCACAAATTGGGATGTTTTAGTCTTGGATGATGAATGTAATGAAGATGCTTGTAAATTGTTTAGTACTACACTTATATTTAATATACATGAAGCCAAAGGCTTGAAGGTTTAAGAATATGATTCTTTACGAATTTATGTCCTGTGAGGCTTACAATGAAATATGGAATATGGTATGCTCAGATAAGGATAAAGAAAATAAATCTTTTGAAAAGTATAAATTTTATATAAATGCTCTACACGTTGAAGTTACTCGAGCTATTGATAGTGTCTATATCGTAGACAATGAAAACAGTATAATTTATTTAAAATAATAGAACCAGAGGAATCAGGTAACATAGATATTAGAGATATCATGAGAGAAGAATCTAGTCTAAAGAATGAAAGGACACGGCACTAGATTTAATAGATAAGGAAACATAGAGCAAGCTAAAAATATAGCAGAAAAATTGCTAAACGAAAAAGTATGTTCAAGAGATCATAAATGCATTAGAAGCTAAGGGATGTCATAATGAAGCTCAAGAGCTACAGTTTTCTTTAGATAAGTATAAATTAGATCAAGCAGTGAAATTCTTTCCAGAGTCAAGAATTGATACAGAAAATTCAAGTTCTCAGTCTTCTCAAGAACGCCAAATGGATGATACAGAATCTATGGTTTCAACAAAGGAAGTTGGGACTAATCAAAAACATAAGAGTAAGGAGAAGAAAGCAAAAAGATAAAGAGAAAAGGGAGTTTAATGGATATAATACGTAATGACGAGATAAACAAATTTGAAACAATGGATGTATTTCAGTATGATAAACAAGAGATATTAACTTTAGCTTTTAAATATCACAGCCTGTACTTAGCTTGGTATAAAAGTTATATTCTGAAAGACCCTAGTTTACATATAACTAACTGTTTAGCTAAGGATAAAGAGCTCGCTTTTACATGTTGTAGCAAAAGAAGGTCAATATTTAGTGTAGTCGCATTTCTTCTGTGGCATGAAGCTCATGTTAACGTGCTATGAATGAGGTGGATTATACGCCTTTGGCGTTAGCACTAAAATATTGTCATCCTGAGGTAGTTAACCTTCTGCTTGCTGCCCTAAATATTAGTGTTGGTGTATAGACCTTAAATCTATTAGTAGCAAGGAGCGGATAAAAGGAAGCTTGTTCAAAAAAAAAGAGTTTAAGATTACAAGTTATTTACAAGGTAAAGAAGCGGTAGAAGAAAAAGATGAAGGTAATCTCTAGATAAATTACCAGGAGAGGTAAAGGATTTAGTTAAACCAGAAGGTAAATATGGTTTAAGCCAAGCTTGAATTGCTCTCCAGGTGATGATGATGAAAATACAACCATTAAAATTGCTATTAAAAGTGGTGGAAGGGTATTACAGCCCTTATATGATTAAGCTTAGAAGAATATAGACGTAGATACTAAAATATTTAAACAACTCAAATAAGCTAAAGAACAACAAGAAAATTTTCAATCTATGAGTGATCTTTATAATATTTCTGTTTCTAGCCATTTGATTAAAGCTCAAGACTTTTAGTTAAAAGAAATATAATTATTAAATTTTTTAACCTTTGAATTTCATCGAGAAAAGGCCTGCAATTTTTGCATCCCTTTTAGTTATACAAATTTCCATTACATTGGACAATAACGAAGATAAGGGGCCTTACTTAAGCAAGTAGATAGCATAGTAAGATGACCACATATCTGCTCCCTGTGTAATGAAGAATTGGTATTAGAGTTATATTAACCTAATTCGTGAAGGTAAATTACAAGCAAATATGATATAAGCAACGAACAGACAGAGTCTATTAAACCGGAAAGAAACTCCACTACTTCTGTTTTAGCAGTCTTGAAGTATAATTTTATGAAAGCGCTTTTGCAGTTATAACCGACCAGAACAATGGTACCTTAAGTATAGGTACACAAGCATAGTATTAGAAGGAGTGGTTAAATCACTGATTGAGTTCTTATAGACCACCTCGTTTAGAAGATTGTATAATCTAATCGCTGCAAGCCAAAGTGTTTCCCTGTTATAAACTATATAAAAGAGTTACCATGAAAAAGAAAAAGTAAATTAGAAATAATGAATCCTGATGCAACAGGAATAAATATTGGTTCATCTGTACACTATGTGTGTGTACCTGTGTGAAGAGATGAACAGCACGTTCAGAAATTTAGCTGCCTCACTAAAGATCTTTATAATTTAGCACGATGGTTAAAAAGTGTAAAGTTACAACTGTAGCTATGGGATCAATAGAGTGTATTGGATTGCATTATTTCAAATACTTGATTCATACGAACTTAAAGTAAAGTTGGTAAATGCAAGGCATGTAAAGAATGTACCTGATAGGAAGTCTGACGTTCGTAATTTGTCAATAGCTCCAACAATTGCACAGCTATGGATTGCTTCAAGGATCGTTTAGGTCAGATAATTAGGTTGCGTATTACGTAGTTATGTACAGCAACGTAAAATCTTATTGAAAGTGCATCTACGCACGTTCTGCGTATGCAAAAGGCGTTAATTCAAATGAATGTTCAGTTGCATAAAGTCATAGGAAATATTCCTGGAGCAGCTGGTATGAAAATTATCAAGACTATAATTGAAGGCGAAAGAAATCCTGAAAATTGTCCGAATTCATAGATGCACGAATAAAAATGATCAGTCTACTATAGCAAAAGCGTTAGCTGGTGACTACAGAGAGGAACACTTATTCACACTAAAGCAAGAATTTGAACTATATAAATAGTTATCAAGAAAAATAGCGAAATCTGATAAAAATATCGAAGTCTATTACAAACATTTGAAACAAAATCTGATAAAAGTAAACGGCTGAGTGAGGAAAAGAATAAGAATAGCAAAAGTAAGCCAAACTTTGCTTTGCATAAGAAACTGTATCGAGTGACTGGCATGGATTTCACTAAAGTTCTAGGACTTGATGTAGTAACCATACAAACAATAATTTTAGAAACAGGCATAAACCCTAAATAGATGGCAGACAGAAAGACACTTTTCATCGTGGTTGTGGCTCAGTCCTGCTAATAAAATTACAGGAAAAGCCGTTTAGTAACAAGAATGCGTAAAGTCATTAATCGTGCTGCAAATGCGTTTGAATGGCTGCTCACTGTATGTTAAGAAGCAACAGTGAAATAGGTCATATTGTAGAAGATTAAAGAAACGGCTAGGAGCGCCCCAAAAGCGATTACTGACACGACAAGGAAATTGGTATGTATCTTCTACAGTACGTTAAAGTATGGACAAGAGTATGTTGAGATAGGTATTGATTACTATGAGAAACTGTATAAGAAAAGAGTATTGAAGAATTTTAGCAAAAGTCCAGTGAACTTGGTTTTATTTTAATAAAAACACGAACTAATAAAGGGAGTTTGTTAGAAGTTATTTAGATTTTGACCCTCATATAAAAACCAAGAGTCTAGGTAGTATTTCCAAAGCTTATACGAAACATAAAATGGGTTTAATGTTGTATAGTGACTTAATACTCAATAAGACCTTTAGATTTATCTGCCAACATTGTTGGGCCATTTTTATTAGAGAAGAAGAAACAGCACAGAAATAAGCACCAGAAAATACCATACCTCCATAAAAGAAAAAGAAAATTATAAATGGATCACAGCTCTTAAAAACTATAAACAACATGACTTCAAATGTACAACTTGTTACTCTTTGTGATAAGTAGTAAGATATCTTCAAATTTTTATGAGTTACTGAGACGTTAGGTAGTTTTATGAATCCATAATCGAGCTAATAGAAAGTATATCTGTACTGAAGTTGGTAGAACAGACTTGCGAACACGCATCGCTCAACTGCCAGTAAAAAGAAAATTTCTCTAAAGGTTATAAAATGTTGGTACCAAGAGTCAAGAAGAGCTAATATTAAAGTTAAGTATATGAAAGGTTATATACCCATCGAACCTCCTTACATCTATGGATCAAAAGACACAGAACATAAAATAAGTGATATAAAATCCCTGTATATGTGGTAAGTGCAAAAGAAACAAGTCCTCCCCTGAAGGGTTGGAAGCTATTGATTGGACCTTACTAACTAATGTACAGGTTAATAACACTTTGGATGTCATAAAAAGAATGAATTGGTATAAGCTAAGATGTGAAATAGAAGAGTATATTAGAGTTTTAAAATCATGATGTAATATAGAAAGCTCTCGTTTAACTACAAAAGAAAGATTACAGAAGTTTATTACTATAAAGAGTATAATTGCATTTAAAATTTTATATTTGACAAAAGTAGCTTTATCAAATCCCATGGAAACCTGTACTTAAATTTTAAACAACAAAGATTGGAAGGTTCTTTACATGCATGAGAATCTGATAACCACATTACTCGAAGAATCTCCAAACATAAAACAAGCTGTTGTTTGGTTGGGAAAATTAGGTTGATTTATGAATAGAAAAAGTAGTAATTTACCAGGGACTATGACTCTATGGATGGGCTATAAAAACCTCAAGGAGAGCGTAGTTATGTTTCACATCATGACTTCTCGGAATTATTGGTAAAAAAGTGAGGATTGAGCTCTACAATGTTTGTACAGCTGTGCACTGTGATGAGAATTGGTATTATTCGCATTCTTATGAATATTACAGAGGTTCTTTAGGTGTAAAGTCAGTCTCTCTATAGAAAATGCAATCATGAGCCTTGTGGAGGACAATTGGAGAAGTTCCTCATGGTTTATTCTCTTTTCCCGTCAACTACTTTTAAGACACGTTCTCTGTGATCTTGACTATAAGATCTTTGCATCATTCTATCTTTTATCTCTTGGAGAAAACCTTTTCTCAGTTAGTCATAACACGACCTACCGTTTGTTCTGGACTTGGTACCTTTCTTATTCTTTCACACCAACTAGCTTTTCTGCTCATTAGTTAAAATAATCTTTTCAGAAAGTTGGCTTGGTTCTTCAGACTTTTTTAAAATATTTCAGTTCAATAGCGTCGTATACCTAGTACAACCAAGGGAGCAATTTTCCCTTATTATTTCTTTACAATCTTTCAGTTGCTTCAGAAGATCTTGATTGTTCATTTTCACATTTATACGGCTTTTATCTTACTTATCGTAAAATTATCTAACTTCTAATTTCCCCTTGCTGATGTCAAAAATTAATGCTACATTACTACTATCCGTAAGATTCATATAGTGTCTCATGACACTTACCGTTGTAGTTTCTACCTCACTTTTACCGATCCTTATTACATCTCTTCCATAGCCATCTTCCTCACGAGTCAACCATAAATTCCTTGCTCCATCTGTAATTTTTACGACATATACTGTTCTGTCATCTGAATACTCTAAATAGAGAGCAGAGTTATCCATTTTTGCATTTTACCTTACCATCAGCTGCACCTTTAGCAAGGTCCATAAATTTTAGAATATAATTCATACGATCTATAGAAGCTTTTTTCATATTAGCTTTGTAGCCTTTAAATTCTTCCAGTTTCTTCAATTATACACGCTAATTATGTTATATAATATTGCTCCTCTTGACATCAGCGTACATACTATGCCACTACCAACTTCCATATCTTTTTCAATTTTGGACCTATTTTTAAACTCTATATTTTATTACATAATTTGCAAAACCGTATTTATTTTCATATACCTTTCCATATAAATTTTCTGACTGAGGAAATTAAGCCTTACTCAAGAATCTATAACTTTTCTGACAACCCGCTCCAGTTCATTCATATTTTTAGCCTAAATTACTTCACGTAGAGAATCTTCCAATTTCTTCTGTTGTTCTAACATCAAATTATTCCATAAAGCTGTAGACTCGAGTGAATATTCTTTATCAATTGCAATTTCTCACGGAATTTTCTATGCCATCTTGTATATCAGCATCATCTCAAGCTTGAATAAGTAACCCCATACATCTGAGTGCAACACGACTGTTCATCAGATCAACCGTACATGCTAGCGAATGCAGTACTGTCGATTTAAACTCCACTCTTTTGATGTTAAGTATTATTTTAGATCGTTATTACCTTTATTCTCTCGTAAAAATTTTCCAAGTTCTGCAGTATCGTTGTGATAATCTTTATCACTGCAATATGGAAGGTATTTAAGAATATTCAACAATTTACCATTCAACTTCTTTTGATCTGGCGTTAAATCAGATACGTCGTCTACCACATACACATAAAATTATCAAATGTCTTTCTTTAAATAACATCAATTAAAGAACGATTATTACAAATCAAAAATGAAAACTTAAGCAACTCATACTCATCATCTACTTGACATTTTTCGCCGTGTTTCTTCTGTTTTCTTTGTACCACTTAAGCTATCATTTTTGATTAATTTAACTAAAGACTTTAAAGTTCTAAAATTTCTATTTCTCAATAAAGGATCTGCTACTCCTTAAGTAGAGCATTTGCTATTTCTACGTTGACATTCATAGCATCCAAGTGTAATGATGTCACACTTTCTTTATCCTCTGTATTAACATTTGCCTTTTGTTTTATGATGGCATCTATTATTTTCATGTGGCCTTTTTCGGCAGCTATGTGTTAGCGGGTCAACCAATCAGCCTTCGTTGCTACATTATAACATCAACCAAACTATGTTAGTTAGAAAAGCTCTGTTACCTTTACAAGGTAAGATGCAGCTACATGTGACAACATAAATTAATCATCACGTGTTTAATCTATGTTAAATTCATTATCCCGCCACTCTTGATACTTGACAGAGTTCTACTTCTTAACTCCTCTTTTATTTTTTCAATTATATTATTCTGGTTTAAATCATCTTTAGCACTTACTATACTTAATGTTTCTAACACCTGCTCATATTTAAATTGGTATCTCATAATTTTTACCTCAAACTATTTATCTTACTCCACTATAACCAAAAAAACGATTTATCCATAATAAAATAACAAATTTCTACAAGTATTTCACAGTTTTTATACTAAGAATTCGTACCTTTTCCTTCCACTGCAAACTTCCATAACAGATACTGATGTGAGTTGGTCTTATCTAATACACTATCAGGCTTTGATACTGCATATGTAATGTCACCAGCAATGCTTCCAGCTATCAATGGCAGCGACTACAGACACGCGCCAGCTATAACTAATATTGATGACGTAACACATTGGCAGCAACACATCCAATAACCACTATCAATGCAGCTATAAAACTGAAAGTAACACCAATTTTCATTGCTTTATTAGAGCTATATGTTTAGTTTCTATTCCATTATTAGTTAAGTTTCTTATATGTTCTGATAGAATCTCTACTACCTCTACATAGCCTTCTTTGTCAACTAAATTTAACGAAGTCATTCCATCTTTATTATTACATTAGCCTTTGACCTTTTCTTAATGGAGTCCTTACTGTCTCTATACAACCATTCCCGGTAGCTAAGTGTAATGGAGTCCACCTATTATTATCTACTGTATTAATCTCTGCTTCACTTTTTAATAGAATTTCAACCATGCCTTTATGGCTACACATAGCAGCCAAGCGTAATGAAGTATCACAGCCTCTCTATATTAACATTTTCCCCTTGTGCTATGAGGCATATACTACTCCTATGTGACCATCTACGACAGCTAAGTGTAATGGAATACTCTTTTTCAGAGCTGTTTATTAACATCAGTCCCATTTTACTAGAAACTTTGCTACCTTTACAAGGCAATCTGCAAGAGCTATATGCAGCAATATTAATAAATCGCTGAATATATAATTTACGTTAAATCTATTGACCTCCCACTGTTGATATGTGTCTGAATTTTCTCCTAACTTCTCTTTTATTCCTTCAATTATGCATTCTCATTTAAATTATTGTCAGCATTTATAGATGTTAATACTTCTAACAGATGTTAGTATCCAATAGATTTTACCTCAAACTATTTACTTTACTTCACTATAGCCAAGAAAAGTGATTTGTCCACAATAAAATATTAAATTTCTATAAACGCTGCATAAAATTCACAATTTTTGTTGAAACTTACATTTTTCATCTGTGTGAAGAAAAATCTTATCGGTAGTTCAAAGTGAGGACAAAGATCGCGTTTAAAATTTTTATCACATATAATGTAGAAAAAGATTTATGTTTTCGTCATTTAAACAAAGCACCTATATCTTTCTATTTTCATTCTAGTATCAATTCCCATCCACATGGAGCAGATAGTTATCTAAGGAACGAAAGTTGCCCTTCTCCCCTCAACTTCGAAACCGAATTTGATAATTTCCCATGGATCCGGCTTCTCTCTAATTTGGGCTTCTCATTCATACTTCTGTATAAATTATCGTGACAATGTCTATGCAACAATGATAAGTTTTTATGTTATAATTGTTTCTATTTTGTCTCGATGATGTACTTCTATTACATCATCAAATCTAAAATATAGCTTACAATGATTACATTTACTTTGTTGTATCTTTAGTAGTTTTGTTATCTTTGGCGATTTATCTAGTATTTTTTAAGACGATTTCCAAATATATCCAATCTCCATCATATGGTGATTTGGTCCCAAGGACCTTAACGTACCTTTTATAGTATTGTCTTTATGCTTAATAAGATAACATTCCATTACTTGACATAAATCTCCAATTGTCGTTATTATACTTCTTGAAGTGTTTTGATCCAAAACTTTCCTTTGTTTTGGCGCTAAAGATTGCTCATTTCCAGAATTTTTAAACATAATATCGTCTAATAAGTTAAAGATTTTGCTCGAAACTGCCGAGGTGTAATATTGACACCATCCTCTAATGATTGTATTAAGTTCTTTTATTACTGCTTCTTACAGCGCTGCAAACATCTTCTTAAGCTTATGTTTGATAATTTTTGTATGCTGTTTATAGATTCACGACTTGGTTTAATCAGTAATTTATACTGTTACTTATTTCTTTTTACTTGATACTTTCGTATCGAAAATCCCAAAAAATCAAAACCTGATTTTTCCAAGTTTATGGGTTGTAATATATGTAGGACTCTTATTTTTGATGGCTTTAATTCTAATCCAATGGGTTTTAGTCATTCACCAACTAGAACCTTTGCCTTTAAAACAATTTCTTCATTCTTATGTAAAATTATAAAATCATTGGCGTATGTAATTACGCTTATTGTTTTGTATGCTTCTGTGCGATATATTGCCGTGTTTCTTTTTGCACACTGGAAAAGTTCTTCTTGAAGTTTTCTTTAATATGTTGTTCTAATCCATGCAATGCGACACATGCAAGTAGTGAAGAAATTGTTCCACCTTGAATTGTACCACATTTGGTTAGATTAAATTTTCCATCTTCCATAATTCCTTCTCCTAACCACCATTTAATAATTCTTTAAAGTCCTCGTGATATTGAGTTTTCTAATAGTACATTATGTTTGATATTGTTAAAGCAACCAGAAATATCAGCATCTAATGTAAATGCTGTTTCCTTCCAATTGCAATAAATAGAGTTTCTCTAGCGTCTTTACAAGATCTATCGGCCCTAAAACCATATAAGCGTTCAGCTCTAACTTTACTTCCCATTCTGGTACTAGTGTCATTTTAACAAGTGTTTGTTTTGCTCTACCTAAATATTATGGGCATGCCAAACTGGCGATGTTCAGATGGCTTGCAATGTCTTGGAATCTAAACCTGTCTTAATGATTTTACTTTCTCTTTTATATCTAAAGAGTTTACTAGTAGTAGTCTTTCTTTTTTTATTAAGATTAGCTTTTTCATCAATGCCTGTAGTCTTTTCCTTCTGTTATCCTGAGTTACTCTCCTAACAGCGAGCATTCTTGCACTTATTGAGTTGAGTAATAACCTCTGAAAACTATTCATCTTCTTGATATCATTACATTTAGAAGCTCGGTAAATTCATTTTGTAGCTTAAATGAAGATTTCTCTAGCTTATACCATGGAGTTTCATTTCATTCACACCTAACATTTTCTTGACTCATAACATATTCACTATTATTCTCAATATTACCTCCCAAATTACAGTGTCTACGTCTATGTATCCAAAATATTACTTTGGGCATTAGCTTCTTAAACAATCCTTACAACATAAATACTTGCAGATGGCTTCCTGCTTATATTAAAGTAAATATAAGAACATTTATGTTGTTACTCGTTCACGATTTTGTTTCGCGTTAGACTTAGGTTCTTATTTTACCGGAAACTGAGAACATCAATAATCAAGCGCGATAGAACTTAATTCCTCTTTTGTTTCATACCATTTTAGTCATGCGTATCAACCTTGTTTCGCATATTAGTTATGACTACAATTTAAACATAAGTTCTCTCGTAATCATATCTAATTCTGTTTGCAGAAATTTACCATAAGGTTATGTGGTATTGCCTGCTTTTATCTCATGCTTCTACCCCAGAGGTTGCCACTCTCAGAAATGCGAGACACACATTATCTCAGATGTTTAAGGAAGATGGAATTTACACATCACAAAATCACGACTTCGGATCATACTGCTACTTTACCACGCTATTTTACTTACTTTATACCAATCTCCACTAATAAATAGCAAAACTATTAACAATTGAAGCTAGAAAGAATAAATATGAATTTTATAGCAGGAAAGTAAAGCAATAGGAGAAGAACTGTATAATCAATGCAAGTTAGAACTAAAAATATGGAATAAGAGGAGAAATAGGAAAGAGGTTACAAGCAATAATATCAGCAAAGGAGTATGGTATCTCAAAAGTTGCTAAAATATATAGAATTAAGAGAACCGCATTAATGAAATAAATTCCAAAATTTAAAGAAAAGATGTTATTGGGTTTGTAATACAGCCAGTGCAAAGACTTAAACCAAAACTAAACCAGGAGAAGAAAGAAAATAAGATAGGTAAAAGAAAAAGATGGCGCAAATCTAACTGCTAAAAATTACAAGTTATAGTTGAGGGAATGTCCGCTATCAAAATAAGTAAGTCAACAGCGCGAAGGCTTATGAAAAAGCTAGGATTTACATATATCACACCTCCACCAGTACATTACAAACAAGACCAAAATAAACAAGAGGAGTTTAAAAAATCTCAATGAAATTGTAGAAAAGAACCAAAAAAAGGAGATATTTTCTTCGATGAATCAAGATTTAGAACGCACTCGAAAGTTAGACATGTGTGGTTTAAAAAGGGCTCAAGAACACAAGTTAAAGTAAAAATCGGAAGAGAAAATTTCTATCTTTACAGCGCTATAAATCGTAAGAATGGAGAGGATATTAGCTTATTGCTCCACATGTAAACACAGATTGCATGAACATATTATCGTAGCAGATATCAAAAGATTTAGAGGTAGAGAAGCTTTTCTTATCACGCATTGTGCAAGCTGGCATAGGTCTAAATGGTTAAAAATTCCTGAAAATACTACCATAATTTATTTGCTGCCGCACTTGCCTGAGCTCAATCCCCACTTTTACCCATAATTTTGAGTGGTCATTATGTGAAGTATAACTATGCTCTCCTTAAGGTTTTATAGCCTCTCCATAGAGACACAGTCCATGGTAAATTATCACTTTTTCTATTCATAAATCAATCTAATTTTCCTAACCAAATAACAGCTTATTTTATGTTTGGAAGTTCTTTGTGTAATGTGGCTATCTGATACTCATGCATGTAAAGGACCTTCCAATCTTCGTTGCTTAAAATTTAAGTACAGGTTTCCATGGGATTTGATAAAGCTACTTTTGCAAATATAAAATTTTAAATGCAATTATGCTCTTTATAGCAATAAGCTTCTGTAATCTTTCTTTTATAGCTAAACGAGAGCTTTCTATCTTACATCATAATTTTAAAACTCTAATGTACTCTTCTATTTCACATCCTAGCTTATACCAATTTATTCTTTCTATTACATCTAAAGTGTTATTAACCTGTACATTAGTTAGTAAGGTCCAATCAATAACTTCCAACCCTTCAGGAGGATTTGTTTCTTTTGAACTTACCACATATACAAAGATTTTATCACTTATTTTATGTGCTGTGTCTTTTTATCCATAGATGAAGGAGGTTTGATGAGTATATAACCTCTCATATACTTAACTTTAATATTAGCTCTTCTTTACTCTTGGTACCAACATTTTCTAACCTTTATAGAAATTTTCTTTTTACTTACAGTTGAGCGATGCGTGTTCGTAAGTCTGTTCTACCAACTTCAGTACAGATATACTTTCTATTAGGTCGATTACGGATTTATAAAACTACCTAACGTCTCAGTAACTCATAAAAATTTGAAGATATCTTCCTACCTATCACAAAGAGTAACAAATTGTACATTTGTAGTCATGTTGTTTATAGTTTCTTTAAGAGCTGTGATCCATTTATAATTTTCTTTTTCATTTATGGAGATACGGTATTTTCTGTGTGCTTTCCTGTGCTGTTTCTTTTTCTCTAATAGTAAGCGCTCAACACCGTTGAGCGAATAAACCTAAAGGTCTTATTGAGTATTAAGTCACTATGCAACATTAAAAGCATTTTATGCTTCGTATAAGCTTTAGAAATACTACCTAGTCTCTTGGTTTATATGAAAGTCAAAATTTAAATAACTTCTATCTTGAACTAAAAACAAACTGATTCCTTTTATTCTCTTCATAGTTTCTTTATAATGAGAAGAATAAATTTCATTATCCCTGAACTTTTTGTGGCTAAGTGATTTGTACGCACCCTTGGCTTCTTTTCGTCTATTACAGCTTTGATTCAGATGCCTTACCTTCTAATAGCTTGTTTAATAAGTCTCTTATTGAGACTTGTATTCCCAAAGTTAACAATATTTTAACTCTCTTTCCAGCCATTTATCCACTAAGCCATCAGTATATTGTGCATTTGTACTTACTTCACTCATTTGACACCAAATTTATTTGGTATCTATCTTACTTACTTTTTATATTTGTTGGTAAAAGTGAGGATTGAGGAGGAGTAAATAATTTTCCTCTCTATAAAATTTTAGATGCTTTATCCATGCAGTTAGTGCCGGTTCTTGAAATGCAACACACCTTTGCTATGGCTATTATACTGCTTTTGCTGCAATTACAACATTTAGTTTTTGAACATATGCACGTTGTTTCTTACCTTTTTCAGCATTTTCTTGCTTACTCTACCACTTTTTCATCCAATAATTTTGATCTTAATGTCATTCAAACCTAGACTATTTTACTTATTTCAGTAAGGCTTTTCTATTATTGTCCATCTGCTTTCTGTGTAATGGGAATTGGTATTAGTATCTAAAAATACAAATTGATAAAGAAAGTGGTAAAATAGTGAAAACAGAAGTGGCAAAGAATTTATTTGAGATAGGTATTCCAATCGACGTAATACAACAAACAACTGACCTGTAGGATCTTAAAGCTATTTAAAAAGTCATAAATGCTAAGAAAATTCCTTAAACTATTAATCAAACATTATCATAAGGCCTTTAACATTCCACAGAAAAATATTAAAGCTATTCCAGCAAAATACTTAAATTTTAAACTGATCAGCTCTAAGTTTACTCTTCTGTTCGCTAACCTCATCTTCCCATTTAACTATTTTTGGACAGGATTATATGACTTGGTAAAGAGTTCTCACATTACTAGGATTTAAATCTTTTACTGCTGCTCTAATTTCTTCTTAGACTTTCTTAGTTAAGCTAATTGTTCCACAAGATTGAAAAATGTACAGATCTTTCGAAATACCTACGTTCAATAGCATTGTACACTGAATACTCGCCAAGTGAGCAATTTTTCCTATTTCTTTTTCACAACTCCTTAATTTTTCCCACTTCTTTTGATCTTTACTTCTACCCTTATAAGGTTTTGATCTTTCTTATCAGGATATAATCTAACGTCTAACTCTCCCTGACTGATGTAAAAAGTTAATACTATATCGCTACCATTTACAAGGTCAGTATAATCCCTTACATCATTTTCGGTGATAATTTCTACTTCACATTTTCCAATTTTTATTACATTACTACCACATGCTATATTCCCTGATTAAGACCTAACTTTTTCGTTCCATCTATAATTTTCACAACCTCAATTATACTGTCTTCTAAATATCCTAGAAAGAAAGCAACGTCATCTACTTCAAGACTTTTTAATTACCTCTTCTGGTTGTACTTTCAGCACTTTTCCAAAATCCATTAATGCAACCTTCAAATTCCTTTGATCCTTCATCCATTTCTGGCAATAACTCTTTTTCTTGAGTTCCGTACGGCTCTATATTCTCTTGCTCAACGTTATCTTTGGTATCATAGTAAATTCCAGGTACTTCTTATACACCAGAACCTATCCCTCCATAAAATTACCGTCAAATTTGTTATATTTCCTTCCACAAAAGCAGTTGTACCATTTCTGCTTTCTATAGGCACTTAAGGAATTATGAAAAGCTCCTTTGACTATTTTTCGAACTTCCATCGTCATTAGATAATCTCAATGCATTTTCTATGATGTTCTTTAATTTATTACAAACGCGCTTTTCGTACATATGAATTTCTTTATCAGCTACAGGTTCTGAAAATTTATCTTTAGAAAATAACTTTGATATATAATGCTTTCCTCGTCCTTGCTGCCTAGTTTCAATAGACATTTGAATTAAACTTCCTAATTCTCTTCCTGTTACTTGTGGCGAAATATTTACATTTAGGATTTTGTCATTATTAATTAGCCTGCTTTTGCTAAGCTCTTTATTTTATCTAGCAGTTGCTCTTCAAGAACTTTGTGTTTCATATCGTTAAACATCTTAAAATTCCAGAATTTGCATCACATGCTAACTCCACAATAGCTTTGCACATCTTTTGTCTTTCTTCTATTGCACAATCTTCACTACAAGCCCTTTTAATAGTAATGAATAATGCATCCCAGCCTTCACTATCTTGAATATTTGCCATCCATAATGCCAAAACATTTTTACAGCATCAACATTGTCACCATCAGCCGCTATCAATATGGGTGTAGCTTTCTTATAATCATAATCATTTTATGCGTTTACAATGCTATTTATTAATGTCACTGCTTTGAATATTTATGTAATCCATAACAACAGGACACTCCATTCCTACTCTGTCAATATGTAATTTTGTTAAATTACCATATTTGGTACTACAATCTGCTTTGTTTTATTAGACAACTTACTAAAGTTAAATGCCCATATTTTACAGCAATATGAATTGGTACTACTCCACTATTATTTTTCTTATTAATATCTACTCCACACTCTACAAAAAATTTATTATTTCCTCACTACAACCCATCTTCACTACATGGTGTAAAAGGGCGTTTTCCATTTTATCTATTACGCCAAGAAGTTCCTTAGATTTTTCTTCATCAACTTCTTCAATAAGAAGACCACATTCATCAATAACTGTAACATCATTTTGTCTTTCTTTTCTTTCCAGGTAAGAGAATCTTTAACATCTCAAAACTTCTTTTCTTAATTGCATAGTGAAATGCTGTATATCCGTTTTGTTTGCTATATTGACATCAACTTCTTCCGCTATAAGTCGTTTCATCGCTGTACCTCTTCCATGGTCAACTACAACAGTTAATGGCACGTTCCAATCCTTATCAAGATAGTTAATATTGAATCTGATCTTATGCTTTTTAATATGATAAATAACAATGTTAATAATTCTATCAGTAGTGTCATGTTCATTTTCACATTCAAAATCTGGTGCTGAGTCGTACAATACGAGGTAGTATATCTAACAGGCGGAATATTCGGACTAGCTAGAACATGATGAAGTATAGAGCCGCCACGTTTACTATCTTTATCATCAATTTTTGTTCCTAGTTTTGTAAGTAATGATTTCACTACATTTAAGTCTGCACTTCTTACTGCAGCAAGTAATGGTGTAGTACCTTTTGAACCTTTAATGCTTAAATCTATATTTAATTCATCTTTAAGAAAAGGTTCAATACCGCTCCCCTCTCGTACATTGTAAAAGGCTAGGTAATGCTGTATCTCATTCTCATTTATAATGACTAACAACATCATCTTGCTTATTATTTATAATATGTTCTATGAGCAACTCTATTCCATTAATATGGCCATTAAAAGCAGCATAGTGTAGTAGTGTATTACCACTTTTATCTTGGATCTCAATTCTTGCTCCTTTTTGCAAGAGAACTCCGATAACGCCATCATACCCAGACTGGTTATAGTGCAAGATGTTGTGCAAAAGAGTTTTTCATCTTGATCTTTTTACAACATTTGGATCAGCTTTTGCTTCTAAAATAAACCTTGTACCTTTAATATCATTATGTTCAGTAACGTAGTGTAACAGAGTTTTCTGCATAGATTCTGTACATCTGGACTAGCGCTAAGCTTAAAAGGAATTTTATATATGAAATATTCTCCTTTAGATTACTAAAATTTGCTAACTCATTTAAAATAAACAGTAACTCTTTATCTAATCTTTTGCGATCTATTCGTTGACTTTTATCACTAGTGGTCACATATATCTCCTATCTCTAACTAAGAAATACCCTTCTATATAAAATATGTTACCAATGTAAGCCGCACTCATGCTCAATTATATTTTTCATATTAAAGAAAGCAATACTAAAATTAGTATGTTCAGTTACCTTGCCAATTAACTTTACGAAAATTCTTCTCACAACAGCTGGTTTTGGGCACTGAAAATGATTAGGTTATTAAATAATTAGTAACTTATATTAAAGGATTAGCGCTAATTCATTTAGGAGTAATGGGAAAATTCATTATAATTTTCATACTTTAAACAGAATGAGATATTAGATCACTCTTTATTATAATAACGCTCCTAACTTTTCCACCATTTTTGGTAAGGTCAATAGTAATATGAGCAATCAATTTCTCTATATATTTAATTAATAATATAATATACTAGGTGATCAAGTGGGTTAATTTTTAGACATTATTATATGCGTAATAACAATCCAAGAAATTTTTATAATCTCTTAGCGGAACAACTAGTAATAGGATTTTCCTACATGATAAAGATTTCAGAAGTAGTGTAATAAGTTATATATTAGGAGATAATCACACACACGCTGCGTTTTGGAATATTATTAGAAATTCTGAAGGAGTTGATCTTACTACACCTCTAATTGATACCTTAACAAAGGTTTTACTCAAGAACGAAGTTTCTTCACATATTGAAGCAGATATTGCAAAGAATTAGCAGGAATAATGTCAATAGATATTTAGAGGTATATGAAACAGCAATGGAAGAAGTAGGATAGTTTTGTTATATGAACTTACCAATCTACATATATGAGAATATTCTGAATAAAAATTCAAGTGTTGAATAGAGGTTTGTGTTTAGCATTTTAACTGAGAGTGACACTATCCAAATGCAAACTCAATTGTCACAAAACGAATTGAGATCTCTGTTCGAAATAGATGAAACGCTATTTGGTAATATAGATTCAAGTAGATTAAGAATCCCACGGCTATTAGACGTGATAATTATTGCTGCTGTGCCAGAGTCACAAAGTCAATTATTTATACAAATATCTAATTTACTGACTTTTATTGAGAATCAGAATCTAACTGATGCTCTAATAGCTAATTATTTAATAGATATACGGCTATGCTACACTATATTTCGCAGCGCTATCGATAGAGTGTTGAATGGTTTTACAGATAGGTTATATGAAAAGGTCGATTACAGCTGTCGACCGAAAATGACCATTGTGCTTGTGAACAAAGCATATATGAAAAAAGGGTAGGTGTATTTGATAGGATTTAAAATCCTCTAACACAGGATACACAACGTAAAACATTAAGTGAAAGTCTGCATCATCAACAGCTGCTGCAAATGGTCATACTGATGTATTGAAGTATTTGTAGTATTTAACAGGTTCACTAGATGCACAACATGCAATGCTAGAAGCCTATGATTATTACGCATTTACCTTAGCTACTATTGGTAGTCATACTAAGGCATTAAGATGCTTATGAAGCTTGACAGATTTACCAAATGCACTACGCGAAATGTTAGAAGCTGATGATTATGCAGCATTCATCTCACCATTGATGGTGATCATATTAAGGCACTAGAATATTTATATAGCGTAGCAGAAGAATTGTAAGATGTGCGACGTGCAATGTTGAAGTATGATGATTATTTGACATTTGGATTAGCTGCTGGTGGTGTTACATTAGAATATTAAATTTTCTATAAGAAAAAGCGGAATCACCAGATATAAAACATGCAATGTTAAAAGTTAATAATTATTCAGCATTCAAATTTTCTGCTCTATATGGTCATACCGAAGTGTGAAGCTTCCTGTAAAATACAGGTAAAGCTATCAGAAACACAATGTTCAATTCTAGAAGCTGACAACTATGTAATGTTTAGAACATCCACCCAAGAAGGTCATATTGGAGTGTCAAACTTTTTATGGAAAGCAAAATCACTAAATGTACGACATAAAATGTTAGAAGTTAATAATTACGAAGTGTTTGTAACAGCCAGTATACGTGGTAATATTAAAGTATTAGACCTTTTGTGGAAAAGCATAGTTTTATGTGTATAGTGTATAATGTTACAGAGTAGTAGTTATTCTACATTTACAATAGCTGCTTATAATGTGCGTATTGATGTGTTAAGTTATCTGTGGAATAAAGCAGAGTCCTTAAATGTATGAAGCACAATTTTGCAGGTTAGTAGACATGTTGCATTTAAAGCATCCGCTCAAAAAAAGATCATATTGATGTGCTAAACTTTTTGTAAAAAGCAAGAGCTTTTAAAGGTGCACAACGCGCTATGTTATATCAATCTTCACAAATAACCAGACAAGTAATTCAAAGAGCAAACATTTTGATCAAACTTTCCATAATATCTCGAATAAATTCAGATACAGCATTTTCGAGTAATTTAATGTTGAATAGGCGTAGAACCAAAACAGCTAAGTTACTAGCGAGAGTCTCCTCGCGTGTGTGGTTTCTGTGAGAGCCAGGAGAAAAGTTCTACTGATCTACTCTCCTAGTCTTTCGACGCATCTTTGGTACAGAGAAGAACAAGGATATTCTCATTCATTTCCTCAGTGATATCTTGTGGCTCATTGACAAGGTGAAATAAAAGAAATAGAGTTCCTCAAAACTATTCAAGATGTTGAAATTGCCTCCAAAAAGCAAAGCATTGTTGATGTTCTCTGTAGAGATGAAAATGTGGTGCAGATAATCGTCGAGATGTAGGTTGCTAAAACTAAAGGCTTCGAAAAATGCGGCACAATACTATCTAGCTAAGGCGTATTCAAGACAGGCTAATAAAGTTGATTAATATGAAGGCCTTGAAGAAATTATCTTTATCGACACAGCAGATTGTATCCTATTTCCGGATAAGTCCTAGTATGAATCAAACACCATATTCGGAATGAGGATACCAATGAGTATGACTTAAAAGATTTTTATTTTATATTTATTGAACTACCAAAATTTCTAAGACGAAAGAAGATCAGCTAGAGAATATAGTTGAGAATGGATAATTTTTAAGCATGCAGATGAAACTAGTGAAAAGGAATTGGAAAGAATAACAGAAAGTGATGTAATAATAAAAAGTATATTAAGAGCTAAATGGATTCAACTGATCAGAAAAAGAATTCATAGCCTATAAACGGAAGATAAAGCGTATTGTGATGAGCAGTCTTGGTCCACCGCTCAAAAACTTGATGATACCACTAAAAAGGCATCAAAATTAGTAAAGAGAAGTTAAAGAAGAAGTAATCCAAATCAGCTAAGAAAGAGGCATCAAAATCGGTCATCAAAAGGCAAAGAAGAAGGAAAAATTGAAGTTATTAAAACCTACTTAAAGCTGGTGTATCTGTTGATATCATAGCTCAAACTATTGACCTCCCTAGAGTTGAAATTGCACAACTCAAAGAAGAAGTCACGAATTAATCGCTTAGCTACCAATATATTTTTGAAGTAAGCCGCCAACTGGGCTTCTTTTGTTTTACTTAATTTAGTAAAATTTCTTACATATTAAAGCAATTCATGAACGAACATTTATTTTTACAATAAATGATATCATTCAAGCGCGTGACGATGGAATCTATGTTTCTTTATTTTCTAGATCCCAGTGGACAGCATGTCTAACTACAGCTCCTTATGAATATTCCACTTCTAAACTTTTTAGCAACCAAGAACTACTTTATTTTCTTAATCACTTGCCTTTCTCTTGCAATTGCAAGGCTTTCCTTTGGCACATCATTCACTATAACACTACCTGCTGCGATTACAGAGTCGTTGTAGACATTAAGCGGCGCAACCAATGAACTATTGGCACCAACAAAGCAATTGCTTCCAATATTTGTTTTGTGTTTCTTTTTTCCATCGTAATTACACACAACAGTACCTGCACCTATGTTACTTTTCGGCCCTATTTTAGTATTTCCTATATAACTTAAGTGCTTTATTTTAGTATTCATGCCTATATCGCTTGCTTTTGCTTCAACAAAGTTTCCCACGATTGCACTGTCACCAATTGTTGTGCCTTCACACTTGGAAAACGGACCGATCCTAGCATTAGACCCAACTTTTACCCCAGGACCGAAAAAAACATATGGGTAAATAATCGAATCCATACCAATTTGTGTATCAAGAGAGAAAAAAACAGTCTCAGGAGCTACAAGCGTTACCCAGGAGTTGGTAAAAAATCTTCTTTTATTTTCTTGGAAGTAAAACTCAGCTTTTGCAAGGTCATTTCTGTTATTTATTCCAATTGCTTCTTCTTCACCAGTAATAACGCAACCAACATTTAGATTGCTCTTTGCAGCAATGGAGACTATATCAGTTAAATAATACTCTTGTGTTAACTTATTACACTCTATTTTCCACACCAATTCACGTAAATTCTTTGCATATGTAACCATTATTCCAGCATTAGCAAGAAATTCCTCATCATTATTTCCACTATTTTGTGCTTCTATGATTTCTCTTAGAGAATCATCCTTAATAATTAACTTACCGTACTCTTTATCGCTTGCCATAAAACCTAGGCAAACTATGGCCTTGCCTTCTAAGGAGTTAACCATTTTAGTTATCGTACTGCTTTTTATTAATGGAGTGTCTCCATACTGGATAACAACTATACTAGAATCAGGCAGTTTTGTAAGGCTTCTCATCGCAGTTTTAACTGCATCTCCTGTCCCAAGCATTGACTTTTGTATAATTAATTGTATATCCTCAAAGTACTGCGGCCGCTCAATGAAAGGCAAATCTACTACAACAACTATATTTTCTGGACTTAACTGTTTTGCATTATAAATGACGTGCTCGAGCATAGAGAAACTGCCTATTTTGTGTAGGACTTTTGGTAAGCACGAATTCATCCGCTTGCCATGCCCTGCAGCAAGTATGATAAATGTGCAAGCTTTATTTGTCACTTATCTTAAAGATGAAAAATGAAAACCATAGTGGTTGAGCCAACTGATCTTGTTATCATAAAAGTTCCTTAGGTCACCAATTTGGTATTTCAGCATTGCAAGCCTTTCTATACCAATGCCAAACGCAAAACCATTGTATTTAGTACGATCTATCCCAACTTTTTCAAAGACGTTTGGATGCACCATACCGCATCCAAGTACTTCTATCCATTTACTACACTCATAACTTATATCCACTTCTGCAGAAGGTTCAGTAAAAGGGAAAAAACTGCTACGAAAGCGTATCTTTAATCCCTTATCTCCAAAAAACTTGTTAAGGAAGTGATGGATAGTAAATTTTAACTGGCCGATATTGACGTTCTCATTGACATACAACCCATCTATCTGGTGAAACATAGGAGTGTGAGTTGCATCAAAATCATTTCTGTATACCCTGCCGGCAGCTACAATTTTAATTGGGAAAGTTTTTGCTTTTTCCATAGTTCTAATCTGCATAGATGAGGTGTGAGTGCGCAGCACCATTCTTTTGTCGTTTATTTTGTTCTTTAAGTAGAAGGTATCTTGCTCATCCCGTACAGGATGATGACTTGGAGTATTTAACGCATCAAATACATGAAACTCATCTTCAATGTCAGGACCATCGACTGCTTTGAAACCCATATGTGCAAAAATAAGTTTTATCTCATTTATAACTTTACTCAACGGATGAATCATGCCAATTTTTTCTGGCCTAACGGGCAATGTGATATCGATCGATTCGTTTTGTAATTTAAAGTTGATTTCTTCAGCTTTTAATATGGCCTCCTTGTTTGTTATAAGCTGGACCAGCTTATTGCGTAAAACATTGATGACTGCGCCCAAATCACGTTTTTTTTCTGCGTCTTTTATCTTTTTTAAGTCATCAAAATAAATTTTAATTACACCCCTTTTTCCCAAATATGATAGTCTGACTTTTTCCAAATCTTGCAAAGAAGAAGCACCGTCAATTTCAGAAACTGCTTTATCCTCAAGTGAAGGTATTTCATTCAACAGCTCTTTATTCATCTCAGAAACGCTAACTTAATCTTTCATTATAGTAAAATCTTCAATATCATCAACAATCTGAAAAATTATCTTACCTTAATTTACTGACTAATTATGCTTTTTATTTAAGCTTATATTAAGAAATTAATAAATAAGAATATGCCAATGGTGATACTGTGGCTGAAAGGAAGTATAAAATAGAGGATTTACTTAGGTTCTCTAAGAAGAGGTCTAAGAGCATATGTAAGGCATTTTCTAACAAATCGGCCGCAGAGTTAAGCACCATTCCACTCGAGAAGCCCACTAAAAACAATGTTCAAGAATTTCGTTTAAGCTAAGACTGTTGACAGCAACAAGTAAGGATACCTATAATATGAGACCACTTTAAATAAAAAACCTTTAATTGTTTTTAAAACCTGCCTTTTCTAGGAGGAAATTTCACAGTCAACATAGAAGTATTGAAAGAAAGTGAGGAATTATATAACAGCCATCGCAAATTAATAATTTCAAAACTGTAGAAGAATTCATATGTAATGCTCCTCTTCAAGTCCTCCTAAAAGGAATCACAATTAAACTGAAAATAAATATCAAAGACATTGACCTAGGTCATTTACACAAAATTAAGTCATTCATAAATAAGAAGCTAAAATGCATAAAAGAGACCAAAGGTAAAAATAAAATCAGGATATGCCGCAAGTAGAAAACTAAAAGCGGAAAAGAACGTAATATAGTTCAAGAAGAAAACATACAAGATAAATAAATCGTATCAATTAGGGACTCGTTTGGCTGCAATATGACGAATAGCAGAAAGCAAATTACATGTGCACCAGTAGTTGTTGTGCAATGTACAACAATTTTGCTTGCTTTAGGTCTTTTCGCCTACTCAACTTTTTTTTTAGTATAGTACAATCCTTCTTTCAACAGCCATCAAGATGTCATGAAGACAGAGGGCTTTTAGCTTACCAACTACTCAAAGGATAGAACCAAATGAGGTAATACAAAATGAAGGAGAAACAGATGAAACCGCAAAGCTATCCGATATAGGTCAAACCAGGTCGCATACAGATTATTTTAAGGCTAATAGAAGAAAAAATCGAAAAAGAAAACTAAAACACTATCAGAAGAAGAAAACAATTAGCCGTAAGACAAGCACAAAATGATGCTAGAGTAGCTATGATAGATAATCAGGCTGAATACAAGAAAAATTCTGTAAAGTATTTGTTGAAGTGATGAATGGATACAAAAATCAAGATCTAGAAACATTTAGTAATATTTTCAACTCAGTGTTCAATATTGTTTATTTCCAAGATAAACAATTACATGAATATTAGAGCCATGTAAAGTTATTAGAAGTGTTACAGATACTCGAAAAGTTACGACCTTCTAATAACTCACTTTTAGGCAAAGAATATTTACAAAAAAAGTGTATAGAAAAAAGAGCAATTACTCAAATTAATTTCATATATCCCATACAACAACCTTCTCCACAGCCTGAAAAAATTTCTCATAAAAGTGGAAATCCCTTACCAGATAAAACCACAAGCCTTTCACCAGTAACAAGTACAACTTTACTAGCTACTAAAACTACTTTAAAACCGCTGTTAAAAATCGTTTTCTTCGAAAAGGACTTATTTTATCTATTATTGATAACATCCTCTATATCAACACTCTACCTGCAGCATTTACCGCTTGGAAAAGCGTCAATTTTAAAGGGATTAGTGCACAAGAGAAAAGAGAAAGTGTTCGTTTGGCATTAGCATATAGTTACCAATACTAGCCACATTATATGTTCCGAGTTTGGCTTATTTTATATATTCTAAAATATTCGGTAGAATCTATTGATCAAGTAGGTGAAAACAAGCCTCTTGCTCTCACTTAATGAGGTAGCTATCTTAAAAGATTTTTTATGATAAAATCATTTATTTTACTGTATGTTTAAAGGAATTATTACAAATATTGGAACTGTAATTGATATCAAGACTTGCTCTAACTCCGATCAAATCTTCCATATCAAAGCGCAAAACTTACTCTCTATAAATAGAGGAGATTCAATAGCTTGCTTTGGTGTGTGTTTAACTGTCATTGACATAATTAACGATGTATTCACGGTTCAAGCTTCTCAAGAAACCATGAAGGTTACTAATCTAAATACTTGGAAAGTAGGAAAAAAAATAAACCTAGAACAAGCAATGAAACTGAGTGATAGAATCGATGGCCACCTAGTTCAGGGTCATATAGATAAGACAGTACAAATTTTTGCAATCAATCAAAATTTGGATTCTCATGAAATCAAGCTGTCGTGCTCAAAAAAGTTAATTAAATTTGTTGCAAAAAAGGGGTCTGTAACCCTAGATGGAGTTTCTCTCACAGTAAATTCAGTTAACAGCCAAGAATTTGTTGTCAATATCATTCCCTACACATGGCAAAACACAACTTTCCAGTATAACAAAGTAGATGATTATCTAAATTTAGAATTCGATATGATCGCTAGATATTTAGACCAGTTAATGAAGCATAGATACAATTAATTTTACAATTTCGTTGTTTGCAATTATTATACCATGAAAACATATAATATGTAGTATGCTCTTCGATTGCATAATTATTTTTATTATTGTTGTATGCGTAATAATCTCATTAACTAGAGGCTTTATAAAAGAGTTATGCGCACTAATGTTTTTGTTTTTGTCAGTTTTTCTGACAGCTAATCATTATGATTTCTTCGCTATAAATTATAGTAAATGCTTTGATTCTAAAGCTACGCAGAACATACTTTCTACGATTTCTGTATTTATTATACTCAACCTTATATTTATGATAGTAAACAACTGGCTGATGTATATATTATCACCCATAAGGTTGGGATTAATCGATAGAGTGACCGGAATCTTTATTGGAGCGCTCAGAGGAGTACTGCTTTCTTATGTACTATTTATTACCGTGCACTTATATTGCTACACGGCATATAACAAAAAAGAGGAGCAGTCTAAAATAGAAGCAGAAGATATATTGCCTAATTGGATAATAAATTCGCACTTTTACCAGGCTTTATTTTCAACAATAGAAGATATAGTTGATGTATATATACCAGAGTCGTTGATACTAAAAATAAAAGAGATTGGTGAAAGGATGGTTGACCAAGAAAAGCTTGAAGGTGATAAAAAAAAGAGTAATACCCATGCTTATAAGGCAACCCTCTGGTGACCTTTGGGAACACTCTACATCTTTACTCCTCAAGTTTTGTACTAGACTTTAAAACATTATACAATGCAAAACTCATGCATGTCAGCACAACAACCCCACAACCATCGCTATGATGTTCATCTTCAAAGCATAAGATGCAATACTACTTACTAATAACGCTGTATCAGCACCACCAACTATGATTGCTTGTTTGCTGTGGTACTCTTGTTAACGGCTTTTGTTTACGGCATTCTCTTTGTCAGGTTCACTGTAAGAGCTTGTTTCTGTTTGATTTTCTGTCTCAGTGGAAGTGAAGTATTTGGTTTATCCGTGAAAGTACTTAGGCCTTTGCATAGCAATTTTTGTTGAAATAGTGATAGTGCCTCTTTCATTTTTTCGTTAGTAACTTCAGCACTATCAGAATCTTTGCTATTTTCGTAAGCTGGCGTATCAGTTTTCTATTACAGGGGTAGTGAGCCAGGGTATCTTATGCGATAAATTCGGCTTTTAAACCGCGTGTGCTCCGCGCTACACCGTTCTTATATAACAAGTACTAAAAGTACGTATCAACTCTCCTTAACTACCTAAATACTCTAAGGTCATTAGTGTATTAGAAATTTGCTCGAGAAGCTAGCGTTCTTTTGCTTTTTAAGAAAATCATTTATAGATTTTTCATTATCGCGCAGCACAGTATTATGTAGCAGTGTAAACATTTATTTTCTACCTTCATGTTCGCGAACTATTTTTGTTGTTAGAATTTTTGCCTGTTATAACTAGATTTCTTGAATTTTCCAGCAATATCTTTTCATTCTTCTATCTTTTTACTCCTTAAAAGCTTTTTATCTTTCTCTATTAACTCAACTTTATCATCTACTAATTTATAAATTAAATCATTTTTAAAATTTTCCAGTCTTGCCATAGCGTGTTTTTCTACAATATCTACTTTTATAAATTAGTTATGTTAACAACTTATGAATACTAATTCATGCATAAATCCATTGAATTTTCTCAATTGTTTGTGCCATAGCTTCAATATCTTTTTTTTTTAGATTAACCATCTTTGAAAAAAATTCTGCTACATCAGCCTACTTAAAAATATTTAGCCTTTGAACGTAGAAACTCTAGAACATTATTTTTAACATTGCTGCAAGAGCTAAAAATCCTGTGGTATATTAAAACTCAATGGTGTATTTAAGTATGGAAGTTATAGCAGAAAATAGAAAAGCAAGGTTTGAATACTTCATCTTAGAAGAATTTGAAGCAAGTATGGTCCTACTAAGTAGTGAAGTTAAGTCTCTAAGAGAAAGAAAAGCAAACATTTCTGATGCTTACGTTATTGAAAAAAACGGTGAAATATGGCTGCAAAATATGCACATTGCAGAATATAAAGCTGCAAACAAAAGAAACCATAAGCCGAAAAGGGAACGTAAATTACTTCTGCATAAAAAGGAAATAAGTAAACTAATTGGCCAGATTAAAACTGCTGGAATAACTGTTGTGCCACTTTCGATTTATTTCAATGCCAAAGGATTGGCAAAAATTAAAATTACCATTGCAAAAGGAAAAAAACTCTATGATAAGAGGGCAGCCATAAAACAGAGAGAGTGGAATTGTGAGAAAAGTAGATTGTCTAAGAATGATTTGTAGCAAGGTATGTCTTTAAATCCAGTAATTTTCAGTATCGGTCCTATCTCCATATATTGGTATTCTTTGGCATATGTTCTAGGCATAGTGTTTGCATATTTGTATTTACACAAATTAGACAACCAAAGAATATTTACCAAGAGTTTTTACGATTCATTGTTAACAGCCACTATTGCAGGTATTATCCTTGGAGGTAGACTTGGCTACGTGTTGATATACAATCCAATTTTTTATATAAGCAATCCTATAGAGATACTGAAAACTTGGGGTGGAGGAATGTCATTTCATGGTGGTGCCATAGGAGTTTTGTGTGTGGTGATAATTTCGTGCAAAAGACACAACATTCCTATATTTTACACATTGGATTTAATTTCCTGTGGAGTTCCCATAGGCTTATTTTTCGGTCGCATAGGCAACTTTATAAACGGAGAGTTATTTGGCAGAGTTACAGCTGTGTCATGGGGCATGGTATTTCCAGAAAGTGGTGATAATTTGCTACGCCACCCAAGTCAGCTCTATGAGGCATCTTTCGAAGGATTGCTATTATTTTTAACTATTAATTCACTGTTTTTCTTGACTAGAATAAGGCTATATTGCGGTGCATTAACTGGTATTGCAATTATGTGGTATGGAATAGTGCGTTTTATAGTTGAGTTTTTTCGCGAACCAGATTACCAAGTTGGCTATTTATGGATTGATTTGACTATGGGGCAGTTGCTTTCAGTACCTATGATTTTGCTTGGAATAACCATATGTCTAAGCGCATTAAATCTAAAATTTTCGGAGAAATTGTAATAGTTCTCGCATAGTTTTTAGCATCACGCTAGACATATAGAAACAAAAACTACTTGACAAGTTTCTACAAACCCCTTACTCCGTATGGTCGAAGCTATTATTTAGCTTCAGTCTGTGCAGATTAAACAACAAAAAACTTAGTATATCTGGCGTACTATGTATAAATTTTTATACTATATGCACCTGGCGTCTTTTTAAAACTTCTAGTTTTCAAGCTCAAACGCGCTCATAAGTCGTTATAAACATAAAAAATCCAATATTATTAGGATAGATAGTAAATAACTAGCCACCATGTGGTTTCTTTTGCTGTTTTACTTGGTAAATTTCTTAAACACAAAGATTAAACCAGTTTTCGTTATCAAACAAGATACATAATAAATTTGCTAAACTTCTAATCTTATGGAACTTTTTAATTTGCCATATTACCATTAGTATTAGACAATATATCTTGTAACCCACGTGAACTTTCGTTTATAGTAATTTAATATAACGCAAAACTAGCTATATTAACCTACTTCTACCACATTTAGATATGAACCAATTTGCCTAACTTTGCTGCAACAGTTTTGCGTTTCTATTTTCACAACCTTATTTTACCCGGCTTGTTCTACAAATATAGGTACTTTTTGCTGGTTTTGGAAAAGTAAATAATCAAACTTATTATAATGCTAATGCGTAGCATGTTGCTTGTTAATCAAGCTATAGTAAGCTAAAATAACTACTAATTATTTTACATAAAATAATAAATCTTTACTTTCTTATGAAAGAATGCTATAATTAGACTATATGATTATTTTTTAATAAGAGAAGGTAGTTATGACTTTAACGTTGGAAGAGTGGAAGGAGATGCTGAGTTCAGTACACTTCGGCAAATTAAGTGATATATTTGAATAAATATAAAGAGGCATTAAAAAGAACATAAAATTACATATTAGGAGTGGAAACAGAAAATTTTTAATGAAAAACCATTTGTTTAGTGTATGTGCACGTGCTAGTAGATTCGCTAAGACAATAAAATACACATTGTTGCATGTAGCTATTTTTAGCGGCCGTTTAGATATAGTTAACATCTCATAGCAGATAAAAAGGCTGATGTTGATGCACAAGGTTCTGATGACAAAACTGCTTTACATTTGGCTGCTTCCAATAGCCACTTAGATACAGTTAAATACTTTATAGACGAAAAATATTGATGTTAATCAGGCTCAATAATGATTACATCACTGCTTTACACTTGGCCGCTGAAAATAGCAATACAGAGATAATAAAGATTCTGTTAAACGCAAAACAAATCCTTTATTAAAAATAAAAATGGCAAAACTCGAATAGGTATAGCCACAGATGAAAATGTGAAACAGCTTTTAGAGGAGGTAGAAAATAAAAGAGTTGCAGATAGAGAAACGTTTGTTCTATACTAAATGAACTTAATAATAAGCCTTGTGCTGATGGGGCGGAATATTCTACCAGTACGCGAAAGAGAATGAAGGGTGCATATTATAACTGCTTCCGTTAGCTTATTTGTTAGACCTGAGCATAGCATATCTTGCAGGTAATGCCACTTTTACTCCTGTTGATGTTGTTGTTGTGGTATTTCTTGCGGCTGCAGTGGGTGGTACATTAATTGATTATGATACTGGAAAGTTCTGTGAGAAAGTTAGTGAAGAAAAGCAAAAAAATCCTAATATTGGTGCATGAGATGCTGCTAAGAGCGTGCTTTCTGATGTATTCACTACTGGACATCCTAAACTAGAGCCATCAAGACGTAATTCAAATTGTTATGTGTATGCTATAGCTAGAAAGGTTCTTCAAGACGACGTAGAGATATGGTATTGAGCAATAAAAGGCAGAAAAATATTAAAGCCATGCTATTGTTATGTTTTTAACGTTTGGAGAAATCTTACTTTGGTTAGCTACAGGCGATTATCTATTTGTCTTTCCAATAACATATATTGGTGTTAAATAAAGTTAAATTTATTAATACAATTACTATTCTTAAATTTAATCAGATTGATTGCAAAAGCAAGATTTTCAATAAATTGCTTATATAGTTAGCCTTTTCATAGCTAGAGATACAACAAAATCACTGAGTTTGCTGTTTTCATATTTTTCTCCTCATAAAAATCAATTAAATAAAAGTCTGTTTGGCTTTTACAAAGCTAATTTTTATCGTAATTACAGCAAATTATTTTTGACAAGCGCCTTTCCTGTGTTCTATTGTAGTAATAACTACTGTATGTTCTAGCACATCTACATAGTAAAATATACGATGTGTACTTAAACGTAAACTTATGTTATCCACTTAAATTATGCTTCAATGGTCTGCCAAGTTCTATAGAATTAACTGTCAGGCGCCCCACTATTGTATTTTTAATCATAGACTTTACTTTTGCTAAAATGCTTGAATGTTTTTATTTAATGATAGATTCTGAATATTCTATATCATGCTGGGCCTAATCCTAGAAGACATCAAGCGTCTAATCCTCTTTTCTTTATGCCGTTCGTTAGCGATTTTAGATAATTCTATATCTTCAATTTTCCCCTCCATTAACTCAGTTAATAGTTTTAAAATAGATTTATTTTGAAACTGGGCTACACTAGTGGGAAACTATTCAACTGACCTTTAAAATTCATATCAATAATATACTATAACTTATTATGTTTTAACATTTTTATGCAATTTTATCAACTATATTAAATCTCTAAAACTGTTTGTGATAATGGAGAATCACTACACGCTTAAGAGTTGCTTTTAACTGGTTTCAAAACCAAAACCAAGCTCTTTAAACTCTAACTGTTCGACCACTGCTCTAATAATAGGAATTGATATTATATTACCACAAATGTATAGATCTTCTGCCTTATCGTTGTTATAGTTAATGTCTTGCTAAAAATTGAACATTAATAAATGAATGAATTAAGAAAGCTGAGCATTACAGAGATGCGCGATGGACTTAAACGGAAAGATTTTTCTGCTGTTGAACTTGTTGAGGCGCATATCAGCGCGGTGGAAAACGAGAAATTAAATGCATTTGTCACGAAAACTCCAGAAATAGCAATAAAAGCCGCTAAAACCGCAGATAAGCATCTTTCAAACAAAAAAAGTGATATGCTGCTCATGGGTATACCAATTGGTGTTAAAGATTTATTCTGTACAAAGGGAATAAAAACAACGGCATGCTCAAAAATGCTAGAAAACTTTGTTCCGACTTACGAATCTACAGTATCTGACTTGCTTTTAAAAAGTGGAGCGGTCATGCTCGGCAAGCTTAACATGGATGAATTTGCCATGGGCTCTGCGAACACAAATAGCTATTTCGGTCCTGTTGAAAATGTGTGGGCTAGAAAAAGTGATGGGGAAAAAGTTGTACCTGGTGGATCATCTGGTGGATCCGCAGCATCAGTTGCTGGATTTTTATGCGCTGGAGCGCTCGGAAGTGATACCGGTGGATCTGTACGCCAGCCAGCAGCTTATTGTGGAGTAGTTGGAGCAAAACCAACTTATGGAAGATGTTCACGTTTTGGTATGATTGCATTTGCGAGTTCCTTAGACCAAGCAGGAGTCATTACTCGTTCCGTTTCTGACTCAGCATTAATGCTGGAAACGATTTGTGGCTATGACAGCAAAGATTCAACATCAAGTAAAAGGCCAGTGCCTAAATTTTCTAATTCTATAAACGGTAATATCAAGGGTAAGTGCATTGGTATACCAAAAGAATATAGAATAGATGGAATTTCAGAAGAAATCGTCCATCACTGGGAAAGAGTTTCTTCCAATTTAAAAGAAAACGGTGCTGAAGTTATTGATATTACCTTGCCACACACTAAATATGCAATACCGGTCTATTATTTAATTTGTTCTGCTGAAGTTTCATCTAATCTTGCTCGTTATGATGGTGTGCGTTATGGATTCAGAGTTGATGCTGATACCCTCGAAGAAATGTATTCACTAACAAGAGCAGAAGGTTTTGGAAAAGAGGTAAAAAGAAGAATCTTAATTGGTGCTTATGCACTTTCTTCAGGTCACTACAATGAATATTACGAAAAAGCACAATGTATTAGAGCATTAATCAGAAATGATTTTATAAAAGCATTTGAAAAAATAGATTACATACTCGTTCCATCTGCTCCAACAGAAGCTTTTGGCTTAAATGAAAAGCCAGATCCGCTAATTATGTGTATCAATGATGTCTTCACCGTACCAGTAAGTTTAGCTGGACTACCTGCTATTTCTGTTCCTGTTGGACTTTCCAATGAAGGTTTACCACTTGCATTACAAGTAATTGGAAACTATTATGATGAAGTTGGAATATTGAATATAGCAAATGTGATAGAGCAAAATTGTGGCAGAGCGATTGAACTGCATAGCTAGTCGATAGTATATCTGATCAAAGAGGGACAAGTTTTGTAAAAAATAATGATATTATTAGTGGAACGTATAATAGTCCCACTGCAGTACTGATGAGAAGCAGCAAAGTAGCTCTATCTGGCTGGTAATTTAAAATATTAGCAAGTATTACACTAGATCCAGAAACTGGAATAATGGCCAGCAACATCAGCGCTTTATATATACTCTCATCGTATATACCTGTGATATGTTTATCTATCAGAACAATTCCCAAAACAAATAATGGCCAAAATACGTACTTTGCTGTAATAGTGGTTAAAGCGAGTTTCCAATCTATTTTAAAATTTATAATTTGTGCAATACTCACTCCAAGTAGCACCATTCCTAATGTAATAAATGTACTTCTAATATTCATCATAACATCCGTTAGAAAAGCAGGTATTTGTATATTGCATACACTCAAAAAGAAGCCCAGAATCATCCCATAGGACGAAGGAAGTCTGAACAATCTGAACATGCATTCTTTTGCAGTGTATATACCATTTGCAGCTATATAAAATCCTAAGCTATTTTCAAACAGCGCCATTCCTATATAACAGACAACATATACAGATACCGAATCTTCATCAAACAAAGTCATAGCAATTGGCAAGCCAAAATAACCCATACTTGTACTGCCTGAGCTAAATGCCAATATGTTTTTCGTGTTGTCTTTAAATAAAAAAGAAGAAATATAATACACAGATAAGGACATAATACTACCTATAAACCATATCAAAATTGGCAAAGAAATTACCTTTAAATTGACTTCTGTATGAGATACTCCATACAGAATCACTATTGGATTAGCTATATAAAAGAGTATTTGAGATATAGTATTTCTATCAATCTTAAGGCATTTTCCTGCTAAATAACCAATAAATATTGTAATATAGATAGGTAATATTTTGAGAAAAAGAGTAAAGAACATGCTAGCCTAATTATAATCCTTCTTAATACTTCCAACTGATAAATTGACATTAGATCTTAAGACATTATAAAAGTAAATAAAATTTATTTTCCAATTTACCTAATTCATAGTTATTTAAAAACCCCCATTTAGTGCTAAGGCCTGCTCTTACAAAGCATAAGAACGACATTTTTATGATTAAATTATGTTAAGTTTTTATAAAGCCTCTTGCATATCTTTCAATAGCGGTAATTTTACTAAAAAGCAAAGTTTAGTTTCGCTTGACTTTGTTATATGCTTTCAGGTGATGTAGAATACAAACTCCAACTACTTTTCGTTGAAAATAAGCGCCTTGTAGGCAAGCATAAACAATAGAACTAATTATACTTTTCCAAAGATAAGTGATGCGTTAGTTCCACCAAAACCAAACGAATTAGAAAGTGCATATTGGATTTTATGCTCTTGAGCTTTAAACGGTACAAAATTTAAATCACATCCTTCTGAAGGTTTATGCAAATTTAAAGTTGGTGGAGTAATTCCTTTATTTAATGCAAGAATACTGAATATCGCTTCAACGCTACCTGCAGCGCCAAGTAAATGTCCTATGGAAGATTTGGTTGAAGAAACTGGTATCTTATAAGCGTAGTCACCAAATAATTGTTTTATTGCTATTACTTCAATTTTATCTCCAAGTGGCGTTGAAGTTCCATGTGCGTTGATATACCCGATTTGATTTGAACCAATTTGTGCACTCTGTAAGGCAAGCTGCATTGCTTTCAACGCACCTCTTCCGCTTTCATGCGGAGCGGTAATATGATAAGCATCACCCGTTAGTCCATACCCAATAAGTTCTGCATATATTTTTGCTCCTCTTCTCTTTGCATGTTCATACTCTTCCAATACCAGTATACCTGATCCTTCACCCATAACAAATCCATCGCGTTCTTCATCCCACGGTCTTGAAGCTTCTTCAGGCTTGTCATTAAACTTAGTTGATAATGCCTTCATAGATGCAAAGCCTGCAATTCCAACCCTACAAAGAGCACTTTCTGCCCCACCCGCAATCATTACATCTGCTTCACCAAGTTTTATAGCTCTTGCTGAGTTTATGATTGCATGTGCACCTGTTGCACATGCGGTTACCGCTGAATCGTTTTGGCCTGTAAATTCATATTTAATAGAAATATGGCCAGATATCAAATTTATCAAACTTGCAGGAACAAAAAATGGGCTGACACGCCTAGGCCCCTTTTCCTGCATAATGATTACGTTCTTCTGAATTGATGGAAGACCACCTATACCAGAGCCAACAACCACACCAACGCGTTCTCGATCAATATTTTGACTTTCTAAGATTAGTGAATCGTTCACTGCCTGAATGGCGGCTGCAATACCGAAATGAATAAAACTATCTGTCCTTTTTAAGTCTTTTTCAGAGATATAATCTAGCGGATTAAAACAGTGTCCAATGTTATCATCTTGTAAGAGAACTTGTCCTGCGATCTTGCTTGCAAGATCGGAAACATCAAATCTGCTGATTTCCTTTATACCAGACTCACCATCTACTAACTTAAGCCAAGCGTTTTCAACATCTGCTGCCAGTGGAGTAATTGAGCCAATGCCGGTAACTACTACTCTTCTACTCATTAATACTAATTATTGTTTTATTACTGATGTACTCAGCTATCTGCTCTACAGTTTCCATTTTTTGTGCATCTTCATCAGGAATTTCTATACCAAACTCTTCTTCTGCTGACATGATTATCTCAACTGCATCTAAACTATCTGCGCCATGCTCTGAAAGCTTTGAGGAGTTACTAAACTTCTCTACATCCTTACTAATGTGCTCTAATACAATTTTTTTTACTTTTTCTTCTATGTCTTCTCTAGTGCTTTTTGCTAGTTCGCTACTCATTTTTTACCAAAAAATAACCTATTCTCTGATGCTATAAAAAATTTTCATGTTTGCAATACCTTTTATGATTGATATACTACTACAAAATTTTCTATCGTCCTAGCTGAAATATGCTTCAACATTATGTGCTGGTAAATTAATAAACTCGCAAATGCTAGACGAAATAACAAAAAATTTTCTTATCACAGAAATAAACAAATTTCTTCCTGAGGATAGCCAAAACAAGCTTATATCAGCTATGCATTATATGCTTCTTGCTCCCGCAAAATATATACGTCCATTTTTAGTCACAGCTTCATCACGAGTATTTAATGTGAATGCTGAGAAAGTAATACCAATTACTGTGGCAGTTGAGTGTGTTCACACCTACTCTCTAATTCATGATGATTTGCCATGCATGGACAATACCGATATCCGCAGAGGTCAGATAAGTTGCCATAAAAAATTTGACGAAGCAACAGCAGTGCTTGCTGGAGATGCACTACTTACCCTTGCTTTTGAAATACTGTCCTCCCTAAATGAAGATAGCAACAAATGCTGTGAAATTATAAAAGTACTTTCTCAAGCGATAGGAACTAAGGGAATGATAAGAGGGCAGATTTTGGATATTGACGCAGATTTATCTAAAATAAAAGAAATTCATTTATTAAAAACCGCAAAACTATTTGCAGCTTCATGTGAAATAGGTGCTATAATGGGAAATGCTACAGATAATCAACGAAGAGCGTTACATGATTATGGAATAAACCTAGGACTTATTTTTCAAGCCAAAGATGATATTGAAGACTACAAACAAGATGAGGTAAGTAATTTGATGTCTATACTCGGTAAAAATGAAACAAAGAACTATATAGAGAGTCTCTTTAAACAAGCCTTGGATAATTTGAGTGAACTTTCAGGTGAAACTAATTATTTATACAATTTATTGAATCTGGTAAAAAACGATGGTTAGGAAAATTATATTACAATTGCTCATTTCCATAGTAACAATTTTCACTTTAATTTCCGCTTTTGTGTTCACCATCGTTCAAATAAACAAAAGCAGGCCAGAAAAGAGAGACAAGCTTTATGAGTTAAATACTACGAATGATAATTTTGTACAAACAATAGCATATTACTTAGTGAAGCCAATACTTGAATCAGCACTTGATCACTATATCGAAAAGCATGGGTTGAAGGAGTATTTAGAAGAAATAACACAGCAAGAGAGAGAGGAAAATTCAATAAACTTCTATGAAATTACAGAAGGCAGTGGCAGCAGAGCTCTATGTGGTCAAGAAGTCCTGTTACAAATGTATAAAATATCTAATAACCTAGCAGCGCCACTTCCGAGTCAAGTTTCTAATATTACTTTGAAAATAGGTCAAGATGATTGGAAAGAGGTGGGTCTAGGAATAGTGGGTATGAAAGAAGGGGGAGAGCATGTAGTTACTGTAAACATTACCAATGACAATAAAATGGACTTTAACTCTTACTACGTCAAACTAATCGAAGTAAAAGACAAGTACCCCGACTCAGTAAATAATATAATGATTTTTAATGACTTAATTAATAGGGCTGGAAAACAAGTTAGATGTGGTGACGAAGTGTCAATTAAGTACAGCGTAATGGGCCATAATGGTGAATATATAATCAAAGATCAAACAGCGCAATTCAAAGTTGGTGATAAAAAAGTACCGCTTGCCATAGAGCTTGGAGTGGTTGGAATGAGAGCTGGTAATAACAGAACTATCATTTCTTCACCAGAACTTTTGAATGTTACTGATGGTATGTTAATCGGAGATATAGATTTTGACGAAGAAAATGTTTCTATAATTAATCTCAGCTTAAATGCCAAAGTTTAAATGTAAGATACTTTAAAATAGTACTTGATAACTGAAGAAAATGACAAAAGTACATATCGCAGTGACAACTGGTGGTAAAACCAAAAAAATAGGTGTCTTTTTAACGAAAAAGTTCTTAGAAGGCTTTGAGAAAAAAGCATTGTAAACTATCGGCAAAAAGTACATGGCATTCAGTATGGTACTTACTATTAACACAAGAGTAATAAATACAAAAAGTGTTGCATTGCCGGAGCTAAAAACAGCCTGAAAAATAAGAAACTTACCCCAGAAGGTTGGAGCAGGCGGCACTCCGATCATAGATAATGCACCTATAGTAAATGCTGTCATAGTAATTGGCATATTTCGTCCTATGCCGTGAATTCTATCTACATATTTTTCACCTGTTTTCGTTATTATACTGCCTGCAACAAAGAATAGAGTGATTTTTGCAAGTGCATGACAAACTAACTGAAAAATTGCAATTCTTACGCCAAGATTGCTAAAAATTGAAGCGGATAGTGTAACATATGATAATTGAGAAATGGTAGAATAGGCAAGCAATTTTTTCAATTCCTTTTGCTTGAGCGCAATCAGTGAAGCAACAATGATGGTGAATCCTGCAGCATAAGGCAGCCATCCTCCAGCAAACCAACTTTGCTGTGCAAAGCGTTGTAAATTATCCGTGCCAAAAGTGTATAGTATAACTTTTATAATGATGAAAACCCCTGATTTCACAACAGCAACAGCATGTAGCATCGCGCTCACAGGAGTTGGTGCAACCATTACTTTGGGTAACCAAAAGTGCATTGGCATTAATGCAGCTTTGCCTATTCCGTAAATCAGCATAGCAAAACACACTGCAATGAAAGTGACGAGCAAAGTGTCAAATTTAAATATTCCACCGTTTATAAAGTCTAAAGTATGAAATTTACTGTATAAGAAACCGAGAACTGGAAAAAATAATACTAAAGAGGAAAAAAACAGCACACCAAAATAATAACGCCCAGCTATCATTGACTCATTTGTTGTATTATAGGTGACAAGAGGATAAGTGCTCATAGTCAAGAGCTCATAAAAGACAAATGTAGTAAGCAAATCGCCAGAAAAGGCAATAAACATTGTACAACTGATCGATATTGAAAGAAAACACAGGAAATTTGAATAATTATTACCAGGATAGTTATTCTGCATATAACATATTGTGTATACGCTAGTTAATATCCATAAAAATGATATTAATAAACTAAATAACACTCCAATAGACTCTAGCTTTAAACTAATGTGCAAGTTATTGCCAAAATCCATAAGGATAAATTGAGAATAATCACCATATGCCCAATATAAAGTGCACAGACACGCATATGTAAATAGAAGTATAGAAGAGGCAATAGTAACTCCGTTGCTTACTCTAGGACATTTGCCGGTAAAAAAGATAACCACTGCGCCAAGCAGCGGAATCAGAGCAGTAATTAATAAATAATTTTCAGTGATTGCAAATGGCAAGGAAAGAGGTGTTAAAACATATTCCACTAAATAATTCATTCTTTTGTTTGGGTAAAGCTAGAATTATACTCAAATCACAAGAGACTACCACTTTTTTGATAAACAAAAGGACATCCAATATATGAGATGCTATTCTAAGGCTATGTCTGGAGGCTGTTTTTGTTTTACATATTTAAGCTTAAAAATAAGATTTAATATGGCAAGTATAAAAAGTTGAATATTTTTAGAATTGTGTATAATTATTAATACTTTTCAATTTTTTTCCTATGGCTCTTTCAAAGTTTCTAGATCCAAAAAATGATCTAAGTTTTAAAAAAATCTTTGACTCTGAAAAGAATAAAAATATCCTTATTCACTTCCTGAACGATATACTAGGCTTTCTGATTCTGATCAAATAAAAGAAATTGAATTTCTTAGTACTATCATGGATCCTGAAATTACCTCTGATAAACAAAGCATTGTTGATGTTCTCTGCAAGACTCTATTGATAATAGATTTTATCGAAATGCAGCTCCGCGCTCCGTGATAAAGGTTTTGAAAAGCGCGCCCAATTTTATACCGCTAAAGCTTACTCTAGACAATTAGATAAATCTGGTAATTACATTGATTCTCAGAAAGTTTTCTTTATTGCTATTTTCAATTGTAATTTACTGCCTCAAGAAGTTGACTATATCTTTACTCATAATATATGAAATACAAAACCAATGAAAATTGCTTTAAAGATTTTCAATTTATCTATATTGAGCTGCTAAATTTCAAAAGAATAAAGTAGAGCAGCTAGAAAGCTCAGTAGAAAGATGGTATTTCTTTTTCAAGTATGTAGAGGATACTACAGATGAAGACCTAAGAGATATTGTAGAAAAAGCTCCGCTGATAAAGCTAGCATATGATGAATTGGATAAGTTTCGTTGGAATGAAAAAGATCTAATAGCGTACGAAGAAAGATTAATGGACATATACAAAGAAGAGGCTATCCTTGCATACAGACTTGATCTTGCTGGAAGAGAAAGACATTCAAATCGGACAAGAAAGAGGCATGGCAGAAGGCGAAAAACATGCTAAAATAGCTGCGACAAAACCTGCTTAAAGCTGGTTATATCTGTTGACTTGATAGCTTAATCTACTGATCTTCCTAAAGCTTAAATTGCACACTTCAGGGAGAAATGGCCCATAACAACCAGGCGCCTTTGTTCTCTGGAACGTTCACCGTAAATTAGTTTTATGCATATATGACACAAACTTGATAGAGGAGCATATCTTATCTCTTCCATCTTTTTATATTTGACCTAAACAAACTTTTGCACTTGCTCATATGTACATTCAACATGTTTTATAATTGAAACAATGTAAAACATATAAGCAATTATATGAGTCATCGGCTTTTTCCAATAACGTTATCTTCATTTCTACTTTCCATAATTCTTTCTTTATGGCTTTTAAATAGTTCTTTGCTTACAGAGTTTATATTTTCCTTTTGCCGATTAGCGTTCAATAATTTCTATATCTCTTGTTCTAGCTGGGCACCTTTATAATTGTTTCCAAAATCTTTTATCTCTTCCTTCTTTTTATAATTTGATCTAGGTCGTCAATAGTATAGGTTTTTATTTTTTGGCATCTATTGACTTACTTCCTTTGATAGTAATTTCAATACTTCTTTGCTTACTACTTACATTGTAGCCCTGCTCTCCAACTTTTGTTGCCACTTCTCTTTTAAACAAATTACAAATAATATCTATTATTTTCTGAGCATAATCTTTAAAAAAGCTTTAATTACTCTAAATTTTTGTGCTAATGAGATAGTCTCAGTGTATGCTGGTTTTACTATCGCCATCAATAGCCATATCACTATCTGACTCCCTTTTATAAGGGGAGATAATGGTGATGAAACTCTGATTTATAGGCTTTGCTTGTGCTTTTAATGCATTCTAAATATCTTGAAGATTTTGAATATATATACTTTCCCTCCGGCACTATTTTTGATGCATTAAATCCATCTATTACTTGATCCGAAGCATCTTTTATTATCTTCTGAACCTTTTGGAATATCTGTTTCGCTTACTACCTTTTACAACAATTTCTTTTCTGTCCTTACTACTCACACCATAGCCTTGCTCTTTAAGAGCCTTACTGCCTTCTCTTTAAGCGAGTCTTGAACATTATGTACTTCTTTCTTCAGTTTATGACCATTTTTAATAAGAACAGACTTAATTGTTTCCATTTCTTCCTGTAAAAAAAGTATTTTATTAATTAAAGCATATAGTGATTCGTCTTTCCTTAAATTTTCATAGATTGGTTCTTATATTAAATTGGTATTGATAAACTTTTGCACCTTTCCTAGATAATCAGCATCTTCTAGCACTTTACCATTTTTGTTTACAGGCGCCTGCACATCTTCAAATTTGATTTTTATATCTTAAATGTTCAGCCCATTTCTTCAAGCCATTCCTCTATTTTGCTCATTGATTCAACAAACCAATTAACTTTTTTATATTACCTGTACTATCATCAACCAACATAACAGTTTTTGGTAACTGACAATTGTGATTGTTCTTATAGTTCACAATTGCTCTTCAAATATACAGATTTTCCAACTTGATCTTGTTATTCTCTAACATCTTGCCTTGGCGACTGGGTATCATAATCTGCTGGAAATTCCGCCAAACACAGAAACACTGTCTATTTTCTTCCTAGATAAGCCAAAATAATCTTCTGCTATTTCTTTCACAGCATTTGAATATCCTGTGTATGATACAATGTTAATTTCCACTCCATTTGAAAGTGCAAATTGCAACACAGATTTTAATGTTTCTCGTTTTATTCCGTACGTATTCTTGAAAATTTTTCTCATATCAGTATCTGTTACTACATTATTTTAAGTAAAATCAAAATCACTTTTTCCTAACCACTAAAGAAAGCATTATGCATATGCCCATTAGTGATAGTGTTGTCAAAATTGAATGCTAACATGGCATTATTTCCTTTAGCAAAATCTTCACTTTATAATTTTACCAATCAATGATAAAGGCAACACCAATAGATTAATTATTTATCATAGTACTTTCAAAGTTAATAAAAATAATAAGAAAGAAAGCTAATAGTGTCGTGAGAAGACTGAAAAAGAGACAAGGTTACAGCATTTCACTAACCCAGTTATCCTTCTCCTGATCTAACCTATTATCTAGTATTGACTGCCTTATTGATTCCATCAGCTTATTCATGAAGAAAACATTATGAATAGTGACGAGAGTGTAGGCTAGCAGCTCCTTAGCTTTCAATAAATGGTGTATATAAGCTCTCGAATGTTTTCTGCAGGTAAAACACAAACAGTCACTTTCAATTGGATCACCGTCCAGCTCAAATTGTTGATTTCGTAAATTAATATGCTCCTTGCATTTTGAAGCAATAGAATTCCTATTTTTCACTTTGACAAGCGCTCCACCATGTCTTGCCAAGCGAGTTGGATGCACACAATCAAACGTGTCAATTCCAAATTCCACTGCACGAAAGATATCCACAATTCCACCAATACCAAGCAAATGAGTAGGTCTATCTTTTCTTAAGTGATCCATTGTAAAAGAAACTACATCATACATCTGCTCCTTACTCTGACCAAGTGATCCGCCTATTGCTTGACCGAAAAATGGTAAATCGTTGATAAAATCACAGCTTTCTCTGCGCAGATCTTGATATAATCCACCTTGGCTGATTCCATACAATGCTTGTTTACCATCATTACTTTTTTCAAGTTCATTTAAAGAACGCTTAGCCCACCTATGGCTCATGAGCATTGATCTTTGTGTGTATTTTTTGCTGACATGAAACGGGGTACATTCATCTAAAACTAGAATTAAATCCGCACCTAATTTTTGTTGAATTTGTATAGATTTTTCAGGAGTTAAACAATAAGTTCTACCATTGATGTAAGAACGAAAAATTGCACCATCCTCATTAATTTTGATCAGAGTTTTTTGTTTCTTTCTTATTCCCTTTATTTCTTCTGAAACTGATCCGTGCCCCAGACTAAATATCTGGTATCCACCAGAATCAGTTAGCATCGGTCCATTCCATCCCATCATCTTGTGCAAACCACCAAGTTTTGCTACGGTATCCTCTCCAGGTTGAAGCATGAGATGATAGGTATTGGAAAGTATTATTTGAGTACCAGCTTCACTAATTCTCTCAATATCCGCAGCTTTAATTGCAGCCTTGGTTGCACAAAACATAAATGCCGGTGTTTCTATGCTTCCATTTGGAGTTTTAATTGTACCAACTCTTGCAGAATCTAATTGCTTGTTTTTTTCAAATGAGAACTTTTCTTCCATCTATTTGCTTGAAAGCTCTGCTATGATGTTTTCTACTTTTTCGGGAGTAAGATTTTCATAAAAATTGTCATTGATCTGTACAACAGGAGCATTAACACACGCGCCAAGGCACTCAACTTCTTTTAAAGAAAATAGATTATTTTTGGTAGTCTCACCTATATTAATCCTAAGCTTCTTTTTAAAGGTATTTAATACTTCTTCGCTACTACATAACCAGCAAGGGGTTGTCCTACAAATTTGTATCAGATATTTACCCACTGGTTTCAAATTATACATGGTATAAAAATTTACCACTTCATATACGCGAATATGTGGAATATGAAGCATATCAGCAACGTAGCGCATGGCAGACTCAGGAATCAATCCACATTGTTCTTGAACCAAATATAGTAAAGGCATAACAGCACTACCTTCTTTATCTTTTGGATACATCTCTATAAACTTCTTTGCTTTCATGAGGTTTTCTAATGTAAAACCAAATTGCTCTTCTTTTTCTTTCATCTGCAAGGTCCATGTAAATTTCAACAGATTATACTTAAAGGATCAATAATTACAATTAAACTTCTCGCGTGAAAAGGCAATTATTTCTAGCCTTTTTCATGTTTTCTTAAATCGCCTTAGCTATAAATATTGAGAAACTTACTAATCAGAAAAATGGTAAAAGAACAATATGGTAGAAGTTGCTCACTCTCTAATTCCGCAAATCGGCATACTATACTGTCCTAAACGACTTATAAGCACGTTTCAGCTTGTATAGGTAAAATTAATAAAGACATAAGGTACACATAGTGTAAAAAATTAAACATAAGACACTAACCATATTACTCTTGTAGTTTAATCTGCACAGATGAAGATATTGGAACAATTTCGGTTTTGTGATAATAGGACTGGTGGAGGTTGTCAAGTGTTTTGTTTCAATCGTTGATCTTTTAGAAATAGCGTTTACAGTATCATATTATCTGCAGAGTGATATTATTTATTCAAGACAGTCTACAAATTTCTTACTCTTCTTGCTTCCCATATCTCGCTTTGTAGATCATAGTGAAATTTATAATCTCCTTACTCAGTACAGTGGAATCGTTTTACAATTATCTTGTGATGCCGATCGCTTAAGAACTTTGATACTAAAATTCCCATTTTATAAGGATAATCACTTGTTTGATCGTAATAACTATAATATATATTATATAAACTCAAGTTCTCAGACTTAATTTTATCGACTCCCTGCTTAAAATGAGCTTCACAGAAGGAGTTTTCAAATCCATTGCATGTTTTTCGCATGCTATAAAGTCTGCACTTCTCTCAAAACTGGCAATTGAAGCTTTGGCAACAAACCTTTAATAACTGGTTAATAAAACTTGAGAAACCGAACGCAATGGGCAAATTCATTGGAAATATGCTACTCAATAGCATCGTCAGAAAAATGCGTGTTAAAAAGCAATCCATCCTTTTCATAAAAAAAAAGAAATATATCTGAGTTAAGAACTCTGAAAGCTATCTATATTGGAGGTGGTTATTATTGACCGTGAGTCCGGCTTAAGTTTTCGGTGGATCGAAGTTGTGTATTTTCAAAACTTCAGCAAGTTGATCCATATTTTCCAGTATAAAATGTGAAAATTTGCATAATCATTAATCTGAACATCAAAAACCTACAGCATCTCATTAAAGAGTCATTTGTGATTTCTTCGATGTTTTTTAATCTTTCACCGATGAGATTCTTATGAAATACTTCCACTGTCAAATTACTTCTTTTAACACTATAAACATGCTTATCAGGAAGAGGGATGCACTCACCTCAACTTCAAATTTACCTCTAGGCTCGTAGTTTGATTTTATTAGGACCAAAGAATTCTTTAATGCTGAAAAAGGCTCATGCAATTTTATGGTGTTGATATATCTATTATATCATAATAAATGATTTCCATCAAGGAGTACAGCTAGCTCAAGCTATATAATCGCTTACAGGAGCTTAAGCAGTTATGGTTTTATTGATATATTACCTCATAATATAAAAAATAATTTATTAATATTTTGTTGATATTAGTATGTTAAAATAGCTATAATAACTTTTTATTAAAATTTTAGATAGAATTATGTTTATATTAAATAAATTGCTCGGAGTTAACTCAAATACGCTAGAAATTAAAGAAACAACAGGTTTTAACATAGCAAACATGATGCTTATTGAGAGCAATGTAGTTGCTTATGGACTTAGCTACCAAGATAACGGCAATGGAATCAGTAAAGTAAAATTACTCATTAGTATACTATATTAATTATAATATACAAGTGTAGTACAGATGCAACGTAGCGAATGAATTCAAGAGCCAATTATCTCTCACATCAATAGAAAATTCAGCTGAAATGGATAAAGTTGGAATAATCTTTCCTGAAAAAGGTATTGACAGAGAAGGAAGCCATATTAAAGGCCTAACATTCAGCACTTACAAAATCAAGCATTCAACTAATGCTCCTTCAGTTAAGCATTCAGGTGAAACTAAATTGCAATAAAAACGCTAATAATAGCAATCCTACAAATAAAGATAACAGTTACTTTCAACCAAAAGCAGTGAAAATTGACAATGTTAATGTTATTGTAATCGCCTATAATTTAAAGAATCAAACCCTAGTTTCTTGGTACTTAAAGTCAAAAGAAGGTGGAAAGTTCAAAGCTTTGCGTGTAGCAAACGTGTCGTAGAAAGAAAATTGTTCAAATTTGATAATCCAGAACAATTGGCATTAAATGAAAACACAATGCTTTATGTACAACCGAGCAAAGAGATTACCGAGAAAATCAGGTGAGAAAACATAAATTTTTAAATTTGATGTAGCAAAAGTAGCTAGAGTTTAAAAGACAGAAATGAAGTTAACAAATGTCTGCTTAGTAAAAAGAGTGTCAGATAGACAATAAAGCACTATCCCTTACTAGTAAACATGAGATAAGTTTTTCAGCATGCAATGCAAACAAAGTGGGAATGATCTAGTTGCTTTCTTGCAAAAGAACGATCTTTTAACACGCAAGAATTGTATTTAGCAAGCCTTATTAAAAATTGACCAAAATTGGATTTTGTTATTCATAAATTTGAAGATCATATAAATTAATTACATGTTAATGATAGTGGTCAAAGTTGCTTTATCACAATTCTAATAAATAGAAAAATATAATAATTTTTAATCATAGAAGATTTAAAAACCTTCTGAGGTAACAATAATACCAGCAAATAGCATTAAAGCTCTCAACGATTTGTAAATATCATTGACGGTAGATTGACGCCTAGTATTATTTCTAGCAGTATTGTAGCTCCTATAACTACCACAGAGAAAGTTGAGACTCCTACAAAAACGTTAACCCATTGCAATTACTGATACAATAAAAATTGACGCCGTGGAGATCGCTTATCCTTCAACAGCGTTGTTAACAATTCAAACAAGTACAGTGTCTACAACAGCAGCTGCTACTTCAGAAGCAACCACGGTCACTACAAAAGCTGGAACGAATACTGCAAAATCTTCTGCAACAGCGAAGCCAACAACGCCTGTCACTTTGTAACGACGACAGTTGAACGAGTCCACAATGCCAACTCATGAGTCAATCACAAGCTCAGAAAAACTACACACATAGCATTTTACTATACCAAGCACTAAAACAAGATAGTTGATAACTTATCCGTCTATCACAACTTTGTCTACTCAACAAACTTCTTCTCCGTATGCAGTGCAACATGCCATAACGGGTCGTGAAGCAGTAATAATAGCAAGAATCTGTACTTGGAGCAATGGGCATCGTTATTAGAATTATAGGATTTATAGTGTAAAATATGTTCAAAAAACATTGTCGTTATAATGTTGCCCATGTATTAGAGCTATCTTATTTAGAATAACAGAATAGCAGTAGTGGAGAGCTTTTATCACTAACAGCAGAACAAGCAGTCCTGAAATTGTGTTAGACAGCGTATCAATGGAAAGTGGTAGCGGATCCGAACAGTCCCATCACTCGAAGGTAGTATAAATTTAAGATCCAGAAAATCATCTTTGAGGTAATACCAGTTTCTATTATACAGAAAGCGCATAGATAACAGTGAAAAGCTATAACGTCATCCGATAGAGACGAAAAACTACTTGACAAATTCTTACAATCCTTATACCACAGCATTGAAGCTATTTATATAAAACTTCCCAATCTGTACAAGTTAAAATGATAAGAAAGCTCATATTTGGCGTACTATTATTTAATTTTTCACACTATGTTACTGCATGTCTTTTTAAAACTATGTGTTTCTACCCATACAAACTAAAACCCGCTTATAAGTTTTAAGACATCACCCAACACCGGATTTTAAAATAGAGAGTGAAATAACTAGCTAGCTCGGGACTTTGTTATCCTTTTCTTCTGCTAGTAAATTTTTAAATATTATAACTTAGACTAAAATTGCATTTAAAAGCAGCTAAATTGCTGCATTTAAGACATAAAACTCCAATACTAAAATAAATACCGACTAGGGTTTCTTTTGCTTTTCTTTGTTTAGTAAATTTCTTAAATATTTATAGCTACCATCGTTCCGCTACGTATTAGCGTAATATACGTCAGATACCATGAACGAATCACGTTATGACAAGAACTGCACTAGCTCTGCAATCTTCTATCGCTGTTTTAGCCTTTTTAATATTCTCTGATTCTTCCTGATGCTTCATACGAAAGGCTATGCTATCGTCAAGATATACAAGAGAGCTAACGCCAAAGATAACTGAACTCCACGCACTGGGTAAGACTGGACAAAACGCACAAGCTGTCAAGCTGCCAGATAAATAGCGCCCAACCGCAAATTCCATATTTCTGAATGTTTTAAGTTTATCATCCAAATAATCTATTTTATCTGATTTTCTAGCCTACTTTTTGCTACTACAATAGAAATAGCACATAAGACCATGGAAAGCAACACACAACCGCAACTGCTATACCTAAAGCCAGTAACTTTCTATCTTTGCTCTTATTTTCTCTACTTTGGATAGTGGTATTATCGTAGTTAATATTTGTTACATTAGTAATGTGACCACCAAATAAAGAACTGAAACAACATTGTAATAATAAAAAATCACAAAATCTAGACCTCTATTGTGCATGTGTACATATATGTTCTGATGGGCTGCAGGTCGACTATCGATATTCCTCTCGTTGTATCCATTCCTTTCCTCTTCTCTATTTTGACTATTGTTTAGATTTTGGTTTCCGATAAACTCTTTATATACCTTGTCAAAATTTTCCTCACTCCAATTTCTGGTGTTGCGTGCGTTACAAAATTATAAAAACTCTTGAATACCCCTGTTACCAACAGATTTTTGTATATTGGCTAATGCATACCTTTTCAAGACACTACAACACTTGCTAATATAAACAAGCACATTAAATTAATAAGTACTCGTTATAATAAGGTTATGTTTCTTGTCAACTCATGTATAAACATACTCACAAGCAACTAAAATTTTCTTAACCTTCGATTCATAACCTTCACTAACAGCTGTACAAACATTGTGATTTGAAACCTACCACTAGGGTGTCATGCCAGTGCTTGATACTTGGCCATCCAGGAATTTTATTAAGTGTGCGCCAAGCAAAGTGCATAGAGTTCAGTTGGCGAAAATCCAACCCAGTCAAAGTCTAGCCAACAGCCTGAAACAGACTATTATGCTGCGTAAGGTAACGAGCATAGTAAAGCTAACGGAATGGACAATACAGGGTGCAACGAAAGTGAAGGTTTTGAGTCACAAAATAAATAACATCGTAGAGGTCGACACTCTACTTAAGGTAGAAGACAGAATGAAGAATAACGCTAAGGCAAGATATTACTCACTCTACTTGGATCATAGGCCGTATCTTACATTAAGATGAAATTTACGTCAACTTGGAAGATCCATTGTATTCCTTATAGGAATGCTGGAACAAGTCAACAAAGGCAAGGGCTAGCCCCCAGCAGAAGATGCAGTGGAAGAGCGTATTGATTGATAGTATCCAGAGCGTGAGAAAGTCATATATGAGTGGAATCGATCAGTAGTGTAGAAGACAGGTTTATAGTTTGTTACACAAACACAACAGGGGTTGGAATATGAAATAAGAAAAAGTAACCACCCAGATAGCAAATGTTAAAAACGATGTGAATGCTACATTGAAGAGCCGTATGCTGGTAAATCAAAATTAAAGTTCTGTTGGTGAGTCATAGCAGTGAAATCGAATAAGAGGATTTAAAAGTTATGATCTCTACCAGAGTTGTGAGTATAAAAGCAGCTGTTTTATATTAAAATACGACGTTTTATGATTGTGTAAATACTGATTCCAGTGCAGTAGCACTGTGATAACACCGTCTGTTACGCAAATTACCTGTTAATTGTAATGTTCGTACAGTTGTGACCTTCACTCAATAATTAACAGAATAACTTGCTATGACATGCGTATAGAAAAATGCAAGCTTTGATAAAGACCGATTGAAACTTCTGAGCTTGAGCTATACTATTATTCAAGTAATAAAATTAAAAGCCATTATGTCAAATAAAGTAGGTTTTTTGGCTGTTCTTGCCTTAGTGATTAGTAGTCAAATTGGCTCTGGAATTTTTATGCTTCCGATCAGTCTTGCCCCATACGGCACTTATAGCCTTATAAGCTGGGTGATATCAGGATTTGGCGCTATATCTCTCGCTTTAGTTTTCGCCTTACTCTGTGCAAAATTTCCAGAAACTGGTGGTCCTCATATTTATGTAAAACATGCCTTTGGCTCTACAGCAGCTTCTTTTGTTGGCTGGACATATTGGTCAAGCTCATGGGTTGGTTCAACAGCTGTAACAGTTGCAAGTATTGGTTATTTAGCTCCACTTTTTCACAATGATATGCAAAATATACGTTTGCTTTTAGAGATAACACTAATTTTGGCTATCATGCTAATAAACTTAAGAGGGATAACTGCCGTTGGATACGTTGAGCTCCTATTGATGATTGTTAAAATCACCATATTGTTTGCAATACCAATAGCAGCACTATTTTCTTTCGATAGAAATAACTTTATTGTAAGCGAGGAAGTTTCAAATCTCACAATATCTCAAATTTTTGCTCGCTCTTCATTGCTCACTTTATGGTGTTTTATCGGGCTTGAAGCAGTAACAGCATCTGCAGGATCAGTTGAGAATCCGGGCAAAACAATACCAAAAGCAATAATACTTGGCACGTTCTCTGTTGCTATTATATATTTTATTAATAATCTTGCAATTATGGGATTGATAAATGGTAATCACCTAGCTAATTCAAAAGCACCATATGTTGATGCGATAAAAATGGTTTTACCTGGTAGTTGGTATTTAATAGTTTCCATTATTGCTTTTATCGTTTCCACAAGTAGTCTAAACGCTTGGTTCTTGGCTGATGGACAAGTCGCTTTAGGTCTTGCAAAAGATAAGTTAATGCCACAACTTTTTGCTAAAAGAAACAAACATGATGCCCCTTTTTGTGGAATGATAATCAACACATTAGGGATATTAGTTTTACTTGTTCTAACGTCAAACGAAAATTTTACTGAGCAAGTAACTTCAATAATTGATATTTCTGTAGTTTCATTTTTATTCATCTATTTAGCATGTAGTTTTGCTTTTCTCAAGATTAATGTGCAAGAGAAAAACTACTGCAAATTCTTCATCGGAAGTATATCTGTGCTTTTTTGTTGCTGGATAATATATGAAACTCCTATAGGCACACTGCTCATGTCAAGTCTGTTCCCCACAAGCGGTACACTTATTTATTTACTTTGGTGCAACAAAACGAGCCTCCTAAAAGCTTAACCTAAAGACATAATTTTTATTTGTTAAAACTCTTTGTATTAAGTTATACTACTGCCTGCGTTGATAGAATCAGAAACGTTGTGTCAAATAAAATAGGTTTTTTGACTGTTTTTGCTTTAGTAATCAGTAGTCAAATTGGTTCCGGGATTTTGATTCTTCCAATCAGCCTTGCGCCATATGGAGCTTATAGCTTCATAAGTTGGGTAATATCAGGAGTTGGTGCTGTATCTCTTGCACTAGTGTTTGCTATGCTATGTGCAAAGTTTCCAGAGACTGGAGGTCCACACGTTTATGCAAAACATGCCTTTGGTCCTACAGCAGCCTTTTTTCTTGGTTGGACATATTGGATAATCTCCTGGGTGAGTACAACAGCTCTAATAGTTGTGGGTGTTGGTTATCTTACACCATTTTTTCATGAAGATATTCAAAGCATGCATTTGCTTTTAGAGTTACTACTATTTACAGTCATTACGTTGGTGAATTTAAAAGGAATAGCTACTGCTGGGCGCATTGAGTTTCTACTCACGGTTGTAAAAATTTCTGTATTGCTTGCAATACCTGTAGCAGCGTTGTCTTTTTTCGATAGAAATAACTTTATCATAAGTGAAGAAATCTCAAGTCTTACAGCATCACAGATTCTTGCCCGTTCTACACTTTTAACTTTATGGTGTTTCATTGGAGTTGAATTGGCAACAGCACCTGCAGGATCGGTTGATAACCCGACCAAAACTATACCAAGAGCTGTTGTGCTTGGCACAATCTGCGTTGCTGTTATATATTTTATCAATAATTTCGCGATTATGGGTTTAATAAATGGGAATGATTTAGCAAATTCAAAAGCACCATATGTTGATTCAATAAAAATTATGCTTTCTGGTAATTGGCATTTGATTATTTCTGTAATTGCATTCATTTTTTGTGTTGGTAGTTTAAATGCTTGGGTATTATCTAGTGGACAAGTTGCTTTTGGTCTTGCTGAAGATAAACTTATGCCACAATTCTTTGCTAAGAGGAATAAACATGGTTCTCCTTTTTGGGGAATAATAACCAGCTCGACTGGAACTGCAGTTTTGCTAATCCTTACTTCAAGCAACAATTTTGCTCAGCAAATCACATCGATCATCGACTTTTCTGTAGTTTCATTTTTATTTATCTACCTTGCATGCAGCATTGCCTTTCTAAAGGTTATTATAAAGGAGAGAAATTATTACAAGCTTTTAATTGGCAGTATAGCAGCAATCTTTTGCTGTTGGGTGATACTTGAAACTCCTGTAAACAACTTGCTAATTTCGAGCTTATTCACTGCAAGTGGCATACCTCTTTATTTATTTTGGTATCGCAGGGCTTTTTAAGAGTATCTCTTGAGATCTGGTATAATCTCTATTTGCTATCAAAACTTCCATATGGCTGGATAAAATTATAAATAAAAAATTTATAAAAACATATGATATTACAACTATAGCCAAACTTCCTTTTTGTATATAATCTTAAAAAGAACTTTCTATATAAAAGTGAAAAGAGCTTTAATATCGGTTTATGATAAAACAAATATAATTGACCTTGCATCGTTTTTAATAAAGCAGCAAATAGAGATTCTCTCAACAGGGAATACATACAAAATTCTATCCGATGCAGGGATAAAAACGCAAGAAGTCTCAGATTACACACGATTTCCAGAAATACTAAGCGGTAGGGTGAAGACTTTACATCCTAAAATTCATGGAGGAATACTATGTAATCAAGAAAAGCACAAAAAAGAAATGCAAGATCTAGGAATTAAGCGCATAGACCTGCTTATAATTAATCTATATCCATTTTGGAAAACAGTAAGCAGCGGCTCAAGTGAGGAACAGATTATAGAACAAATTGATATCGGCGGAGTAGCGCTAATTAGAGCTGCAGCAAAAAATTTTCATTTTACTTCAGTTATTTCTAGCACTCAAGACTATGAAACTCTGAAAGCTGAGATGATTAAAAATAACAATGAAACAACATTGGAATACAGAAAACATCTAGCAACTAAAGCATTTGCTATAACTGCATGCTACGATTCTAATATTTACAATTGGTTTCTATCCCAGAGTAAAAGCAATGAATTACCAGAGTTTTTTACTCTATACGGTCATAAAGCACAAAAACTTAGATATGGCGAAAATCCTCATCAAAAAGCTGCTTTTTACAGTAATCAATTTACAAAATATCCGCTGGAAAAACTACATGGAAAAGAATTGAGTTATAATAATATAGTAGATATAGAATCTGCGCTTAACATAGTTTATGAGTTTCAGGAACCTGCAGCAGTGATAATCAAGCACAATAACCCATGTGGAGCCGCCATTGGTGATAGCGCTCTAGAAGCATACGAAAAAGCTCTATCGTGTGATGAAATAAGCAGTTTTGGTGGCATGGTTGCTTTAAATCGGAAAATAGATTTAAGGTTAGCGAAAAAATTAAGCGAGATATTTTTGGAAATAGTGATAGCAACATCAATAAATGATGAAGCACTGAAAATTTTGCAGAGAAAGAAAAATTTAAGAGTGATGATTCATAGCTCTCTTCAGCAAAATGCAAAGTGTCAGATCAAAAACGTTGCTGGTGGATTTTTAGTGCAAGAAAATAATAACCATACAGCAAAAACAGAAGAAATAAGCCAAGTAACAAAGTGCGCTGCAACGGAAAAAGAAAAAGAAGATCTTATTTTTGCTTGGAAAATATGTAAGCACGTGAAATCCAATGCAATAGTTATAGCAAAAGACGGTTGTACCATCGGTATCGGTACAGGACAAACAAGCAGAATAGATAGTGTGAATATTGCAGTTAAAAAAGCTGGTGAAAGGTGTAAAAGTGCCGTACTTGCTTCAGATGCATTTTTCCCGTTTCCAGATAGCATAGTAGAAAGTGCAAAACATGGAATTACAGCCATAATTCAGCCTGGCGGCTCGTTGAAAGATCATGATGTGATAGCAACCGCAAATGAAAATAAAATTGCTATGTTTTTCACCGGCGTTCGTAGCTTTTCTCATTAGGCTTGTATTTTATGTCAGTGTACGCTTTCTCGAATTTAACGTTGCTTTGATCATAATTGCATACAAAACCGTTTACAATCAGAACTCAATATGATAAATTGAAACCAGTTTATTCCTCGGTAGCTCAGTGGTAGAGCAGTTGGCTGTTAACCAATTGGTCGCTGGTTCGAATCCGGCCCGGGGAGTTTTATACTCGCTAGCCTGATAAAGTTTCTAGATGCCAATGTAAGCTACATGCATAACATCCTTCCCCTGGCTGAGATTAATCTTTAATCACAATATTCGTATAGCTGCGGCTCTGGAGGTACTTTCTCTCATCCACTGCAGATATTGCACGGTGCTATCACGACTTGGTCATTGTGATGTGCTTCAAGAAACATTAAAATTTCATACTTAAAGTCATTGAGCCATATCGCTTGATACTGCAGAAAAACTTTTTCAGACTCTATAATGGGAACAATCTGGTAGAATCGAGCGAGTTTGTCATCATGAGGCACTATTTTAATAACGGATAAATCACTCCTTGTCTTTAGCTCTTGCACAAATTGCTGACAACTTGTTTTGCTTCAATTAAAACTGCGTGTAGTGTCCATCTTGCTGCTAAGGACAAAACTTATTCTTTAAGTTTTTGGTACTCTAGTTTTGTACAATATACATCGAGTCAATAAAACTTATTGCCTGCTTTTGCCAAGTAGTACAGACCATCAAAAAGGTGTCATTCCAGTGCATAACGCTGGAATGACACCACTTACCGTAAAATAAATGCTTACTTATGAAGTGCTTAATATTTACTAAATTAAGAAAAAGGTAAAAGAAGACCCAATCAATATCTACCTTAATAACTTGTCATCAATGCTCTATACGCTTGACAAGTAGCTGACCTCAAGGTTGTAAATACCCATGACCTTATGAAAAGAAGAATATCAAAACTTGTCAAGCATTTTTGTAAAATGAGTTTAGTTAAATTTTTAACTAGTTTAAAAAAGAAAAAGAAACCACACGACACAAGTTGTTTACTGCTCTCTCAAAAACTTAGCGTTCGATTCTCTCTTACAACTCTTAATGAGCCAGGCTCAGTTAATGTAAACAAAAATTATAAAGACATACAGTTTCCATGCTGCAAAAACTAAACATAATACGTCTTGTTTTATACTGTGCTTTTGTTACTTAATACAAAGATTAAAGATAAACTTTGGGCTAGAACACAGACAACCTCGTTCTAAAGGAATTGGCGCAGGTTATCAAGTAGTTTTGTTTCTATTGGATAACCGCTATGGCTTTCCGCTTTCGTCTGGTATCCGCTTTCTGTATAGTAGAAATTGATATCAATAATACCAAAATAAAGGCTAATGGACTAGTTTTATCTTAAACCAAATTCGGTACTTTAAACTGAACGTTTTCAGCAACACCGCCTGGCATAACTGAAACTTTTATGTTCATATGTGTTTTCAAGTAGTCTATTAACTCACCAACCAATATATCAGGAGCAGAAGCACCTGCAGTGATTCCCACTTTTTCTACACCCTGCAGCCAGCTTTTGTTCACACAGTTATAATTATCAATCAAATAGGCTCTTTTTCCTCTAGCAATGCATAGATCCAATAAGCGATTTGAATTCGAACTATTTTTACTTCCTACAATCAACACCATGTCTACGATTTCAGCTAGTTTTTTAGCAGCATTCTGCCTGTTTTGTGTTGCGTAGCATATATCTTTTAAATTAGGACCTGTGATGCTTGGAAACATAAACTTTAGAGCAGCGATAATTTCTCTGGTATCGTCGACGCTGAGAGTAGTTTGCGTGAAGTAAGACAAATTATCTGTATCTTTAACTTTTAAATTGTGTACATCTTCTACGGTTTGCACTAAAGTGATAGGAGCATCTACTCTTCCTATAATTCCATTAACTTCTGGATGATTTTCGTGTCCAATCAGAATTAGTTCTCTACCACTGTCCTCATATCTTTTCGCTTCTTTATGTACTTTACTGACCAGAGGACATGTTGCATCAATCACTTGAATACCCTTTCTTTTTACTTCCTCTTCTATGCTTTTTGACACTCCATGTGCACTAAAAATCAGTATTCCATCATTAGCTTCAATGTATTCAATATTGTTTACAAAAACCACGCCTTGTTTCTTAAAGTTCTCTACTATATATTTGTTGTGAACAATTTCGTGCAGCACATAAACTTGACGCTTGTTCTTGTATTTTTCTAAAGTGATAACCAATATGTCTACAGCTCTTTTGACTCCAGCGCAAAAACCGCGTGGTTCAGCTAAGATAACTTCCATTTTTCAAGTCAAGTAAATATGCAAGCATTACTGAGAAATAAACTCCGCTCACTATGTTTTATAATACCATTATCTATGTTTTATATAATAATTACTTTTTGTATGTTCTCTTTAATATTTGATCAGCTTGCTACATAAGAAAACTTTAAAAAATAATATAGCACATAGACAACCTGATATCTTGGATAGAAATGGAGCAATGATAGCAACAAATGTGCCAACAACATCACTGTACATAGATTCAACAAGAGTAAAAATCCAGAAAGTATAGCATCACAGTTGTGCTCTATTTTGGATGACCTTGAATACGAAGATTTATATAAAATACTTACCTCGAAAAAGAAATTTGCTTGGATAAAATGTGGCATTTAACTCCCCAAGAGTTATTAGCAATAAAAATGTCTGCGTGTCAAGGAGTGAACTTTTATAATGACGCAAAGTTCATATACCGTCACAATAATTTGTTTGCACATCTGCTTGGCTACACCAACATAGATGGCCAAAGGCATTGCCGAAGTTGAGGCATACATAAGTAACCAGCGTTACGCACTACTAATAGATATATTTAACTATCCTTAGATACTCGAACACAATGCATAGTACATCATGAACTCACCAAAGTCGTAAGCAGATATCAAGAGCTTGATAGAGTAGGAATTGTTTTAAGTGAGATAGATAGTGAAGTCATTTTGATGATAAGTCACCAGACTTTAATTCCAATTTGCAGAGTAAGGCAAAAATATACAAAAGTTTAATCGAGCCAGTCTTGGAGTGTATTAGATGAGAGATTGGTGATGAAATTTTTTACAATAGCAGCAGCACTCGATGTAAATGTTGTGGAAACTGATGATTTATATAACGTATCAAAGCCAATCACCGTTGGGAAACATGAAATTCAGGATTTTCATGAGTTTAAAATTCCAAAAGTTACCGTGCGAGATATATTTGTAATATTATCCAACGTTTGTGCAACAAAAATTGCAGCCAAATTAGATATTGGGATACAGATAAAGTATTATAAGGCCATGAAGCTATTTTCTCCCTTAAGAATAGAAGTGCCAGAAAAGTCCATACCGATAATTTCGGATAAGTGGAGTGAGAGCACATTAATAACAGCGTCTTATGGTTATAGGATAGCTGTAACTCCGATACATATCGCACAAACTACAGCCGCATTAGTCAACGATAGTATATTTCACAACGCAACTTTAATATTGAACAAAAAAGATATAGTGGAACAGATTGTTGAAGAAAGTACTTCCAGAGAGATAAGAAAATTGTTACGTACGACAGTAACAGATGGAACGGGAAGGAGAGCAAACATAAAAGCGTATACGATAGATTGTAAAACTTGGATCAGCAGAAAAGGTTGTAAATGGTAAATATGACAAAGATGTAAACATAGCGTCGTTTATAGGAGTATTAACTACACCTGATCCAAGGTATATAGTACTAATTGTTATTGATGAATCTCGTGTACGGTATCATACCAAAGGGATAATCTCTGCACCTGTGGCAAGAACATTATAAGTAAAATAGCAGCATACCAAACGTTACACCCGAAACGTAGAAACTAATATTTCTTTATCAAAAGTTTAAGCTTATGATTTTGATTGTTTTCATCAATGCAAAGAAGCCCATCTTCTGTTATGTTACAATTTTTAGGAGAGATATCAAAATCAATTTTTTTGCTACTGCTATTTACACTAAGGCAAATTCTCGGCTCCAAATAGCTAATTATATTAGCCCTGAACTCTTTTACTACCTCACCGTCAAGAGAAACCAAATTAAACTTCCAGATAGCGCTTGGATCAATCTTTCCTGTGTAACTACCACACTCATCACCTGCACAGTATGAACTCTCAATTATGTAACCTCCGCTAGGAATATCTATAAGAAAATCCCACAAATCATCTGACATACAAAATACATCAATATTTAATATTTATAAAGAACTATAATGCTTTTTAAGTATATTAATTATGATACACTTAAAGATATAAAGTTTCAACAGTTGATTGTGCAAGAAGTCTACTTATACCAATTTTCACTGCATAAGGAAAGAATAGACAACAAAAACGAAAAAACTACTTGACAAATTCATCCAATTCTTTTATCATGATACCGAAGTTGTTTATTTAACTTCCAAATCTGCATAGGTTACAGTGACAAAGAAACTTGTATCTGGCGTACTGTTGTTTAATTTTTCGCACTGTGTGCACTGCGTATCTTTTTAAAACTTCGGTAGGAGTTTACCAATACAAGCTGAAGCATGCTTATAAGTCATTTAAAACATCACCCAACGTCGGACTTTAAAATAGAGGGCGGGGAATGACTATCTACCTAGGCTTTTATTGTCTTTTCCTGTCTGATAGATTTCTTAAATACTATAGCTTAGACTAGTTGTGTTTAAGGCGCAAAACGCCAATACTGAAAATAAATATTGACAGGAGTTTCTTTTGCTTTTCATTTATCTGGTATATTTCTTAATATCTATAGCTATGCAATTTATGAACGAACATTTGTTTTATAATAAATGTTATTATTCCATTACGTGACGCATAACTGCACGAACATTGTTATTTGAGCTATCATTAGAGTGTCATGCCGGTGCTTGACACAGGCATCCAGGAATTTTATTAAACTAGTGAGTGTAAAATAGCTGTTTTATGTCCAAATACGACGTTTTAATGATTATGGGAAGGATAGATCACAGTGCCGGAGCACTGTGATGACACCGTCTGTTACACAATTACCTGCTAATTGCAATGGTTCGTACAGTTGTTCGCGTAACGCTGGAATCTAGGAATTTTATCAAGTAGGTGAACATACAATGGCATCAACAAAGAGCTTCCTTATAAACCCTCTTTGTTGAAAGAAAATATAAACGAAAGTGCTGCTTATCGCAGCTTTTGGATAATTTTATGGTGAAAATTTTAGAGAGAAATTTTATACACGATCACTGACATTCTCCTTAAGTTGACGCAATTGATAGATCTATTGCTATAATCTTCATTATTATATAGATTATACTAGTAGATTAAACTAAAGGAAGGTTATGAATAAAAAGATAATAATAAAACATTTGAATAAATTACTCACTGGTGAGTTGACTTCTATACGTCAGTATTTTTTGCATTCTACAATTCTCAAAGATAGTGGGATCAATAAACTTGCAGAGAAAATGATAGAAGAGCTTTACGAGGAACTTGGACATGCAAATAAGCTAGCAGAAAGAATTTTATTACTAAAAGGTATACCAAACTTTCAAGATACAAATGAAATCTCAAAGTATGAGGGGAAGTTCACAAAAGATACAATGCGAAAAATCTTGGAAGATAATTTAAAATTAGAAGAAGAAGGTTTAAAAGACTATAGAGAAGCAATTTTTGTTGCTGAAAAAGAGGGAGATTTTGTCAGTGTAATCTTATTAAAGGAGTTATTGAAAAATGAGGAAAAGCATTACCATTGGATCGAAGAGCAAATTGCTCTTATTGAACTTATAGGTGTCGGAAATTACCTAAAAACAAAAATGTAATGTGTTTAAAAAAACAATATTTATCTTAATTATACCTTGCTTACTTCTTTTCTTGTTAGGGTTATGGCAATTATTTAGATTAAACTGGAAGAATAATATCATTAAAAATATGAATCTTCTGGTTGTTTATCTGTTGCCCAATGATGATCTTACAAAATTTAACTACAGACACGTCAAGATTGACGGGATTTTAAGTGACATAGAGCTATACGTTTTTGCAGGGCAACGCGGCTATCATGTACTGTCTCCTATGCTACTCACTACTGGACATTATATGCTAGTAAATAAAGGAATAGTCAGAGAAAAAAAAGAGGAAAAAGCAAAAATTGAGAAAATAGTTGCGAGTGGAGTTTTATACTGCGATAGCAGTAAAAGCAAAAGTTGGTTAATCAAAAATGATACTGCTTTGAACACGTGGTTTACACTAAGTACAGAAGAGATTTCCAATGAATTTGGTATTAAGCTAGAGCAATGTATGTTATGGCAGGAAGGTTTCAGCAATAAGTTAACTGTACAGCCGATGAAACACTTGGAATATGCGATAACTTGGTTTGCACTTTCATTGATTTGGTGTGCTATTTATTATAGACAAAATAAACGCCACTCAAATGGCTGACACCAACGATTACGAGTTAAGATAACAAGAAAAAACTGAAGAAATAATCATTCATCTATATCGCTACTAATATCCTTTATCATGCTATAGTTGCCTTTTCTAAATCTACTTTTTAAGGACTCAACTCCACTTTCGCTAATTCCACTTAGGCTCAATGCCGCCCCACCAAGCTGCAACCCAATCTCAGATGTCTCCGGAATAATTTTACTAGCCCCTAGATCTTTGTAAACTTCTACATTATTCAGATCTGGCAGGCGTATTATAATATTTACATGTGGAAAATTTGTTGCGACTAGAGAAACAATCTTCTTTATAGTAACTTCGTTCTTTACTGAAATTACGAGGGCTTGAGCTCTTTCTATTCCTACTGATTTTAAAATTTCATATCTCGTAGCATCTCCAAGATATATAGGAAAGCTGTCACTTTTTCCTTCTTTGACTATCTTTGATTGAATATCTACAACAACGTAGCTTAAATGTTCTGCGGTAAGCATTTTTGTCACCATATATCCTACCCTACCGAACCCAGCAACTACTACATGATTATAGAGATCTTGTGTGTCTGTCTCAATTGCCTCATCATCCAATATTACTTTTTCAGTACTAAATGAATTTGCTATCCATTCTCCAAGTCCAGATAGAAGAGGAGTGAAAGCCATAGTTACCGTAGTTACCATCATAAGCACTTGAGCGATTTCACTTGGTAGTACATCTAATTCATCTGCTAAGCGAAACAGGATAAATGCAAATTCACCACCCTGTGCAAGCAATAATCCAGCTTGTATGGCAGGCGCACTCTTAAACCCAAAAAATCTACATAATACGTATATGATAGATGTTTTCAAAACGATAAGGATGATCGACAATAAAGTAATTAGCGGCAATTTATTGAGTAAAAGGTCAATGTCGATAGACATACCGACAGTCATGAAAAATAAGCCGAGAAACAAATCTTTAAACGGTAATACCGTTTGTTCTACCGAGTGCCTATGTTCTGTTTCTGCAACTAATAACCCAGCAACGAATGCGCCCAGTGCCATTGATAAATGAAATTGCTCAGTAATAAATGCTGCTCCTAATATTATTAAAAGCGTTGTTGATACAAAGACCTCGTTACTTTCCATTTTAGCAATAACCGAAAATAATGGTCTGAGTAATAACCTACCAGTTATAAATATCAGCACTAATGCAATAGCTGCTTGCACTAATGAACCTGCCAGTGATTTTATCAGGCTATTTGTAGAATTATCAGTGAGTAATGGTACCAGTACTATTAGCGGTACTACTGCAAAGTCTTGCATTAGTAGCACTGCTATCGACAACCTACCAACTTGACTTGCTTGGGAAGCTTTTTCCTGCAGAACCTGTAACACTATTGCTGTTGAGGACAATGCAAGCCCACCGCCGATAACTGCTGCCATGTTAGTGTTCACTCCAAAAGCAAAGGCAATGCACCATATCGCTACCATGGTAACTATCACTTGAAGAGAACCAAATCCAAATACATGGATACGCATGGCGATAAGGCGTTCAAAGGTCAACTCAAGACCTATAATGAATAATAGAAAAACTACGCCGAATTCTGCAAAATTATCCATTGCATCGGCTGAATGAATCAGATTAAATCCATGAGAACCAATCAACGCGCCTGCAACGAAGTAACCGAGCACTGGGCTGATGTTCATTTTCCAAAACGCTATTACTATAAACACAGCAGCGGAAAGTAAAATTATAATATCAAACAAATACTGAGAGTTGCCGTGCACGATATTTAACCTATAGGATCAGACCATTTAATTGAGCAACCAATGCCTGACTTTTGCTCAACTGGAGAATTACCAATTTCTGCAACAAATTTCATAGCATGGAATAAGTCACTACTTCCTATTTCATAGTTTTGAGTCTTTTCTTTTTTTGCATCGCTAAAGCGTCCACGGTAGCGTAGTTTTAAATCAGCATTAAAACCAAAAAAGTCAGGAGTACAAACAGCACGGTACTCTTTAGCCAATTCTTGCGTACTGTCAATCAGATATGGAAATGTAAACTTATTTTCCTTAGCAAAATTAATCATATTTTCAAAGGAGTCTTCTGGATATTCATTTACATCATTTGGCATTATTGCAACAGTACTTACCTGATAATCTTTTTTTAACAAATCAACATCGCTCACCAAATTGCTAATAATTGATCGAACGTAAGGGCAGTGATTACATATAAACATTACAATAAGGCCATTTTTTCCACGACAGTCACTTAATGTATAGTGTTTATTATCAACCCCCAAAAGATTGAAATCCTTTGCAATAAAGTCTAAATCTACCTTAGGAGTATTCAGTACAACCATAGCCTACAGAGAATCGTGTATCACACACAGCATATAATATTATTGCTTAAATGTCAAATGGTTCTTGTGTATACTGTTTGCATATCCTTTATTGACATTACGATTATAGAACTTATGTTCATAACCTTCGAAGGAATAGACGGCTCCGGTAAAACAATGCAATCTGAATTACTTACGGATCATTTTAGGCAAATTCATGGCAAAAATCATGTGATATTGACCAGAGAACCAGGCGGTACTGACTTTGCAGAAAAGGTAAGAAAGGCCCTACTTAAGAACAATATTGATCCCATCTCTGAACTTTTTCTGCTCACCTCAATGAGATATGAACATGTAAAAAAATTAATACTACCAGCCCTAAAAGAAGGAAAGATAGTAATTTGCGATCGATTTATTGATTCAACTATTGCATACCAAGGGTATGGATTTGGAGTTGACTTAGGGCTAATAGAAGATCTTCATAAGTTAGTAAAAATTGAACGTCCAGACATCACATTTATCCTAGATATTGATGTTCAAGTTGGGCTAAATAGAGCAAAGGACAAAAACAAATACGAGGAGATGGATATTAATTTTTATAACAAAGTTCGAAAAGGATTTCAAGAAATAGCGCTAAAAGAGTCTGATAGATGCAATGTTATCACTGAAATTGAAACTAAGGATGATAATCGAGTTCATAGTAAAATTATCAACAGAATTGCAGCACTATACAATAGAACTAGTTTTGCTAGCAAATGAAAATTAAGGCCAACTTTAATACCGCATGTAGAAAGTGATCCATTGCAACCGAAGTTACTTTCACTAATTGGTAATGGAGTGATAACCTCAGAAATTGTAGTTGCGCCAAAATATTTATATCATATTCTCATACTCACATATTTATGTACGCGGTAATCAATACCAGCTTTTAATTGATATGCGAGCCATATTGGTGATTCACTGAGAACTTTCATGTTTTGTTGGACCAATCCAAGCGTAAAGAGAAGAAGAAAACGATCACTTCTTCAGTGATAATAAACGTTTACTATTAAAGATTCGCTTTTGATTTTCTTTACAGTCCTGTTTCCCATGAAGTTCTTCCGTTAAATTCAAAATCACAATTATTTGCTGTTATAAAGGAATATATTCCTTCTAATTCAACTCTGAAGCTGTTTATTGAATAGCCAATACTATATTTTTAGCAAAAAGTGGGACCATATTTTGATTTCCAGTTTATTCAACTGATCTAATCTTTTTAGATTCTTCTTATTTACACTCTTATTATTATCATTCTGAAAGTTGAATACATTGTGAAACTAGACTTTTAAACTTGTTATAGCCTCAATCTAGATATACTATTAGTACCATAATATCCACCACTAAGGTAAAATCCTTCTGTTTCGTTTGTAAAAGACTGTTATGACAACAACAAAACGATGGCTATTATAACTAACGTTTTATTAATCATTACCATTTCACTATTAAAATTATGTCAATTCTCGCTGTTAGCTAGACAAATAATGGACTTGCAGGCTTACTCAAAGCTACAGCTGTAGACAATAAAGCAAATTGTTTTATTTCTGAGAATTGCTTTAGTATAAGACTAATTAGTTGAAAATTATTTAATGCAACTCTCACTGGAAAGTCGTCATGAAAGTAGCACATTTCATCATCCAAGTAGCCACTTCCATGTCATCCCAGTACTTCGACACTGGGATTAAGCCTTTCCATAACAATTAAATATTGTATGCTTTTAATTAAGATTAGCTACTTTCTATATTCACAAAATTAGTTTACCTTCTTATATTAACATTCGTGATCGAGAAGACAAATGGAACGCGTTATAAATTTGCTTAATTCCACAATTATAGGAAAAAGGGCTCTTTTTCATTTGTTCCGTTATCAATGAGACTTGGTGTTACAAGCAAACTTTCTTAGATTTCAACGTCATACGCACAACTGAACGAACATTGTGATTTAAGCCTACCACTAGGATAGTATGCAAGTAGCTGATACTGACATCAGGAATTTTATTAAGTTGGTGAGTATAAAAGTAGCTGTTTTATGTTAAAATACGACGTTTTGATGATTATAGAAAAGCTGGATCCCAGTGTCAGAGCGCTGAGATGACACCGTCTACTACACAAATCATCTGGTAATTGTAACATTCATACAGTTATGTGTCACGTGCCGGAATGACACCTTTAACAGGCTTTTGAATTGTTTTAGCTATCAATACCTAAGAAATTTACTAAACAGACAAAAGTGAAAGAAACCCAGTCGTTGTCTATTTTAATAATTTGGCGCTAATATTCTACAAGCCTCACAAGTAGCTAATCCTTGGGTTGTAAATACCAACAGTTTCGTGATAAGGAAAACGTCAAAATTTGTCAAGCAGTTTTTGTAAAAATAGAATAGGCCAATTTTTAAACTAATTAAAAACATAACGTGAGTTGTTTACTGTTCTCTCTAAACCGCTTAGTAAGCGAGGATCAGCTAATGTAGACAAAAATTAAATATAACACACCTTGTTTTATACTGTGCTTTGTCACCCCATACAAAAATTAAAGATAAATTTCAGGTCTAAGAAAACCACAGCTTAATTGTAATGGAAACGGCGAAGATTGTCAAGTCATTTTTGCATCTAATCTAAAATTAGAGAGCTCAGGTTAAAATGCACGTTCAATAGCACTTTCTATAAGAGAGATAGTATTATCTATTCCATAAAGCTTTATAAAAGACCCCATTCTTGGCCCGGTTTTTTGGCCAAGAAGTGTTTCATACAGCAAATGAAACCAATCTCGTAAGTTGCTGTAATTGTGCCTTTTTCCGATGGAAAAGATCTGGGATTGAATCTCCTCAGCAGTGGCCGTAATAGGCAGAGAATGCAAAGTATTCTTTAAATCTAGCAATGCTTCCTTCTCTTCTTCATTTGGAGCCCTATATGCTTTCGTTGGATTGATAAAGTCATGATAATACTTAACTGCGAAATCTGAAAGCCTATCGAGCATTTTGCTATTTTCTGGTGTAACGTCCGGTGCATAGGTGGATATAAAACCCCAAAGAATCTCTTTATTTTCAGCATTACAAGCTGTTGCTAGGTTTAAAAGTAATGAAAAATTTATGCCTAAAGTTTCTATATTTGGAACTTTACCTTGGTGAATGTGCCATACAGGACTGCTTATATCCTTTTCTTTACTCCCATTGTAACGCTTAACAAACTTCAAATATTCATCAGTTGATTTTGGTATAACATCGAAATATAAACGTTTAGCCTTTTTTGGGCTCTGAAAAATGTATAATGCTAAGCTCTCTGTCGGCGCATAAGTAAGCCATTCTTCAATTGAAATACCATTTCCTTTTGATTTTGATATCTTCTTTCCTTCTTTATCAAGGAAAAACTCGTAGCAAAACAGCAGTGGTGGCTTTTCTCCAAGAATTTTGCATATTTGACTTGAAAGCACAGCAGATTGGGTTAAATCTTTTCCATGAGCTTCATAGTTTACTCCAAACGCAGCCCATCTCATTCCCCAATCTGGTTTCCATTGTAATTTACATCTTCCTTTTGTCACTGGAACTTCTATTTTTTCTCCATTTGCATCTTTGTATGTAATTGTTCCTTTGTCTGCATCCCTCTCAATCACTAGAACTTGTAGAACTTGGGAAGTTTTTAGACATATCGGCAAAAATGGACTATAGGTCTGCTGTCTTTCTTCCCGAAAAGATGGAAGGATTACATCCATAACTTTATCATAATTTTTCAGCAAAAGTAAGAGCTTTTCATCGTAAACACCAGATTTATAGCACTCTGTAGCACTTCTAAACTCGTATTCAAACTCAAATAAATCAAGGAATTTGCACAGCAATGAATTCATGTGATGACCATAACTCTCATGAGTGCCAAATGGATCAGGTATCATAGTTAGTGGCTTGTTCAAATGCTCTCTTAGCATCTCCTGATTTGGCATATTGTCTGGTATTTTTCGCAAACCATCCATATCATCGGATACTACAATAATCTTGATTTTTATACTAGGAGCTATTTTCCTTAGTGCATTTGTAACAACCGTAGTACGAAAAACTTCTCCAAAAGTACCAATATGCGGCAAACCTGAAGGTCCATAGCCAGTTTCAAATATTATCTCTTTTTTGTTAGGAAACTCTTGTAATATTTTTTCTGCTTCTTGAAACGGCCAACTCATCATCATTAAGGTTAAATTACTTATCCTACCTAAAGTGCTACTGATTTCAATAGATTTTTAATTAATGATGTAGTATTAGTGTTAGAGCTATTAACTAAAAAGTCAAGGATATGTCTACTGGTAATATACAAACAGATCAGTTGTTTAAAGGTCTTACAAGACCTGCAATGCTTTTTGGTGTAAGTTATATGTTTGCAATATTAAACATTCTAATTTGCATGCTAATTTTCATTAACTCAAATGATCTAAGAATAATTCTCTTAATGCTACCAGGAATACACGGACTTGGTTATATAGCTTCCGCAAAAGAACCATTGTTTATTGAATTATTTATGGTAAAACTAAGAAAATGCTCCAAGTGTTTAAATAGTTTTTATCATGGAGCCAATTCTTACGATGTTGCTTGAAAATATGTGATGCTGAGATTTAGAGCTATTCACTCGAAGAATAAATCTATTCTGAACAGGGAGGTTCATGCTGAAAAGTTTTTACCGTACTCTTATTACTGGAACAGCACAACCTTAATAACAAAGCAAAATTGGTTAATGAAGTTTATCAAATTAAATGGCTTCGCATTTGAAACAGCCGATGATGAAGATTTGGTAATACAAAACAAGATCAGAAATCAGATGTTAAGAAGCATTTCATCACCGGCATTTAGTTTATATTTCCACACCATCAGGCGTAAAAAAAACATTTTTCCTGATGAATTTGCAAGTCAGAATTTGCCAAATTTTTTTGCTAACCACATAAATTTAAAATGGAGAGAAAAACATGCAACAAGGCAATCGTTTATTAATGACTTATACATTACAATTATTCGTAGGGAAGATACAAAAGGAGTAGAATTTTTATCACATCTACTAAAAAAATTTGGACATGTAACCTCAAAACATGCTTGGGAAAGCGATATGCGCGCTACTTATGAAGACTTAGAGGAGACAACAAACCGTGTAGTAACGAGCCTCAGGAATTACTCACCTAAAATCCTTGAAGTAAAAGAAACCCCAAATGGCCTATTCTGTGAAATAATGGAATTTCTATCTAGAATAGTAAATTGTGGCTTTGTTACAAATACACTCCTTCCGCTAAAAGCTGAAATATCAAGATATTTACCAGTATATAGGTTGTTTTTTGGTCATAAGATGATACAGGTTATGACTCATAATGAAAGTAAATACGCTGGAATAGTTAGCATCAAAGAGTATGGAAATAGTACTTCTGCAGGTATGCTCGATTCCTTTTTACAACTTCCTTATGAGTTTATCATCACACAGTCTTTTCAATTTACAAATAGGCAAATGGCAATTGCAAAAATGCAGATACAGCAAAATCGGATGATACAATCTGCAGATAAAGCTATTTCTCAAATAGTGGAAATCTCTCATGCGCTTGATGATGCAATGAGTGGTAAGATTACGTTTGGTGAACATCACTTAACTATCCTATGTATGGAAAAAAGCCCTAAATCATTAGATAATGCTTTGTCGTTGGTAGAGTCAGAACTTTCTAATTGTGGTGTTTACCCTACACGTGAGAGAGTTAATCTTGAGCCAGCATTTTGGGCACAAATTCCAGGTAATTTCGATTATATAGTAAGAAAAGGTACAATAAGTAGTCTTAATTTAGCAGGTTTTGCATCTCAACATAATTATCCTACTGGTAAAAAGTTCAATAACCACTGGGGAGATGCTGTTACAGTTTTTGACACAACATCTGGCACTACATTTTTCTTTAACTTTCATATAATGGATGTTGGACACACTATGATAATTGGTCCAACTGGTTCTGGTAAGACTGTTTTAATGAATTTCCTATGTGCTCAAGCAATGAAATTTTCTCCAAGAATATTCTTTTTTGATAAAGATCGTAGTGCAGAGATTTTTTTGAGAGCACTCGGTGGCATCTACACTATAATAGAACCTAGAACTAAGACAAATTTTAATCCTCTACAACTTGACGATACTCCTGATAATAGAACATTTTTAATGGAGTGGATAAAATCTTTAATCTCGGTGTACAATAATAAATTCACTTCAGAAGATATTGCACGGATTAATGATGCAATTGAAGGAAATTTTAAATTGAGAAAAGAAGACAGATTTTTAAGAAATCTCGTACCATTTTTGGGACTTGCAGGCCCTAATACCATAGCTGGAGCAATATCTATGTGGCATGGTGATGGTTCTCATGCTGCAGTATTTGATAATAAAGAAGACTTGTTAGATTTTTCAAAAGCAAGGGTATTTGGCTTTGAAATGGCTAACTTATTAAAAGATCCCGTTACTCTTGAACCGGTCTTGACTTATTTGTTTCATAGAATTAGTATATCTCTTGATGGCACTCCATCTATTATTGTCCTTGATGAGGCATGGGCGTTAATAGATAATCCAGTTTTTGCACCTAAGATAAAAGACTGGTTGAAGGTGCTGAGAAAATTAAACGCCTTTGTGATTTTTGCTACTCAGAGTGTTGAAGATGCAAGTAAAAGTGCTATTAGTGATACGCTTGTACAACAAACAGCAACACAGATTTTTTTGCCAAATCTGAAAGCTACTAGTGTCTATCGGGATGTTTTTATGTTAACTGAACGTGAGTACATACTAATTAAACACACAGATCCAAGCACTAGGTTTTTTTTAGTAAAGCAAGGAGTCAATGCTGTTGTAGCTAGAATAGATCTAAAAGGCTTAGATGATATAGTCAACGTGTTATCCGGACGTGCAGAAAGTGTTCTATTGTTACATGACATACTAAAAGAGGTCGGAGAGGACCCAAAGATGTGGTTGCCTATATTCTGTCAGAAGGTAAAAAATGTTTAAGACTAAGCTGTCATTGCTATTAATTGCAACATTTTTATTAAATATTGATTTTTTACTCTCATATCCAGTATTTGCAGATGAGGTAAGTGGTACTGAAAAGACGGAATTCGTTAGTAGACTTAACTCTACTGGCAGCTTTACTCGTGCGACTAACCCTGATTGTGGAGCATTTAAAACGTCTGCAGCACTTGCAGGAATAGCTATTGCTGTTGGTGCGATATTGACTGGAATCATTTTAAGTGTTTCTTCTGCTTTCTTACTTGCTGCTTTTGCTATCGTCGGGATGATAGCTACAGTTATTGGGGTCTGGAAAGCTATAGGAGGGCTTGTTGTTTGTCAACATAGTTTTGTTAGACATCCAGTTGCACGCGATCACGAGGGAAAATATAAAAATTTCAAACTCGAAAACACAAGTTATAGCGATTACACAGACAAAAATTATCAAACTGAAGATGAATATTTTTCTGCACTGCAAGAAAAATCAGGAAAAGATGGAAAACAGACAGAAAAAGAGATTTTAAACTTTACTGATTGGAACGTTGTCTCTGTCAATAGAGAAAACTATTACTGGCCAAAAAATAGTGCGCAATATAGTGAGTATATAGAAATATGTCATCGAAATCCTTTAACATTTGGCAAGTTATTTCAATCATATGAAGAAATAGAAAAAGACTTCGATGTAAGAGAGAAAGAGCTTAACCATGGGAAGGAAGGATGGTCTCCAAAAGTTGATGGGGACTTAGAGTGCAAAGTTCTTAAAGCAGGGCAAAGCGAAACCATACATTGGTCAACATTCAAGGCAGTAAAAAAAATGGGCAGGTTGTGTGTAGAGTTAAAAAGCGTTAGTACATTTGGTATTAAAATGACTCCTTGGCCACAAGGGGTTGATATGGGATGTACGGAATTGCCACCCGACCCAATTGCTCCTATGTGTGAAAAATCTGTGATGATATTCAAAAATAAGTATGGCACAGGAAAAGAAGAAATTTCTATTGGTATTGACGATGATTATAGAACTACTATAAGAAATAAGAAAAAAGAAGGAAAAATTTTTACAGGGTATAATAATGCCAGTTGTTTTAGCCAGTATGTTTCTGAAGCTTGCTACAATCAAGCGGGAAGTAAGTCATTAACTCCTGTTCCCATAACTTCTATGATAGTGCAATGCATTAAGGAATCGTTGGATAATTTGGTGGCTGGTCGTGATTCAAGCGGCAACCTACTGAAAGACGAACGTGGAAATATGAAGGGTAGTTTCTTATCTATAGCACAAAAAAAGCTAAAAAACACTGTAACTGCCGTTCTAGTTTTAGCTTTGATACTATTTTCTATAAAAGCCATGTCTGGTGGTGTTCGCAGTCCTCAAGAAATGTACATGTTGATCATTAAATTTGCCTTAGTGATTTATTTCACAACAGGCGATACCATGTCTCATTATTATGGAGAATTAACAAAACTTTCAAATGGTTTATCAGAAATAGTTCTCAAAGCTTCATCTGAAAGTAAAGGTATATGTAATTATAACGCAGGTACAGATTATGAATACGATCGTGCAGGAAAAAAGGTATCTTACAGTTATCTTGCACCTTGGGACAGACTCGATTGTAGAATTCTATTCTACTTAGGAGCGCCTTTAGATGGAATTGGTGGCAAAATTGGTACTGGAAATGTAGGGATACTGGCTGTTTTATTAGGTGCTGCTCCTGTATTGTTAGCAGCAGGCTCGATAATCGGCATCATATTTGCTGGTGGGCAAATTTTAATAGCTATTATTGCCATATTTATGGCTGTTATGATAATGATGATTATTTTGTGGATATGCTACGTATTTATTTTATCTTTAGTTGCTCTAAGTGCAATAATCATCTTGTCACCTTTGTTTATCACTATGGTTTTATTCCAACACACTAAAGGATACTTTGATGGGTGGATAAGGAAGTTGATTACCTATAGTCTATACCCTATTGTGCTTTTTGCATTTTTATCCTTTATGTTTATAGCATGCGATAAAATCTATTTTAAAAACTTGAACTTTGAGCTGGATAGGAAATATGAAGAGAAGATAAAAGACTCTGGTAATAGTAAAAAACAGTGGTTTAAACTGAAAAGCGATGAATGTGATAAAAATGAAGATACTCTTGCATGTATGATGCAGAATTACAGCTTTAAAAAAAGTAGCATACTTGGTCTATTTAGCTTTACATATATGGAATTTAGCAGTTCTCCTATCGGGGAGTTACTAAAATTGGCTCTAATATTGCTTCTGTTTTATCACTTTTTACATATTCTGCCAGGGATGGCTGCAGAGCTTTCCGGTAATTACAGAGCAGCACTCGGCTCTAGTGATACACCTACAAAAATGATGTCAAAAGCCTTTTCTGCAGGTAAAGCTATTGCTGGAGCCATTAGCAAAGCTAAATCCTGGGATGCTGCTGAAGCTGCTAAAGATGCTCATAGGGTTAGGGATACTGTTGGTTGGTCTAGTGAGATTGCTAATAAGAAATGAGATGGTCCTTAATCTAAAAAATGAGTAACAGATGCTTAAATATTTAAGTAACCAAAATTTAGTAAGTTGTGCATAAGTTTTTGTTAATAGTAACACTCTTTATATTGCCCGGTTGTGAGCGTCGCTGTATTAAACCCGAAGATTTATCAGGCTTACGCGAGAAATTAGATGTAGTATCAACAGAGCAGAAGTGGGTTGATTCTGGTGTCCATATCTCAGATAGTGTAAAAGTAACAGAAATTAGTATAGTGCCTAGCAAGGTTAATTTTTGTACTAAGCAGTATAAAGATTTTGCAGTTCAATCTGGGAAAGATCCTGTTGTTGTTACATTACCATTCGCGCTTAAAGCTGGTGATTCAATAAGCTTTAGTATCATTGGGAGTAAAATCTGTAAAAACGATAATGGTACGTTCATCTATAAAAAAATTGACGAGAGTTGCGGTGAAGGAGAGATGGAGTATTTTGCACATGTTTTAAATCGAGAAGAATGTCAGGCAATATTCCAGAATGGAGAATATAAGTACACAATATGTCCTAACAAACTCATGATAGGCAGCGCAAAGTGGCTGGCTGGCCAAGAGTACTGGAGTTCAGATTTTTCAAAACCAGACCGAGAAAAAAGAAGAAAAGAGATTGTGAATATTAACTCTATAAAGCATGGAGAAAATATAAACTGCAGCAAGCTTTTAAGCGATCAGAAAAGTAAGATGGATTCATACATTCTGAATTTTGCATGTAAAAATACATGTTATTACTCTGGCCAAAATTGTGTTGAAATTGAATCCAATACTATAGATGATGCCAACTTGATTAAAAGTATTGGTGATGCTTTAGTTGCAGCTGAAGATAAAGCAAGCGAAATTACTAAAGCCATTAAAAAGATTGCAGAAAAAGGAGGGATAAAAACTTATATTCCATCGTTAGTAGCGTCAACACAGAGAGAAAGTTTTAATGCATGGACTAACTGTGATCATAAAGTGGAGAAAGATCATCCTCAAGGTGAGGAATTAACTTTTACCTTTGCTTGTAAAGACCAATGCAAGGGTGGCTACAACATAAGAGTAACAAGGGTTCCTAATCCTACTAAACTAAAAAATAGCTTATATATACGTGTGTCTGACACATTCCCTGAACATGACCCTGATGAAACCCAGGGAGATATACTTGTTGATGTTAACGAAGTTCATGATGCTAAGTACATGGAAATCTTAAAAGACAAACTAAAAAACAAAAGCGGCATCATATATTATGGAATAAGAGATCATGGCTGCGATTATAAGAAAAATGAAGGTCAGTTTAGTATTAAACTAACGACTAAAGAACCGCCTACAAGAACTTTTAGTGTGATATATAATTTTTTTGATGAGAAAGTAAAAACTGCATTTTTTGGATCTCGCTACAAAGATTCAAATGCTGTCCACTCTGAGTCTAGTCCTGTAAAGTCTCTTTATCAAAGTTTTGTAGCGTCAAATAGAACAAAGACCATTCGATCCACGATAGTATCGTTGTTAGTACTGTATATAGTATTGTATACTCTTTATTACTTTTTTGGCTTAACTCATGTTTCTATGTATGAGTCTTTAATTATATGTGTAAAGATAGGAATTATTACCCAACTGTTGCAAGATAATAGCTGGAATTTTTTTTATAACAATGCCTTTTCCATCTTTATCAACACTCCAAAGCAGTTGATAGAAATAGCAAATTTTAGAGACACGACATTAAACGTTTTTGAATTTCTCGATTTGCCATTGAATAGATTTTTGTCAGCACATTCAGTTTTATTAATAATATCTCTTATATTTTCTGGCCCTCTAGGCATTGTATCTTTTTGTTTAGTGATTTGGGGCTTAATAATAGTGGTATTATCTATTTTTAACGCCTTGTTTTCTTTTATTACTTCCATAGCAATAATTGCGTTATTGCTTTCTTTAACACCTATCTTTATTATTTGCCTTCTGTTTACATACACTAGACATATGTTTCACAATTGGGTCAAAAACTTGGCAAGATTTGTGGTTCATCCAGCGGTGCTTTTAACTTTTATATCACTAGTAAGCCAAGTTATGGATTATATTGTATATTCAGTGTTTAATTTCGAAGTCTGCACTACATGCATACTAAATGCTGACCTAAAGATTTTTAAAATTTGCATCTTTTCTGGATATGCTTCCAAGCATACACCTAATATCGCTGCTATGATGGCCTTTGTTATCTTGGGTTATACTATGAAAGCTTTAGTTGAAGCTTCTTCGAAAATATCTGACTCGTTGTTTGATGTTTATGTGCAAGAAGAAACTGGAAAACAATATCAACAGAGCCTAATGGGACTAGTAGGATTAGATGAGCAAAGCGTTCACAGAAGACAGGCAAAAAGAGGAGTAGGTGCTCAACCATCAAGCAAAGGAACTCAAATGCCTACAATTCAAAGAACAGTACCACCACAGCAAAAGCTATGATAAATAAAAGATCACTATTATTAATGCTGTATCTTGCAATCACTGGCTGTAACATAGATTGTGTCGAGCCTGGACTGCAAAACAGAAATACTAGTGTTATCGTGAATGTTCCAGTCCGTAAAGCTGATGAAGGAGTTAAAATTCATTGGGTCGATTCTGGTCAAATAATCAGTAAAGATGAGAAAATTAAATTTACCCTTGGTGGATCATTAAATTTTTGCTTTCCTAAAGAAGGCAAAAATCCAAGAAAAGTACTTGTTCCTGCCGTATTTTGTGCTGATGGTTCAATACCAATTTATAGTAAAGCTGCAAATGTTAACGATGTATACAACAATTACGGCGTTGACGAAAAAGGCGTGAATGGAAACGAACTGTGTGGTGGTAGAGAGTTTGGCAGCAATAGACGTTATGTAGATGCTGAAATTAAAGTAAACCCTGGTGATAAGTTAAACTTTAGCTTGGTTCCAAGAGAGATAGCAATTGATTATGATAATCCAGAAGGAAAAGACATCAGCTATGATAACAATTGTTATAAAGCTGAAAAAGAAGATGACAAAGACAGAGCCACAATAAAAGAAATGCTCAATGGAGGAACGTTCTTTTGCGAAAGCAATGGCAAAAGGACTGCAGTAGAATTTCCTAATCTTAACAAGAAGAACATGGAAAAAAGAAAAGTGCTAGTTGGTAATGGCTACACTCCATATGATAATAAAGTACATTTTAATAAAAATTTCATTAAGGTCGACGAACCATGGATAAATGGTGCACTGTTAGATTTGCAACGAGCAAGAGTAGGACTGAATGAATTATGTAACGGAAAAAACTGCGATTTTAACAAGATAAAAGAGTATGGCTCTAGTAAAACAGGGTTGGAGCAACTATGCGACGGAAAAAACTGTAATCTCAACGAGATAAAAAAGTATAACTCTTATGAGCTTAATTGTTACTACCAGAATATATGTTACACCAAAGAAGGTATATTCAATAATGATTTGCATAAAAAAGGAAACCGGAACTGTGTCTCTTCTATAAGATATGAGAAATATAATAAAAAAAATAAAGAAAATAAAGAAGAGTATGAGTGCGACATGTACTCTCACCTTAAAGAAGTTGAAGATAGGCTCAAGGAAATTAAAGAAAATAAAGATAGCATTGGTTTTACATTAAACGGCAAAGAAGACATCGAAAATATCTTATGGGCCGAAGCTCTTGTTGTGAAAATTGGTAATTTTGACACTACAAAGAATCATATGTTTGATATGGAGAATGGTTGCGCTAAGGGCGTTCAATATCTTCCAAAAGAAAATGGTGTAAGTAAAAATGGTTATCAAGAGTATAGGTGTTCAAAAATCAGTAACGATTTTGAAGATTTTTCTTTAAGGTTAGATTATGATTATGATGTAAACGGAGATGTTCCGCCTGGTAGTGATGTAATGCTTGCTATAGCAAGTGATGGCAATTATCATCTTCATAGAGGCGGATATCATGTTGAAGTAACCAGATCATGCGAATACGTTAATGGCCAAAAATTGTATATATATTTAGGTAATGAAGCACCTAATGATTTTAATGGCATTGAAACTAATGATTTCAAAAATGTAGAAGAGTTATATCAAAAAACAGAGGATAATGTAAATTACTATATAATAAATGGAAATCATTTAACAGATAAAGAATCTGAAAAAATATATTTTGGTATTGATGTAAGTAACGTAAAAAAAGAAGATATTATAGATGAAAAAGGCAAATATTATGAAAATAATGAATATAATATAACCTTGTTTGTCAAAAAAGAGATTGACGATTTCGTTTCATCAAATGTAAACAAAGTATTTAATTTTATAAAAAAAGAAGTAATTGGTGATAGCGTCAAAGATCTATACAAAGGGTATACTAAAGGTTTTCTTCAAGGGGTAAGAGCTTTACTTACCCTGTATATTATATTTACTGTTGTTGGCTATATGCTTGGAATGATACAGCTAAGTAAATTTGACTTTATTGTGAGGATGATGAAAATAGCATTTATAGCTTTTGCCTTTAGCGATAATAGCTGGAAATTCTTTGCTACAACTCTATCTAAATTTTTTATGGATGGTAGCATTCATTTAGTAGATAGTTTCTCTGGTTATATAGGAGAAGGAGGTAAAAGATTTGCATTCTTAGATTTAACAGCAGGAATATTACTCACAGGAGAAACATGGTTGAAGTTTTTATCGTTAATATTCGCTGGTCCATTTGGTTTTATCGCTTTTTTAATAATACTTCATGCTAGTTTTATGTTCTTAAAATGTATTATCAGCGCCACATTTAGATATGCAATATCTACTGTCCTAGTAGCGTTTTTGCTATCATTAACACCTTTGTTTATCGTGTTTATCTTATTTCAACAGACTAAGTTCCTGTTTGATAACTGGATAAAGACACTTTCTCATGTTGCAGTACAGCCGATGATTTTATTTTCATCTTTATCAATTTTGAATCAATTGATGTATTCAGTTTTGTATAATCTCACAAATTTCTCTGCATGCTATCAATGTTTAATTAGTATAAATTTCTTGTCCTATGATTTCTGTCTTATGAAATCTATACTACCTCTTGGATATAGTCCTAGCATTAGTGTTGATGTTGCATTAAGTGATGGAACGAAAACTGGTGGATACTTTGCAGCATTACCTATAGACCTAATTCAGGCAATTATATACTTCATTATTGCTAATGCAACGGAAGTTTTTGTTTCCGCATCAGAAACCATGGCACAAGCAATATTTAGTGCTGGTTTTGGGATTGCTGGCAGTGTTGCTGATATTGCTAACAGCGCATCACAAGCTATTCTGTCAGCTATTGGACTTGACGATGCAAGTCAAGGAAATAAAGAGAGAGGAATTGAAGGTATGATACCACATGTTAAAAGAATGACGAGTCAACAAGATCGAACACAAATTGAATATAAGTTGTCCAAGACGCTAAAGCAGCCAGAAGAAGAAAAGCTTGAAGCTGAAGATAGGAAAGAAGAAAGGGGAAACGAGTAATATCACAAAGCAACTAATTAAAAAGATATTTTAAGTAAGGTTTTACTTCTATATTTGGAATAGTTTAGATATGCAGTTACGCTTAGGCACGTCTTGGTTTAGGTTACTACTTCTTGTAGCTTATGTGCTGATAACAGGTTGCAATAAGAGCGATATGCCTTTTCCAAGATGCATATCTGCTGATTATTTTGGCCCTGAACCTATTACAGTTAGTGCTCATTTTCCAATCGGTCATGATGCATTTTTTCCAGAAGGTGAGAGTGGAGAACCTATTGATCCTGTGACCAGCGAAATCAATTATGGTTTTCATTCTAACCAAGTGGTGAAGTGGAAGGATACCGGACTCGAAACCAATGGAGATGATTTAATAGTACGAGTTAATGGTGCATGGACATCTTGGAGTAACGATAATAAGAAAGAATCTAAAGGCAGTTACAGCTTGCAAAGCTTGGAGCAGCTGAAATATGCAACCAAATTCGAAAGCAAAAAAGGCGATAATAGATTGCCTGACTTTCACATGATTTGCAATGATTATAAATCTAGTATGCAAAAATTTTCAAGTAGTTCTAGTGTAAGTTGCACCGTAAATTGCAAGCTCATTAATGAGGATGATGGCAAAAGCATAGTGTCACGTGGTGTTTCATGCTGGTTTACTAATGGTCATGGCGCTTACCTTCTGTTTAAAAAGCCTGGTGATAACAACCCTAACGAAAGTCTGAAATCCATGCGCAATCCTCAATCTCCCACTATACATCTAGGTTATAATTCTATAACAGAAAATGGAAGCGGGCTTTTTACTTTGAAAAAAGGCGAGAAAAAGTTAAAAGACAAAAATTGTAAACTACTAGAGTTAGAAAAGGGATGGAAAATATATGTAAAAATATTAGATAGATATTACTTAGATAATGTAGGTGGCTACTCTTTTGAATTTTTGAGCGGAGTGCGGCAACCAAGTAGTTTTGGTTTTTTTGATTATGTTTATCACTATCTAAAGAGTGTATTGTTGATCAATAAAAACAGCGAAAGTGGACCTGCAGCCGCACAGGCTGTGTTTCAGAATGTAGCTGAAAAGAGTACAAGTTTTCATAATTTTGTTCTTTCCTTGCTTGTTCTATTTATAGTGATTTCATCTCTTCTTTACCTTTTTGGCATGATAAGAGAAACTAAGCATGATATGCTCGTCAGAATGATGAAAATCACTTTAGTAATAGCGCTTATATCCCCTGGAAGTTTTAAGTTTTTCTATGATCATTTCCTTGCTTTGTTTGTTGAAGGACTTGAATATATGATAAATATAATTACTAGCTTTGCTCCTAATATGAATACAGATGCTAATTTGGACCACCCTGTCAAGGCTGGTGTGGACGCCCGTGTTAGATTGTTCAGTTTAATGGAGAACATGTTCAACAAGTTTTTTGCTTACTCTGTTTGGAAAAAGTTTGCAGCGTTTTTGCATTACCAAATGTGGACAAGTATACTTATGATACCAGCAATTTTCATAGGGATTGTTTTATATTTCCTGCTGTGTGTATATGCTTACATAATATTTCTTTTCGGTTTCGTGGGTATAGCTTTTCTTATAGCCATAATGCCACTGTTTCTAATCTCTATCTTGTTTTCACCGCTGAAAAGTCTATTTGAAGGTTGGATAAAATTCTGTATTAGTTTTTGTTTACAATCGATTATGATATTTACTCTATTATCGCTGCTGGCTACAATTATAATGAATACCTTTTATAGGCAGCTAGGTTTTACTGTATGCTACAATAAATGGTTTGAGATAAGATTGTGTGCTCCAAAATGGATGTTTGGCGGTTTTTGTATCATTGATAAACAGTACTTTGGATGGACTCCAGGACAAATTTTTGTACCTTACTCTCTCGGAGAGGCTTCCCCATTAAACGTAGACAAAAGTATAGATGCCACAGAAAAACTAAGCAGAGCAGGTGGTACAATAAAATTCACTGGCGGTGCTGGATATATTCCCATTCCACCGGATTATATTGTAAAATGTTTTCGTTATATAGACTATCCCTTCTTTAACCCAATTTCTGGTACTAAAGAAAATCCAGTAGATCATTATATAGCAGAAAACGACATAGTGATTAGTGGTAGTTGTAGTGAAAATGAGAAAAATCTAGTACGCTTAACAAACAGTTTATCTCATGCATCAGAAAAGGCTGACATCATATCGTTAATAGATAGTATAAACAATAAGATAGATGGTGATGATATCAAAAAAACAGTAGAACACCACTGTCAAGATATAAATAAGTGCAGCAGTTACAGGAAAATAATAAATAAAATAAGGATTTTAGTACAGAATATAATTAAGCGAAGTGTAAATTGTGAATTAAAGAATTTTCATGATATAAATAAAAAGGAATATCAAGAAAATAGCGACTACCAAAGGGTGCAAGACATACAGAGAGGTTATTTAGTCAATGCGGGAGAAATCTTTGTATTATTCTTGCTTTCATTTTTAATGTTCTCCCTACGCGAGTTTGTACAACAAATTGGTTCAAGTATCGCTGGTAGTGGATTCAGCGTTTATAGTATATCTAGAATATATGAAGCATCGCCTTTAGTTCGAATAATGGAAAGATTAAAATGGTCTTATTGGCAAGATACAATTGGTGGCAGACTGGAGTCTTTAGACATCTGGGCTACTCATTTACCTGATAGATTAGCCGGAGGTGCGGATAATTTACTGGGCAGTATACCACGAGTTGGAGGTGTGTTGAAATACGCTATTGATGTGCCACGTAAATTTGTAGGTGCTACTATAGAAGCAACAAAATTTGCAACATCGCCTGAAAAGGACATTGATAAACTTGAGGAAAAAATTTACAAAGCGTTTGGAGTTGACAAGGAAGATATTACGCATAGAAGAATTGGTAGATATTTAGATTATTATAAAGGATATGTTGGGTCACACTTGAGCTATACAATAAAAAACGCTATGAAATTTACCTTGGAACATAGTGTTGATTCTATAGGGAAGCATAGCTACAATCATAACTTACTCTATAGAGCAAAATCGCATAGACGAGGATTCTTGGACAAACTTCATGATTACACTATAGGGCGCAAAAGAAAGCCAGAGAAATATAAGGATGAAGGTAATAGTACTCAACCAAGTGCGCCATCACCAGGGCTTAGCGAACCAAATTTGAATAAATCAGATAAATTTTTGGGAGATTCATTAAAAAGAAGCATACCTGGTGAGCTAAGAGAAGGGAATGAGGATAGCAATGGAGACTAGTAAAAAAAATTTCAAAGGTCTTGATTATTATAAATTGCACCAGGACAAAGACGGTAGCATAAAGCTAAGTGACTACGATGACATTTTAAATGCGCGTAGAGCAAGAGTAGATTTATTCCTTGATAACACTAAGCAGGATGATATTAATCTTTCAAAGCTCGATAAGGCTCTTAGTGAGAAACTCGTAGATGATAGAGAATTATTGTCTGAATTCGACAAGGAAGATCAAGAAATTGCTCAGGAAGAATTCAAGATGTTTAACATTTTAGACAACCTTGATAATCTTGCAAACATTAAAAGTAAAGATCTACTTGAGGTTAGTTTATTATTATCGGACCTTAGCTTCATAGAGAGAAATGTCATACTGAATACCGATCAGAGTTCTGATCTAGCAGGGTTTAAAGACATATTTATCGAAAGAAAGGCATCTGGCGAGGAATATAGTGATGAAGAATGTCAAAGCTTTCTCAATAACATAGATAAAATCAATACTATAATTAAATTAGAGCTAGAAGGTAGGATTGAAAAGATAAATCATGACGAAAAAAATGACCGCAATGATTTACAAGATGAAATTGGTCGTAGAATAAGTACAATCAAAAAAAAAGTAGTCAACTGATTTTGTGTCTGCAACTTTTTCCTTATGGCAATGGTAAATTAAAAAGTTTCCCTACGGCAAGATCAGCGAATTTATTATGTATCTTGTTTGATAACGAAAGTTGGTATAACCTTTATGCTTAAGAAATTCAATAAATAAAAAAGTAAAAGAAATCATAGTCGTTATTTATTTTTAGTATTGGTGTTTTACGCCTTAAACGCTGCAATTTAGCTGCTTTTAAACACAACTATTCTAAGCTATAATATTTAAAAAATCTACAATACAGAAAAAGACGATAAAACCCGAGGTAGCTAATTATTCCACATTCTATATTTTAAATCCGGCATTTTGTGATGTCTTAAACGACTTATAAGAGCGTTTTCAGCTTGTATGACAAACCCATGAAGTTTTAAAAGACATGCAATGCACATAGTGCTAAAAATTAATCAATAGTACGTCAAATACAAGCTTTCTTGTTATTTCAACCTATACAAGATTGGTGGAGAAGTTAAACAAATAGCTCAAGTACTATGATAAAAGGAATAGCGAAGGTTGTAAAGTAGTTTTCGTCTCTATTGAAAGTAACTGCCGGATCAAATTGCAATGTTCATGCAGTTATACGTTTGACACTAGAACATATGGAAACTACTTTGATGGCATGGGCAGGGCTATAAACAAAGCTGTTAATTCTGCGCAAAAATGTGTATGATAATACCAATAATATATGGAAAATATGGATATAACTATTCATTCACAGGAAGACTTCGAATTTATGCGAAAAGCTGGTCTGTTAGCAGCTGAAACTCTTGATTTCATTGTACCGCACGTAGAAGTAGGAGTGACAACTAATGAGTTAAACGATTTATGTCATAATTTTATAATCAAAGCAGGCGCAATTCCAGCATCATTGAATTATAGAGGATATCCCAAATCGATTTGTACTTCAAAAAATGCTGTTGTTTGTCACGGCATTCCTGATGATAAGCCGCTTAAGAATGGAGATATTGTAAATATCGATGTCACGGTAATTTTAAATGGCTGGCATGGCGACACAAGTCGTATATTTTGGGCTGGAAAGCCATCAATAAAAGCAAAACGCTTGTGTGATGCTACTTATGGCGCATTAATGGAAGCGATAAAGCAAGTTAAGCCTGGTAATAAATTAAATGAAATTGGGCTCGCTATAGAGAGATATATTGAAGATTTTGGCTATTCTATCGTACGTAACTATTGCGGACATGGTATAGGAAAAATCTTTCATGCTCCACCAAATGTGGTGCATTTCTATGATAAAGATGAAGATCTTATCTTAAAGGAAGGCATGTTTTTTACAATAGAACCAATGATTAATTCTGGAAAACATGAAACTCTGCTCAGCAAGCTAGATGGCTGGACAGTAACAACGCGTGATCTTTCACTTTCTGCACAGTTTGAGCATACGCTTGGGGTAACAAAAGATGGTGTTGAAGTATTCACATTATCGCCTAAGAATTGGCATTTCCCACCTTATAACTAGATTCTTTAAACTAAATGTACTTGGCGTATTGTCAGTTTCATAAATAAGACTAGAGGTATTTGTCAAGTAGTTTTGTTTCTATTGTGACGACGTTATAATTTTCAACTTTTGTCCATACGCTTTCTGTGTAGTGGAGTTGGTATAACTTCACTTTCTACGCAACAAAAGCACATCTAGAGGATTTTTAGATAAGATGCTTATGAATCCACAACTTTTCTTCTCGTGTTCCATTTGTTCAACACTACCATGCTTAACATTACTGCTTATTACTTTATCGTTCTTACCACCAATGCAAATTGTTTTGCCTCATCTTCCGCTTCACCGTAGCATTTGTTTTGTGACCTTTTATATGCTTTGTATATCTCTCTGTTTTCATATATAGGGTTGCTGATAGTTCCTATTTTTTCGGGTATGAAAATTTTTGCTAAAAACTTCCTATAATTAGTATTGATTTCAAGAAATTACCTAGCTTTGAAGGCTGCTGTCCTGTTTCTAGAAACCATGTTTTAACAGTTTTGACAGAATACCTTTCATCATTAAAATTCGGAAATTTCCTTCTTATCACTTGAACTTTTGATTCATTGGTTCCCTTAAGTCCTGGAGATGTAGATGTTGAAGATTTAATCTTAGTTTCATCATGTTTGCTCATCTCTCACTTTAGCACGTAATATTATTAATCTTGCATAAGAATAACTAAATTATGGTTAATTGCAAGGTAAAAATATTAAAACAATTGTGAATTTTGTCAGTGAAAATATAATATAACTTTAAGTCAGAGGTTCATCTATATGGGACATAAAATTGCTGTTGTTGGAGCGACAGGAAGAGTAGGACGCGAAGTGCTGAATATACTTGCTGAGTTTCAATATGAAAAAAAAATTTCGATAGATTCTATTATCGTACTTGCATCAAAAAAATCAAAGGGAAAAAAGGTGAGTTTTGGTGATGAAGAATTGACTGTTTCATGTCTTGAAAATTGTGACTTTACTAAAATTAATATAGCCATTTTCTGTGCTGGGAATCATGTTTCTGAAAAATATGTGCCAATTGCAACTGATGGAGGATGTATTGTTATAGATAATAGTTTCCATTTTAGGATGAAAGAAGGTGTACCGCTGATCATTCCAGAGATTAACAAAGGAAAAATCATGGAATACAAAAACCACAACATAATATCCAATCCAAACTGTACTATAATACTAATGTTACTAGTACTGCACTTATTACACCAAAAAGCAACAATAAAGAGAATTGTTGCTTCAACTTATCAATCGACCTCCGGCGCAGGCAAAGCAGCAATGGATGAACTCTACCATCAAACAAAAAAGATTTTTATGAATGAAACTAAAAAACCTGAGGTATTTCCTAAGCAAATAGCATTTAACTGTATTCCTCACATAGAAGAATTCATGAAAGATGGCTCCACAAAAGAAGAATGGAAAATGCAAGAGGAAACAAAAAAAATCTTAGGAGAAGATATAAAAGTGACTGCAACTTGCGTGAGAGTACCGGTTTTTATTGGTCATGCTATAGCAGTGAATGCAGAGTTTTATCAGCCCATAACTGAAGAACAAGCTCGTAGAGTGCTAAATAAAACCGAAGACAATGGAATTTTAGTATATGATAGGCGCGAAGGTGGTGAATATAAAACTCAAATTGATGTTGTACAGGAGGACGCTGTATATGTATCGCGTATTAGAAAAGACAACACAGTTAAACACGGATTAAACATGTGGATAGTGGCTGACAATCTGCGCAAAGGTGCAGCACTAAATATAGTGCAGATTCTGGAGATTTTGGCAAATGAACACTGTAATTCCTGTATACCAAATGGCAGCGCGTGATGCACGAATATTTTACATATGCTCAAATTAAGGAAAATAACAGCAAGAAGAATTATTTCAATATTGAATCAACTATGTTTTTGAAAATTTACCCTTAATTTAAAGTGTATGGCTGCTGTATTTCTCTTGTTGATGTCTCTAAGCTATCCTGATTCCGTTACTTCTTCACGTGAGAGCAGTTTTGGTAAAATAATGAAAAATATTCTTTGCTAAACGCTTTAGGCGTGCTACTTTTATCCATTAGTTGAAGCATTTTAAATGCTACCACCATCTCTGTTGATCTTATCCTTGATTGCCAAGTTTATTGAAATTAATATTTCTGTGCCTAGCTTTCTGGCATGGTGCGCGCTATTTCAATGTATCGTAGATACAATTCAATTGACTATTGCTTATAATTTACTAGATTTTTGCATAGAAAGGTTGTTTTGGTCCATTGTCTGAATACTATGGCAGTAGAAGAATTATGATCATAGGTAACACTTTACTGCTCGCTGATGCTGTTGGTTGTGTTTTATACCATCAGTTTCCTTGGCTCTTAATTTTTCGCTTTATTCAAGGCATTGGTGTTAGCACATCTGTAGTTGTATTTGCAATCGTTTCAGATAGTTATAAAGGCGACAAAGCAGTGAAGTTTATCGGAGTCATGAATTCTGTTCTCACAGTTGTCATTACAGCTGCAACAGTTTTGAGCAGTTTCATTAATGAAATTGTGGAATGAAGTGGCAATTATGCAAGTATTATAATACTTTGTTTAATCTCTTGGATTTTGCTGCTTCCCGTTGCCAAAAATGACAAAAAATCGTGATATCTTTAATTTAAAAATAATGAAAGACTATGAGAAGCTATTATTGAGTTCAAAATTTATGGCACTATCTTTGCTAATGAGCTTTCTTTCTGCCGCTTATATGTCATTTATCACTTATAGATCATTTTTATACATTGAGACTTTCGGCTTGTCCAGTGCTATTTATGCACTGCATCAAAGTGCAATAGTTGGATCTTTCTCACTCATCAGTCTATTTACTTGCAAGATCTTATAGAAAATTTAGACAATAAGGTGTGTAATTTATGGTATAGGTGTGGTTATTATTGGGCTTTATTGCTTGTTATATTTAGTATAGTCATGCTCAGTTTCCTTACTTAATAATACTATCAATGATTATTTTCGTTATTGGTTGTACAATTTGCCAGGCAGTGCTTTTTAATGCATCATTGAATGTTTCCCTGAAATTTAAAGATACAGCTTCTTCTGAGTTTCATTCATCAAATCTTTTATCATGGCCGTTTTATTGCCTTAACGAACTGTGTTTATAATGTCAAGAAATCAGTATAGCTACTCTTGTTTTGTCTGTATCAGTACTAACATTTATTTTTACTGTTTATTTATTGTTTTTAAAAGATGCAGTATAAATGAATAACTTCACCCAGGTTTAAGTTCATTTATATCTGTGTATTCTACTATATGTTCATAAGCCACTGGAATTCAATAGAAACGAAAAACTACTTGATAAATTCTTTCAATCCTTTTATCCCAGTATTGGAACTATTTATTTAACTTTCAATCTTGGCAAGTTAAAATGACAAGAAAACCTGTATTTAGCGTACTGTTGTTTAATTTTTCGCACTATGTGCACTGGATGTCTTTTTAAATTTCAAATTTCTATTCATAAAAGCTGAACGCGCTTATAAGTAGTTTAAGACATCACTAAACCCCGAATTTTAAAATAAAGAGTGGATAATCAGCTACCTCCGGGTTTATTATCCTTTTTCTTTTGCCTGGTAAATTTCTTAAACATAAAGATTATATCAATTTTCGTTATCAAATAAGATACATAATAAATTTGCTAAATCTCTCATCATAGAGAAACTTTTCAATTTGTCCTATTACCATTTGGATTTGGTATAAGAGATAGACCTAACAAACTTCAGTAGGATGTCCAGTTGGGCCCATAAGAATTATTTGTTCACCTTCTTTGAAGTACTTACACAAATTAGTGGAACCGCCGACTTCAAGTACAATAGTGGAAATAATTCCTTTTTTTTTGTCTACTTCAGTGCCAGTTACAGCTATACCTTCCATAGCAAGGCTTGTGGCTTTTCTGTTATTAGTTTCAAAACTTTGCAATCTAAAGAATTGGCCAGGCTTAAAATTTTTTGCAGCAAGTGGTGCTTTGATCACTATTTCTACTACTCTGTCAGTTAAATATTGAACTTTTATGACTTTTGCAGTGAACTGTTCTTTGATTTTATTGAAGAATTCTTCATTTGCCAGATGTTCTTGTGTCATTTCAGCGCATAACACTGGTTGGTTAGTTGTTTGGATAGCTCCATTCAAAAGCTGAGAAATGATAGGATAGCCGTTTTTGGCACTTGCCATAGCTTTCACAACACTACCACTATATGAAGGATGAAGATCACCGAAGAAACTAATTGCTTTACTGCCTTGCTTATACACTAATATTCTATCTTTGTTTTGCATCTTAGGAGAGAATATTGGATCTACTTCTTCCCCTGATGAGCTAAGGTGAGTGAAATATCCATTGCTTAATTTAAAATGCTTTCTATCTTCCGTTGAGATGACTGTATTTGGCTCAGTACCCACTGCTATAAAAACTGAACGTGCTTTTATACACTTGATTTTGTGAGACTTTATGTCTATCAGTTTTACCGATTCAACATGGTTATACTTACCCGTCACAATTTCAACTGGCTCTAGGTTTTCGATGAAGTAAATCCCTTCTGACAGTGCGTTTTGCACCTCATCACTATTCAGTCGGTAACTTGGTGAACTTTTTAGCTCTTTTCTATATACAACTTTTACCCCCCCTAAACTCTGCATTAACTCTAATATTTTTACTTCTCTGTTCTCTTTTTTCGCTAATTCTTTCTCTTTTTGGATTGACTGCGCGTGTAATATAAACTCATCCGAAATTTCACGCTCTTCCTCTGTCCAATCTTTTTCAACGTAGTCTTTCCCATATTTACCAACCAATGTCTCGTAGCGAAGAAGAAATTTTTCTACTTGAATCGGATAATACGCTAAAGCTTCAGTGGCAGTATCAATTGCAGTAAGTCCCGCTCCTATAACAACTATTGGCATGCGAATTTGCAGATTTGCTATAGAGTCAGATTTAAGAGCACCACTAAGTTGTAATGACATTAGAAAATCAGATGCCATGCGCACCCCACGAGCTAACATGTTTTTTATCTTGATTATTCGTGGCTTACCAGAGCCAAGCGCTAGGGCTATGTGGTCAAAACCAAAGTCAAGCGCATCACTAACAGTTACCGTGCCACCAAAGCGAATGCCTCCATAAAACGCAAAATTTTTGCGTCTTTCTAGTAATAATCTAATACTCTTTAAGTAATTCTTGTTCCACCGAGAAGTAATACCATATTCTGTTACTCCACCAAACCCACTGGCTGTACGCTTACTCAATTTTTCATGCTTGAAATCTCTGATAGGCTGAAAATTATCAATCAGAGGTTCTATCTTTAATCCATCAATGGCGATAACATTATGTCCATCATTCAACAGATGATGAGCTAAATTAAAACCAGCAGGACCAAGGCCTACAACCAGGACATTTTTTCCAGTGTTTTCTTTCGGCAACGGCCTCTGAAAATTTAAAGGATTCCAACGACTAAGCAAAGAATATATTTCAAATCCGTATGGAAAACTGAGCACATCATCCAAAACTCTTGTTTCAACCATTGGCACATTCACAGGCTCCTGTTTTTGATATACGCACGAATTCATGCAATCATTGCATATTCTGTATCCAGTGGCTGCACATAATGGATTATCTATCATCACAATTGCAAGACTGGCTATACTGTACCCTTCACTTTTTACCAGATTAATTTCTGATATTTTCTGCCCCAGTGGGCAGCCATGCAATTCAACTTTAAGTGGAGATTTTTTAAAAATCTCGCTTGGTTGACAAAATGTGGAGCTATAATCTGCGTATTCTTTCTGAATCCAACTGTCAGCTACTTGAATAACAGATAGCTCCAGCCCTTTTGAGCAGCTGTCCTTATTTTGCTTATGACAAAATATGCAGTAGTGAGCATTATCTAATGCTTTATCTAAATCTATCCTTTCGCTTGTTAGATCAAAACCATATCGTCTTTTTACTTCATTTGAATACAGAACTTCAGTCTCATCCACTTTTTTTTTAGAGAATGATACAAGATTTTCATAATCGATTTTCTTATGAGAACTAAAAAGTATACTACGTTTATTTTTCACTCTCCATGCTGCATATTGCGCTGCAAGTTCTATTTCCTCTTTGTAACGCTCTTTATCCTCAAACCAACACATCACTTGCTCGGCGAATTTTTTTTCTGTTGTTGGTAAAGTAAGAAAATGACTTAATCTGCTGGCGACACAATCAATATCTATATTTGCTATGTCAGTGTATTTCTTCAATGCATAGCGTTGAATAAATAACCTTTTACATTTATATATTACAGTAAAGTCGTTGTGCTTTTTCCTTAGCTCTTCCGTTTCTTTTCCAATGTTGAAAAGCCTTACGATGAATTCATCAAGTAAGTACGAAAGGTCTATAATTAACTGACTATCTGTCGCTTGAGTAATCGACATTTGTTGTTTTTTGGATCTTAGTGTCAAGCACTTGGATAACATGGAACGATACTTGGATGACATGGAGTGACAATTGGATGATACTGAAGCGTTTTCTCTTGCTTTAATCAGAGAACAAAATAAACTTTTATCATATGATTTGGCGTAATTTAAAAATGTTTCATCTAGTTTTATTAATCCATTGCGAATATATAGATCGAGAAATGAGATATTAAAATTTAGCTGCATTGCTGTATTATATAGCACATACATTTTTTTACAGATGAAAATTTTACTTGTTTTGCAACATGGCTAAAATTGTTGCTTCTGCAACCTTCTCTTCGTCCACATATGCAACACACTCAAACTTGCATGCACTCAAACGTGCATTTTTAATGTTAGATTGAATAATTATGGTGTCTCCTGGGGTAACTGGTTTTCTGAATTTTGCATCTTCAATGGACATAAAGTAAACAACTTTATTTTTCATTGTATTTTGATTTTCTTTACCAAGAACACATATCGCAGATGCCTGAGCTAGAGATTCAATTATTAAAACTCCTGGCATTATCGGATGGTCAGAAAAATGGCCAATAAAAAACGGTTCATTAAAAGTAACATTTTTGATTGCCTTTATACTCCTACCTGGATCACATTCTATTACTCTATCCACTAAGAGAAACGGATAAGAATGTGGTAATATTTTTATAATATCACTGATATTAAACTGCATAATATTCTCAAAGTAAGCCTAATTGAAGTCTTTCAAAGCGAATTCTGATATTTCTTTGTTTATGTTTTTTAATACTACATCTGATAAATCAACTTTATCTAAGTCAGCTTCATCCATAGAGTATAAAACCTGATTTTTCTTTGAAATAAATAGTACCAAGTCTATGTTGTTTTTTTCTGCTGTTTCTTTGGCAGCTTCTTTTATCTTGTTAAAAATACTATCTACTACATCTCTGTAACTTTCTTCTAGATATAACATTTTTTTAGCATAACTATCTCTAGCACTTAGAGCGCGCTTGTCAAATTGCTCTGTTCTTTCTTTTTTTGCTTCTTCTGATAGAAGTTCAAATTCCTCCTTTGAAGGCTTGAATTTTTCTAGCTCACTTTTAAATTTTTGTTGCAGCCCAGAACTTTGTTCTTTTATTTGCTGTTGTATATTTTGTAGAGCAAGAGACTCACTGATCACTTTATCGCTATCAATAATCGCAACTTTTATGTCAAGCGCACCATCAGGTTGATGTTTTACAACCTTATAACTCACAAACAAGAAAATAACTAAGATAATAACTGATATAAATAATTGTATGTATCTCATTTAAATTTCTACTTCAATAGAAAACTTAACATTCGATGATGGTATTATATCATAAGGTTCCTTAACTAAAGGAAAACCAAAATCCAATCTAAACCTACCACCAAAAGGAGAAGGCATCGAAAAACCAAAACCTGGTGACACTCTCACGAGCTTACTGTCGTTGTATAGTTCTTTTTCTTTGTGTTTCTCATTTTTGCTATCTAAACCAAAAAGCGTTGCATAGTCAACAAAGAATGAGCCTTTGACGCCAATATAATTGTATAATTTCGGTAATGGAAAATCAACTTGTTGTGTTAAGTTAAAATAAGTCTTACCTCCTAATGAACTTTTATCCTTTGCTCTTGGTCCAATACCAGAGAGGTCAAATCCTCTAATCTCATTACCTCCTTTAAAAAAGTGCTGGCCAACATTTAGCGATTCATCGGTATAAGAAAAAATATGACCTGCTGCCATCTTAATGCGCAGTATTGTATCATCATCAATCTTACTCAATATAGGATGTATATAAAAAGACAGAAATTCAGATTTGAGAAAATTAACATTTCCTCCAAGTCCTGAAACGTCCTGGCTTAAGCGCAATAAATAACCATCTCTTGAGGCGTATGGATTATCTAATTTATTATACGCTAATGTATATCCTACTGATGAAATGTGATATTCACCTTCTCGGTCACGTATTATTTCGGTGATAGTACCATCCTTTTCATCCTTATTATCCAAGTGTATATGATTATACTTATAAGAATAGCGGATGGAATTGGTTAAGTTCTCTGTGACTTTATGTGATAATTTCGTAAAAAATCCCATATCACAACTATTAAAAGTAGTGTTTGGCTTATCTTGTTTTTCATAGAATACTCTTACACCTAATGATGTATCAGAATCATTAAAATTATTTTCAACTACTTCTAAATCAGTCGAAAATAAGTATCGACTTCTCTCAATGGCAAAGGAGAGTTCTTTTCCGCTACCAAATAAATTACGATCTTTGAAATCAGTTTTAAAAAATGCTTCTCCAGGAAAAGACACCCCCCCTCCTAAATATAATGAAGTGGTGTTTTTTTCTTTAACATTTAAGTTAAGATTAACAACATTATCATTAATTACATAACTATTTATTTTTACTGCCTCAAAAAAATCACTGTAAATCAATTTTCTATGCGATTTTTGAATCTCAGATATGTTATACATGTCACCCTCTGCTAAACTAAGCATACTCCTGATTACTTTATCTAAAGTACGGTCGTTACCATCTATTGTAATTTGATTTATGTAAATATTTTTACCTGGCAGCACCTTGTAAATTACATCTACAACATTTCCACGCTGTGTGTATTCTGGATTAACTTTTGCAAATATATATCCTCTCTCATTTAAATACATGTTTATTTTTTCTATCGTATTACTAATTTTAACCTTATCAAATACTTTGTTGCCTTCATCAGTTATTAATTCTAATATCTCTTCATTTAGATTTGGATCTTGAACTTTAGCTTCAACATCAATTTTATTACTTCCAAACAAATATTGCTCTCCTTCGTCAATCAAAAAAGTTAATACTACTTGATTGTTATTATCAACTTCAACAATTGGCTGAATACTATTGTTGATATACCCCTTGGACGAATAGAAGCGATCAAGCAACTCTTCGTTGATTAACAAGCACTGCGGTGAGTAATAATTTCCACCTTTAAAAACAGCTCTGAATAACTTATTAAATACATCATTACTTTGCGTTTTAATAGCTTGCTCTAGCTCATTTTCTGAAAGGTTTTTATTGCCTATAAATCTTATGTCCTTAATTCTAGATGTTTTTCCCTCCTTTATTTTAAAGATTAAATTAACTCTGTTACCATCAAGACTATTTAGCTCATATTCAATTTTAGCACCAATCTTACCGTTGTTTCTATAAGTTGTAATTAAATTCAGTAAATCATTTTGTAATTTCGTTTCAACAAAAATAGTCAAGGGTTTTGATTGAATCACGTTATTTAACAGTTCATTGCTTTTAAATATCTTATTACCCTTTAATATTACCTTGTTAATTAGCGGATTTTCTTGAACTTTTATTACCAAATTCTTTCCATCATCGATATAAGCGTTAACATTAGCAAATAACTTTGTTTTGTACAAAACCTTTATAATTGAATCTATGTCATCGCTATTTACATAACTACTAGGTTCTAATTTTGTATAGAACTTTATTGTTTGACTGCCGACTCGCTCATTACCAACGTATTTAATATCCTTTATCTGCGTTTTTTTCGTGTTTTCTAAAGCAACAAGTAGAGCAGGAACGAAAATAAAAATTACTATTAATACATAAAACAGTTTTTTCATATTTATCTTAAAAAAGATGTCTGATATCATTTGAGATCGCAATTGCCATTAGCAAGAACAATATAGTAGCACCAAAAGTAGCAGCATATTTTTGGCATTTTAAACTCAAGTCTCTGCGTATAACTGCTTCTATAACATAGGAGAATAAATGACCTCCATCCAATGGTAAAATTGGCAATAGATTAATCGCAGCTAAAGTAGATGAAAGGACCGCCATGAAATGTAAAACCATAGTAAACCCCTGTTTAACTGATTGTCCTGAATATTTTGCAATTTTTATTGGTCCACCTATTTCATTTATACTTCTCTTACCAACGATAATTTGAAAGAGAGCTTTGATTGTTAAGCTCATAGCGTGATAAGTTTCACTTACTGATAGTCTCATAGCTCCAAGAAAGGAGGACTGCTTTAGCCCCGTTATATCAACTGCAGTAATTCCTATAACCCTTCTTTCTATTGTGGTATCGGAAGCATCTTTAATTATTGATGGAGTCAGGATAATTCTATGCTCTTCGTTATTTCGACTATATCTAATTTCGATTTCATTCTCAGAGCTTGACATCATAACGCGTAAAATATCTTCAAAATATTTTATTTTATATTCATTGATCTGTGTAATAATGTCACCTGGCAACAAACCAGCTTGCTCTGCTGGTTTATCTTCAATTACACTTCCAATCACTGGTGGAGTGCGATAATAGCCTACTGTACTAAAGAATATTGTAAAAGCTATAACAGCAAGTACCATGTTTGCAAATGGTCCCGCAAAAACTATTGCTGCTTTTTTATATCGCGGTTTTGTATGAAGTGAATATAATTTTTCTTCTTCAGTTAATTTTTGTTGATCATCTGGAACGCTTGCTGCATTGCTGTCTCCTAGCATTTTAACATAACCTCCCAGTGGAACAGCACTTAATTTCCATCTAGTTCCAAACTTATCATGAAAACCAAAGATTTCAGGACCAAAGCCTATAGAAAAAGACTCAATTTTAACTTTGCATGCTTTGGCAAAAATATAATGCCCGTATTCATGTACAAATACTACAATAGAGATGATTAAGGCAAATGACAAAAGATTATATGATCCATTAACAAGCTGATGGACAAGATTAGAAATTAATTCCACCTGTATTTTAGATATTAACAAAATGTTAAGTATATTAAAACGCACATCGCTTGACAAGCGTTTAATTTAATCTTTAAATTAAAGAAAGTTTAGTAACAGTGACAGATACCTCTTTATTAAGAAAAAAACTGATGTATAGAAGCTGGCGTAGAGGCTGCAAAGAAATCGATATACTTTTAGGGTATTTTGCACTAAAGTACCTTAATAAATTTTCCCTAAATGAGCTAATTGAGTATGAAAAGATAGTTGATCTTGATGATTATGAATTATATTGTTATGTGACTTGTAAAGCAAACCTTCCTTCCAATTTAGATAATAAGATTATAGATTTAATTACTTACTTCATTAAAGCTAATCCTTTACGCACTCAATAATTTTATTTACTCTACTTAACACTTTAGCGTATTCCATACTTTTCTCGTTTCTATACTTTTCATATTCTTAATCCATTCGTCCAATTTTTCTTTGTTAATTCTAAAACTTTATCATCAAGAGTTAGTGCTACAAGCATGAAATTTACTGCGTCCTAGCCATTACCTCTAATTTTTTTTTGAGTATAGAACTAATTAGCTTGTTAAATTATTAGCAAGATACAATAAATGATCCTTTTCCACTTTTACAAGATATTTCGTATGTACTGTTGCGTACAACTTTTTCTATTACTTCATATAACACTACAAACTTTTATTGTATAACGTTAACTTACCATAACATTCATCTTATTTACTGTATAAACTTTTATTCATTTATTAAATAGAATAATTTTTTACTGCTACGAAAATACGTTTTAAAGTATTGATTTTTACAAACTTCTGTGACATAATGTGACTTGTCTCTTTCAAGTTATAACTCTTGATTGAAAAGGAGCCAAATCCCCTAATTTCAATTCTATTATAACACTTCAATGTACTCAAAAGTATCTCAAAAAATCTATTTACTATAGCTGCTATAACCATTTTCTAGGAAAAGATGCTTCTCCGCCACCTTTGTTACGATGTTAGATTTCGTTGCCATTTACACGAAGCTAAAATTATAATCATTTAGCAGATAGTATTATATTATATACTTCAATGCCCAATACTTCAACTTCTATCCTTTCTGACATAAAAAACTTTTTATTTTCCGGTAAATGCTCTTGATCTATTAAGATGGTTACATCATTTTCAACTTCAACAACTAATCCACCATCTTCTCTCTTACCTACGATAACCTGCATTTTGTCTCCTACCTTGACTCTCTTTATCAGTTCTATAAGTGGATCATATTCTATTTGCTTTATGCCAAGGTGAATTCTTGTTCGATTCACGTTAGCCCTTATTACTTTTGCCTTTATCGCATCGCCCATATTATACTTTCTTATCTCGTCTGAGCCGTTTTTAGACCAACTTAGATCTTGCATATAAATTGTCCCTTCAACGTTTTCATCTATTTCACGATCATCAAAAGTAACAGATATATATGAGCCAGCATTATTTTTAACCTTACCATAAACAATGGAGCCAGCAGGGTACTTATCGATAAATACTTGCCAAGGGTTATCCACACACCTTTTCATACTCAAACTCATTCTGTTTTTAGTAGTATCGATACTGAGAATTTTAACAGATACTTCTTTTCCCCTGCTTACAAGACTACTAACTGGTAGATTGCTCTTAACCCAAGTTATTTCTGATGAATGAACTAAACCTTCGATTCCAGGCTGAAGTTCAACAAATAAACCATAATCTTCTATGCTTGTTACATGCCTTTTATGAACGCTGTCAATCGGATACTTTGACTCTACATCTTGCCATGGATTATCTTCTAGCTGCTTTATGCCTAGGGAAACTTTTGCATTTTCCTTATCTATTTTTATAATTTTGACCTTTATGGTCTGGCCACAAGCAAAAACTGCAGATGGATGACTTACTCTACTCCAAGAGATATCTGTAATATGCAACAATCCATCTATAACTCCTACTGCATCTGACTCGTAAATGCCAACAAATACACCATAATGAGTAATGCTTTTTATTTTTCCTTCTATTATATCACCTTCATTTAAAGACTCTAAAAACTTGTTTTTTTCACCAGCATGCAATTTTTCTAATACTAACTTCCTTGATACTACAATGTTACCCTGTTTCTTATCCATTTTAAGCACGATAAACTTTTGCTCAGTTTCAATAAGGTGCTTGGCATCTTTTACTTGCTTAAGATCAACATGACTAAGCGGCAAAAAGGCACTTATTCCGTCACCAAGATCAACAATAAAGCCACATTTAATTGAGCGTTTGATAACTCCACTAACTTCAGCTCTTGTAACTGCATTTTCTTCCAGTTTATGCCATTTTTCGTCCCTAATTGCTTTTTCACGACTAAGAACTACATTACCATGATAGTCTTCAATTCTCTCTACATAAACTCTAATTTTAGAACCAATAACAATCTCATCGTTGCAACTAAGCTCTTTGATTGGAATTCTCCCATCAGACTTTAAGCCAACATCAATCACGATATCATTAGAATTTACCCGTGTAATAATACCTTCTACTACATCCCCTTCCCTAATTTTATTAATAAAAGAATCTTCAAATAAAATGTTACTTTGATCATCAAATTGACCTTGATATTTATCTTCTATAAACTTGTTTGACGATAGTTTTTTGATACTGATTGGTAGATTTAACGTTGGATCATTATTACTCATGCAATGCGTCCTTCAATTCAAACTTTACTAAAAATAATACATTATATAGTATTAACAATTAGTTACAAACAGTTTTTTGTTAACTAACTAATAGACTTCTCACATAAAACAGCTTTTGGCATGTGTAAAAACTACTTGATAAATTCCTTAAGTTCCCTTAATCATAGGGCTGTAGCTATTCGTTTAGCTTCAATCTGTGCAGATTAAACGAAGAAAGTATCACAGTTGGCGTCTTATATTTGGTTTTGAACTATGTTCACCTCATGTCTTTATTAATTTCGCCTAGACCTCTAAGTTTTCCATATACAAGCTGAAACGCACTTATAAGTCATTCAAGACAGTATAGTATGCCAATTTGCAGGATTATGGAGTGAGCAACTTCTATCAATGAATTTCTTTTGCCTTTTTCTATCTAGTAAATTTCTTAAATATTGCTTACTAAAGTAATATCTTGGATTTTAGTGTCGAATACTGAATGACAAAAAAGGCTACTTGAATGATAGGAGATAACGCCGTTGATCATATAGATTCTTTCTGTTATATATAATCTTTTTAATACGAAGAAAACTGATGAGTGAGTATGATATTACGGTTATAGGTAGCGGTCCTGGTGGTTATGTAGCAGCAATTAGAGCAGCGCAGCTTGGGTTTAAAACTGCAGTTATTGAGATAGAAAAGAATTTAGGTGGTATATGCTTAAATTGGGGGTGTATAGCAACAAAATCTCTGCTTAGAGCATCTGAAATTTATAGGTTAATAAGAAGATCAGAGGAATTTGGTATAGAAGTAAAAGATACAAGCTTTGATATTCAGTCGATAGTGAGATACTCGAGGAATGTTGTCGATAAGTTATCAAAAGGTGTTGCGTATTTGATGGAGAAGAATAACATCAAAATTCACCAAGGACTTGGTAAACTTGCGGGTAACCATACTATAAAAATCTTAAATAGCAAGGAGGAACAAAAAATTGTTTCCAAGCATATTATTTTAGCAACAGGTGTGAGAGCGCGAAATCTGCCTGAAATAGAAGTAGATTTGGATTTAATATGGAATGCAAAGCATGCTATGACTCCAAATAGACTGCCAAAATCGCTACTAATTATAGGATCTGGTGCAATTGGAGTAGAATTTGCAAGTTTTTATAGTACTTTGGGAGTTGAAGTAACAATTGTAGAAGTAAAAGATACTATCTTGCCGCTGGAAGATAGAGAGATTTCAAATTTAGCACAAGAAATACTTACAAGACATGGAATAAAAATATGTACAAACAATAGTGTAAAAACTTTTACTAAAAATAAAGGCTATACTCAAGTGCAGCTAAGTAGTGGTGAGAACAAAGAATTTGATAGAGTAATTATTGCAGTCGGCGTTCAAGCAAACACTGAAAATATAGGGTTAGAAAATACAAAAATTAAATTAAGCTCTTCTGGTTTTATTGAAACGAATGAATGGTATGAAACGGGTGAACCTAACGTGTACGCGATAGGCGATGTAACTGGCCCGCCATGTTTAGCGCATAAGGCAAGTCATGAAGCTGTAATCTGCGTTGAAAAGATTGCCGATAAAAGTCCTAATAAGTTAAAAAAAGAATGTATACCAAATTGTACTTACTCTCACCCGCAAATAGCAAGTATTGGGCTTACTGAAGAACAGGCAATAAAGAATGGGTATGATGTAAAAATAGGAAAATTTCATTCTAATTTTAATGGTAAGTCTATTGCACTCGGTGAAACCGAAGGGTTAGTAAAAACAGTGATTGATAAAAAAACAGGCGAACTTCTTGGTGCTCACATGATAGGAGCAGAAGTAACAGAGTTAATTAGCAATTTTGCTATTGCAAAGCAACTGGAAGGAACAGACTCCGACATAAAGTCTACGATCTTTCCTCATCCAACCATTTCAGAAATGATACATGAATCATTTCTTGCTGCAGAAGATGAATCATTAAACAGTTGAATTAGCGTTCTATTGCTTTAACATCATTAACATCTTGAGTTGTAGCTTGACTGTGTACTTCAATTCCGATAGGTTGATTACTAGCGCTAGATTTCTATAACCTTTCTTTTAATCCTTCAGCTACTTTACTTGCTTTTGATCAAGATCCTGTGGATTTTACCACTTTGCTTAACTGTTGTTTCAGTACTCATATCTTTAACTTCTTGCTGATTGTAATTTTTACATTGCTCTTACTGATATAGATCAGCAACAGAATTAAAGAGAGCTTCTATTATATCTTTTAACAGCCATATAAAACTTCAGCTTTTGCCTTCTTCTTGTTATTGAGGCTTATTTTCATGTTAGATTCTTTTTTTTACTATTGTTTTCGGATATTTTGATTCCTGCTATATAAAGCTTAGTAAAATTTTACGTGCAAATTGTTAAGTAATAGTTAACAATCTAGTATCAATTTGCTATACACAAATGGATATTATACTAGCAACAGGTGGTACAGGAGGACACATTTTTCCAGCTATAACCCTAGCAAGAGCACTAAAAATACAAGGATATAGTAGTACATTATTTACTGATAAAAAAACAGATAAAAATACTGATATGGAGAGTTATACTCTGCCGTTATGTAAGCCAAGCAGCAATAAATTTAAGTTTTTTCTTTTTTTGATATATAGTTGTGTGTTAGCACTGTATCAAATAAGAAAATTGAAACCAAAGCTAGTCATTGGTTTCGGTAGCCATGCTTCTTTTCCAACTCTTCTTGCAGCAAAGATTCTCTCTATATCTATAATTTTGCATGAACAAAATACAGTTTTAGGGAGGGTAAACAGATTCTTTTCCAAAAGTACAAAATTAATTGCAACTAGCTTTCCAGAGACTAAATATGTGAGGAACAGTAAATGTGTCTTTACAGGTAATTTCGTTAATATAAAGGCGCAAGGCTATTCTTGTACTGAAAAAATCTTAAATATATTAATAATAGCAGGTAGTCAAGGCGCAATTTTTTTTGATGATGTAGTAAGTGACGTAATTTGTAGTCTACCTACTGAAATGAAAGGGAAGATTAGAGTAATGCAGCAATGCACAAAGAAAAATATTGATAGAGTTAGAAGCCTATATGAGAATGAAAGAATCGATTGTGAATTAAGTGAGTTTTTTGACGATATGGAAAATAGGTTGATAAGTACTCATTTGGTAATTAGCAGAGCAGGAGCAACTTCGATAGCAGAAATTACTCTTGCTGAGCGCCCCGCTATATATATTCCTTATCCTCACTCAAAAGATAGTCATCAATTTTATAACGCAAAATATATTGAAGATTCAAAGGCGGCTGTAACAGTTGAGCAAAACAGTGAAGTAAAAAAAAAATTAAGAGAGTTGCTAGTTGATCTCTTACAAAATTCTCAAAAATTGCGTGATATGGCTAGCAACACTAAGAGAGCAAAAATAAGGAATGGGGTTATTGAATTTATTAAGGTAATAACTCAAGAATTTAGCTGACTGATATGGCTGCCTGCTTTTTCGAATGTATCTCAAAGATTTTTTTTAGCAATGTATTATATAATTTGTTGACGTAAAATACCCCCGCTGGTGAAGTTGTGTTAATTTTGAGAGAAATTACCTATAATGTCAATACCAATAAATATTAGTTCTCTTTTCTTCAATTCATTGCTAATTTTATTGCATATTTCATTGTCTATGTTATTCATCTAAGCATGTTCAAAGCTCTCTTCGAACCGCAAGTTTGTTCTGATCTCTCCACCTCTTTGAACTCGCTTCATTATTCCAATTTGTGGGTCATCAAGTAATAGTATTCTTTTATTTTTATCTATTTTTTTGTAAAATGCTTGCGCAATCGCAGGATACTCATATTTTATGATCATAAGTTCAACTACTACTTGAATACTGTTTCATCTTGAATTCTTATTATATCGCTTCCTCCATAGCTATACAATAGTTTCAGGATAATATCTCTGTAATCATGGTAAAAATCTCTAATCATTCGACACATTCTCAGTAATTAAAGTTGATGGATTTAGCTCTTGAACAGTGAAGTAATTAGTCCTTCGTGACAGTTTCTTATCTTCATTGAATTATTAATTATCAATGCGCTAGTTTTCTAAAATATAGGTAGTTGTAATATAACGCACATTAAAGGGTATATTCTGTCTGATAAATATGATATCCATTTCACTCAAGTTGATGGTTAAATCTTTTTTTAGAGACGAAACTAATATCGTCAATGCAGACTTTCTGAGCAAGAGCGATTGCCTGATTTAATTCTAGTGCCGAATTATTAGGGACATAAAAGAAACATCGTACTTCTTCCTTTGTGCCTACTTTATTAATGCAAATGTGATGTCAGTTTCAAAATTTATATTCTCATCCATTTAAAATGCTACTCTCATTTGCACATCACCTTTGATGTAAGATTGTAACTGTGAACTAAATTTCCATTAATGGCGTAATTTGCTGTGTCTATATCGTACATAACTTACAACTTGTTTTACTCCTTTTACTTTTCTTGTAATTGCTATTACAGCTTTTAGTTCTGCTTTATTTTGAGCTATACCCATCAAATAAACAATTCTATCAACCGTATTAACGCTATAATTAATTGATTTGATATTTCTTTTCCCTAAAAGTCTTGTTCTTATTTCCGCTGTTATCATACCATCTACGGTGGTATCAAGTATGGAAGTTGTTTGTATTGGTATTACTCTTATTTCATTTATTACTTCTTTAACTTCTTTTTGCTGCCAAGCTATTTTCTCTGCTGTAAATTGCTTTTCAGCGGTATCAACGTTTCCAATGAGCAATACTCTTCCTTCGCTTACTTTAATCTTTATAGATGAAAATAGTCCGTGCTTTAGGAGTACCTTATTGATTCTGATTACCATAGTTGTATCATCAACAATATTTCCCAAAGATTTATCTTGCGTTGTTATTGCTGTTGCTGTAGCCACCACGCTACCTATTATAAGTGGTGTACAACCACTCTGTGTAATAAGAAAAATTACAAGTAAAAAGCTTGTTATTAGTCTCATTATTGACATTCATGGTTTAGAATTTTCATTAAAAATGTTAATAAGCTTTTTTGATTGTGTAAACACTATAAATTAAATAAGACTTTAGACCTTTAGTATTTTAAAGACGGTACTTATAATAGTATGATACGAATAGCTTGTATTAGCTATAAGTTACTAAAAAGTTCTTGCGGATATGGCGAAATTGGTAGACGTGTCAGGTTTAGGTCCTGGTGAGCTTGCTCGTGGGGGTTCAAGTCCCTCTATCCGCACTCAAAATCATGTGCTTGGATTAAAAAAAAAGTTTATAATTACTAAATACATTCTAATGTTTGTGTAAAAACTCGTTCTAAAAGATTGTATTTTACCGAGATTCTGGTAAAATGGCTTATAAAAATATAAATTAAAACATTGATAAATTGGTTATAATGTCTAGCAATATACCTCAAAATGCAGTCAAAGTAGAGATATCAAGTAATATGTATATCTATAAGAAGCTTAGTGTACATAAACTAAAGCATGAGTATGAAATCACGGTTAGTAGTGATTATATAGAACAAAAGATGAATTCTAGATTACAAGAGATAGCGAAGAATGCAAAATTGCCTGGATTTAGATCTGGAAAGACGCCTTATGATCTTGTTGTTACAAATTATAAAAGCGAGGCTTTGGAATATGTAGTGAGTAATACAATTGACTATTGCTCAAGTGATTTAATAAAAAAAATTGAAGTTAAGTCTCATATTCATCCTAAGGTTGATATTATATCATTACCAGATCTGGATGAAAAGGATGAGAAAGGCGATTTTGTGTACAAGCTGTCTTTTGAATCAATGCCAGAAGTGCCAACAATTGATCTTGATAAAATCAATTTAAAGAAATTTGAGGCAAAAATCGAAGAGGGAGATATAGAAGAATTTATTAATTCTATAAAAACAAAATTTCCTAATCTTATCTCTGTTGATGATGATTCTTATCAAGCAAAAAATGGGGATAAACTGATAATTGACTTTGAAGGACGGATTAGAAACAAACTCTTTCAAGGTGGAAGTGGCAAAAATTTTGCTGTTAATTTAGGGTCCGGCAAATTTATCAATGGTTTTGAAGATCAATTAATTGGCGTGAAAAAAGGAGAAACAAAAAGCTTTAAGTTAAAATTTCCTGAAGATTACCAGTTAATTTCCCTTGCTGGGCAAGAGGCTATTTTTTCTGTCCGAGTTAATGATATTGAGATTGCAGAAGATTTTGGCAGTGATGATGAAGTAGTTAGTAGAATTGGTTTTGAAGATTATTCTTCGCTAATAAATCATGCAAAAGAAGTAATTGATGACCAGTGTAAAGAAATGGAAGACCTATTAATTAAGAAGGAACTATTTGATTGTTTGGATGCTAATTACAGCTTTGATTTGCCTACAGACTTAATAAAACAGGAGCAGCAGAGAGTAAAAAAAGAGCTGAACTCTAAAGATGGCTCTTGTAAAGAAGCTGAAAGACGAGTAAAGCTTGCAATGTTATTTATGAAGTTCAGTACAGAACATGAAATATCATTAACTCAAAATGATGTTTTAAATGTTATTCTGAATCAGTATGTCAATGAAGATGTGTCGTTTAATAGAGTATTGAAACATTTTAGCTCAAACAGGCAATTTCGGGACTTAGTTAGAGGGCAAGCTCTTGAGCATAAAGTTACAGGTTATATAATAGAAAAAGTCAATAAAGAAGAGCAGATTGTTTCTGTAGAAGGGTTAAAAGAATTATTTGATAATATTCAGTAGGAAAGGTATGACTCTTATACCAATTGTAATTGAGCAAACTAGTCGTGGTGAACGTGCCTATGACATATATTCGAGGTTAGTGAAGGAAAGAATAATTTTTGTAACCGGTCCTATTGAGGACAACATGGCCAGCGTAATAGTAGCACAGCTTTTATTTTTAGAATCGGAAAACCCTGATAAAGACATTTATATGTATATAAACTCGCCAGGTGGCGTTGTAACTGCTGGTTTGTCGATCTATGATACAATGCAATATATAAAACCAGATGTTTCAACTTTATGTATAGGTCAAGCTGCGTCTATGGGCTCTCTGTTGCTTGCAGCTGGCACAGAAGGTAAGCGTTACTCTCTGCCACATTCAAGAATTATGATACATCAGCCATCTGGTGGTTATCAGGGTCAGGCAACTGATATAGAAATACATGCTAATGAAATTTTGCGAATTAAGAAAAAGCTAAATCAGATTTATGAAAAGCATACCGGAAGTTCACTGAAGCAAATTGAAAGAATGATGGAAAGAGATAAATTCATGAATCCTGAAGAAGCAAGGAAAATTGGCTTAGTTGACAGAGTGATAGCTGAACGTAAAGATATTAAGATCGAAAGTATTAGAGTTGGACAAAAGGTGAATTGATGGATAACAATGATGATTTATACTACTGTTCTTTTTGCAACAAAGCACAAAACGAAGTAGATAAGTTAATTACTAATTCTTCAGACGGTTTGAAAGTGTTTATTTGCAATGAGTGCATAGAGTTATCTCACAGAGCAATAAGCCAAAAGAAAGGTGTGGCATTTAATTCAGATTATATGTCTGATGTAAAGTTACTACTAAAAAAACCCGAAGATATAAAAAATTTTCTTAGCAAGCATGTTGTTGGTCAAGAACATGCACAACATGTTTTGTCTGTAGCTATGTATAACCATTGTCAGTCTATGGCACAATTTCACTCTATAAGCGATGTTGAAATCGAAAAATCAAATGTAATGCTCATTGGCCCTACTGGTTCTGGTAAAACCTTGCTAGCCAAAACACTCGCTAAAGTTTCAGATGTGCCATTCGCGATGGCTGATGCAACAACTTTGACTGAAGCAGGTTATGTAGGTGATGATGTGGAAAGCGTGTTATCGCGTCTATTGCAAGCAGCAAATTACGATGTTGCAAAGGCACAACGTGGTATAGTGTTTATAGATGAAATAGATAAAATCACAAGGAAATCTGAAGGTACTTCGATAACACGTGATGTTTCAGGCGAAGGAGTCCAGCAAGCCCTACTTAAGATTATGGAAGGCACAGTTGCTTACGTTCCTCCACAGGGAGGACGGAAACACCCGCAACAGGAATTTGTACAAGTGGATACTAATAATATACTGTTTATTTGTGGGGGGGCTTTTGAAGGTTTAGATAAGATCATTGAAGCAAGAAAAAAAGGAACATCAGTTGGCTTTGGAGCAGATATCAGTCAATCTAAGGAGCAAAGGAAAAAAAATACTTTACGTGATGTTCAATCCGAAGATTTAATTAAATTTGGTTTGATACCTGAATTTGTAGGGCGTGTTCCAATAACTGCAGTTTTAGATGAGTTAGATCACGAAGATTTAGTACATGTACTAATAGAGCCAAGGAATGCGCTAATAAAGCAATACAAAGCACTACTTGCGTTTAGCAAAGTAAATCTTGAATTTTCAGATAACGCAGTATCAGCTATTGCTGAAAAAGCTATGAGTTATAAAACAGGTGCAAGAATGTTACGTGCTATTTTAGAGTCACTTTTGCTTGATGTCATGTATACAGTTGGAAATGGTGGTTTTGAAGGTAGTACAATAGTAGTTACTAAGGAAATGGTGGAATCTGGAAAAGTAGTAATAAATCGTAGCAACAAGGGTGACATTGTAGCAGGAGGTTAATGGTTAATTTGAGCATGTATTATGAACATTGAGTATGCTATGGATTCTAATTTTGCTACATTGCCGGTATTGCCTTTAAGAGATGTAGTAATTTTCCCAAGTGTAGTAGTACCTTTATTTATAGGAAGAGAAAAATCTATTAATGCATTAGAGTATGCTATTAACAATAGTATTCACCAAAATAAGATTTTTCTTGTTGCGCAGCAAGATGGCTCTCTTGACAACCCAGAGCCACAAGATCTTTATAAAGTAGGTGTGCTAGCAAATGTTGTACAGCCATTGATAAAATTGCCTGATAATGCGGTAAAAGTTGTAATCCAAGGAGTCAGTAGAGGAAGAGCTGTTGAGTATATCGACTCTCATGCTTTATTAAAAGCTAGAGTAGAATTGGATAATTATCATGAATACGAGGAAGATGAGGATAATGTTGATCTGGAAGCATTAAGGCGATCTGTTATAGGTGCGTTTGATAGCTGGTGTAAACTGAACAAGAAAAACCAGCCTGATATTATTGTTAATCCCGTTGAGCAGATCAAAAAAATTAATCTGCTTGTAGACACGATAGCTTCATATTTGAATATAAAATCATCAGATAAACAAAACATACTTGAGACTTATGGTCCTAGAGAACGTTTAAGAAAAACTTTTACTTTTATTGAGAGAGAAATCAGCATTTTGAATGCACAAAACCATTTATATAAAACAATTAAATCACAAGTTGAAAACACTCAGAAAGCCTACTACCTCAATGAGCAATTGAAAGCTATACAGAAAGAATTGGGTGAATTTGAGAATGGAGAAGAAGGAAATATAATAAATGAATTTGAAAAAAAGATAGAAGAAACAAAGCTTTCTCAGGAAGCAAGAGAGAAGGCTTTAACTGAGTTGAAAAGATATAAGAAAATGAACCACATTTCTCCTGAAGCTACAGTTATATCTAATTATCTGTATTGGTTGCTTAATCTTCCATGGGGAAAATACAAAGATGCAAAAATTAATTTAAATGCAGCTAAAAAAATCTTAGATGAAAATCACTATGGCATAGAGAAAGTAAAAGATAGAATAATAGAGTTTTTGGCTGTATTAAAGAGAGTAAAAGAGATTAAGGGTCCTATACTTTGCTTATTGGGACCACCAGGTGTTGGTAAAACTTCTTTAGCTAGGTCTATGGCAAGGGCAGTAGGAAGAGATTTTATTCGCATAGCTCTTGGTGGCGTGTGTGATGAATCTGAAATACGTGGTCATAGAAAAACTTATATTGGCTCAATGCCAGGCAAAGTCATTCAACACATGAAAAAAGCTAATTCGTGCAACCCACTTTTTTTACTTGATGAAATAGATAAGATGGGTTCTGATTCGCGTGGTGACCCTGCATCTGCGTTGCTTGAGGTTTTGGACACTGAACACAATAAGCACTTTACTGACCATTACTTAGAAGTTGAGTTTGATCTTTCAAGTGTAATGTTTGTGGCTACAGCAAACAGCTTGAATTTACCACACCCTTTGCATGATAGGATGGAAATTATACAATTATCTGGCTATACAGAAGATGAAAAAATTAATATTGCTAAATATCATATAATTCCTAAATTAAAGCAAGAGCATGGTTTACGTCAAAAAGAATGGAATATAACTAACGATGCACTGTATGAATTGATACGTTTATATACACGTGAAAGTGGTGTTCGCAGTATGGAAAGGGAGCTTGCAAAGCTCATGAGAAAGGCAGTAAAGGAAATATTAGAAGGTAAAAATAAGAAAATATATGTTGGAGTTAACAATTTACAAGGTTATTTAGGGGTGCGTAAATATACCTTTGGTATTGCAGAAAATGAGAGTTTAGTAGGAGTAGTAACTGGACTAGCCTACACTGAGACAGGTGGTGATATTTTAATGATAGAGTCAGTTTTGATTCCAGGTAAGGGAGAAATAAAATATACGGGGAAACTTGGAGAGGTTATGCAGGAATCCATAAAGGCTGCATATAGTTATATTCGATCAAATTGTCTATTCTTTGGCATAAAGCCTGAAAAATTTCAAAACAATGATATACATTTGCATCTACCTGAAGGCGCTGTACCAAAGGATGGACCTTCTGCTGGTAGTGCAATATGCACGTCCATTGTCTCTCTTATGACAAACATACCAGTTGACAAAAGTGTTGCTATGACAGGTGAGGTGACACTGCGTGGTAGAGTTTTAGCTATTGGAGGCTTGAGGGAAAAATTACTCGCAGCACTCAGAGTATCAATCAAGACTGTGATTATACCTAGCGAAAATGAGAAGGATATGCAAGAAATCCCAGCAAATATTAAGAAAAAGATCAACGTAGTTTTTGTCAAAAACATTGATGAGGTTACAAAAATTGCTTTGATACAACCTACTGTTCAAATTGAAAGCGATAATGGAAGCAATGTACCATCTTCCTCTGTAAAAAATGAAAACGATAATTTTTCTGGCTTAGAAATACTAAAGCATTAGCATATTGAGCATCACTTATGTAAAAACTACTTGACAACTTTCGCCGTTGCTCTTACAATCACACTGAGGCTATTTTTTAGCTTCCAAGTCTGTATGAGTAAAGTGAAAAGAAAACTCGCGCTCAGCTTGCTGTTGTTTAATTTTTCACATTATGTGCACTGCATGTCTTTTTAAAGCTTCGTGGGGGGATTTTACCCATACAAGCTGAAACGCGCTTATAAGTCGTTTAAGACATCAACAAACGCCGTATTTTAAAATAGAGAGTGAAATAACTGACTACCTCATGGTTTTATTATCCTTTTCTTCTGTCTGGTAAATTTTTAAATATTAAAGCTTAAATTAGTTACGCTTAAAAGCAGCTAAATTGCAAAGTTTAAGGCATAAAAACGTCAACACTAAAATAAATACTGACTAGAGCCTCTTTTGCTTTTCTCGTTTGGCAAATTTCTTAATGTTTATAGCTAAGGCAATTTTATAGCACATAAAAATGCCAAAAGTAATTACCTTTAGCTTAAGTTAAGCAATAAATCTAATGTAGCTATACAACATATTGCATAGTCAGATGCTTTCCAAATCACTGAAGTCAAGCGGATCACCTTTCACGACCCGTGCTTACTTCATTCACTTTAGAAGTATTGAAAAGGCGTTATTGTAGAATTCTCAAGTTGTATTGCTAGTTGCTCTAAACCCTTGCTTATGGATCTATCATGTCTTAGAATATTATCGAAGTGCTTGCTCCGTTATTGCGCCTCGTTATCTAACACATTTATCTGAATAGCTCCTTTCATGCCATAAGCGTTGTCTACACTCTTTTCGTCTTTATTTAAAAGTTTTTCTAGTATCTTCTTAACAAATCCGCTTTAGAAGGCTAAAAAGCCCTTCTTCTTTTTGATTTTCTTGAGGCATATTGTCTTCTTTATTCAATCCAGGCTTTTATCACTGTATTTCTCTCTTATGGAACTTCTACTCATAAAAGAGAGATCAGCAGCCTGTGATTTAAATTCCTACAGAGCTTGAGCCTCAGCATTCACCGATAATTGTATTGCACAGAAATCTCTTTTTATCTACTTTGCTCAAAGCTTTTACCTTCTACTGTAGGCTTTTCGAAGTGTCTTGAAGTTCTTTGTCACTTTTTGGTTCTACATTTTTCACTTCTGAAAATACCCTTGCCTTTATATTAGCGGTCAAGCTCAGCGATTCATTCGAAATCTTGATGTACTTTTCAGCTGAATAGCTCTTTCGACTTTCAAGCTCTTTGTTTAGTTTAACAATGTTCTTGATTTTACTCTCAAGCTCTTTACTTTTTATAGCTTTAAGAGGCTTTATTCCTTTTGCGATATAATTAACTTTTTCTTCTAACGAAGCTCCTTCTTGGAAAGAACCCGAGGAACAACCAAAAACCATCATTAAATTTTTCTCAACACCTGTTGAGGTGTATCTTTAACTTCAGTCATACCTACTCCTAATAAAGCTTATAAAATCAGTATATTAGTTCATTATGTAGAAATGATTAATACAACTTGCAATAAGTAGTGTTTCTTATACTCATCAAGAGCATCTTATTTATATTTTCATCAAAATGTTATTTACTTATTAACCTAAAATACGTAACAATGTAGAAATGAAAAATAACCTATTAGCAGTAGTATTTGACTGGGATAATACTTTAGTTAACACACAAGACAATATTTCTAATGCCATTAAGCATACCTTAGACTCAATGGGGTACAGTAATAAAGCTGCTGATAGAAATTCCCATGAGTCAAGAAAGAGCTACATGGTCAGTTTATTTGGCGATCAATGGAAAAAAGCGAGTCAGATATACCAACAGTACCTAGATAATGCACTATTGCAAAACATTACTCTAAATCAAGGAGTAGAGGAAATGTTGCAGATGTTGAAAAGCCGTAATATCTATCTAGCAATAGTAAGTAATAAGAAAAACATTAATTTACGTGAAGAAGTAGCCTATTTTAGGCTAGACTCTTACTTTGAGAGAGTAGTTGGTTCATGCGATACTAAAGAAGATAAACCATCTGCAACCCCACTACTATTTGCACTAGAAGAGAGTACGTTGCCTATAAATAAAGAAAATGTGTTTTTTATTGGTGACAGTATCACAGATATTTTATGTGCACAAAATGCTAATTGTTTACCAATTGTATACGGCCAATCAATAAGTGGATATGAAGATTTGTTATGTTTTCAACATTTTGATAAATTTACAGATTTCATAATAAAATATTTAAAAAATAGGTAATGACTACTATTATGAAAATTGCCAGTATCAAAAGGCGTTTTTGTGCATATTTGGTAGATGTGGCAATTTTACTAATTCCAAACTTATTAATCATACTATTGTTAAAGAATTTTCCGTTAATTTTAGATCTATCATATATGTGTGTAAATTGCAGTTACTTCACATATTTTATATCTTCAGCAGCTCAGGCAACTCCTGGTCAGCAGTTAATGAACATACATACTATAAGTCTAGACGGTTCTAAAATAAACTTGAGTTTAGCATTTGATAGAAGCATCTCTCAGTTTATTCTTCATCTATTAAACAACATAATAGCTATCCTCATCGAGCTTTTCCAAGAACAAAACGCGTTAGTAAGTGTCTTAATCATACTGGAAGTAATTATGTTGCTGCTCACTCTCTGCTGGTATTTTGTTGCTTGCTTCTCTCAGAAAAAACAAACATATCACGATATGCTATTTGGTACGACTGTTGTAAAAAGAACTATCAAATAGATTAAATCTTTTGCATACCTAATTTATCTATTCAGATGCGTGATAAATATTGAAGCAAGTGTGGTACCATGTATGTAGCTTATACACAACTGTACGAACGTTGTGATTTAAAAGCCTATCACGAGGGTGTTATTCCAGCGTCAAGCGCTTGGATAACACTGCCTCTGTTCGCAAATTATTACCTGCTAATTACAATGCTCGTATAGTTGCGTGCTTGACACTTGGATGACAACATTTGCTGTAACTCACTTTTATTATATGATTACTTTTTTTATAGCACCTCGTCTATTTCATTTACCATTCCACTGAAGAGATACATATCCAATTTATAGTAAGGAAATTCCCAGAAAACGTTTGGAAGTTATATAACAAAGTAAAACACATGGTAGCGCGCTACATGTGTGGCGTGCCCGGTAGGATTCGAACCTATGACCCACAGCTTAGAAGGCTGTTGCTCTATCCAGCTGAGCTACGGGCACCAACGTATATAAAATGCTTATTAACACGCATTAAGTCAAGGTATTTCAGTAAATACAATGTTTATCTTGCAATACCTTATCATTCCCAGCATGGATGCAACTTTTTCTGTGTTTTGTGCTCAAGGTGACAGAGTTAAAAAAATAAGTTATTTTTATTTTTTAGTAAGAAGACAGCCCATGGGTATTAAAATTGCACCTTCTATACTTTCAGCAGACTTTGCAAAATTAGGAGAAGAAGTAAGAAAAATTAGCAATTTAGATGTAGATTATATACACATAGACGTTATGGATGGAAACTTCGTTCCGAATATTACAATTGGTCCTGGTGTTGTTTCTGCAATACGTAAGTATAGCAATCTTCCTTTTGACGTACACTTAATGGTTAAATCTCCTGGTGACCATATTAAAAGCTTTATAAATGCTGGTGCTGATATTATCACTATACATGCAGAAGCAGAGATACACCTTGAGAGACTGATAAGAAAAATAAAGTCATACAAAAACGTAAACGATAAAAAAAAAACAATTCAAGTTGGAGTTTCGATCGTTCCTTCAACTTCTCCAAGTGTGCTTGAGTATATAATACATGAACTAGATATTGTGCTGATTATGACAGTCAACCCTGGATTTGGAGGACAAGAGTTTATTCATTCGCAGCTACAGAAGATATCTATTGTGAAGAAAATGATAGAAGAGCGTAATCTTAAAACGCAAATCTCAGTTGATGGTGGAGTGAAAATTCTAAACACAACCGATATAATAAAAGCAGGCGCAGATATCTTGGTAGCTGGGTCAGCAATATTTAGAGCTGAAAATATGAAGAAAGCTGTGAATAACCTTAAAAACACGTTACTATAGCTGCCGAACCCTCTAGTTGAGAGAAAAATCAACAACCGATATCATATCAGTACCTAGGTACTGAGATAAAGGAAGTAATACAAGAAATCTACTCTCAATAAAAGCTTGATGATGAATCATCACTACCAAATTGTGCTCTGTTACTCCTGTTACTGAAGCCAGAACGAGGACGAGTAGGTCTCTTACGATGCCCAAGTTTCCTATTGTATGAACTACTATAATAATCCCTATCACTTGAACCATCTCTCTTTTCTTCATTATAGAGCTCGCCTTCAAAAAATTCGCCTGTTCCTTGATCAACTCGACGTCTTGACAATTTTGGGCATCCACCTTTCTCAAAATCAATTATCAGTGCTTTGAAGATATCACCCTGTTTAAGGATATCCTCAATAGACTCTATATGCTGATTAGCCACTTCGCTTATGTGCATTTTTCCTTTTCTTCCATTGAGAAGTTCAAGCTCTACAATAGACTTATCTATTTTTATAACCTTAGCATCAACTATTGCACCTTGCTCTAGTTCTGTTATTGAATCAATCAAAATATTTTTCGCAATTTCAGCTTCAGTGCTACTCATGGCAAACACAGAAACTTTGCCGTCATCTCCTATCTCAATTTTTGCATTACTTCTTTCACATACACTGCGTATATTTTTTCCTTTAGCGCCAATAGCTGCAGAAATTTTATCTTTATCTATGTAAAATGATACCATTCTTGGTGCATAGCTTTTCACATCATCGCTATGTTCTGAAATCACTGCGTTCATTTTTTCTAAGATATGCAATCTTCCAGCTTTTGCTTTTTCCAAAGACTTTTCAACAATTTCAAAACTTATACCAGAAATTTTCATATCCATCTGCAATGCCGTAATTCCTTCACTAGTTCCCGCTACTTTAAAGTCCATATCGCCAAGATAATCTTCATCACCCAAGATATCGGAAAGTATTATAGATTCATCTTTATCCTTGATAAGGCCCATAGCAATTCCAGCAACGTGAGCCCTTATTGGCACGCCTGTATCCATTAAGGCAAGGGAAGTTCCGCAAACTGTTGCCATAGAAGAAGAACCATCTGATTCCATAATTTCGGATACTACTCTTATTGTGTAAGGAAATTCTGATTTATCAGGTAAAACAGGATGAATTGCTTTCCAAGCAAGTTTACCATGACCTATTTCCCTTCTTCCTGGCGCGCGTATAGCAAAAGCCTCTCCAACAGCAAATGAAGGAAAGTTGTAATGCAACATGAAATGTTCACGCCTATCACCTTCAATGTCATCTACAATCTGCTCGTCTTGTGTAGTACCAAGAGCAGTAACAACAAGTGCCTGAGTACTACCTCTTGTAAACAATGCAGAACCATGAGTTCTAGATAAAATGTCAACCTCAACCTCTATTTGACGTATTTCATCGTGCTTACGACCGTCTATCCTCATACCTTTCTTTCTAATTATCTCGCGCATTAAGGATCTTTCAAAGCTTTTTATTGCATATGTAATTAATTTCTCATCTTTTCCAGCTTCCTTAAGATGGTTTAATATATCACCTCTAAGCGCTTCTAAAGTTTGAGCTCGCTGTTGTTTTACTGTTTGTGAGTACGCACTTTCAAAATCTTTACTGTACTTTTCAAGACTCTGCATTACATCTGACATATCAACAGGAGCGAAGCTCTCAGGTTCCTTGCCAATTGTGTCAGCGAACTCTTTTATAAGCTTAATGACGGGTTGAAGGTGATCATGACCAAATTTTATTGCGCTTAAAACATTTTCTTCAGAAAGCTCCTTAACCTCTGATTCAACCATCAAAATTGAATGCTCGTCGCCAGATAAAAACAGATCTAAACTGCTTGTCTTCATATCTTGAACAGAAGGATTGAGTATATAGTTATTGTTTTCATCACAACCAATCAATGCTCCAGCTATAGTGGAGTAAAAAGGAACACCAGAAGTTGCAAGGGCTGCAACAGTACCAATCAATGCTGGTACTTCAGGAGGGTTGACCGTATCATAAGTTAATAAATTGCATACCACGCTGACTTCATCGTGAAAACCTTCTGGGAATAGCGGTCTTATACTTCTATCTATCACCCTTGAAATTAGAGTTTCCCTATCAGATGGCTTACCCTCTCTTTTAAAAAAGCCACCTGGAATCTTGCCCATGGCATAGCTTTTTGCAATAAACTGTACATTTAGAGGCAGAAAATCAACATTTTCTTCCTTCTTTTTACGTACAACAGTTACTAAAATGGAAGTATCACCATAATTTACAACCACTGAACCATCAGCTTGACGTGCTATTTTTCCAGTTTCTAAAGATAAGGCACGACCACCCCAGTCTATAGATCTTTTTATAATTTTAAACATACAAAATCCCTCGATTATTTTCTAATTCCTAGCTTCTCTATCAACTCCTGATAGGCCTGATTACCAAACTTACGCTTTATATAATTTAAATGTTTGCGTCTTCTACCTATTAATACAAGTAAACCACGCTTAGAGTGATAGTCATGCTTGTGCAGTTTAAAGTGCTCAGTTAAGTTACTGATCCTTTCAGTTAAAATAGCACATTGTACAAAAGATGAACCTGTATCATTTTCTTTAATTGCATATACATTTATCAAGTTCTTTTTCTTTTCTGATGTTATTGACATCTAAACCTCATTTCAAACATTAAAAACACGAATAGGTTTTACACAACCATAAGTAAAACTGCAGATTGCAATTGGTACATTACCCACTGTCGCACAAAAAATATCATAATTCCTTAAATTACACAAGTTATTTAATACGATTTCCTGACCTTTTCTGATTTTCTCCGCTCCCTCTGTGGAAATTTCAACCTTGAACATTGATTTCAAAGCTGATGCGATTTGGATAACTTTATCTTTTTTTGTAAGCCGTTCAATTGTCACTGATTCGGTTTCTCTAAAATTGCCTACCATAGTCCTTCTTAATTTTGTAATATGTCCAAAGCAATTTAATACAATTCCAAGATCTCTTGCAATTGATCTCACATATACGCCACTACCGCATAACATAGAAAAATCAGCACTGTTGTCTATGGTATTAGCAAAGATCAATTTTAGTTCATATACTCGCACTAAGCGGGACTTTATATTCGCTTTTTGTCCACTTCTTGCTAACTTATACGCCCTTGTCCCGTTAATTTTTATTGCTGAGAATTGAGGAGGAGTTTGTGATATCTCACCAACAAAATTCTTGATCGCGCAGTTTATTTGGTTATGCTTAGGTTTTACGTTGCTAGCTTTAATAGTATCACCATCTAAGTCATCTGTGGTTTTTTGCTCTCCCCATTTTATTGTGAAATTGTATGCCTTTGGATCATAAGATAAGTATGGTATAGTTTTTGTCGCTTCACCAAGGGCAATTGGCAACACACCTGAAGCCAATGGGTCAAGTATTCCCAAATGACCAGCCTTTTTAATTCCAAAAATCTTCTTAACTCGGGTTAAAGCTTGTGTAGAACTAATTCCTATTGTTTTGTCGAGATTCAGCCAACCATGTATCATGTGTTAACTGTACATGATTAGTGGCAATTTAGAAAGTAACTCAGAATATACTTATTTTATTAAATTATTATAAAAAAGACTTGACTAACATGTGTCATTAGTATATATTTAAGTTTTTATTAGTGTTATTTTAAGAGGTTATTATGACTGTACAAACACAAGATCAAAGCATATGGAAGTTGAAAAACACTGCACATATCACAAAAACAACTATGGAATTTGGGTTTGCAGTTGCAGCTGTAGCAACAGCGGCAACCGTTATTTATGCTGCAGCGAAAGGGGTAGCACTTTCTTCAGCACTCCCAGCATTTCTTGCTAACCCTTTGGTAATAGCAGCAATAATTTGCTATGTTGCTACATACTTCGTTGCAAGATCTATTTCTTCATATCAGCAATTATATTCAATTGAAGGAGCTAAGTGTCAAGATGGTACGCCTGGTGTAAACGGTAAAAATACAGACTTCTCCGCTCTTCTCGGTGATGCTGTAAAAAATGGTGAAATTATTAAAGGAGAAGGTGATAAATTACTTCTGAAACTTTCGGATCAGGTTAAAGAAGCAGTAACGAAGAACAACGCAGGTAAAGTTCTATACCTGTTCTCAATAGGTAAAGATACAACCGTTCTCAACTATACTGTTAATGAAAATGTTATCACAGTGGATTCAATTGAAGTTGGTAAAACCAAATACAGTAATCATGCTGAAATAATGAAAGCGTTGGGTGCGGCTGAAGATGCTACCTCATTAAAAGTTGCAGTAAGTAACCAAAACCATGAAACTTTAAAAGACAGCGTATCAGCTAAATTAGTAGATTTTGCAGTAGAGGGAGCTATAAAAAAAGCTACTGGTAAATAAACAGTTAAAGTTAACCAATAAGAGGTAGAGTAATTTCTGCCTCTGCCTCTTCCTTAGGCTCATAGGTGCTACCTTAGCCTGATTCAAGCTTCTCGGATTATATCCTCATCAAAATCTATCATCTCTACCTTTTTAAAAAGATATTATCCAGATAGCTGACGCATTATTGTACGGACATTTATTTCTATGGGAATTTATACAAAAATAGTGTCATGTCAGTGCTTGACAACTGGCATCCAGTTTTTGGTAGTATCATTGAAAATGCTATATAGCGCTCTTGTTTATGATCAGCTTTGCTGGGTCTCAGTGTCCAGACACTTGAATGACATCTTTCTGGTAGGCACACAAATTGCAATATTCGTACAACCATGTATCAGCTACTTACACAACACCACATATGCTTCAATATTCATCATGTCTCTGAATAGATATTAAATATGTGACTTCAACTCTTCAGCATATAAGCTCTCCAACCCTATCTTATAATTAGGATAAACTAGAGAGACGCGCAAGATCTTTTTTAACTTTAACATTGCTTACTTTTTGACCATAAATAAAAACTCTGCCACAGTTAAGCAAGGAAGAAACCTCCAATGGTCTGGCACACTATCATTCAGAAGTTTTGCCACGTATACTACCACTTCAGATTGTGTAGCAAGCAAGTCATCTACACAATTGTATATTTCACCTGGTTTTATGCTTTGCATGGAAGAAAATAAAATATTCGACATATCTTCAACATGAATACGAGAAAAATGTCCTTCTTTTCGACATTTCTTGCTTTACTGAGTTGCAAATCGACTAATACGTTTCTACCGAAACCGTATATTCCAACCAAACGAAAAACATGAACAGGTAAATTGCTATTTAGCCATTTCTTTTCGGATCTTAGGCAATTTTCTCCTCTGTGTTCTTCAAGTTTTGTTTCAGATTCTTCTGTAACCCAATTACCAGCGTGGTGCCATAGACACTAGTTGCAGATAGATAATCAAGCCATTTGACATTTTGAAAGCAATGACCATATCTCTCCAACACATCATCACCATCTGGCTGGATGAAAAATTAAAATATGTGTTACGTCTTGAAATGTATCTTTGCTCACTTCATTGTAGTTAAAGAGACTAACGCTTCATATACCTTGATTTCTTGAAGTGCCGCTAATTTTCCATTCTAAGTTCAGTAACTTTTTCGATAGAAACCTAGCTACATATCTATAACCGAAGCAAAACAAGTGCATGAAAATTAGTTTTTGAAATTTTTCTTAATAAATTCTACACCCAATCTTATTCCTTCTTCATTGATAATGTGGCCTAACGCATGAATTGGGTGCCCCTCAACATTTATTCCATTTTCATTCAGAGCTTTAACTGCCAAATCAAAAGAAGAAAAAGGTACTACATCGTCAGCATCACCTTGGATAATGCACATGTTGGGCTTTGATTTGATCTCTGGTGCAACTTTTGAAGGTGAAAGAAACCTACCAGAATATGCAACAACCGACGCACAAGACTGAGAGCGGGTAAGAGCTATGTGTATTGCAAGCATTGCCCCCTGGGAAAACCCAATCAAAGAAAGATGTGCATCATTTAAGCCAAGCTCTTTTAACTTCGTATCAATAAAATGATTTACTATCGATGCAGCACTCTTTACTCCATTATATAGCGCCTCTTCACTGCGATCGTCTAAGCTGAACCATTGATAACCATCACCTATTTCCCTTTCAAATGGAGCACTTGGTGCTATAAAACACGAATCAGATAAAGATTTTCCCATAACTTTAGCAAGATGAACAAAGTTATCACCGCTTGATCCCCAGCCGTGTAAGCAAACAATTAAATTTTTTTTATTTCCACTCGCACAAACTTCTGGACCTTTTAGTTCAATCATTTTTTCTTTTTATGTTTATACCTTTGTTTAACACTGATTTTTGAATTTATAAAAACTATATTGTTCTATTATAAAGAGAAAAGTAGCACAAGTTAATTGTTTGTACAGAAATTTGTTTAGGTATATATCTTAGTTTATTTAGCAAAAGCCATGAGCATTGATGATAGAGTAATTTTTAAGATTTACAAACCAACAAAAACTGCAACACAATCTGGCTTAGGTAATACACACTTTTGGCACCTAAGAACTGAACCTGATCCTTACTATATTGAACCTCTGATGGGGTGGATTGGCTCAAAAAACCCAAAAAAACAGATTGTATTAAAGTTTGATTCCCTTGAAAAAGCGATATTTTACACAAAAAGACGCAATGCTAAATATATAATTGAAATGCCAAAAGACATTAAGAGATGTCCAAAGTCTTACGCGAGTAATTTCATACCTAAGTAGGTTCTGTTGTAGAACATAGGCTCCACAGATGCTCACACTATATAAAACTGTGTCATTCAAGTAATTCATAGAAAAAGAGTCAAAAAAATTACTTGACAACCTTCGCAAATCCTGTTAGCTCGGAACCGAGGCTATTCTTTATCTTCAGTCTTTACAGATTGAACGACAAAGAACTTAATATATCTGACATACCATGTTTAGTTTTTGCACTATGCGTGCACCTCACGTCTTTTTAAAACTTCTGTTTTACCTATATAAGTTGAAATGCACTTATAAACCATTTAGAACATAAAAACGCTAGTATTATAAGATAGATAGTAAATAACTAGCCATCACGTGGTTTCTTTTGCTTTTTATTTAGTAAATTTCTTAAACATAAGAGTTACACCAACTTTCATTATCAAACAAGATACATAATAAATTCGCCCAGTCTCTTACCATAGTGGAAACTTTTTAATTTACTATAGAGATCTGGCATACAATGGATTTTCAGTAAAAAATTACTTCGTCTATTTATCCAGTGTTACTTTAATTACAGTAGAGATATTTAGAGAGCTCAAAATCTATCTCTATCTGCAGACTTTTTTATTAAACAATCAAAAAAATGTAACGTATCTTCTTCAGAGTATGCGGGTGCACACACGTACTTAATCTCTGCCGTATGTACGTTGTATTTTCTGAATTTTTACATGATGGGACTTTATATCCAGAATATCACATTCTTAACAGAAAATTGCTTAAGTCGGTGGAAGTAATATCGAACCTTGTTTACACGTGGCCATTAAACGAGAAATTCATGCCTTAAAAGGATCATATACATCAATTTCCTTAGGGTTGTTCTTTTTCAATTTTTCACTTAATAACCTCAAAATGGGCTGTAAATCATCATCAATTGATAAGCATAGTACTTCTTTATCAAGATAGTTAGCCAAATGATTCTTCTTCTCAAGAATTTCTGCTCCTTTCGATAAGTCACATTTGTTTAATAACACAACTTCCTCTTTTCTAACAAGATCACTATTGTAAAGCTCTAACTCATTGTGTGTACAATCATACACTGAAATAACATCATCGTGAGTCACATCAATTAAATGCAGTAAAATTTTACACCTTTCTATGTGCTTCAAAAATTTATGTCCAAGCCCAACTCCAAGGTGAGCATCGGAGATTATTCCAGGAATATCTGTTATTACAATTTCGCTATCACCCACTTTTGCTACACCTAAATGTGGTTTTATAGTGGTGAATGGATAGTTACATACTTTTGTATTTGCATTTGAACAGCGAGTTAAAAACATAGATTTACCTACATTCGGCATGCCGATAATGCCAACGTCAGATAAAACTTTTAGTTTTAATAATACATATTTTTCTTCGCCAGGTTGGCCGTAGGTAAAATGTCTTGGCGCCCTGTTAGTAGAAGATTTATAATTGGTGTTTCCAAATCCACCTTTTCCACCTTGCACTACTTGGAATGCCATCTCAGGTTTATCAAGGTCTACTATCACCTTCTCATTTTCTTCATCAATTATTTGCGTCCCAACTGGAACTTTAAGTACTACGTCTTTTCCTGCTGTGCCAGACCTATCTCTGCTTGCACCACTTTTTCCATCGTTTGCTTTAATGTGTCTCCTATAACTGGAATTAAGCAAAGTGTTAAGATTTGCATCGCTGACAAAAACTATGTCTCCTCCCTTTCCTCCATTACCACCGTTTGGACCACCAAATTCGACGAATTTTTCTCGACGAAAACTCGCGCAGCCATCACCACCATCACCAGCCTTTAGATACAATCTAACTTCATCTATAAAGTCCATGCCAACCCAAGATAGTATTTAGCACTTTCTCTCAGCGTGCTTTCTATTCTCATTAGCTCATTGTACTTTGCAAGTCTATCAGAGCGCGATAGCGAGCCAGTCTTTATTTGTCCGCAATTTGACGCAATTGCTATATGAGATATCGTTGTGTCTTCTGTTTCACCTGATCGATGAGAAATTATGGCTTTGTAGCCATTCGATTTTGCCATTTCAATAGCGGCTAAAGTTTCCGTTAATGTTCCTATCTGATTTGGTTTAATTAGTACAGCATTTGCCATTTTTTCCTCTATTCCTTTGCGTATTAGCTCACAATTTGTAACAAACAAATCATCTCCGACTAATTGAATTTTCTTTCCTAGTCTTGCAGTAAGTAACCTCCAACCTTCATAGTCATCTTCACTCATCGCATCTTCTATAGAAATTAGAGGATATTTTTCAACAAGGCTGCAATAGTACCCAGCCAATTCTTCTGAAGTAAGCTTTCTATTTTCAAATTTATAAATTTTATCTTCATAAAAAGTAGATGAAGCAACGTCAAGACCCAATGCAAAGTCACTTTGCATTGAATAACCGGCAAACTCTACAGCCTGAATTATCAGATTAAGAGCTTCTTGGGTACTTTCGATATTCGGTGCAAAACCTCCTTCATCTCCTACGCTTGTGCTGTAACCCTTTTTCTTAAGAATGCTGCGCAAATTATGAAATACCTCTGCAGACATTCTGATCGCTTCACTAAAAGTTTCAGCTCCAACAGGAAGAATCATAAATTCTTGAAAATCGAGTTTATTGTCCGCATGTACCCCGCCATTGATTACGTTAATGAGTGGAACCGGCACAACACTTGCCTGCTCCCCCCCTAAATATTTATATAGTGGCATTTTGAAACTGTTTGCCGCTGCTTTTGCAACGGCAAGAGACACCACTAAAGTTGTGTTTGCTCCAAGCTTAGATTTATTTTGCGTTCCATCTAGCTCTATTAAAGTCTTATCAATCACGCCCTGGTTTGCTGCATTCATGCCAACAATTTTATTTGCTATCACTTCACTTACAGACTGAACAGCTTTCAGCACTCCCTTACCACAATATCTTTTCTCATCTTGATCCCTCAGTTCTAAGGCTTCTAGCTTACCGATTGAAGCTCCAGAAGGTACGGAAGCTCTACCTGTTGCTCCATCGCAGAGCTCAACTTCTACCTCAATGGTTGGGTAACCCCTGCTATCCAAAATTTCTCTTGCAAATACGTTGTTAATTATCTTCTTCATAATGTTAAATCTCTATTTCCGACATAAGTGCTACAGTTTCTTTTCCTAGTTTAGCTATATTATCACCAGCACCAATAAATAGTACTACATCACCTAAATTTGTCGAATCATTGATAAAATGCGAAATGAGCAAAGCATTATTCATAATCTCTACATTACTAAATCCATTGCTGGTTAAGACTTTTTGTATATCATCAATTCCACAACCGGAAATAGGCTCATCTTCTGGTGGATGAACAGAAGTAAAGATAACACAATCAAACATCATAAAAACTTGCACGAATTTATCAAAAAAATTACGAATACGAGCAAAACGGAGCGGTTCGATAATTCCTATTACCTTTCCTTTAGTGATCAAGCGTGCTGCTGCCAGAGTTGCCTGTATTTCATTTGGATGATGAGCGTAGTCCTCAATCAACTTAACGCCTTTAACATCAGCAATTAAAGAAAATCTTCTTGCCACTCCTCTAAATTCCAAAAGGCTTTTTTTGATATCTACATTGCTAATTCCAAGTTTTACCGTAACCGATATTGCAGCTAAGGCGTTGCTGACTTTATGTATTCCTATTGCGTTTGATAGTACTACATTCTTTATTCTGTTGTTATTGTCAATCAACACATCGAATTCTATGCTGCTGACATGCTGCTTAATGTTTGCAGCTCTAACGCTATTCACTTTTGCATAGTGTGACGCTGATTCTTTTTTCTGGATCCCGGTGTCAAGCACTGGGATAATAGGAGATGGCACTGGAATGACAAAAGAGGATTGAATGACAGAAGGAGAGAAATCTTCAAACCCAAACGTTATAGAATTACCTGCATCACAATTGATGTTTACAGAATCAGGTAAAACTGCAAAACCTGCATTATTCACGAATTGAGAAAATGCATTTTTAAGATTGTCAAATGTGCCGTAATGGTCTATGTGATCGTCGTTAATACTTGTTATGACAGCAATGTTTGCAGGAATCTTTAGCATAGTTCCATCAGACTCATCAGCTTCAATCAAAAAAATGTCACTCTTGCCAAGTTTTGAGTTATTTAGATAGGAGTTCAATATCCCTCCAACAATTACAGTTGCATCGGTACCAGAGTAGTCAAAAATAGAGGCAATCATAGCAGTTGTTGTCGTCTTTCCACTTGAACCTGAAACTGCTATTACATATTTATCTTTCATAATTTCAGCAAGTATGTCTGACCTATGCAAAATAATTTTGTTGTTATCTCTTGCTGCAACTAACTCCACATTGTCAGATTTTATTGCAGAAGAATGTATTACTATTTGAGCTTTCCTGATGTTATCTTCATTGTGGCCAATATAAACTTCCATACCTAACTTTTGTAACCTATATGTGTTGTCATTTGATTGCATATCACTGCCTTGGACTTTATAATTAGAACTATGAAGAATTTCAGCAATTGCGCTCATTCCAATTCCGCCTATACCAATTATATGTATTGTTTCTTTTCGTGTATTGTTCATATTTAACAGTATACATTTACTGATTACTAAATTTATTATAGTATAATTTAAAATCCTCATGATATCGAACACTTTCACTGAGTACAATGATAAAAAATCTAGTTTTTTTACACCTAATATTTGTTTTGATAAGTAGTTGCAGTTTTCACAGCAGGTGTAATGATTCAGCAGGCCATTATAAAATTGGCAATAGTTACACAGTAAATGGTGTAACTTATCATCCAAAGCACTGCAACCATCACGAGGAGATAGGAGTAGCATCATGGTATGGTATGGAAGATCATGGTACACTTACAGCAAACGGTGAGGTGTTTGACCGTAATTCAATTACTGCAGCACACAAGACTTTACCTCTACCATGCTTTGTTCTTGTCACTAACTTAAAAAATGGAAAGCAACTTATTGTAAGAGTTAACGATAGAGGGCCATTTGTTAAGGGTAGAATAATAGATCTTTCAGAAAAAGCAGCGAAAATTTTAGGATTCCATGAAGATGGATTAACTATGGTAAAAATTACGTATCTAAAAAAAATGTCAAGGCGAATAATACAAAAAACCCCTCATTATAAAAAGCAGTACGAAAAAGAAATGCAGAAACGTCAGCCAAAACAAAACAGTACAGAAAGTAGGGGATATGTCGCATTTTTTGAAAATGCTCAGACTGCCAAGTCAGCTGCATCAAAGCTTCGCAATCAAGGAATAAAAAATGTTAGGTTGCTTTTTAAGAATGACCGATATTGCTTGAAAGTGAGTTATAAATAGTATACGGATGGTATGATGGTAGATTCTGGAGCGCTATAAATTCAAAATAATAAGACCACACATCTCAGACTAACACTTGACCTAGAATCCAGGAATTTTTTAATTGAACTCTACACAGTGCTGGAATGGTAGAAACCTAAGCAGAATAATCGAAAAAGTTCATATTGATCATATAATCCTGAATGTTAATGATATTGGCTATATAGTATACCTTTCAGCCAAAGCTCTAAATACATGCTCCACTTGAAGTAAAGCCAAATTGCTTATTAAACCTATGCAAATAATGGAGAAAACATTACTCAGTTATATGCTTTTATAAACAGAGAAGAACAGTAGTGCTTGCGCTTTCTTGTTAAAGCAAGTGGCATTAGCTATAAAACTGCAATGTCAATTTTTAGTAGATTAATCCTAGAGCAGTTGTTTTAGCAATTATGAATGAAGTTAAAGTAACAACCTCAAGATAAGCAGGCTTGACCTCAAACTCATTAATCGAGTTATTATAGAACTGAGTGACAAAATGAGTAAATTAAAATAAATAACAGCAATTTCCATCCAATTAAAGAGGGACGCTATTTCAGCTTTTATCAACCTATGATATGAAAAATGAGAGCTTATGATACAATAAAAATACAGGATGAATCATCAAACCTGGACACTAAAGAGATTATTCGCATGACACTTAAGGAGCTTTCAACATTATGAAGTCAATATCATATGACAAAGAATATGCTGAAGATGCGCGTAATGTAAACATTAAGACTGAACAACTTGATGATTTTGTTGACAAAAATATTTAATACAAAATTTAAAAGTATTTATAAATGCCGCAAAACAAGAACTGAAGCTTTGGATCATGTTTTACTACACGGTCTTAAGTACTTGGCAAAACAACCTTGCATAAATTTTCTCTAAAGAGTTAAAGGTTAGCTTTCGTGCAACTTCTGGTCCTTTACTTAATAAAGCTGAGATTTGGCTGTAGTGCTCACCACTTTAAATGCAAAAGATGTCTTATTTATCGACGAAATCCATAGGTTAAATCGCAGAATTGAAGAAGTCTTATATATCGTCATAGAAGACTTTTGCTTGGACATACTAATAGACGAAGACCAATCCCCTCGCACTTTAAGAATAGAATTTACCACCATTTACGTCGATTGGAGCAACAATATGGCTTGGACTGCTTTCTGCACCGGCTTAGGGATCGTTTTGTATTCCTTTGCACCTTGAATTTTATTCTTTTGATGAACTGATTGATATTATAAAAAGAGGCGCAAGAATTCTTTCTTCCAAAATTGAGGAGGGGTGCCATACTGGAAAATTACCTGCCGTGCACGCGGTACCACAAGAATTGCTTTTAGGTTACCAAGAAGAATTAAGAGATTTTATTGAAGCGGAAGATGATAAAAAATACCTACGAAGTTACTAACTCTGCGCTATCAAAATTGAGAATAGATAAGATGGGATTAAATAAATTAGATATGGATTACCTAAGATTTTTATTCAACATCTCAGGACCTGTTGGAATTTGCACCATATCTATCGCGTTATCTGAAGATGCTGGCAATATTAAAGAAACAGTAGAACATTATTTAATAAAAGTTAGTTTTGTAATGCACGCACCAAGAGGACGTATTTTAACCGATCAAACAAAGGAGTATTTGAGTCTTTGATATAAAATAGCTTTTCTGCTATAATTATTGTTAACTAATTGATATAATACTGTATGCTGATATTAGTATTAAAAACGGAGGGGTATATGTTAGATAAGATCAGAGAATTTTGTGGAACTACTTATTCCGGAATTAGGAATAAAGTTAAAATTCTTACGCACTTATGATCGAAGAGTCTTCTGTTGATAATGCAGCTTCAAAGCCAAGTGAAAAAAGTCAGAAGAGCATCTTATTCTTCTAAATAATAAAGTAAAGCGAGAGCAATCTAGTATGGCTGTAATAGAATGGTTTTTGGTAATTTTGAGCACTCAGAATGTACCTCAATCAACACTAGAGCGTGGACGTATTGAGTTGGAAGCGATGAAGAATAGGATGAATTCTTCAAGTTACAGAACAACCATTCTACCAATACTACAAACCGATAACCTTTTTCCGAAGAAAGGAGAACTCAGTATCACGGCGAAGAGATTATAGCAAAATTGCTGATCAAATTAAATCTGAGATATCCAAAAAGGTATGAAAATAATACCATATGGTCAATACGATAAAAGAAGACAAAAAGGAAGAGAATGTTGTTACCCTTCCATGAGAGTTGTGTTGAATGCTAGTAAAGAAGGAATAGATATAGCTAAACTTCTAAGTAGTAATATATGTAAAAAGTATAATGTGAAAATAACTACGTTTTGTTATCCTAATCAAGAAAAAAGAGAGGTACATGTTGCTATATTAATGATAATGGGAAAAGAGTTTATGAAATAGTTAATGGATTATATGAAATTACCTTAAGGTGGTATGTTCATGAAAGGAATGTAAAATTAAAATTAATATTGACAATAAGAATGGTGTAAGGCTTCTTGAAAGCAAAGGTGTTACTGAAGGACAGTTATGTGCAAATAAAGAAGTAAAAGTAGGCAAGAGACATGAACCAAAATCTTTATATGAAGCATTAGTATCACAATTGCAACAAGCGCAACCGAAAAGTACTGAAATAGTGAAGGTTTACCGCAGCTAGCGGACATAAACACGCCACCACAACAACGCCAATCTCCTGCTGTCAAAGCAAAGTGGATGAAATTCAACCAAGTCCCAATGGTAAATTAAAAAGTTTCCCTACGATTAGAGATTTAGCGAACTTATTATATATCTTGCTTAATAATGAAATTAGTGTAACCTGCATTTTTAAAAAATTTACTAAACAAGAAAAAACAAAAGGATCACCTTTGGTGCTGGTTGTTTATGTTTGCTTCAAAATATCAGTGTCTGCTCGGCTAAGCGATTTAAAATTAACTCGTAACTTCTTCTTTGAGTTGTACAATTTCAGCCTTAGGAAGATCAGTAGATTCAGCTATCAAGTCAACAGATACACAAGCCTTAAGAAGTTTTTAGCTATTTCGATTTTCTTCAGTTTTCCTTTCTCAATACCAACTTAAACACCTTCATCAAATTTTTGGTTAAGACAGACCATCTTCACGTTTCTTATCTTGATCATATGTAAATCGTAGTTTTTCGATTCCGTTATTAGATAATACTGTTACCTTATCAAAGATAAGCAACACTCATGCCTTCATTAAACATTGCCTTTGCTATTTCAATCTCTCTTTCCCTTTTCCTTCTTCTTTAGCAGTATCAAGTCTGTATGCAAAGATGGCTTCTTCTTTTCGTAGATCCATTAACCTTTCTTCGTATGTCACCAGATCTTTCTCACTCCAGCATTCCTTGTTGAACTCAACGTACACTAGATTTATTACTGGAGATTTTCTGCAATATCTTTTAAGTCTTCATCTGTACTGTCTTTTACATGTTAAAAGCACCAGCGCTCTACTGTACTCTCCAACTCTTCCACTTTGTCTTTTTTTTTGAATTTAGGTAATTCAATGAAGACAAATTGAAAATCTTTCAGGTAATGTCCATTAATTTTTATCTCTTGTATATTATGAGCAGAAGTGTACTCAACCTCATCAGGAAACAGAATATTATTAGAGATGGCAATAAAGAATACTTTCTTTAAATTAATATATTCGCTACCTCTTCCAGCCTGTCTTGAATAAGCTTTAGCAGCATATAGTTGTATGCGTTCTTCAAAGCTTTTATCGCGAGCGAGTCGCATTTCAATCACGTATCTATGCCAACATAACCCTTGCAAAGAACATCAAATATGCTCTGTCTATCAGAGGCGATCTCTGGGATCCGTAATGGTGCTGAGAAACTCGACTTCTAATATAGTATCTATTACAGTAAATCCTAAAATATCATTAAGAAAGTGAATAAGGATACTCTTATTTCCCTCGTTACTAAATATTCTTTTGAGCGTTAAGTCCAATTTTTAAACTAGAAATTTGGAAAAGCTATAAGAAATTCACTTAAAAGTATTAGTGGTTATACACAATTCAGAAGAAATATTCAATCTTTTTGTTTCGAATGCATTGGCCTACGAACTCGAGCCTTATCTTGCATTAAAATTATATAATAAAATTACCAAATAGAGGAAAAGGCAAAAGAAACTTTGATCGGTATTTATTTTTTAGTATTGGCGTTTTCAGTCTTAAACGCTGCAATTTAGAGACTTTTAAACTACAATAAACCATTAGCTTAAGCGCTAAGAAGTTACTAAGTAGAAAAAAGATGAAAGATTACAGTGGTAGAAGTTGCTCACTCTCTAATCCTGCAAATTAGCGCACTATACTGTCTTAAACGACTTATAAGCGCGTTTCAGCTTGTATGTGGAAAAATTTAGAAATCTAAGTAAAATTAGTAAATACATGAGACGAATAGTGCAAAAAATTAAACACAAGACAGCAATCACAATGCCTTTGTCCTTTAATCTGCATTGATGAAGATAACTAAATACCCCAGATTTTACAATGATCGGGCTGGTGAGATTTGTCAAGTAGTTTCTTTGTATATGTCAAAGCTAGTTTGATATTTGAGAGATCTAACGCTGTTCTGACATACCTATGTGATATTTGATAATTCTTCCTTTACAAACTTTACGTCACGCAACATTGAGATTGTGGAAAGAGTTTGTTCTTGATATCATGTTACACCTGTAGAATTCTATCACCGTATGAACTTTAAATCTGTTGTCTTATGTATATTAGATGGGTTTGGGAATGGAATAGAGAATAATGAATTCAACGCTATTAGCAATGCAGATCCACCATGTTGGCACTATATTAGCTCTAATTACCCAAAATGCAGTTTATCTGCTTATGGAACCGATGTTGGTCTACCAGATGGTCAGATAGGCAATTCAGAGGCTGGCCATATGAATATTGGCAGCGGCAGAGTAGTGATGCAAAGCTTAAAGCGCATTAATCAAGAAATAGAAACAATAGAAAGCAATGCAAATCTACAAAACTTTATTGGCAATTTAAAAAGTAAGCATGGCATATGCCATATAACGGGATTAGTCTCAGACGGCGGTGTTCATTCCCATCAAAAACATATTTCAACTCTAGCAAATAAAATATCGCAACACGGAATTAAGGTAGTGATACATGCATTTTTAGATGGCAGAGATACATCGCCAAATTCTGGAAAAGAATGCATTCAAGAATTTGAAGAGAGTATAAAGGGCAATGACATAAAAATTGCTACTGTTTCTGGACGTTATTATGCTATGGACCGTGATAACAGATGGGAAAGAACGATTGAAGCTTACGAAGCTATCGCATTTGCAAAGGCATCTCGTCACGATAATATGATGTCGTTGATTGATAGTAACTACCAAAACAACATAACTGATGAATTTATCAGACCCGCAGTAATAAATAACTATCAAGGTATAAAGCCAGAAGATGGGATGATACTGGCTAACTTTCGTGCCGATCGAATGATACAATTGACGAGCATTTTGCTTGGTAAAACAGATTACATTGAAGTAGCAAAATTCTCTTCAATTTTAAGTATGATGCAATACAAAGCGGGCTTAAAAATTCCCTGTCTTTTTCCTCCTACATCCTTTGCCAATACTCTAGGACAGGCAATAGCGGATAATAAATTACGACAGTTACGTATTGCTGAAACTGAAAAATACGCTCATGTAACCTTCTTTTTCAATTGCGGCAAAGAAGAACCTTTCCTCGGTGAAGAAAGAATTCTCATTCCATCACCAAAAGTTAAAACTTATGATTTACAGCCTGAAATGTCAGCCTTTGAGCTCACAGAAAAGCTTGTAGAAAAAATTTATTCCGAAGAATTCGCACTGATAGTTGTAAATTACGCTAATCCTGATATGGTGGGTCATACAGGTAACATAAAAGCAGCTCAGAAGGCTGTGTTAGCTGTAGATAATTGTCTTATGAAAGTGCTCAATGCTGTTAAAGAAGTAGATAATACTGTGCTCATTGTTACAGCAGATCACGGCAATGTTGAGTGCATGTTTGATAAAAAAAACAACACACCACATACAGCACATACTTTGAATACAGTTCCATTCATCTTATGTTTTGATTCTTATAACAATTTGAAGCTGAGAGATGGAAAGTTATCTGATATCGCTCCCACTATTTTACAGTTACTTGGAATTAAAAAACCAGACGAAATAACAAGTAGTTCATTGATTGTATAAGCGCCAGTATGCTTTATGTTATTATAATTCTAGTGTCTTGTATTGACTTGCATTTGGAAATAAAACACTGTGCAAAGCAGATGGACATCTATTTGCTGCCCTAAATGACCATGCTCTGCTTACACATTAGAGTACCGAATATTATTTTCTCCAGCATATACAGATAAAGAAGCATCGTCTTCAAGTGCTTTGTTGTTTTACAATATTATATTAAAACTTCCTTCTGTTTTAGAGCCTCAAACCAATCTTCAACCGTCGTATAGAAAACTCACCACGTTCCACTTTCTGGACATAATTCTGGATAAATCTCCAGTACATCATGGGAAAGTTGTGAAGAAAAATAGCTTTTGAATGAGTAGCTAGGAGAGTTTTAGTTATTATGCAGAGCGATGACATGGTCTTGCCCGGGAAGCAAGAATCTAAAAATTTTTCTGCAGAATTCCTAAGTGCTTTCAAAGCACCTTCTAAGAAATTGCCAATTTTTTTAAACCAGCCTCTGCATACACGTCGTCAAATATACGATTGAGATCAAACTATACTTTTCACCATTTAAATTAAACTCCACATTATGTGATGTATCATCGCCATGAACAATATACAACATCCTACCGCCAAATTGTTGGATTATGCACTTTACGGCCTTTTTTGAATTTACTTCATTTTATATACATTAATAAAACTAATTTTACTTGTGTCATCACATTCAATAAAAAGTCTAACTGCGGTACTGCCTAATTTTAGGTCGTACTCCTTAGTATCAATATTTGTCATACTTTCTCACCCCTCCCTTAATTAGTAGAACTAATAATTAGCCTTATTTGTGCGCTAGCTATACGCTTTAACTTAAACTAACTTCTAAATTTTCTGCTGTCAATACTAACGATTCATTAAGAAAGTTATCAATATCACCAATACTACCTATATTTTTTGTACTGATGAATTGATCAATTCTTTTGACTAAATTAGATAAAACCTTATTAGGCCAAATTTCAACGAATTTGTTAACTTTGCGGTTTAGCATATATAAAACCATCTCTCTCCACCTTACTTTGCTTATGATTTGCTTAGCAAGCAAATCTCTTATTATTTCTGGGTCACTTTCTTCCTTGGCTGTAACATTAGATACAAATGGAACTATGGGTCGAGTTATTGTAATGCTTTTCAAAAACTCTTGGAGTTTTTCATCAGCGGGTTTCATAAGAGATGAATGAAAAGGCCCACTAACTTGTAATTTAATTAGTTTCCTCACACTTGAGTTTTTGAATAAATCGGGCAACACCTCAAGAGTTTCTGCAGTGCCGCTTACAACTACCTGTCCACCGCCATTATCGTTTGCAACTTCACAAACCCCATCAATTTTGGCTGATTTCAATATATCTTCTACTTCGTTTATCTCTGCTCCAAGCAATGCAACCATTCCGCCTTTACATTTCAAAGAGGCTTCATGCATCGCTTCACCGCGAACCTTCAGTAGTTTGGCTGCAGACTCAAGAGTCAATGCTCCTGCAGCACATAGTGCTGTATACTCGCCAACTGAATGCCCACAAACATACTGAACGTTGCAATCAGAAAAAAGAGATCTGCCAAGCACATGCTCCATAACACGTAACACTGCAATTGACACTGCCATTATAGCTGGCTGAGCATTTTCTGTGATGGTCAATTCTTCAATAGGGCCGTCAAAAATTAAACTAGATAACTTTTTACTTAGTACACTATCTACTTCATAAAATACCTGTCTTGCAACAGAAAATTCACTATATAAGCTCCTTCCCATTCCTACAAACTGAGAACCCTGACCAGGAAAAGCAAAAATCATAATAATAATTATCTATTCTTCATCAAGAAGACTACTTTATTTATTTTGTCAATATTTTAGAATAATAATTGACTTAATGAATCGAATCCACTAGATTAATAATTAATTAAGAGTTTGTAGGTAGCAATGGCAGAAATTGATTATCATAAAATTACAATAATTATGACAAATGGCAAGAAGTTTGAAACTCGTTCCACTTATGGAAAGGAAGGTGATAAAATAAAACTTGATAGAGACCCTCTGACTCACCCTGCATGGACTGGAAGTTTGGCAAGTGGATCGGCAGACAAAACTAGCAAAATAGCTAGGTTTAATGATAAATATGGAGGTATCTTCTAGTTTTTGCTTCTTTCTGAGTGGAAGCATGCATAAATATAAAAATATAGCCTACGTTGCTTCTGAATCACCAAAATCACAGAAAGTGTCCAAATTGTTACAAAAATTTAATTTTATCAGTATAACAAAGGAAAATAAATCCGAAATTGATCTGCTCATAGTTGTTGGTGGCGATGGCTTCATGCTACACACCCTGCATAATTACGTGATAGGAAATAAAAACATACATGTATATGGAGTAAATACTGGTAATGTTGGATTTTTGATGAATAAGTGCTTTAGTCGAAGCAAAGATCTAGTTGATAACATAGAATACGCAGTTCCAACTCAGCTCACTTTGTTAAAAACGGAAGCTAAAGATATAGATGGCAAGAGACATCATTGCATAGCAGTAAACGAGGTATATGTTTTCAGAAAAGCGAATCAAATAGTAGAAATGAATATTACTATCAATGACAAGCTAAAAGTAGAAAAATTTAGAGGGGATGGAATAATATTGTCTACCCCAACCGGTAGCGCTGCATATAACTTTTCTGCCGGAGGTCCGATCTTGCCATTAAACTCAAACTTACTTGCACTAACCTCTATTAATAGTTATCACCCAAGGCATTGGAACGGAGCGTTAATCTCAAGTGATACAGTAGTACAAATTGACATTAACGATGTTGAAAATCGTCCAGCACTTGTAATATCAGATTACAAAGAGTTTCATCACATATCACAGATAAAAATGCAGAAAGACCACGAGAACACAGTTACCCTGCTTTTTGACAAAGATTATTTACTAGACGAAAGAATCTTTGACAGGCAGTTCTTATATTAACTCTTATCCTTAAATTATGATTAACTACATCTTAACAACTATAGTGTAATCAACACAGCATTGGTAATTAATTTCGAAGAGTAGTATGCATGAATCAACAACATCTATATCAATACTTAGAGTATCTGTTACAGAAAAGAACAATGTGCAAAATGATGTACAAGCATTGTTAAATGATATGGTATAGGATGCATATCAAGAAAAAAGGCTCTATGTTAATATTTGATTTTGATCAAACGATTGTCAAGAGTCCAATGTACAATCTCTTTGCACCACAAAATTATAATGATTATAATTCTCGCCAAAACAATGCAGTAACTAAAGAAAAATAGAAAAATTTTTTCAAAATTCAGGAATCAAAAATAAAAAAAACTAAAGTCTGTATTACAATCTGCACTTTCAAGCGGAGCAGAAGTTGCTATTGTATCACTTGCATATACCAAATCAGTAGAACATATAGTGAAAAATTATTTAGATTTAACAGAAGAGCAGGCAAAAGTATAAAAGTATTTAAAAGAACAACTAAGCGTCAACCACCAAAATTGGAGATTCAGCAAAAATAGCTGAAAATAACCAAGTCTTAAGATACACAAATCGAAAAACATCTACACGTTTTATATCTTTTAAAAGCACATAAAAAAGACAAAGGTATGTTACTGCAAAAAGTAATGTTAGTTGATGGTAATATGCGAAACACTAATCTTGTTGATGACTTTCATAGAAACGTAAAGGAATTGTTTAAAAACATGAAGAGTCTTTTAGAAAGGATAGATTAAGGAATAGCGGAAATTAATATTAGTAAAGAAGAATTAGAGAGTATCCCATTTAATTGGATTGCCTCATCTAGTATGCTGACAACAAAACAGACGGAACAGCAAATGATAGTTATTTAGACGAAGTAAAAATGGATTAAATAACCTATACAGAATCATCAGAATACTGAAAAGATTTAAGTATAGTTCCAGCTCCTCCACCATCATACAAGAGCGAAAATTGGCTCTGAAAAGTTTTGCTCCCAGATTGTAAAAAACAAACAGATTTTTACAGAAAGTTAAAGTATGTTATGTAGAAGAAAAAAAGTTACAATGCACCTATTGGATCTTGCTATGGCGTGTTGTATTACGGCAGTCGTCTTGAGTTGTAATAAAGTGGATTTATTGGATTCATTAGCAGCGTAAATCCTGTCACTATATTTAGTGAGGTATAGCATCTTGTTTAGTCTTGGGAATTATGTAGGAACTTATGCAAGCAGTCCGTACTAAGGAACACAAGATTAAAGAGAGAGATACTCGAAAAGTTTTCGATAAAGTATTAATTACACCTCCAGAAAACAAATGTATCAAGTCCTTGGTATTAAAGTATAGTAACGGTAACCTCACTTATTTTACGTTTCATTCTCTTCAAGGACAAGAAAAAATAATACAAACATTGTAAAACTTATAGAAAAGCTAATCTGTTACAAGAGTAAAGTAAATTCATTAGTCAATGATAGACTATGGCTTCCTATTTTAAGCACAGTGCTTATTATTAGAATCATAACCATTCTTTTACACTATATTCAACAAGTTGCTTGAGCAATATAGTAAATTTATACACAAATTCTACCGTTACTGACCAGTCGTTACAATTTCATGTGCTTTATTGTTTTCACTGTAATTTGTACCATTCATCATTGAAACAAAATTGATTTTAAAGATTATTTGTTATTACATGAACAAGAGGCTGGAGATAAAGAACTTAATACAACGTTTACTGAAGTTGTGAAAGAAGGTCAGAAGAATATTAGTTTAAAGTTGTTATAAGTAATTGCCGAGCCATATGATCACCCAAATATTACTTATATTGTTAATTAAATTATGGAAACATGTTTTCTGATTTGCACTTCTTTTCATCACTATCCTAGTACTGCAAACTTGGATAGTACAACATTTTAAAGATTTATACTTGCCAAGACCTTGTCATTTGGATATTTCTAACTAAGAGAAATTATTCTATTCAATATGAGAAAAACTTTAATATTCACACTTTTAATAGCAGTTGTATTAATAATCATTACTTATTTGTACAAGAACAACGAAATTGACACTTCACAAATGGTGAATGTTTACTCATCATGTAAAGAGGAGTTAATACGCACTTTATTTGATGAATTCACAAAAGATACGGGCATCAAGGTACGTTATATTATTGATGATTATTCTCAGTTGCTCTCACGTATGGAAAATGGTGGTGAAGCTGACTTATTTTTGACTGCAGATGCAGTGAATTTAATTTTAGCAAAAAAAAGAGACCTTCTGTCCAAAGTAGACTCAGAGGTTTTAAAAAATGCTATACCTGTAAAATTTAGAGATAGTGAAAATTATTGGTTTGGCCTCACAAAAAGAACTAGAATATTGGTTTATAATAAAGAATCAGTAGATCTTAAAGATTTAAGTACTTATGAAGATTTAGCAAATGAAAAGTGGAAAGGGAAAATATTAGTACGCTCTTCTACAAGTCCATATAACCGATCATTAATTGCTTTTATGATTGCAAATAATGGTCTTGAAAAGGCAAAAGAATGGGTCTGTGGAATTGTGAGCAATATGGCAAGAAAACCAAGTGGTGGCGACACTGACCAAATTCATGCTGTAGCTGCTGGTGAAGGAGATGTTGCAATAGTAAATAGCTATTATTTTGCAAGGATTCTTTCATCAGGGCATGGAAACAAAGGTAATATTATAGACAAGCTTGGAGTTTTCTTCCCTAATCAAAATGATAATGGCGTAATGGTGAATATTAGTGGAGCAGCGGTAACAAAAAACTCAAAAAACAGAGAAAACGCTATAACTTTGCTGGAATTTTTAGTAAGCAAGCAAGCTCAAGAACTATATGCTAAAAAAAATCAGGAATATCCTATTGTTAAAGGTGTAGAAACTTCTGACATATTAAAATCTTGGGGAAGTTACTCAAAAAGTGACTTGCCTCTCAGCAAACTTGAAGAACATCTGCTCGAAGCTGTTATGATAGCTGACGAGTGTAAATGGAAGTAACGCCAAGCACTTGGTAACGCTGTGGTGGGAGACAATACTAACCTAGTATAAAACATTTTCTTTTGGTTTGTTGAGTTCCCCTTTCCTGCATAAGTTTAGCAGTTGCATCGGCAAAAATTTGATCATTATCTGGCTCCGGCTTTTCACTATTATTCCTTGTAATTTTTCAGTTGAAGTTCCTATTTTATTAGTTGTTTTCTATTTCCACTTCTTTTTAGAACCATTCATCTTATCTACCGCCCATTTTCCTATATCTAATATTCTTTTTCTCGAGCACTCAGTACGTAATAACCTGGCATCTAGTACCTTTTTCTACCACTTGAATTGAGGGGCTTACTACCTGATATCCCATCAAGAATCATAAGGTAGAGGCCTATAGCAATTATAACACCCAATTAGTCATCTCCAAGCAGAGAAACCCAACTACGATAGCACTAATTCTTATCACAATAGTGCCAGCTTTAAATAAGAGTTTCTCTAAACGACCTGCTTTGCATTCTCTTTGCTACTTTATCCATTCTCAATTCTATTTATTCTTCCTATAATTACCATATGCTAAAGTTCCAACAACTGTATCAGCAACATGATCGACGACTGGAATAGGAAAGCAGCAACTGTGAGTGCCGTTCTCCACGGCACATAATCTAGTATTTTGCTTCTCAGGCTAGTTTTATCATCTTTCTTTTCAGCTTTCGCAACCATTTTCAATCCAACTTACTATTAGCATGCTAACCATAATAAAATCAGAGTACTAATTATCGGTTAATACAAGCTTTTGTTTTAATGCAATGCCTATTTAAGCTTAGCTAAAATAATTGTCGTGAAAGGGAATTATTGAAAATAAGGTAATAAAAAGGTAAAATGAGGTAAGTGGCCATTATACAACAAAAGAAATTATGAGCAATAGAAAGAATCTGCTAAACATACAGAATTTAACAATCAACGATGTTGAAAATATAATTAAGTTAGCTGGTCAATACCTAAAAAATGAAACTGCAAATAAACATATCTTAAAAAACAAGACAGTAATAAATCTGTTTTTTGAAGATTCAACGCGTACTCTTGTCTCTTTTGAAATAGCGGAAAAAAGTCTTGGAGCAAATGTTATAACTCTGACAATAAAATCTTCATCTATTAATAAAGGAGAAAATTTAAAAGATATGGTAAAAACATTAAATGCAATGAATCCTGACTATATAGTAATCAGGCAAAAAAACAGCGGTGTTTTAAATATGCTTGCCGAGCATGTTAGCTGCTCACTAATAAATGCCGGCGATGGAAGCAGTGAACATCCAACTCAAGCACTTACAGATTACTTTGTAATCAATAGTTATAAGAAGCAAATAAAAGATCTAAAAATTGTGATATGCGGAGATATTTTGCACAGCAGAGTTGCAAGATCAAATATAAGATTACTAAAAATGTTTGGAGCAAAAATACGCTTGGTTGCACTACCAACATTGATTTGTAGACATTTTTCTGAGATAGATTCAGTCCATTATTCGCTAATTGAAGGCATAAAGGACGCCGATGTAATTATGCTTTTGAGGTTGCAAAAAGAGCGCATGAATAATAGTTGTTTTGTTCCCTCAGAGAGAGAATATTTTCATTTATATGGGCTTGATTCACGAAAGTTATCATACGCAAAATCAAGTGTAATTGTTATGCATCCAGGGCCAATAAACAGAGGGATTGAGATCAGCAGTGATATAGAAGATTGTGTTATTTTACAACAGGTAGAATTTGGATTGGCAATACGCAAGGCAGTGCTACATTATTATATTCCCTGCTAATATCAAAAAAATGCGTAATCCTGTAAAGCTTATACTTAGTTTAATATAATAACTTCACAAACATGAGGGCTGATGTTTTAATGCAGCAGCCCTTTATGTGTATTAACCTATGTTGAACAAGATATGGTCGTGATAAACGTGATTGTCTGCGCGCAATTCAAACATTTTCACTTAACCATTCTCTAGATAGAGATTATATTCATGATGTTGATGTGATAACGCAATATTATCCTTCTCTAAATTGAAATAACTTGGGTCTGATAACAATTTGCAATTCATATTACCTATTTTACTAATGATACTTATTACTTTACCATTATTATTAAATATAGCTAAACTATAACTACCACCATCTTTCATTATCTTGATGGACACCTTATCTTCAAGTACGCTATACACTTCTTCGTATCGCGCTATCGCGAATTACGCATTTGCCACCTTAAAACTAATACTTGTCCTCTGGCAAAGCACCAACCTTATATCCAGATTCGGCCAATTTATGTCAAAATTTTAACACAGATTATTTTTCTACTCCATCAGCTTTGTCATACAAGGCTTTCACGTCATAATAACCTATGGTCACGTCTGCCTTATGCCTTTCCTTACGAGGCTTGATCAGAGCTTTTCTATTTTCAAGATTATGTCTTTTGACACTACCTGCTTATGCTCTCCTTCTAATGAAGTGACCTTTTCATTCATGTTGAACTTTATGGCTGAGCAGAGACTGATTTCATCATTGTCGTTTGACGTAGCTTTCTCTTCAGCAGCTCGTGTAACAGCATTAGTAATACCGTACCCATGTGTAGCGCATTAACTTCTGTCTCAGTTTTGCTTACACTTGCCTGTACTTTCGAGCTCTCGGTTTGTTTCTCTTTTATAAATATTTTTTGATAATCGATATAGCCTTTATCAATATTATCTAGATCACCACTACTTTGATCAAAAGTTATTTTTACTTTCATTTCATATATCCTCAATCTCAACTTGAGGAGAAATGGATACCAGGAAATCGCTATAACTGCAGTTATAGTCAACAGAAAAGAATATTTTTCCTTTGAAATTAGGAAAATTATTAGATAATATTCCAATCTCTTCGCCAGTATCATTATCAAATAGCTTTACCTTAGTGAAATATGTTTGATCGTTTATTCTAAGTATTTTTCTTTTAGAATTTTTTTGTATATGATAATCATTTAGATCGTGCTTAATAGCAAAAAGCTTGCCAATGTGATAGATATTAAAATCTATAAGATAGATATTAATCTATATGAAAATAATCTCTCTTTTCATATTTGTGTGCAAACATTTGGTCAATATATTTAGATGAGTAATACTTTTTGGCAGTTAAAACCTTACGTTTGCTCCATAGTCATGAATAAATAGGTCGCCTTTCTCACTAATATAGAAATCCATATTTTGAATTCATATAAGTGCTCACCTTCTGCTTCACGACAGCTTCGTATACATCATCATCTATCCTATCGGTTTCTTTATTATCCAGCAACTCTCTTTCTATCACGATTACCCCATTTTCTCTTTGCTCATTAAAATATTGAGCATACTATGAATCCTTATTACTCAAAATTTTACTCCATTAAGGAGTAAAGGATCTTACTCTCCTTGAGTAAGTCCAACGCTAGGATGCAACAATTCATTTTCGTGTAAATGCGCTTCATTAAAATATTCATCACGTTCAACTATTCTGCCATCTACCAGGGAAGGTTTATAATAACCATTTTCTTTTATAACAGCAATATAAGCACCGCCTTCATAACGAATATTCATGTTGTACAATATATCTTCAAAGAAAAAAGTTTCTTTAATTTGGCCTTTAACTTGCTAAAGAATCCTGATTTACTCAATAATTCTCCAAATTCTGTATGTCCATAATATATAGAAAGCGCGCTCATATTTCCTTGACCAAGAGCCTTTATAGAGAAAATCTTTACCTTCCTGCAGATCAATATTAACACCTCTGATCAAGCTTTGATTGATATTGATCATCTCTTCTAACATCTTTTCTATATCGAGATGTTCTTAATTTCCCTTACTTGTTTTAAACCAGTGCTTACCACTTTATTGAGCAAAAAGTTTTTAATTCTTCATATTTAGAGAGAATAACGATATTTTCCAGGTATTCTTTATAAAAAATCTTCCTTTCACCAAGTTTTCTACCTATCTTACGATATTTCTCTTAGCTTTTCTTATCCAAAGTTCTCAATCCTTTATCATAAACCTCCTGTAAATTTTCATCATATTTCGATAGTATGCTGAAAGCCTGATCTTTATACTCTTGACTGTTTCGATACTAGTTACCATTCTCATTGGAATAGACTAATTTATTCTGTTCATCGGTTCTTATTACCTTTAAGAAAAGGGATATTCCTTTGATATATTGGGACTATCATTTGTTGCACTGTTAAACAGCGCGAGCAACATTATAAAACGCGACATGTTTTACAGAAGAGAAACTTCCAATAAAATTGGTAGCTGTTTCTCTTATCTCACTTTCAATTTTAGGAACTTTACTTGCTTTTAAATTATGAAAATAAACCTCTATTTTGATATTTAGTTCTTCTATTTCCATAATATGTGATGAGTTAAATCCATTACCACCACTGTTGAAATACTCTTCTTTAGTTATATTTTTATTTACTTATTAATTGATTATTATAACTTTAATCTCTAATTTATTAATCTTTCAATATTAAGCATAAAGTGACTTCCCTAAAATAGGAAATTTCCATATCATTATAATTTATATCTTAATAAAAAATATAAATTATAAAATTAATATATAAAATCATAGAGTATAGCTGAAGTTCTATGATGGTATCATTCCTGCATCCTCTTCCTGTCATCCAAGTAGCTGACACTAGAATCTAAAATACTACTTTAGCAAAAAATATTTAAGAAATTTACTAAACAAAAAAAGGCAAAAAATCTAGGGCAGCTAGTATTCAAATACTCACTGTCTATTTAATATTCTATACTGTATTAAACGACTCATAAGCGCGCTTGAGCTTGCATAGGTAAAGACCATAAGTTTTAAAAAGACGTGAGGTGCACATAGTGCAAAAATTCAAACACGAGACGCCAAACGCAAAATTTCCTTTATCGTTTAATCTGCAGATTACGAAATTAAATGAATAGCTTCAGTATCGTTATTAAGGATAATGGTGAAGGTTGTCAAGTAGTTTTGTTTCTATTTGATGATAATAGAATTTAGAAAGAAAGAAATTAATTATATTCTTTATCTTGTTTGACAACAATGCATCTTTTCATTCCCGCTAAGTCATATACATACTCTTGAAAAGATAACCCATATGATGGGATGATTTTGTCGATATCGTTTTGATCTTCGCCTATTTCCAATATTGCAAACCCATTCTTTTTAAGGCACTTTTTTAATATTGGAAAAATACTCAAGTAACAGGTCAAACCATCAATACCGCCATCAAGAGCCATTTTCGGTTCTTTTTGTACTTCTGCTTGCAAGTTTTCTAATTTACTGCTTTTGATATATGGAGGATTGCTAATTATAAGATCAAACAAGCCTCTGCACTCTGTCCACGAACTTGAAAGTATTTTAGCTCTGCTAGATAGATTATATTTTTTTATGTTCTGACAGGCAACCTTATACGCTTCCAAGCTTTTTTCAAAACCTATACCAACGGCATACTCACACTCGCTAAGTACGGATATCAGTAAGCAACCTGTGCCTGTGCCAAAATCTGCGATTTTTAGTTTTTGTCCTCTGTTTGGATAATATTTTAACACTGACAAGATTATTGTTTCACTGTCTGGCCTTGGGTCCAAAACATGCTGATTAACTATGAAATTTTTGCTCCAGAATTCGCGATTACCTATTATTTGAGATATCGGATACCTTTCTGCTCTTTTTTTCGCTAATTTCCAAAATAGTTGTTCTTTCTCTATCGGTATCTGATTAGCATAGTTCATAATTATAAATGGCCTTTCTACGCCAAGAACGTGCTGCATGATGATTTCGCAATCTAGGTATGGTGACTCAACTTTATACGATAACAATAGTTTCAATCCCTCTTGAATTAGAGTGCTGATAGTTTTCATCGTCACAAATATCTGATTCTTTAAGCCAAGAATAGTGAGGCAAATGCCACTAGTTTAGAATAACTGTATCAGATATCCAGTGTCAAACAAAATTACGACCTAGTTACTTCAGTTTGACTCTTGACGTGTAAAACTCCATCTAATTCTGTCGAAGGATTTTCAGTTCTTTCCAGTTGAATATCTAACTTGCTTTGTATATTCGATAAACCAAATCAAAGTTTTCATCAACTTGCTTTGCTTCATGCATATTATTCATTGATTCCTCGAATTCTTCCACATCACATAGACATTTCGTTCCTGTGGCATGCTTTTGAATATTTTTCTTATTTGGGTTAAGTTTTGACTAATTTTTCCTGATATCAAGCAATTCTTTCTTAATATGTATCGATCATTTTCTGGCATAACTTACTCCTAAATGGATGCTCCTCATTTTCCTTTATATAAGAGTTTTGAAAGTGTTATAGTTATGGATTCCTCTCTATATTTTTATGTCGTTGATTGTTTTGACTATCGACTTATCTGTTTTCTTCAAATTCTCATCTTATTCTTTTCTCTCAATTATGCTCTTTGATTCTTTTTCCGCCTGGTTCATTTTATCATATAAATTTTTGTACTCTTTATAAGACGCCATTGCTTCTAGCGTTCCTTCTTTTATGCTTTTATCATAAAAATTCTTCAGCTCATTACATGATAATATTGATATCGCATCTTCTCTTTTGACGTGTGACTTGAGGTGTTTCTTCAGTTTGCCAGTATAACCCAACAGAGAAATCTTAATAGAGTTTTCTTGTATTCCCTAAGTCCCTCTAACATAACTCCAATAGCTTTCTTGTGATTCTATGTACTCTAAAGCATCTTCAAAATCCTACTTGTTAGAGGTCATAGGTTGGAGCTTTCTTCAATTTTTTAATATCACGCTCTTTTAAATGCATGCCACTAACTTCAATTACACGTGCAGCATCAGCAGGATTAATTGTATTTAACGCAATACATTGGTCATTTTGGTCTTTTAGAAAGCTTTGTAGCTGTTTTTATAAATTTCAACAAACTATCTAATTTAATTTCAGTAGTCTTAGATTCTTTGATAGTATTATTGATGTTCTTAGTTGCTTTATTACTTCCTTTATCATCTTTTATCTCTTTTCGAATCTATATCATAGCATATCTTATAGTTTTTAAGTTGATTCTCATTTTATTAAACAACTTGCTTGTCTTATTTTCAAAATCTTCTCTGCCTTTAAAACCTAAAATAGTATAGAGATTTTTTCAACTATTAGTTCGTCATACTGTTTTGTTATTTTATTACTTCTGCTAAATAGAGATTTACTAATTTTAATTGCACCCATAATGCTACTCTATTACTAATGCTACACAATAAAAGTATAAAATTTAATATTTAATTTTTACTTACCGTTAATGTTGTTAGCTCAATAAAATATATAGTTATCATGCTAATGATAGCCTTATATTAAAACTTTAACTCCTCACTCGTTATTAGTAATATCATTATATAAATAACTATAGTTTATGTCTGAACTTGGAAATATATTGTTATTAATATCTTGCTTACTGTCTCTAACATATTTATTTCTGCCACTCAGTTCCTATCTGCTCATTACCACTGCTATATTTTTCTGTGTATCGGTATCAATGGCTGTTTTGGTTTATTGTCACATTACAGACGATTTCTCACTTGAAAATGTATATTACTACTCTCATACGACAAAGCCTTTGATCTATAAAATCTGTGGTGTTTGGGGAAATAAAGAAGGGTCTATGTTGCTCTGGACTTTAGTGCATGCCTTTTACTTGTTTCTGATGAGCATTTTTATTGATAACAACAGTAAATTTAAGAAGGTATCTTTGATTACTCAAAGCCTTATTTGCTTTTGTTTTTTGTTGTTCACTTTATTTGAGTCTAATCCTTTTACTAAAATGCCAAACATTGAAATAAATGGTCTCGGGTTTAACCCAATATTACAAGATATAGGTCTTGCTATTCATCCGCCGATATTGTATTTTGGGTACCTTGGATTTAGCGTTCCTTTTTCACTTTCTATAGCTGGACTCATTGCAAACGCCGAGGGAAATGTTTGGGCTAGAATTGTCAGACCTTGGGTGCTTGTTTCTTGGTCACTACTTACTTTGGGTATTAGCCTTGGCAGTTGGTGGGCATACCGTGAACTTGGTTGGGGTGGATTTTGGTTTTGGGATCCAGTGGAAAACGTTTCTTTAATGCCATGGTTAGTTGCAGTGGCGCTAACACATCTACTACTTGTGGTACGCAATTTCAATGTTTTAAGAAACTTTGCCATTTTGCTCACGCTTACAACTTTTATACTGAGTATAACTGGAACATTTTTAGTCCGCTCTGGAATACTCCATTCAGTTCACACATTCGCTGACGACCCAAAGTATGGACTGTATATATTAGCACTACTTGGCATAATTACAGCCAGCAGCTTACTACTATTTATAGTATATACAAGAAAAAATCGTCAATCTTTAGCGTCGTTCCAGTACTTGACACTGGAATCCAGAAGAAAAGAAGCAAGTAATCAAGCCATTCAGATGACAGGTGGGGGGGGATTTTTCTCACGTTTCACAATGATGTTGATAAACAATTTATTGTTCATCACTGCTTTTTTCGCCGTATTCGTTGGCACTTTATACCCTATGATGCTTGAATATTTAACCGGCAAACTTATTTTAGTTGGAGCCCAGTATTATAATTCCTTGTTCAACCCAATTGCACTGGCTATTCTAGTCCTTACGATAATTGGGCAATACTGTCGTTGGCAAGGGAATAACCTGTTGCCAATATTCCGTGAATATAGATTCTCATTTTGTAGCGCTGCAGCTATTTTGCCGCTTGTCCTTCACATGGAGCTGATGATTGTGCTATCAATTGTCATCTCCATAGCACTATTAGTCTTTGTTTTGGAAGCATATAGTAAAAAAATTTACTTATTTAAGGCAGCATTTAGTGAATCAATTTTACTAGCAAAAAGAGTTTCCAAGTCCTACTATGCAATGATGCTCGCTCATGCTGGAGTGGCAATTTTGGTGCTTGGTATAGCTTATTCCTTTGGTTGGCAGGAAAAAAAGGAGAATTACTTAAAAATATGGGATAGCATAACGGTCAATAAATTCAAAGTTACTTTGCGAAATATTGAATTTATAAAAGAGAAAAATTTCCATGCAGTGAGAGGTACAATGGATATTAGAAATCTATTGAATAACAAGATATTAGGCGAAGTAACTCCTGAATATAGATTTTATCTTGTGGAGGGTCAAAAGAATGTTGAAAGCAGTACTTATCACAATTTATTCTCTGATATTTATGTTGTAATCGGCGAGATCGATAAGAGTAAGAGCAAGATCGCCACTAAAGTGCATTATAAACCTGGAATGCCTGTAATTTGGCTTGGATCCTTCCTCATCGCTTTTGGTTCGCTCCTTGCTGCTTTGCCTTTATTGAAAAGATTTAATAGGACTCCTTTATAACATCACAAAACCACTTGACAAGTTCCTCCAAACACCTTACCACAAGGTCGTATCTATTATTTATCTTCAACCTGTGCAAATTAAATGATAAGAAAAACTTAGTATATCTTGCGTCTTATATTTAATTTTTGCATTATGTGAGCAGTATATCTTTTTAAAACTTCTGGTTTTACTTATACAAGCTCAAACGCACTTATAAGTTGTTTAAAATATAAAAATGCCAATACTACAGGATAGATAATAAATAACTAGCTACCACAGGGCTTCCTTTATTTTTTACTTGGTAAATTTCTTAAATACTTGTAGCTAAAGTAATTTAAGAGCGCCAAGCGTTATAAAAATGCTAATATTGAAAATAGACAGTGATTAACGCTAATGTGCAGAGTGTTGGGACAAATATATATGTGCTATCCGAATAGTCGTGGTTTTGTGATGTGTAAATTCCATCTTCTCTACATATCGGAGACAATGTATATTCACATTTTAGAGAATGGCAACCTCTTTGGTACAAGCATGAGACAAAAGCAAGTAATATTAAACCTTATGGTAAATCTATGCAAACAGATTTAGATACAGTTAGGAGAGAAATTTATGTTTGAATTATCATTAGTATCAATATGCGAAACAAGGTTGATACACATAGACCAAAATAGTATGAAGCAAAAGAGGAATCAAGATTATTTATTCTTCATTATAGATGTTCTTAGCTTACGGCAAATAGTAAAGACCTAAGTCTAACACGAAACGAAACCATGGGAACGTGGTAATCCCATATATGCTTTTATTCCTATGGATAAGTAAACAGCCAGCCGCAAGCATTTATATTGTAGGAATTTTTAAAAAGCTAAGGCCTAAGGTAATGTTTAGAATATACTGACGTAGGCAATGTAATTTAGATGATAAAGTTGTATGTAGTGGTTAATATGTTATGAGCCAACACTAAGTGCTAGGTATGAACGAATACGATCTCTCTAATAATATGGAAAACGCCGTATTTAAGCTACAAAAATAAATTACCAAGCTTTGAAATGTTGATTACATGGAGAAGTATGTACGACAAATACCAAATTAGAGATAAGCTGGATGTGCTCAAAATCACAAATCAGGTTTTGAAGTCTAGTGGGAGAAGTGACTTTCTCACTTAGACAGCAATCAACAAAAATGCTTATATAAAAAGTTATTGCTAAAAACTGGAAAATTATGAACGAATAGCATAAAATTGCTTCTAAACTACCGATGACTGCTGAGTGAATTTAAGATCCAATATAGTCTGTTTAAACTCTAATATTTGCTTTTCACCATGAACAATGCGTTGATAAATAGTTTTCAAGTCTTCTTTTGATCATTCTCTTTTTAAGAACTTCAAAGCAGATGCACCAAGATATTCCTGTTTAATGCCAACCAGTAACGGCCTCTTGCTCACATATAAAACCAGTTGCGTTGAACCAGCAAAAATATCTAAAACAATATCTCCTGGTTGTGTTAGAAACCTAATGAAAAATTGAGGTAATTTAGCAGGGAATAGAGGTGGATGCTGCTTTATATCTAATTTCTTACATGCAACAAGATACTGGCTATTAGATTCTGAATTGGGAATCTACAAAAGATTCGATGGGAATATCTCCTCAATTATCTTTGTCAAAGCTATTACCAATATTATGCCCTGATAGCCGTTCCTTTGGAGAATAATAATCCCTTGGGTTCTCTATAAGTTTTTCATACTGCACTGTGCTTCGCTAGCACCTTTGTGACATTTGCTTTAGTCCACTTAGTTTTGCTGAACCAGCATACCGTGTTAACAGAATCTTTTACTCTGATTTTCTTCTTATTTCCCTATTCAATTGGACTTGGCAATTTAGAAGGATTGTACCAATAGAAATCTTCTGCAAGAAAGAAGCCATATCCCCGTCACAAAAATGCACAAGCACTCTAAAATTATACAAATTTCTAGATGGCAAGCCCTTTTCATAGGCCACACCAAGATTAAATACAAAAACCTGCCAGTATCTTTTAGATTACTATGTACTAACTTTGCAAATTGACTAAACCATTAAAATACGTCAGAGATAAAAATAAGCTTCTTTATCATTGTGATGAAAGAGTATGTGACGTCTAAATCGCCACTAACTTCCTCCGTCCCAAGTTGATTTTAAATTGTCTAGAATTTCCGGAATGCTGAAAAACCTAACATTTACTCTCTTTTGATAAACTTGTTTATTTGCTATTTATTAAAATTTTCACTTCAAAATTTAGGCAGTATAGACATTCAGCGCAATCTGGAACTTGCACAGTTAGTTATTTCTATCAATGTATTTCCCAAGTAACTGGCTTATCACTGATGACATTGCGTAACTCAATGATCCAATTATAGAATAAACTAGTGAATCTTTTGAAAAGTATATAAAATTTATGTTTAAGCAAAAACATGACAATTAGAGTTATTCCAGACAACCTCGATATCAAATTTAGTAAATATAGAAAATTGACTGCACTCATTAGTATTATTTTAGTCATTTTTTCAATACTCACTGTTGTGCTACGAGGATTGAATTTAGGCATAGACTTTACAGGTGGAATCTTGATAGAAATAAAATCTTCGAGCGAAGATTGTGCCATTCTTAATGTATTAAAAGAAAATGACTTTACGGTGCAGAGTGCAAAAGCAGGTGACAATTTAGTAATGTGTTTCAAAGAGGAAGGAGATGAAGATAAAATTAAAAAGATAAAAAGCATACTGGAAGAAAATCTTGGTGCTTCGATAAGCTATCGTAAAATAGACTATGTTGGTCCACAAATAGGCTCAACACAGATATTTGAAGGAATATTATCCATGTTGATTGCTATTGTTGGAATATTTTTCTACGTTTGGCTCAGGTTTAATTGGCAATGCGGATTTGCTGGAATAATAGCACTACTTCATGATGCAATTTTAACCGTAGGTTTTATTAGCTTGACTGACATTGAGTTTAATATTTCATCAATTACAGCTATCCTCACTGTAATTGGTTATTCAATCAATAATTCAGTAGTTATATATGATCGAATTCGAGAATATCAAAAAAGTGCTAAAGACAGACATATAAGTGAAGTGGTAGATGCAAGTATTAACGCTACATTGTTTCGTACTGTCTTAACCTCGGGTACGACCCTGCTCGCTGCCCTCCCTTTGACATTAATTTGTATAGGCGCAGTCAGAGACTTCAGTTTGATTATCTTTTTTGGCATTGCAATTGGCACTTGTTCTGCAATATTTATCTCTGCTCCTATATTGACCTGTAGAGCTTTAATAACCAAATTCGCGCTATAATATCAATTTATTATCTCTTATAGTTAAATGAAAATATCTCAAGAAACTCATTCCAAGTAATGAATGGGACATAGAATGAATGTTAACGCTGGCTTGTACATTATTGATCAAAAATTTCCTATTTTAACTTGAGGTATTTGAAACACTCCAGCTCTTATCTGACCTTTTATCGTTTCATATATTTTAAAATCTTGAATATTCTGCAGATTAATACCAGCATTTACTGCATCTTTTGCGACGGAACAATATCCTTTGTACCGGTGTCGAGCAAGAACGTTATGTTACGACCATTAACTTGAGCTTGAATATAAAAGTGTCAATCATATGATTTTGTAAATTTGATACTTCCACCATTTTGGATCCTCCCCTTATATGGTAAAAAAAGTGCTGAGAAATCTGCTGCTTAGTTTGTCTCATTGTGAATCAATAAACATCGAGGTGATAACTATTATTACTAACCAAATAACTAGATTTTACCGCGTTCATATTGTTGAAATTTTAAACTATTAAAGTAAATTTAAAAGATTAACATTAAAAGTTATTATTAATAATAAGTAAATTTTATTGTTTTACTACAATATTTAATATACTCTTTAAGGAAATACATTTAGCTTAAATTTTATGTCAGAAGCAAGAAATCTAATTTTGACAGCTGTCCTTTCAGTGCTAATTATGGTATCTTGGCGTGTTATTTACGATAATTTTCTTAATACAGAGCAAAATCACCAATCAACTGAAAATATTGAACACATAGAATCTTTTAACGATCTTGCTCCTATAATACACCAAAACCGTTCCAAAATTATTAATTCTACTCGAGAACAAAGGATTAGCTTAGCCAATAGTATGATGAAAGGGTCGATTTCTTTAAAAGGTGCCAGGTTTGATGACTTAATTTTAACTAATTATCATTTAGAACCAAATTCTTTTTCTCCACAAGTGATGCTACTTTCACCTGCAGAATCAGAAGATGTATATTTTGCAGAATTCGGATGGCTGGATCCAAGTGGTAAAATTAAAGTTCCAGATACCAAAACGGTCTGGCAAGGAGATAAAACAGAACTTACTAATCAAAAGGCAATCAATTTATTTTGGGATAATGAAAATGGCATTTTATTTAAGATGAAAATTAGCCTCGACAATAACTACATGTTTAAAATTGAGCAAATTATTGAGAATAATACGAAGGATAATGTAATTTTAGTTCCTTATGGTAAAATTAATCGTAAGCATGCTGATATTAACGAATCCTATTGGATATCACATGAAGGAGTAATAGGTGTGTTTGATAACAAATTGGAGGAATGGAGATATAAAGATGTTGCAAAGAAACACTTAATAAAAGCAAGCACAAACGAAAAGAATTGGTTTGGTTTTGCTGATAAATATTGGCTTACAGCTATCATACCTGAAAAATCTGATAAAATAAATGTAAGCATTAAACATACGAACGTTAATAACATTGATAAATTTCAAGTAGATTTTATTAAGCCTTACAAGAGCATATTTCCTGGTACGAGTGTTTCTAATGTGAATTACTTTTTTGCTGGAGCAAAAAAGTTGAATTTACTAGATTCTTATAAAAGTACTCTAGGTATACCTTTATTTGACAAAGCTGTAGATTTTGGCGTTCTTTATTTCATAACCAAACCGGTGTTTTTACTTCTTGAATACTTTAACTTTGTTTTGAAAAATTTTGGTTTAGCAATATTGTTGCTAACTTTAGTAATTAAACTTTTGATGCTGCCTTTATCTAATAGGTCGTACGTTTCAATGTTCAAAATGAAAAATTTACAGCCTGAAGTGGTTCGCATAAGAGAGTTATATAAAGATGATAGTTTAAGACAGCATAAAGAGATAATCGCATTGTACAAAAAAAACAACGTAAACCCAATGTCGAGCATTCTTCCTATGGTGGCACAAGTGCCGGTATTTTTTGCTTTGTATAAAGTATTATTTGTTACTATAGAGATGAGACATGCTCCTTTCTATTTATGGATTAAGGATCTTTCAGCTCCTGATCCAACAAGCATTTTTACATTATTTGGATTATTTAATTACAATTTCCCTATTTCTATAGGTATTTTACCTATAATTTTGGGTGTTACAATGATAATTCAACAGAAGATCAGTGAAAAAGATCAGATCAACAGAGATGATGTTCAGATGAACGTTATGAGATTTTTGCCTTATATTTCCATCTTAATTTTTTCTTCTTTTCCTACAGGTTTGGTAATATATTGGATATTCAGTAACGTCATGACTCTAATTCAACAATCATTAATAAAATTATTTTTAACAAGAAAAGGAGGTATAAATGTCAAAAATACTAATAGTTAATTCAATTTACTATACTGAAATAGCGAACCTTTTGCTTGAAGGTGCAACCGATAAATTAAAAGGTAGTGGCGCAGATTACAATGTAATTGAGGTTCCTGGCGCATTTGAAATACCTGCTACAATTCTTTTTGCAATCAAAAGTGAAACTGTTAATTATGATGGTTATTTAGCTATTGGGTGCGTAATTCTTGGTGAAACTGATCATTATCAATACGTGTGTAAAGGAGTAATCGAAGGCTTAAATGAAGTTGTTATGCGTTATGCAGCACCTCTTGGTATGGGCGTAATTACTGCTAACAGTAAAGATAAGGCTTTAGTAAGAGCTGATAAGAACAGAAAAAACATTGGTGGCCACGCAGCTTCAGCCGTTATGCACATGATAGATTTATACAAAAAATTAAGCTGATGGAGGAGGAATCTATAGATAAGAGATGGCGTATAAAAAGAAGCACGGCAAGGTTTCTTGTTGTGCAGGTTGCTTACTCAAATGTTTTTATAAGTTACGACAAAAGAATTTTTAAGCTGGAAAATTGTGAGCTTAGGGACTACATAAACAAGTTAGCAGATATATTTGAATATGAGGAATTTGATTACCAGTTCTTAGAGAAGCTGTTATGCAAGGTTATAGAAAGCAGCGAAGAATACGATAAAATAATAGAACGTTATTTACATCTAAGTTGGTCTCTTTCGCGACTAAATCTCTTAAGCTTATCAATTTTGCGTGTTGCAATGTGTGAGTTAGCTAATTGTGATACTCCGGCTCCAGTTGTTATCAATGAATATACAAACATTGCATCTGATCTACTTGATAAAGTAAGCGAAGTTGGCTTCATTAATGGACTATTGGATAAGGCAAAAGATGCAATTAAACTAAATAAAAGTACTTGACAATCTTTTTTGATGGCATTGGCATCTGAGCCTTATAGGCTATAAGAAAAGAGAGTTGAGTGATGAGAGTAGTCAAAAGGTCTTTTATATTCTTTAAGATCTGTGGTAGACTAACAAAGGTTGTTTAATTTAAAATAGCAAATGGTAAAAGAGGAGAAATCAAAAACAATTTTTGAGATGGAAGGGGCGGTAACTGCTTTATTACCTGCGGCAGAATTTAGAGTAAAGCTAGACAACGAACATGAGATCATTTGTCACGTATCAGGAAAAGTCAGAAGAAGTAAAATACGTATTGTTATCGGAGATAGAGTGTTGCTAGAGATGAGTATTTATGATAGAAATGCGAAAAAGGGTAGGATAATTAGAAGGCTTAAAGGTATAAGTGATAGAACGATCTCTAGATAATCTTATTCTTGCTTCGTCGTCAGAAAGATGTATAGCCCTGCTAAAACAAATAAGTATTAAGCCAGGTTTAATTTTACCATCAGATATAGACGAAACTCCTTTAAAAAAGGAACTTCCGAAAGATTATTCAATCCGTATGGCAAAAAGCAAAGCTGAGAAGATACAAAGCTCAAACCCAGATTATTTTGTACTTGGTGTTGATACGGTTGTTGCTTGCGGTAGGAGGATATTGCTCAAAACTGAAAACGTTGAGCAAGCAGAAAAATGTATTCGCCTGTTATCAAGAAGAAGGCATAGAGTATATACCAGTGTGTGCCTACTAACACCACATCGATCCAAACAACATATTAGAACTGTGGTTACGATAGTGAAATTTAAATGTCTCAGTGAACAAGAAATTAAATATTATTTAGCATCAGAAGAGTGGAAAAATAAGGCAGGTGGGTGCAATATGCAAGGCCTTGCTGGAATGTTTGTACTGTTCTTACGCGGTTCCTACTCTTCCGTTATAGGGTTACCGTTACACGAAACCTATTGCTTGCTGAGCAATTATTTTAACCTCAATTTATATTGACACACCATTATCTTTTTCTTGCTGTTGCTTGATATATTTAGTCCAAAGCAATCTGTTTTGTTGCTCAACACGATTCTATTGCGGATCATGACTGTTAGTGTGCTCTACTAAAGTAAAATCTCTTACTTCTTCTATTACTCCAACTTTTAGTTGCGTTACATCTTTTTCTAATAATCTATGTAGATTGCTATTTTATTTATAGTCAGATTAGTATCAGCATTCTCACGTTCTACCACTTTTTACATCTGCTGAATTGTCTTTTAGCAACCCGTCTGCTAGTAAAAATTCTCTGATTTGTTACTAATTTCTTTTTGATCCAACCGGTCTTAGTGAGAACTTTTGAGTTTCTCTATCCAACTTACTGGTATATTTAGTAAGTAGAATGTCATTACATTGACCAGCATTCATGAGTCTCTTCTTTAACTGTTTAGGATCTACTTAGGATATTGCCTATTACTATCTTTAATCGTAGATAAAGGGTTAGAATCACTTTGCTTAGCATTTCTTCTGTTTCCTTCTATTCTCCTAATGCATTACTTATTTTTTGAAAATTCCTCTCTTCCTCTTCAGATTCCTGTCCACTCCTGTGAGAATTTTTCAGTAGTTGAGTGTCACTCACTTTGATCAACGTAAGTATTTCCATTAGTGCTAGTTGGAGATAGAGGTTTGCTATTATCATTTTCCCCCTTTTTATAATATTACTCTTACTATATTTTTGGATAATTTTTCCTCTAAAGCATTCCAAATTTTTATTGTTTTGCCTTCAATTTTATCCTTTAGCCAATTACGTATAGCGTCATACTGACTATCTTTTTCTATTTTTCTAAAACATTTTCTATGAATTGTTTTTGCGCTATCTCAGTTATGTTAGAGCTTAGTTCACTTTGTTCATCATTTTAGTGATTTAAGCACTCTTGCTCATCAAGAACATCTTTTTTTTGAGTGAAACTAGCTCTAAGTAGCAGTGGAGAAGGAGTCTAAGACACAGCCTATTGAGTTGTATTGGCAGCTTTGTTTTCTTGAATAGATTTCTCAACATTTCTTTTTATTGAGCTTTGAATGATGGCTTATTCACCTCTTTCTACCTTCCTTTTGGCTAATACTTCATATAAGTATAAATTCTTATTTTACATCTTTATTCGCTCATATCCGTCCTTCATTGACATCATGACTTTCAATACGGTTCCACATAACCATCAGCATTAACATTAATTGTGACAGTACATTTTTCCACATTCACATACCAATTTATCGTCATTTCATATAACCATCGATTACGGCATAATGCACTTATCTTTCTTCCTCCTTCCTAAGTAATAAAGCTGTGCATTCCGCTCTTTCCATCACTATGCAACATTGAAAACTCAAAGATTCCATTTTCTGACAAAATCACTATTTAAAAATTTGCTGATTTTGAATTCTTCTTTGTTGTCTTCCAGAGTAATACTTGATGGTTACCGTATATTTTAACACCATCCTCTATATATTTACTTAGGCTCCTTTTCGACTTTTTCTTGAAGTTTTTGTTTAGCTTTATCTTCAAGCTTTTGTACAGCTTTCTTTATCTTGTCGCATTCTTGAAGAATAACTTCACACGCTTTATTTTTGTTTTCACCTTTATTCTAATAGTGGTGTTATATTGAAAACTTTACTATGTTGAAGTCAAGCACGGCGTTGTAAATTGGTTCATCTTTTACTTCATTAGATAAAGAAGATAAAATCTTCTTTTATCTCTTTGGACAAAGACGAAAAATTTTGAATGAACTCATGATAACTGCGTTTTTGTTGTATATTTTCAGTGTTCGTATACTTCTTCATTAATAACACTATGACTTTAACTTGTAGTTAATACCATTATTATGGGAATTAGTTTAATTTTTATTAAATGAGTAATTGTATCCAGTTCTCACTAGACAGAAAGCAGATAAATAACAGTGGAAAAGAGTTGCCATAGAAACAAAAACTACTCGACAACTTTCGCCATTCTCATTATCGTGAGAATGAAACTATTATTTATCTTCAGTCTGTCCAGATAAACGACAAAACTCAATATACTTTACCTCTCATGTTTAGTTTTGCACTATGTGCACCTCATGTCTTTATAAACTTTCAAGGTTTACCTAATATAAGCTAAAATGTGCTTGTTAAAGCATTTTAAACAGTAAAACGACAATATAAAAGATAGATAGTGAATAATTTATAGCTAGCGTGGTTTCTTTTGCTTTTTATCTGTTAGTAAAATTCTTAAACATAGAAGTTATACTAATTTTAGTAGTAAACAAGATACATAACAAACTCGCTAAATCTCTAATCTCAAGGAAACTTTCTAATTTATCATTGGAATTTGGTACCAGATGGCGATTTGGCTGATATGTCAAGTTTTAAATATCTGCCACTCATAATAAACACTTCCGGATCTTGATAAGTTAGCTTGAGTATAGCAAGTATGTTAATAAACAGCAAAGCGGAAATCGAAATATCAGCGACATCCCATAGTAACTGGACTTTACTTATCGCACCAAGCGGAATGATTGCAGTAAAAATTACAATCCAGACTTTAGTGTATTTGTCATTCATAGACATATAGCGTACTGTCTGTTTTGAACAAAAAAACCAAGTAAAAATAGTAGTAAAGGCAAAACAAAACATTATAGCAATGATTAAGTAGTCAATATAAGGCCAATTCATAGCTTTTCTAAAAGCAAAGATACACATGTTAGTGCTCTCTAAATCAGTGACCCAAGAATCTGTGACAAGTAGTACCATCGTTGTAATAAATACTACGAATACAACTATGAAAGGTGATATTATTGTGATTAGACTCTGTTCAATAATAAATTTATTGTTGTTTTTCTTAGGAACAATTGAAGAGTGCACAATACCTTCAAGGCCAAGCCCTATATCTGTTGCAAAAATACCTCGCAGAGTTCCTACTTGAATGATAGTCAACATCTCCACAATTAAACCTAGAGATAAACCAAAGTTAATGCTGTCAGTTGTAAAAAAGCTGCTTGTTACTAGTTTTAGAGAAGGAAGAATATTCTCACTAAACTTAAATAATATAATACCACAAAGCATTAGATAACTTACCGTCATTATCGGTATCATAGCTAATATGAAAATTTTAATTTTTTTTAAGCTGAGGGCTGCAACAACAAAAAATACTATGGCCATTATAATCCCACCAGTAACTACAGGTACGTCTATCATATCAAGCGGTATTGATAGAGAGTTTACCTGAATAAGGTTACCAACGGTTATCGAGACTATCATCATAATGACTAGAAACGCAATTGTAGCTTTTCTAGAATTTAATGCATCGGCCATGTAGGCCATAGGGCCACCTATAAACCGTCCATTCCTTTTCCTTCTGTTTTTTATACTCAGATAACAAGTGACATATTTTATTGCAGAAGCAATAACAACAATTATTGCCATCCACAAAATAGAGCCCGGTCCTCCAGTTTTTAGGGCAACAGCAGTTCCTGAAATATTCCCTACTCCTAAATTTCCACCCAAGATTGTAAATAGTGCGGCTATAGAAGAAAATTTATTTTCCCCCTTTTTAGCTCTGATAAGTGAAAGAGCGTATAGCAATCTAAATATCTGTAGCCATTTTAGTTTAACTGATAGATAAACACCGGCGATTAGTATAAGTAATATTGTCGGTAGTAATAAAACAAACTTTACTATATCCATCTATATGCTGAAGGTAAGCATTTCAACTTGAGTATACAACAAAAATTGAAAATACCTAACTTATTGTTCATGAGTAGTCACACTACAAACGCCATATAAGCTCTATTTTTGTACCACTCATTTATGAGTCTATTGACATTAGAGTCCACAAAATTCTTCAGTGGCTATCTGACTTTTATCTCATCCTTTTAGGGATGCATCTATCTTCACGTATCATATAATCTATATGAATGTTAAGGTCAATATACCCTCAGCTTGGAACACGTTCATTTTGAAGAGAATAATACCATATCGTTGTGTACGTTACTGACAAGTGTAACTCATCTTATTTTATCTTTATGTTCTTTTAGAACAGGTCAATAAATATCTATATTTGATGTGTTGCCCTTACAATCAAAAGAAGTGTGAAGACCAAAATCTCCACAGAGTTCTTATAATATATATGCTAACCTGATCTTATTATAACCTTTATTGCACATTTAAAGGCAAGATTTGTTTTATTTACCTTGCCAATAAGAAAATTAAATTTTGCAACTTCTTCGTCAGCATAAAGTTGAGTGCAGAAAAACAAAACAATATCAAATATACATATATTTTCATAAAGGCAGTTCTACCATATATAAAGGAAAAATTTATATTTTAACTATCATGATAAACAACATTATATAAATTATTTATTAATATAATACTCTCTACTAACGTAGAGAAATCCGCCCTAGGTGGCTTCCTCGCTGCCTTTTGCTATTAGATAATTGTAGTATAAAGAAGTGAAAAGGACAAGGAGAATAAAAGTAGTATCCTTTTGTAAAAGCATCACGCGTATTACCTTTAGCACGCAGCAGAATGTAAGGTTTTTAAAAACTAGAAAGTACCGTGGAGCAAGTGAATTTCTTGCTCCAAAGTTTCATTTACTTAGAATCCATTCATTCCACCCATACCACCTGCACCCATAGAAGATGAAGCGCTTTCATCCTTGTTTGGCACATCAACTATCATAGATTCAGTAGTAATCAGTACGCTTGCAACAGATATCGCCGTTTCAAAAGCAATACGGACCACCTTCGCTGGGTCAATAACACCTGCAGTAAATGCGTTAGCATAATTCATAGCCTCAACGTTGTATATAAGCTCTTTATCATTCTGTTTAATCAAATGATCAATTATAACAGCAGACTCAAGACCAGCATTTTTGACTAATCTCTTGATAGGAGTGCTGAGGACTTTCTTAATAATATTAATACCTATCTGTTCCTCATCACTTCCACCTTTTAGCTTATCGAGAACAGATGAAGTGTAAAGAAGTGCAACCCCACCACCTGGAACTATACCTTCTTCAATTGCAGCTCTTGTTGCATGTAACGCATCCTCAACTCTATCTCTACGTTCTTTAACCTCTACCTCAGTTGCTCCACCAACTTTAAGCACAGCAACACCGCCAGATAGTTTTGCTAAACGCTCCCTTAGCTTTTCCTTATCGTAATCAGAAGTTGAGGTTTCAATTTGCGATTTAATCTGATCGATTCTAGCTTTCACTCTGTCAGAGCCGCTATTTTCACTAACAATTGTGGTATTGTCTTTAGTGATTTTAATATTTTTAGCGGTACCAAGATCTCCAAGAGTGAGATCTTCCATCTTGATTCCAAGCTCATCTTTTATGACGTATTTAGCACCTGTTAAAGCTGCTATATCTTCAAGCATCTCTTTTCTTCTGTCACCAAAGCCTGGAGCTTTTACAGCAGCGACTTTTAAACCACCACGCAGCTTATTGATAACCAAAGTACTTAACGCTTCACCTTCAATATCCTCTGCAATAATAAGTAAAGGTCTACCAGACTTAACAACAGCTTCAAGAACAGTAAGTAGAGGTTGGATAATATTCAGTTTTTTCTCTGTAATTAAGAGATAAGGATCATCAAACTCCGCAATCATTTTTTCATTGTTCGTAATAAAGTATGGAGAAAGATAACCACGATCAAACTGCATACCAGTAGTAAGTTCAACTTCTAACTCTTTTGAACCCTTACTTTCTTCAACAGTGATAACCCCTTCTTTTCCCACCTTTTTAACGGCATCAGCAATACTATCACCAATATCTCTATCACCATTTGCAGAAATGATAGCAACTTGCGCTACTTCATCTACCTTCTCCAAAGAAATTGTCCGAGAGATCGATGTAATTTCCTTTAATACCGCATCTTTTGCCTTCTGCATTCCATATTTAATGCCAACACGATCATTTCCGGCAGCAATTGATTTTGAAGCTTCCATTACCATGTTGCTAGTTAGTATTGAGCACGTTGTTGTACCATCACCAACTTTATCATTACATTGAGAGCAGCTTTGAGCAAAGATGCTTGTTATTAAAGCATTTAATGGTTTTTCAGGTTTGATACCCTTCATCACCTTATAACCATCTTTTGTAATTTCTGGTGCTCCATATGGTTTATTAATCCCCACTGTTTTTCCCCTAGGCCCTGCAGTTATCGCTACTGTTGAGTCTACTACTGCTGCAACTTCACGAAAAGCTTCTTGTAACTGTTCGCCTGATACTACTACATTAGTCATTTTATCACCTCCTTGTTAATAAAAAATTTAGAAAACTATAATAAAACTACTTACAACGCACTACGCTGTGCTTTGTTTTAGTTAGTAAAAATAAAAGCTACTACTTAACGATAGCAAGTATATCGGACTCCTTCATTACTATAAACTTTTCATCGCCATGCTCTATCTCCGTACCAGCCCATTGCCGATAAAACACCTTATCACCAGCTTTTACAGTTAAAGCCATACGCTCACCACTTGAATTGCGTAAACCGTCACCAGTCGCTATAACTTCACCTTTAGTAGGTTTCTTCTCAGCACCAGACGGAAGCACGATCCCACTTTTTTTTTCTTCGCTGATAGGCTTAATCATAACACTATCATCCAACACACTTAAGTTTACACTTGACATTCGTTTCCTCATCAACAAACTAACCTATGGGATCATATAGGTACTTGTAAGCCGAATTTCAAGGGCTGAGGCTTGAAAAATATAAGAAGACGAAGTGTGCCTAATATTGTATAGTAAAATTTAGATTTGTTGACAGAAATTGTATGAGTTATATACCATTGCAAAGCCGTGGTGTAATAGTTTTGTACGGGCCAGACACAAGAGATTTTCTGCAGAATATTATAACAAATGACATTAATAAGTTAGATAGCCAAAAGGCTATTTACTCTTTATTGCTTAGCCCACAGGGAAAGTACTTATACGATTTTTTTCTGATTAGATATGGTAAATATATCCTCTTGGAATGCGAAAATATGTACCTGCAGCAAATAATTGAGAAACTGAATTTGCTTAAAACTTACCTGAAAGTGAAAATTAAAGATGTTAGTTCATTGTATAAGGTTGGAGTTTTGTTTAATACTAAGTCGGCAAAATTTAATGAGTCACAAATTATTTTTCAAGATCCAAGGCACAAATTCTTGGGAATGAGGATCATACATAAAGGCGAAATAAACCAGCCAGCAGAAAATTTTACTCAATACGAAAAAGTTAGAATTCAAAACCTTGTTCCAGATGGAGCAAGAGATATGGTGCAGAATTCGTCGTTTCCGCTACAATATTTAATCGATAGAGTCAATGGAATAAGCTTTAATAAGGGGTGCTATATAGGCCAAGAAGTTGTAAATCGAATGAGCAGGCAAGAAATCTTCAGAAGAAAACTTTACCTTGTTGAGGGAAATAGCGCACTTCTAAATATCGGCACTAAAGTAACAAATGAGAACAATGAAGAAATAGGCAAACTGCTCTCTAATGTAGACAATATTGGACTTGCATTGCTTTATACTGGGAAAAGCCACGCCAATTTATGTATCAGTGGGGTCAAAATATCTACGCGTTAAAGGTGCTTGGGTTTAAGTTAAGGCAGTGTATGCACTGGTCATAGAAACAAAAACTACTTAACAACTTTTGCTAGCGCCTTTACAATAGAATTGTGGTGTTTTGGCCTAAAACTTATCTTTTTCTTGTATTAAGTAACAAAACACAGTATAAAACAAGGCGTGTTATGCTTGATTTTTGAGCGTGGACATTGTATGTTTCTATAACTTTTGTCTACATTAGCTAGCCTTACTTATTAAGCGATGTAAAAGAGAATTGGATGTCAAGTTTTTGAGAGAACAGTAAACAACTCAAATCACGGGGTTTCTTTTGTTTTTTATTTCTAATTGGTAAATTTCTTAAATATTTGCTACTAAAATAATATCCTTGGATGACAGGGGTAGCTACTTAGATGACAACTAAGGGCTATTTCATAGCACCCTCCTGATAGGCTCGACACAGTTGTTCATACAGTTATAAGCGAATACAGACTAGGCAGTCTTGGTCACTAATCTATATTTTTCTAAACGCAATACGCTTACGAAATTTTAGTGTAAGAGTTTGGTTTTACTAAAAGACGGCATTATGCCAAGTACAATGCTTAATGATAAAAGAGAAGAGCTGCCATAGCTAAGTAATGGCAAAGTTATACCAGTGGTTGGAAAATGCTTAACGTTACCCCTATGTTTGTTATAAATTGCGTGATAAATTGAATCGAAATACCGAGAATTGTCAGCAGATTGAATAATTCACTTTCTCTATATGCAACATAGAGTAAAGGAGCGGAAAATGATGCCAAATAACATCAATATTGCTAAATACACAATCAAGCCAAATTCTCCTACTAAAACAAAAATACAAAATCTATATGACAATCAGAGAAAGAGATTTTTACGCTATCTTTGCTAGGTCCAACACCGGTTAACTCGCCTTTTTGAAAGCTTCCAATGATTTTGAACTTGGAAAAGTATCAAGCTATATGCTGGAAACACAAGTAAGCCGCCGCAATTCCAATTGCGACTATTCCTAACTATGCATTCAAAGTATAGAAGCAGTATACATGCAATAAACATTTGGACGATAAAAGAATATATCAAAAGCATAGACATACTGAAATCAGGCTGCAAAAGCAACAATGTAAAACAACAAAATATTATAATTGATATGTGAATTTTAAACTTCATTCAGCTAATCAGGACACTAGATATAACAACGGAAAAATGGCCTTACAAACTCAGATGGTTAAATTGAAATTTTGAAAAAATGTAACCATAGTCTCGCGCCTTCTGTTTTCATGCCAAGTATTATCACAGCTACTATTAAAATGGTAAATAGAGCAAAACCTGCAAACGAGAGGTTATGTATGGATTTATTTTGAGAAAAGAAAATGTTATTAGGGTACCAGTGACAGAACTATATAAACTGTATGGTGCTGTATAAAATAATTATGCGGAAAGAAAGGATCTGTGCAATTGCAGGACTTGCCGAATGAACAAGAACAAAGCTTATAGTAACAAAAGGACTACTGAAATAGTGATATAATAACCTAGTGTTTTATACCAGAGCTTAATGTTCATTTTGCTCCAATGTGTAATGCCACTATTCCATAGCTCATATTATGAAACTCAACATTCTTAAAGCCTACTTCTTCAATTTCAATTTGAAACTCAGCTTGAGTTGGAAACTCCCTGATGCTTTTCACCAAATATTTATAGGAACTCTTATCTTTAGCGACTATGCTGCCAATTTTTGGAATTACATTAAATGAATATAAATCATAAAATTTGGCGAACATTTCATTTTGATAATGTATAGGGGCAAACTCTAGGCAGATAAATTGCCCATTTAGTTTTAATACCCTGTATACTTCACTTAAAGCCTTCTTGCGATCGGAAACGTTCCGAATGCCAAAGGCTACTACGCAACAATCAAATTCGAAATCTTCAAAAGGCAAACTTTCTACATCTGCACACACCCAATTAAAATTAAGCTGGTTTGCATTTATAGCTTTATCACGTCCTCTACTTAGCATATTTTGATTTATATCACATATTGTGATCTGAGCACTTGGTTCTCTTTTAGCTATTCTTATTGCTATATCTCCAGTTCCTCCAGCGATATCCAAAACCTTAGAGTTTTTTATAAAATGTATACTATTTACCATCTTATCCTTCCATATCCTGTGCATTCCAAAGCTCATTATATCATTCATAACATCGTAGCGATTTGCTACGGAATCGAACACATCTTTAACCAATTGTGATTTATCCATACCCTTCTCGATTTTTATTTAGGCATTACGTAAAATCGTCGAAATGCCTTTCATTATAGAAGTATATCCAGTATACTGCTGCTGGAATACCTTCTTAATTTTTAATCATGTCTTGCAATATTATACTAAATTTTGTGCATTCATTATAAACTAAGTCAACTCATGTATACTAGAAGTTTTTATTGAAGCAGGTAAAAATTCCTCCTTTATATCAGTAAAATACTAAAAAACTATCATCTTTCTTTATTGAAAAATTAAATAAAGATACTATATACTTGTTACAGTAGTAGGCTTTACTAAAACTTATGGCAAACTAAAGAATTAACATCAGCAAAAGAACTTTAAGAGATCTTATTCGTTTGGCTGGAGTAAACATCCTGTTCAAGGGCTAATAGAGGAGTTGGTACAAAAATCAATTGAACGTGAAGAAGATATAGCGTTATTTTAACTTGCTGTTAAGCGTGATATCTGGAATGCAAAGTTAATTAGACATGAAGACATCAACTTGGAATAAGTAGCAAATTTATTATGAGGAAAATACGGTCTACGAAGGCCTTTTAGCTCTTCCTGAAACAATAAGATGATAGTTAAAGAAGCAATAAAGTAACATCTTTCAGATTTTCCTGATAAAGCAAAAAGGACTCTATTAGGTGAACTTAAAGGATCCAGTAAAATACAAATAGGTGATTACCACGCCGTGTGATTTATTTGAAGTAGACGACTTAAAACGTATGGTAAAATGCAATAAAACATAGGAAACTATCATCATTAAAACAGCTACTTGAGCAACAGAGAGGAACTTTCAAATCACTTGGTTAAATTAATGTAACCAATGAGAAAATGTACTATAATAAAACTTATGTAGCTCAGCGAATCCATTAAGTGGCAATACAAAATATTATCTCTCTTGTCATGATATTATCTGTAGCAATTGCCGATATGGCAACTGACCTGTATTCAGTTGCATTACCGAGCATTGCTCATTATTTTGAAGTAGAAGGCCATGTGGCGCAGCTTACAATCAGTTTAAATTTGGTTGGACTTGCGATATCTGGATTAATTTATGGTCCATTATCCGATCATTATGGTAGGCGTCCAATCATGCTGATTGGTATGGCAATTTTTACTTTGGCAAGTATTGCATGTTACATAGCTGACAATATTGCGCTCTTAATACTCATTCGCTTTATACAAGGAATAGGAGCTGGTGTTGCAAGCGTAGTTGGATATGCAGCAATAAGAGATATGTACTCAGGTAGTGAATACTCAAGAGTAATTTCAAAGTTAAATATGGTAGTAGCGCTTTCACCTGGGATAGCTCCAGTGGTAGGCAGTTATATAATTTCAAGTGGGTATAGTTGGAAATTTTTATTTTTTATTCTATCATTCGTAGCAATTGTTATGCTCGTTTTTATTTACTTTAAGTTACATGAAACACTTACTATAAGTAAAAGTGAAGCCAGTATAACTAGTGTAATAGTCAGTATTCCTAAACAATATATATCAATATTTAGAAATCATCGTTTCCTTGGGTTCGCAGCCATCCATGGATTAACGTTCATGTGGCTTTGGGCGTATATTGCTAACTACCCTTTCATATTTGAGTCTATGGATGTTGAAGTACAGTATTTTGGTTATCTAATATCAATTATAGTTATATTTTACATAATTGGAACTTTGATTAACAGAAGATATGTACCAAAAGTAGGGGTTAGCCGAATGTTAATAATAGGATTGATGTTGCCAATAATACCAGAGAGTTTGCTAGCGTATTTTTATTCTATAGGCAAATTAAACTTGTTTATCCTTCAAATTGTTTGGATTCCAAGCAATATAGGTCTTGCACTCGTAATAAGCAACAACGTAACCTCTGCGTTAGAAACAACCAAAAGTATAGGTCTTGGCAGCGCAATTCTCTCATTTTGCAATATGATGTTTGGAGCTATCGGAGTGTATATAGTAGGGAAATTCTTTTCTTACGGTATTTTATCAAATTTGCTATTGACAATAACATGCTCTATAATTACGGTTCTTATATACTGTCTACTCAGATGTACTGAAAAATATTCAAAAGACTGATTATACAGTAAGCCTGTTCTTTTTTTTTCTTGCATTTAGATACTGGAGTTTCGTATAGTTATGTATGGCCTACTGAGTACAAACCAATTTCTCGCACACACATTTTACTATATGATCAGCAGTGATATTAAAATGCTTATAAAGTGTTTTATAAGGTGCTGATTCTCCAAAACTTTTCATACCGATAAATACTCCATTTGAACCTATATATTTATGCCAACCCATTTCACTTCCAGCTTCAATTGCAACTTTAATGCTGTCATTATTTAATATTTCTGCTTTATACTCATCACTTTGCTCATCAAAAAGCCTCCAGCATGGCATAGAAACAACTCTTATACCTATACCTTTTTCCTGCAATTTTTTCCATGCTTCAACTGCAATTTCAACTTCAGATCCGGTAGCAAATATCGTTACTTCTAGCTTCCCTAAATATTCGCACAGGGTGTATGCACCAAACTTCGATAGGTTAGCTGATTGATCAATTCCAAAGTGGAATTTGCGCATGTAATTCACATTTTGCCTTGAAAGTGCAAGCAGTGCGGGTGACTCTTTTATTTTTAGTGCAATGCTAATGCACTCCAGAGTTTCGATTGCATCGGCTGGTCTAAAAACGTACAAATTTGGTATAGCACGAAGAGAGGCTAAATGCTCTATCGGCTGATGAGTTGGACCATCTTCCCCTATTCCGATTGAGTCGTGAGTCATTACATATATAACCTGCTGTCTCATCAAGGCTGAAAGCCGTATAGCAGGACGGCAATAATCGGAAAACACCAAGAAAGTGCCACCATAAGGAAGAATTCCGCCATGAAGAGCCATTCCGTTCATACAAGCTGCCATAGCGTGTTCTCTCACTCCATAGTGGACATAAGAACCATTATAATCATGGCTATTTATTAGCTCCATATGCTTATATTTAGTGCAATTTGACCCAGTAAGATCAGCAGACCCACCAATTAATTCCGGCATGGACTTAGTTAAAAGTTCCATTACCTTACCAAAAGAGAACCGTGTAGCTTCGTTTGGCATTGCCTCATGTATTTGTTTCTTTAGGTTAGCCAAATCGCTCTCTATATTATCTGGTAAACGTTTCGCAAGTCTTCTTTGTAGTTCTTTATTTTCGCTGAATTTCAGTGTCACGCACTGGAATAATATCGAATTGTTGATATTATCCGGCAAACGCTGTTTTTGAAGTTCTGCGTAATCCTCTGTTATTCCAATTTCACTCTTTGTCATTCCAGTGTCAAGCACTGGGATCAATTCTTTTTCTTCTTCACTGGTCAAGTGCTGGAATGACATCGAATTGTAATTTCGTTTTGCTCTCTCAACTGTTTTCATCCAAGCATTTTTCACATACATTGGTACATGAAATGGTTCGTGGTTCCAATTTAATTTCTCTCTCATCTTTTTTATATCTTCCTTCATAAAAGCACCACTATGAGCAGAAGATGTACCTGCGCGGCTTGAAAATTTTCCAATGATGGTTTTGCAGCAAATAATGGACGGCTTGTCAGATTTTTGCGCTTGCTCTATTGCAAGCGCTATGGAGTAAAAATCATGACCATCAATTTTGTTAACATTCCACCCATAAGCTGAAAAACGCTTTTCTACGTCATCAGAACAAGTGAGGCTAGTAGTACCATCTATAGAGATGTCATTATCATCAAAAAAGGCTATCAACTTATTCAATTTAAGATGTCCAGCAAGTGAAGCTGCTTCATGGCTTATTCCCTCCATAAGACAGCCATCTCCTAGCATTACATAAGTGTAATGCTTAATTCCAAACTGCTTTTCAAGGATTGATTCAGCAAGTGTCATGCCAACTGAAGTGGCGAGCCCCTGTCCTAGTGGACCTGTTGTTGCTTCTATTCCTGGAGTCAAGCCAAACTCTGGATGACCTGGAGTTTTGGATGTGAGTTGCCTGAAATTCTTTAACTCATCTATACTAATGTAGCCTGTGAGGTATAATATGGAGTACAGCAGCATTGAACCATGGCCGTTTGATAAAACGAAACGGTCTCTGTTGACCCATTTAGAATCATCAGGGTTGTGATTTAGATATTTAGCAAATAAGACAGTTACAACATCTGCCATGCCAAGTGGCATACCTGGGTGCCCAGAGTTTGCTTTTTGTACTGCATCAATTGACAAAAAGCGGATAGCATTTGCCATAGATTCCAGAAGTAAAGAGTCCATATGTCAATAGAAAAATTTAAAAGTGAAGTATAAGAAATTAAACTGGCAAAAACAAGTTGACACTTAATGCTAAAATCCTTAATAATCTAGAGTTAGATTGTGAGAGTTTTTATATGACAACTGTTATCAATAGAAAGTATAGAATCAGTCGTAGGCTTGGTATAAATTTGTGGGGTAGGGCAAAGGATCCAGTAAACAAAAGAAAATATCCTCCAGGTCAGCATGGTATTCATGGATTTAAAAGATTATCTGATTTTGGTAAGCAATTCGCTGCACATAAGAAATTTAAGTTTTATTATGCAATTTCAAGTAAGCAACTCAGGCGTATATTCTTAGATGCTTATAATAGAAAAGGTTACACAGCTGATAATTTTATTGGTATCTTAGAATCAAGGTTAAGTTCTATCTTGTATCACTCTGGCCTTGTACCAACAATTTATTCAGCAAAACAGCTCATATCTCATGAGCATGTTACAGTTAATGATGAAGTGGTTAATATATCGAGCTATCGAGTAAAATCTGGCGATATAGTAAAAATAAGAGAGAGAGCAGCAAAAATCCCTATAGTAGTAGAGGCGGCGGAAAAACAAGAACGCAAGGCTCCAGACTATTTAGAAACAAACAGCAAGGGGCATTCAGTGAAGTTTTTAAGAATGCCTCAATACTCTGAAGTTCCTTATTCAGCGGATATGGAAGTTAATTTAGTAGTGGAGTTCTACTCTAGGTAAAATAAAAAGCCCGTGTGGCGGAATCGGTAAACGCAACGGACTTAAAATCCGTGGGTTTTACAACCTTGGGAGTTCAAATCTCCCCATGGGCACCAATTTAGTTTAGCAGAGTGTTCAAAAAATATGAAATGGTTTGATATAGAAGACATCGCAGAAGCTTTAGAGAAAAAATTTCCAGACGAAGATATAGTTAATATCAGGTTTACTGAGCTTAAAAAAAAGATCTTGGGTTTAGAGGTATTTGACGACGATGAGAAACGTTGTAACGAAAAGATACTCGAAGCCATTCAAGCAGCTTGGATTGGAGAAAGATCTTAGACCGCTATTAAATAATCTAGTTAGCGCTCTTTTTTTGTTATTCCAGTGCCTCTTTCTTGTCATCCAAATAGCTGATACCAGAATCCAGGACACTACTTTAGTTATAAATATTAAAAAAAATTATCAAATGAGAAAACAAAAGAAACCCTGGTTAGTGGCTAATTATTTATATGTACCTCAAATATCGGCGTTTTATTCTCGGCACTACGATTTAGCTACTTTTAAATACAACTAACCAAAATTGTAGCGTTAAGAAATCTACTAAGCAGAAAAGAAGGCGAAAAAAAATTAAGGCAGCTAGTATTCAAATACTCCCTTCGTCTATTTGACGTTCTATACTGTCTTAAACGACATATAAGCGCGTTTCAGCTTGTATAGGTAAAATTAATAAAGACATAAGGTACGCATAGTACAAAAATTTAAACACGAGAGGCTAATACTCTAAGTTTTGTCATTAACCTGAATAGATTGTGAAGATAGATAAATAGCTTTAGTACTGTGGTAAAAGGAATGATTAAGGTTATCAAGTAGTTTTTCATTTCTATTACTAAAAATCTGAATTCATCTAGCTAAGCATAGTTGATAACAACTTAGAAAGCAGATTTTAAGCTTAAAATTATACCTAAAAATAACTTGATTGTGTATTCTAATATGTGTAAATGCTAGATTTATTATTAATCTCATTAAATGAGGGTTATTATAAATACAAGCACATGAAAATTGGAAATACGGTACACATAACAAAAATGGGCATTAAAAGTATGGTTGTACTTACGTCTTTAGCAGCAGCAATAACAACGGTATTAATTGCTACTAATATAGTTGCTGTATCTGAAGTCTTTAGGCTTATTAGCATAATTGTTAACCCTACTGGAATTGCAGCGCTATTTATTGCTGCTATATATTCACTATACTAGCTATTTCTTCATGTCAGCAAATGCGCAAGAATGAAGAAATAGATAAAGCTAAGTCATCTGGATGTGCTGTGGAAGTTGAAGCAAAATCGCAGATTTAGCTATTAAAACTGAGTTAAGCACAAAAGCTAATAAGAGTGATGTTGATCGTCAAATTGGAGATATACAAACAAAACTGAACGAGTTGAGTGTTAAACAGCACATCAGGCTTCTGCAACGACGGTTTTAGATTATTGACTCTATTAGAGGTAGATTTTATACCTTTTACATTCAAACATATAAAAGCTATTATAAGCTATCCCAAACCTCCACTATATCCTCATCAAATTCTATTACTTCTGCTTTTTTAAATCGGTAGCAGTTGCTGATGGATTGAATTCCTAAATCTCCTACAAAAGAAATAGCATCATTGCCTAGAATTTTACCGCCGCGGCAGATTATCAGCCTATCGATTAAATTACGCTTCAGTAACTCTGTGATCAGCGTTCCTCCACCTTCAACTAGTAACCTTGTTATGCCAACCTCTGAAACAAGTTTTGATGCCGTGTCTTTCAGACAGACTTTGCCTACACTATTTGAATTAACTACTAGATATTCAACGTTTTTTATTTTCCCCTCTACTTCTTTGTTTGTGATCACCCAAGTTGTTACTTTACCTGCAGTCCTTGCAATATTGTGCTCTTCCTTCAATTTTTCCTGGCTATCTATAATTAGTCTTATGGGCGATCTATCTTCAAGTTTTGGTAATCTACAAGTCAAAAGTGGATTGTCATTAATGAGAGTATTACTGCCAATCATAATTGCATCGTATTTTGCTCTAAGCTCATGTACCCAATTCCTTGTATTTTCGCTTGTTATCCATTTGCTATCACCTGTAAATGATGCGATTTTTCCATCAAGAGTTGCTGCAATTTTGCAAGCTGTAAATGGTCTGTGTAATATCCGAGTTGTGAAGAAGCCAATATTCAATTTTTCTGCCTCCTCTTGCATAATTCCTTGTTTCACTTCAATTCCCGCTTCCTTTAGGGCTTTAATGCCTCCACCTAAAACTCTTATGTCGGGGTCGATTGTTGCAATTACTACCCTTTTTATTCCAGCTCTTGTAATTTCCTCGGTACAAGGTTCTGTAACTCCAAAATGGCAACACGGCTCAAGAGTAACGTACATAGTTGCGCCGTGAGTTGAATTTTTAGCATTTTGCAAAGCAACTACTTCTGCATGTGGTCGCCCGCCGATTCCTGTATGGCCTTCACCAACTACCACACCATCTTTTGCAATGACACACCCAACAGCAGGATTTGGTGCAACACTTCCGAGAATTTTTCCAGCAAGCCTTAATGCCATTGACATGAAATGATCGTCGGTCATTAGAAAGAAGTCATTTCATATGAGGTGTCAAAAATTCTTCTATGCTCGTGTATAGCAAATCTATCTGTCATACCTGAGATATAGTCGCATATTACTACTGAACGCTGTAATTTATAAGAGAGCTTGTTCCACTCTGTGGGCAACAATCCTTGATTTTCATAAAAACATTGAAAGAGCTCTTGTACTATACGTTTTGCTTTGTTCATCGTTCTGTTCAGTTTATAGCTCCTATATATTTTTTCCATGTTAAATTTTTTCATTTCTTTTGTGGCATTTGCAACTTCTGGTGAAAATGTAACTAGCATCTTATCTAAACCTCTTACATCCTCTACGCTTTTTATTTTATAATCTTCAATATTTTTTTTAGTCTGAGAAACAACATCACTTATCATAATTCCTATAATTCTACTTAGTGATTCATGTATGAGCTTACACTTAGGCAAGTTTAAATATCTACTCTTTACATCTTTAAACATTTCTCCAATTAAAGGAATATCGAGCAAGCCTTCTACAGTTACTAAATTTGCCCTGAGTGCATCGTCAAGATCATGAACACCGTATGCAATATCATCAGCAATTGAAGCAACTTGCGCTTCAACGCTTGAGAATTCTTCAAGTTTTAGATCATATTTTTCATTATATTCTAGCAATAGTTGATTATTTGTGTTGGATACTGTATTCCTACCAAGCAAAGGACCGTTATGCTTTGCAACGCCTTCAATAACCTCCCAACTTAAATTCATACCATCAAAGTCAGCATGTTTTTGCTCAAGATAAGTTAAAATTCTTATAGCCTGAACGTTATGGTCAAATTCATACTTCTCGCTATCAAGATTTAAATCTTGAACTGATTTCTTTAGAGCATCCTCTCCTGTGTGACCAAACGGAGGATGACCAAGGTCATGTGCAAGCGCTATGCATTCGGTAATATCTTCATATAAACCGAGTCTACGTGCAATAGATCTTGCAATTTGTGCAACTTCAAGGCTATGAGTAAGCCGAGTGCGATAGTAGTCGTGCTCATAATTGATAAAAACTTGTGTTTTGTATTCCAATTTTCTAAACGCATTAGAGTGAACAATGCGATCCCTATCACGCTGAAAACAGCTGCGGTTTTCATCTTCTGGCTCTTTAAAGTATCTTCCTCTTGTTTTACTTGGAAAACACGCATAACTTAATATGAATTTATTGTTTGACATGTAAAATTTTTACTATAATAAATTATCAATAATAAACGGTAGTGACTATGTCAACAGATTACAATATTAACTTGACTGATAATGCGTTAAAAAAAATTCACTCCCTTATAGAACAAGAAGAGTATAAAAGTTCTGTTTTGCGAGTTGCAGTTTCAGGTGGCGGATGTTCTGGCTTCAAGTATAACTTTCTTATAGATCAAATAAATAAAAGTCTATCTTTAAGTGACGATAATGACGATGATGATGAATTTGATGATGACGATGATGAAGAAAGCGAGGATTATAGAGATCACTCTAGCTTTAGCGGGAAAAGCAAAGATGTAGTAATTAACGACAAAAATGGAAACCCTGTATTAATGGTTGATAATTGTTCGGCGAAATTTTTAAATAACTCAACTATAGATTACACTGAAGATCTAAGTGGTTCTGGGTTTAAAATAAAAAATGCTCTTGCTAAGTCTCAATGTGGGTGTGGTAACAGCTTCTCAGTTTAATTATCCATACTAGGCCTTTTCAACATGGGTGATGATGTAGCATTAGAGCTAATTTCTGTAGATAAGAGCTTCAAAGAAGCTCCTGCTGTTATAAAAGATATAAATCTAAGGGTCGCGAAAGGAGAAGTAGTTGCACTGATTGGCAGCTCAGGATCAGGAAAAACAACTATATTGCAAATTGCAGGTTTATTGGATAAGCCAACTTCAGGTATAGTAATGATAGATGGAGTAAATTGTACACAAGCCAGCAATAAACATAAAACTCATATAAGAAGAAGTTTTTTAAGCTTTGTTTACCAATTTCACTATTTGTTACAGGAGTTATCGGTATTGGAAAATGTTATGCTTCCTCAGTTCATTGCAGGAAGAAGCAAAGCTGAGGCAATAAAAAATGCGCAGACAATATTGAAAAAATTTGATTTGGAAGACAAAGCAAATAGTATGATATCTGAAATTTCTGGCGGAGAGAGGCAAAGAGTTGCAATTGCAAGAAGCGTTGTAAATTCCCCAAGACTTTTGCTTGCAGATGAACCAACGGGAAACTTAGATCCAACAAATTCTTTGAATGTGTTTTTACTATTATATTCGTATGTAAAAGAAAATAACAGCTCTATGCTTATAGTAACACACAACCACCTTCTTGCAGAAAAAGCAGACTGTATTTTACAGTTAAAAGATAGGTCATTAGTAAAATTGTGAATGGATGTATTATAGAACTAGAGTCTATTGAGCTATTATCCTCGTGCTTACCTAACTAGTAGTCGTTAAGAGGATATAATTCGCATGAAGTATTTTTATTACCTTTTATGCATGGGCTTTTTAACATGCGCGGCTTGCTTAGAAGGCACCCTGATAGCATAGACATAATTAAAACAAGAAATAACAACTTCCTAAACATAACAAACCCTTTTTTTATATTACTATACTAATTTTTCTTGTTTGTAAAGATTAAGCGTACTCTCTTATTTTCATCTCTTTTTGGTCTATCGAGAAGAAATAGCTGCACTATTCAAGCGCAATTTTATATAGTCATCTATAATTTGAACCACCTCCTCTTCTTTATCTCTTAAGAAATGATTAGCATCGCCTATAATATGGTATTCCATATGGTCACTTTTTACTGAGTTCATCAGCCTTTTTGCTAGTTCTGTTACATCACTTTCTTCTGAGATTGTGTCATTACTGCTTTGTATTATAAGTCCAGGAACTGGACAGGGAGAAAAAAAAGAGAAGTCATACTTTGTTGCCGGAGGAGAAAGAGCAACAAAACCTACTATCTCAGGGCGGCGCATTGTTAACTGCATAGCTACCCATGCTCCGAAAGAAAAACCAACTATCCAAATTGGAACGTTGCTGGGATTACGTTCTTGGAGCCAATCAATAGCTACTGCAGCATCAGTTAACTCCCCTATGCCCTTATCGAAAGTTCCAGTGGACTTTCCCACGCCACGGAAATTTATTTTCAATGCAGAAAAGCTATTGCCGATAAAAGATACGTATATATTATGTATTATTTTACTATTCATATTGCCGCCATATTGGGGGTGGTGATGTAAAATTAGCACAACTGGCGCGTTAGCTTCCCTACTTTGGTGATATTCACCTTCTATTTTTTTTGCTGCATTATTTAAAAAAACTTCTACCACTGTAGCTCCTAATAAAAACCTGCTGACTGATATTAACCAATGTAAATCGTGTATATATTAATTATATATTAATTTTACTGTTTTGCAACAAGGTTTTATCATGCTAAGCTAATATATATGACTATTGTAGCGAGTAGTAAAGAGTTTTCCTAATAAAATGACAGATAAATCTTCAAGTCCCTTTTCTTTAAATAGTGATTACGTATATGCTGACTATAATGCAACTTCTCCAATTATCGACAGTGTAAAGAAGAGTATATTTGAGGTCTTATCAAAACAAATTCTGAATCCTTCATCATTACACAAAAAGGGACAAGAGGCGAGAAAGATTATCCAGAATGCAAGAGATAATGTTCATGGGATTATTGTCGCTTTAGGTGATAAAGAAGTAGTTTTTACGTCTGGTGCAACTGAAGCAAATAATCTTGTTACGAGAGGGATAGCGGGCTATCGATATGTAATTTCAGCTATAGAGCACCCTTCAATTCTCAATTCTGTGTATAATCCACATATAATACCAGTTAATCAAGAAGGTGTTGTTAATCTTTTAGAGCTAGAAAAGATTCTGAGCAAACTTGATAGAGATAGAGTAATAGTTTCAGTGATGATGGCTAATAACGAAACTGGGGTTATTCAGCCTGTTAAGGAAATAGCTAAAATAGCACATAAATTTGAAGCAATCTGTCACACCGATGCTGCTCAAAGCGTTGGAAAAATTGAAGTTAACATGGAAGATTTAGGGGTTGATTTACTTACTTTGTCCGCTCATAAATTCGGCGGTATAGCGGGTAGTGGAGTTTTAATATACGACAAAAAGCTTATAATAGAACCTATCATAATAGGTGGTGGGCAAGAGAAAGGATTACGAGGTGGTACAGAAAATATTGTTGCAATTGCAGGTCTTTCTGCTGCATTGAAAGATATTCCAGATCTTCTATCAAAAATGGATGAAATAAAGAAGCTACGCGATCAATTGGAGTGTGAGCTGTTAAACCTTGCCAGCGATATCAAAATCTTCGGTAAAAACTCCAAAAGGTTACCAAATACAAGTCTCATTTATATGCCAAAAGTAAGAAATGACGTTCAGCTCATGCACTTTGACTTAAATAACATTGCAGTTAGCAATGGCTCTGCATGCTCTTCTGGAAAAGTTCAACCTTCCCATGTTTTGCTTGCAATGGGGGCGGCAAAAGAGCAAGCAGAGTGTTCGATTAGAATTAGTATAGGTCCAAAAACTAAACCACGAGACGTAGAAAAAATAGTGAATTGTTGGTATAATATCTATAAGAAGAACACTTTAATATAGATAAGATGTCAAAAACTACTTGGTTTGATAGAGAATTGCAATTTTGAAACCATCGATTAAGTCTCATCGCTGCAGTCTTACTATCAGAACCGCGCATGCGAATTTTCCACACACAATTCCACAATATAGTGTTCACAATATTTGCTTCTGTGCATGTAAGAAAACACATATTCTTGCTTCCGGTATACTAATTCCCATCACATAGGAAGCAGATATGCCACACGCTATTTTACTTGTTTCAGTGTGGGCCTTTTCCTCGTTATTGTCCTATGTAATAGAAATTGGTTAAGCAATTAATCCAGTCAACAGTACCACTCCTTGCTCATTATAGACTTACAACTTTGATTTAATATACAATTCAGGAAAATTTGCTTGTTCACAAGCAAACTGATTTAGTGATCATGAAAAGTAGCTAATTTTATGCTAAAAATGTTCTTGGTGATGTTGCGTGATAAAGGTTGGACAAAATTACACCTTTACCCAATTTATGAATTACAACTAGCTATAAATATTAAGAAATTTACCAAGCGAAAAAAGGACAATAAAACTCCGAGATAGCTAGTTACTCCACTCTCTATTTAAAAATCCGGCGTTGAATAATGTCTTGAATGACTTATAAGCGCGTTTCAGCTTGCATGAGTAAGCCCCGAAGTCTTAAAAAGACATGCAGTACACATAGTGTAAAAAATTAAACAACAGTACGTCAAATACAAGCTTTCTTGTCACTTTAACTCGCACAGATTGAGAAGCTAAACAAATAACTCCAGTACTGCAATAAAATGAATAGCGAAAATTGTCAAGCAGTTTTGTTTCTATTAAATTCCCATGGCTTCTGAATATATAGAGGTTATTCGGAAGCTAGCAAATTCAGCATATTACCTCTTTGACATAACTCTACTCATAGCTATGTATATGAAATTCTCAGTGGATGTGTGAGTAAATTATACTCCTTCAATAGCTTTTCTGCTTGGTAAATTTCTTAAATATTATAGCTTAGACTAGTTGAGTTTAAAAACATCTAAATTGGGGCGTTTAAGGAATAAAACGCCAATACTAAAAATAAATACTGACCAGGTTTTGCTTTTTAGGTCATGCGAGAATTCTGCTTTCATTTTGACTAAAAGTTTAATCATTACTAATATTAATAATAATTTAATAAAAATTCTTAATAATATATGAATTAATATGTTCGCAGCTTCGCATGATAGAGGAAATAAATGAATATTCTTTTAGAGTAGGAATGCAAGAAATAAAGCTAAGTTTAGAGGAACTTAGAATCCTTGCTGTATGTCGAACTTACTTTCTGTATCATAGAAAGAAAAGAAAATGGATTAAACTAGATAAAACTGTTCAATTAGAGATAATTAAGAAATTAATTAGGAATTTAGTTGATTCAAAAACAAATCTTGATTCACATAATGAAGATGGACGTCCATTTTATACGTTGCAATTTAGAAGAGTAATGCCAAAGTTACAAAACAGCTGGTAAAGTATGGCGCATATGATAATGATAATTACGAATGCAATCGTACACCACTGCACATTGCTATCGAGCGCAACAACCAGAAATAGCAAAATTGCTGATAAAATGGAGAAAATGTTAATACAAAAACCAACAATAATGGCAAAGATGATTTAACACCAACGCACTTGGAAATGTTTGCAGATACGCTGAAATTTATAGAACTATTAGCTAACCATGGTGCAATAATCAATGAAAGAAAACACAGAATGACATATTCCTCTCCACTTTGCTGCTTTATATGGAAATAAAAGTATAATATGAGCTTTGATTAATAAGGGATAAAATATTGAAGATACGGATAATAATGGATTGGACGACACTATTTTTAGCTATTAGGCAGTGCATCAAAGCAGAAACGATAGTAGAATAGAAGTTTATTAAGTATTTGATAGACGAACTCAAAGCAGACATAACAAGAAGAGACAATAATAACTACAGTACTTTTTCTGCTGCTAATAATTGTTCTGAAAAAGTGGTAAACTCATCATTGTGCAATATATATAAAATTTTGACATGAATAAGTTAAAGAGCTTTATTAACCATAAAAATAAAGCTGTAATAGATGCTTTAGATATCACGCTTAATAGTAGAAATGAAGAAGCTATTGAAGTATTAAGATCATATGGAGCAGATATTGAGAATAAGATAAATGATGAAAGTCGCCTACTTCATGCAGTGAAAGAAGGTGATATAAAAAGATAGATCTTCTTTTAAAGCAAGGAGCCAACGTTAAGACAAAAGATAAAAGGGATTGACTCCTTTAAACCTTGTCATGCAGAAAGCAATTAAAGTATGATTCAGTTTCTAAAAGAAACTGTGGAAGCAAGTTTAGAGATAAAAGTGCAATTAGCAGTATTAACTATGCTAACTGTTATAACCCTCAGCTTAGCACTAGTAGTATATTCTGTATGAAGTGCATTCGAGAAGTTTCTAAAAAACATGCGGCATTTCGATGAAGTAGAGAGCAAAAGTGTTAGATCCTCAATTACACAAAAAGTGTAAGGTCAATTGTAGTAAAATCACACAATTGCTTCGTAGAGCTATGTCCTGTAATAATTACAATACCATTTTGCTCAGAACGTATTGAGATTAGGTTCAGCACTAATTCGCAGGTTGAACTATCAAGATTACAAAACGGCTCATCTATCAGCCAAACATTCGCATTAGAGATTAAGAGGCGAGCAAGTGCAACTCTTCTTTTCCAACCTGCAGAAAGTTCACCATATCTAATATTAAGTATAGGTTGTAACTGCAAACAACAAACAGCGGCTATAATCAATTCTTTAGTATCTCGTATTTCTGCCCAAAGTTCTATGTTTTCAGCAACAGTTAGACTATTCTTGCAGGCATTTTTATGCCCTATATAGACCATAAAAGGTATATAAGACTTTGGGTCATCATATATGTCTTTTCTACAATGCTTTATGTTGCCTGATACTGGTGGCAATAGTCCAGATAAGCTTCTGATTAGGCTGGTTTTACCACTACCATTTGGACCAGTGATTAAGATCTTAGATTTTGGCTTAGCTTGAAAATTGAGATTTTTAAATAATATTTTATTATTACGGGCACAGGATAAATTTTCACATTCAAGCATTTACTTGACCTTCAAGAGAACCTAGAGCCTAGATACTTCGATGTATGAACATTGCAACTTGTAGGTAGTTTTCGCAACGGACAGTAAGTGTCTAAATACGTAAGCATTGTGATTTTGAGAACTCTTTTCACTAAAAGTACGTTACCACAGTGCTCAGGCACTGGGATCCAGAAATGCTGGTTGAATACTAGATTGTCAAGTATGGAAGTAATTAACCTAATGTTAAAACACAGTGTCAACTTTTCCGGATTCAAAATAGGAACAACATGGAATGACACAAGAAATCTAATGTTTATTAAACCCATTTGCAAGTAAAGCTTGCTGGATCACAATGCCAAGCACCTGGATAACATCCTTGTGTCTGAGGAAGCACTGGCTGTAAAACTTGACATAATTCAAGGAGTTTAATATCAGAAAGTAGGCTATGTAACGAATACATTATCTGCCCTTTCCTTTATACCTACACTTAGTTGAAGCCTGAACTTTTACAAACAACTCCCAAAATCCTTTCTGTCCTCCTTCTCTATTTATCAACAGCGCCAAATGCTGCATAAATCCACCACTTAACATAATCATTTTTGTCCATTTACCCACTGGTTTTACAATGTCAACTATTTCTGAACCTTTCTTGTAAACCTGTATATCTTTTTGCTTTTTGCGCAGCATTTCATGATGTTTTATCAACCCCTTTTTCTTATTCTTTTGATATAATTCATTGAATTTTCTATCTTCATCCAATTTTTCTTCAAAGACTTTTTTAGGAAAAATAATTTCCCAAATTCGGTTCTTGTATATATTTCTCAAAAAGAAAAATACTGCAGCAGCAAGTAATATTATGCTATATATTATGATCCGTGCAAATGGCATTTTTCGTATCCAGATTTATTAAAAATACCATTGCTATGGTACCACAATTATAGAAATTCTGCAAACTTGTGTGAGCAAAGACAGCACAAAGCAACATTTCTCTATCTCGCAAATTGTGTAAATATGTGATGAACTGACTTGTATACAATAAGGTTTATTTCTATACTGCTTAAAGAATTTTGGTGACTAAACAAATATGAACTACTATAGAACTCACACGTGCAATGAACTGAGAAAAATCGATATAGAAAAAGAAGTTACCCTCTCTGGATGGTTATACCGTAAGCGTGATCACGGTAATCTGATTTTTGTTGATTTAAGAGACTTCTATGGAATTACTCAGTTGGTATTCAATAACGATAAAGATTTTTTTGATGAAATATCAAATTTAAAATCAGAAAGTGTAATTACTGTTACAGGCATAGTCAAAGCTAGAACTGAAGATACAATAAACAGTTCTATTTCTACCGGAGAAATCGAGCTGATAGTCAACAATTTGCACATTGAGTCAGAAGTTGAATTCCACCGTGATGAAGAAATAGCAAAAGAAGAAAGAAGTATATTAGCAAGCATTACCGGTGAGCAAGAATACCCAGAAAATATGAGATTTAAATATCGATTTCTTGACTTAAGACGTGAGAAAGCCCGCAACAATATTATTTTGCGCTCACAAATCATTGCAGAACTCCGCAGGATCATGATAGAGCAAGGATTTTTAGAGATTCAAACACCAATACTCACTGCTTCCTCTCCTGAAGGAGCACGCGACTACTTAGTACCAAGCAGGCTAAATCCTGGTAAATTTTATGCATTGCCGCAAGCTCCGCAAATTTTCAAACAGTTGCTCATGGTCTCAGGATTTGATAAATATTTCCAAATTGCACCGTGTTTTCGTGATGAAGACGCAAGGGCTGATCGTTCTCCTGGAGAATTTTATCAGCTAGACCTTGAGATGTCTTTTGTAACTCAAGAGGACATATTTGACGTTATTGAATCTGCTTTATATAAAGTATTCGCCAAGTTTTCTCATAAGTCTGTTGATAAAGACTTTCCACGTATTACATACAAAGAGGCAATGCTTAAGTATGGTTCTGACAAACCGGATTTGCGTAATCCACTATTAATCAGCGATGTTACAGAAATTTTCCGCGATTCAGGGTTCAATATTTTTAAAAGCAATATTGAACATGGCATGGCAGTGAGAGCCATCCCTGCTCCCAAAACAGCAGAGAAACCACGAAGCTTCTTTAATAAAAAGATAGAACATGCACAGAAAGAATTTGGTGCCAAAGGGCTTGGATATATAACGTTTAATAAAGATGTCACTGCAAAAGGACCAATTGCTAAATTCCTTGATGACAATAGATTAAATCGCATAAGGAAAATAACGAATATAGAGCATGGGGATAGCGTGTTCTTTGCTTCTGATCAAGAAAATAAAGTGGAAACAATCGCAGGAAAAGTACGCACTCTTTTAGGGTCAGAACTTGGTCTGATAGATGACAATATCTTTAAGTTCTGTTGGATTATTGATTTTCCATATTTCATATACGAAGATAAAAGCAAAAAAATCGATTTCTTTCACAATCCATTTTCTATGCCTCATGGCGGCTTGAAAGATTTAGAGAAAAAAAATCCACTAAACATCCTTGCTTACCAATATGATCTCGTCTGTAATGGAGTAGAATTGTCAAGCGGAGCAATCCGAAATAATAAATTGGATATTATGTACAAAGCTTTTGCCATTACAGGTTACAGCAAGGAAGAAGTTGATACAAAATTCGGTGCACTTGTGCGTGCATTCAGATTCGGAGTACCGCCTCACGGCGGAATAGCACCAGGGATTGATAGAATTGTGATGCTGCTTGCTGATGAGCCAAACATTCGCGAGGTAATCTGTTTTCCTATGAATCAGCAGAGTGAAGATGTTCTAATGGGCTCTCCTTCTGAGGTAAACAATAAACATTTACATGAATTATCTCTGCAAATCATTGACTAAATACCCTAGATCATATTAAACTGAGAAATCATGAATAATATCCAAAAAGCAATACTGTCTAGCATAATCTGCAACATGATTATATGGTATGAATTAACTTTATTTGGGGTTTTGACGCATATAATAAGTGACGTTTTTTTTTCATCAGAAAGTGATTACATAAAAAAAATCAAGTTCCTTGGCAGTTTTGCAATTGGATTTGGATTTAGACCACTTGGTGCGTTTATTTTCGGCTACATTGGAGATAAGTACGGAAGGAGAAAAATTTTGTTGACTTCGGTAATATTAGCTTCGATATCATCTACTGCAATTGCACTTATACCAAGTTCTGAAGAGATAGGAATATTTTCTCCTATATTGCTTATATTATGTAGAATAACGCAAGGAACAGCAGCAGGTGGAGAAACGAGTATCAATTCAGCCTTTTTAATAGAACATTCAAGCAATAAGAATGATCTGGGATTTTTAGGTAGCATGAAAGCCTTCAGTGGCGCGCTTGGTTCTATCACGTGCTTTGTAATGATAGCTATTTGCAAAAAACTTACAGGTGAAAATTATGAAATTTGGGGTTGGAGGCTGCTCTTCTACTTCTGCTCTATTATGGGCATAATAGGCTTTCTAACAAGATACATGATGGAAGAAAGCATAGCATACAAAGCTCATGGTCAAAATAAAAGCTTATCTAATTCTCCATTTTTGGAATTAATCAGAGACTATAAAAGGATATTTTTAATAGCAATTGGGCTTGGTATTGCCCAAAATGCAATCGTTTATTCAGCAATCACATTTTACAACATATCCGTAAAAGAATTTATCCTTTCAGGCATTGACATTAAAAATGTAATAAGAATTATAAGTGAGATCACATTCGGAACGTCCGCGGTACTGTTTGCAACGCTATCTGATAAAGTTGGAAGAACAAATGTAATGATTTCTACATTGGTAGCTTTAGCTTGCATCAGTTTACCAGGGCTCTCACTATTATCTTATAATAGCTACTATATTGTAACGCTCACCTATTTGTTGATAAGTGTGCCGATAGGTGCATCTTTTGGAATATATAATTCTCTTGTTTGTGAGTTGTTTCCAACAAGAGTTAGATGTGCCGGTTTTAGCCTAGCACATAATATCTCTGCAGGAATTTTTGGTGGTCTATCTCCCTCTATATGCATATGGCTGATAGAAAAAACTGAAACAAAACTTATAGCAGGCATTTATCTTACTGCCTGTGCATTAATAAGCCTGATATCTGTACTTCAAATCGAAGCTAAAGATAAAAAAGTTGACTGGTAAAATTTTTCCTTTAGTAGGAATTTCTCATATATTAATCATATCACAGAGTTATAAATGTAGTTCATTTAATTTAAGCAAGAATTAGTTCACCGTGAACAAATTTTGCTACCTAGCAACCAGAGCTAAAAAATATTGATTTCCTTCCCGTTTAGGTGCTAATTCTACTCTTGCAATATCTTCGGTATCTCTAATTAACCGTTCTAATTTTTCCAGTCCAACCTCAGTGTTTGTGAGTTCTCTACCTCTAAATTTCATTGTGACTTTGATTTTCTGTCCATGTGTAAGAAAATCCCTTGCATGACGCAATTTTGTTTCATAGTCGTGATCGCCAATATTTGGACCTATTTTAATTTCTTTTATCGTTAACGTTTTTTGTTTCTTCTTTGCTTCACTTGCTTTCTTTTTTGCATCATACTTTTGCTTGCTGTAATCTAGTATTTTACATACTGGGGGAGTTAAGTCAGGCGCAATTTCCACCAAATCTAAGCAGATATTCTGAGCAGATTTCAAAGCCTGCTTTATTGACACAATTCCAACCATTTTCCCATTTTGGTCAACTAAGCGCACCTCCTCAGCTACAATAAATTCGTTAATTCTGTGTTTTTTAGTTTGCAAATTTTAACCCCATTGACTAAGGTCAATACTTTTTAATAGCAATTCAGCAGCTTTTCCATAGGAAGAAGACTCCAGTTTTTCTGATCCTAAATTTCTAACTGACATAGTTTTATTCGCAACTTCATTTTTACCTACAATCCATAATATAGGAATCTTGTTTGAACTATGCAAGCGTATCTTATAACTAATTTTCTCATTGGTTAAGTCAGTTTTAACTCTAACACCTTGTTTTTTTACAGCGTTGTAAATTTCTGTAGCATAATCTTCAGCTTCACTTGTAACAGTTAGAATGGCAAGTTGCGTTGGAGCTAGCCATAGTGGAAATTTTCCTGCATAATGCTCTATTAAAATTCCAATAAAACGCTCAAAAGTTCCAAGAATTGCCCTGTGTAGCATAACAGGGTGGTGCTTTAGTCCGTCTGCTCCTATATAGAAAGCCTCCAGGCGCTCTGGTAAAATGAAGTCGACTTGCAACGTTCCACATTGCCAATTTCTGCCTATTGCATCTTTTAAAACGAACTCTAACTTTGGGCCATAAAATGCACCTTCACCAGGGTTAAGTTCATAGCTTAAACCTGCTTCATTGACAGCTTCAAGCAGCGCTTTTTCAGCTCTATACCACACTTCATCACCTCCTGCTCTAACATTTGGACGGTCTGAAAATTTCACAGAGATTTCATTGAACCCAAGCTCTGAATATACTTCTTTTAAAAGGTCACAAAATTTTACAGTCTCAGAATTAATCTGCTCTTCCATGCAAAAAATGTGTGCATCATCCTGCGTAAAACTACGCACTCTCATCAATCCATGCAATGAACCTGAACTTTCGTTTCTATAACATGTACCAAATTCTGCAATACGTATCGGTAAATTGCGGTAGCTTCTGGTGTGAGAGTTAAAAATCTGCACGTGACAAGGACAATTCATTGGTTTTATTACTAGCTTTTTACTTTCAGATTCATCAACGATAAACATGTTTTCACGAAATTTATCCCAATGCCCTGATTTTTCCCACAGCTCCTTGCTTACTAAAATAGGAGTTTTCACTTCAGTATAGCCATTGTTTATTAATTTTTTCCTTATGTAAGACTCAAGAACGTTATATAAAATACATCCCTGTTCATGCCAAAAAATCTGCCCCGTAGCTTCTTCCTGAATGTGAAACAAATCCATATCCTTAGCAATCTTGCGGTGGTCGCGTTTTTCTGCCTCATCGAAACGCTTAAGATAAGCGTTTAATTCATCCTTATTTCGCCACGCAGTGCCATATATTCGCTGTAGCATTGGACCTTTAACATCACCACGCCAGTATGCTCCTGCAACTTTTATGAGTTTAAACGCTTTGACTCTACCTGTTGATGGCGAGTGCGGACCACGGCACAAGTCAACAAAATCTCCTTGTCTATAAACAGTTAGATTTTCACTTTCTGGTATGGAGGAGATAATATCAACCTTATATTTTTCACCTATGCTGCTAAAAAAATCAATTGCTTGCTTACGCGTCCAAACTTCTCGAACAAATCTGTGATTACTTTTTATGATCTCTTTCATTTTCTTTTCTATTACAACAAGATCATCCATGGTAAAGGTACGATCTGTAGCAAAATCATAGTAGAAGCTGTCCTGAATTGTTGGACCGATGGCAATCTGAGTATTAGGAAAGAGTTCTTTCACTGCCTGAGCCATTATATGAGCAGCATCATGCCTTATTATATCCAAACCCATTTCATTACTGAGTTGTATCACCTCTATTTCTGTGTCAGATTCAATTTTACGTGAGAGATCATATAACTCACCATTTACCTTTAGGGCAACAGCTTCATTTAAAATGTCTGGCTGTATTATGTCAAAACCAGTAACACTACCGCTGTATTCTTCTACTTTTTGTTCAGCTGAAAAAGTAATTCTAATCATAAATATACCTATTTGGAGAACATTGGAATAACAGTGGCTCTGCGCATAAGTCAACAATAATTTTTATATAAATCAAAATACCTCCATAACTCTTAATAATTTTGCGCAAATTAAATAGTACTCTTTCACGGCTCTCTTCATGGTCTGATATGGTAGTTAAGCCGAATTATACTTGTTGGACAGAAGTGAACGACAACATATCTAATACGAAATCTAAGTTTCACTCTGCTCTTACTTATCCTTTTCATCGGCATTATTACTTTGAGTAAAATTTGTGCTCTTCATATATCTTTTAATAACAAAATTCTGTTTTATCAACCAACATTCTATGCATAATTACAGCTAATTTCTGGGCTATTGTAACAATTAGTTACTTCAACAGCTAGGCATAAGTCAATCCTGAGAAGCAGAAGCAAATTTTGATGCAAAATCGGAAAGAGGTTATGCGAGAGATTTATCAATGGTATCAATTCAAGAACTTCCATTAGCAACTCTACTAAAGACATGATGGTTGTTTGGGCTTATCCATATTACCCAATAGAAACGAAAAACTACTACAACCTCTTCACCAGTCCCATTAAAGTGAAACCTTATGTGTTATAAACCTAAAGTTTATCTTTAATCTTGTATTAAGTGACAAAGCATAATATAAAACAAGGCGTGTTATGTTTGATTTTTGTAGCGTGAGCACTGTATGTCTTTATAACTTTTTGTCTACATTAGCTGAGCCTTACTTATTAAGCGGTATAAGAGAGAATCGGGCGTCAAGTTTTTGAGAGAGCAGTAAACGACTCAAATCACTGGATTTCTTTTGCCTTTTCATTTAATAAATTTTTTAAAAAGCAATTTGTGAACGAACATCTATTTTTGCAACAAATATTGTCATTACAGAACCATAGAGTGTCATACCAGTAGTTCGGACACTAGCATTCAGAAATTTTACTAAGTTGATGAGTATAAAAGTAGCTGTTTATGTTGAAATACGATATTTTGATGATTATGGAAAAGCTAGATGCTAGCGTCGTGGAGCACTGTCATGACAAGAAAAGAGTGCTGAAATGACAGGAGGAGGTGTGCTGGAATGGCATCGTTTACTATGTTCATATTATAATGTTTGTACAGTTATGTGCCTGACTGTAAATGAATTACTCAACCGTAACAGACTTAGCTAAATTTCTTGGACAATCAGCATCCAACCCTTTCTTGACTGCAGTGGTGTAAGCAAGAAATTGCATGGCTACACTGTAGATGATTGGAGAGACAAAATTATCAACGTCCGGGAGTTGCATTACATCTTCACAGATCCCTCTTAAGAACGGCACTCCTTGTTTGTCACTAAAAGCAATCACTTTACCTTTTCTTGCTATAATTTCTTGTATATTGGACAGCGTTTTAAAAAATAAATTGTCATATGGAATAATTGCTATGACAAGTACAGATGAATCTATCAAAGCAATTGAACCGTGCTTCATCTCTCCCGCTGCAATACCGATGGTATTAATATACGAAAGTTCCTTTATTTTCAATGCACCTTCCATTGCAACTCCATACGAGCTTCCTCTACCGATTAAAATGATGCTGCTATGCTCTAGTATACTGTCTGATATATGTTGTATCTTCATCGCATTTAAAACATGCTCAACATATTCTGGAATAGAGTTGATAGCATTATTCAGTTGCTTTATTCTCTTTTCATCCAACGTACCTTTTATTTTTGCAAACTCTAATGCAAGGCATGCTAAAATTGTAAGTTGCGTAGAAAAGGTTTTTGTTGAAGCAACACCAATTTCTGGTCCAGCAAGAGTATGTAACACGATATCTGAGATTCTTTCAATGCTACTGCTGAATGTGTTAGTTAGGCTAATGATTGTTTGCTTTTGTGATTTTGCATAGCGCAATGCTTCCATGGTATCTGCAGTTTCACCAGATTGTGAGATAAATAATCCAATACTTCCATTCTCCAACTTAATGTTGCTATACCTAAATTCCGACGAAATTTCCAGATATACTCGGACTTGGGCAATGCTTTCCAGCCAATATTTTGCTATTAACCCAGCAAAATAAGACGACCCGCACCCAACTATGGTAATGCAACTAAGTTTAGAAAATAATTTTTTGTTGGCAGATATTGCCTCTGTATACTTTATATAAAATTGATTTATTGTTTTATTTAATACGCAAGGCTGCTCAAAAATTTCTTTTAGCATGAAGCTAGAGTAACCGTTTTTGCTGATTACAAAGCTGCTTGAACTATTATTTTCTATATTACGTTTAACTTGTGCGCCGTTATTGTATATATTCACCCCGCTAGATTTTATCACCGCAACGTCGTCATCCTCTAGGTATGATATACTGTCTACTATTGCATTTAAGGTGTTAGCATCAGATGCAGCAAATACGGTGTTGCAGTTATAGCCTATCGCTAAAGGTAGATTTCTTTTTGCAACAAATAGAACATCTCTATATTCTGCAAACAATATGACCAAAGCAAACGAACCATGTAGGTTGCTTAAACACTTAAATAGAGAGTCAACAGGTGACAACCCTTCACTGAGATATAAGGTTAACATATTTGGTATGACCTCTGTATCGGTGTCAGTATGAAACGGCATTCCCCGTTCTTCTAACCCACTTTTCAGCAAATTGTAGTTTTCAATTATACCGTTATGGGCAACAACAACATCATTTGTATGAATGGGATGAGCATTTTTAAGATCTGGAACTCCATGTGTAGCCCAGCGAGTATGTGCTATGCCAACTGTGCTGATAGACATCTTGCTGTTGCCAACAACTTCATATAACCTTTCAACTTTACCTTCTGATTTTCTAACCTCTATTTTGCCTTCATTGTTTATGATTGCTATGCCTGAAGAATCGTATCCCCTGTATTCCAATTTTTGCAACCCGGCCAGCAAAGTTGGTATTACTGAATCACAGCTACTTACTACACCAAGTATTCCACACACAACCAAATTAACCTTTCTTTAAAGTTATCAGGTACTTTTGTTTTTATTGTCTTGCCCCCTTTTACTTTTATCTGGCCGATTTTTATTCTCTTTGTCATCTTTTTCAATTTTACCTTTTTCAATTGGCTTGGCCTGAGCTTCTTTGTTTAGAACTTCAGATATAGCGGACTTTAGGACTTTTATCTCAACTTTTGGTGCTATTTCTACTATAAATTGTGCATTTATTTCATCAACTTTGTTAACTGTACCTATTATTCCACCAGAAGTAGTAACGGTATCGCCACATTTTACTTGATTTATCATCTTTTTGAGTTCTTTTAATCTTTTGTGATGTGGGCGGATAATGAAAAAATAAAACACTACAGCTATTAAAATCAATGGGATAAAATTAGCAAAAGATGCACCAACACTTGATGCATTACTAACTGAATCCGCTGCAAAAACTTCAGAAACAAACATATTTAATCCTTGTTATCAACGACGAATTTAAGTAAACATGTTTAACTATTAACTACAATATTACTTCATGTCAAGTTTATGAAAGAAAAACAATGCCTTTGCGGTAACTGGCTGAATTTATGTTTTTAGCTATAGAAGCAAAAACTACATAACAAATTTCTCCGGTTTTCTTGTCATAGAATCGTTGACATTCAGTTATCTTCATCTGTGCAGATTAAACGACAAGAGTGTTATGGATTGGTGTCTTATGTTTAATTTTTGCACGTGTACACCTTATGTCTTTATTAATTTTATCCAGGTTTCTAGGTTTTCTCTATAAAAACTGAAACGCGCTTATAAGTCGTTTAAGACAGTATAGTACGCCAATTTGCAGGATTAGAAAGTGAGCAACTTCTACCATTTGGTTCTTTTGTTTTCTACTTAGTAAATTTCTTAATACTTATATCTAAACTAGTTTAAAAGACTGTGAAAGGTGTCATTCAGCGAGTGAAGGTCGAATCCAGGAAAGTTTTCTTGCTTACAAGTAAATTCATTTTGTGAACATAGAAAGTAGCTAATCTTAATTTAAAACACAATATTTTAAATATTATGGAAAGACTGGATTTCAGTGTTGAAACACTTGGATAATAAAAAAGGAAATACTTGTATAACATCGTCACAAAACCAGCGTCAGATAATTGTATACACCTTACTCTCTCAAGCCTTCAGTTCCTCAAACACTTCACTTGCTCTATCCAGTACAGAATCTCAGGAAAGCCCGACTAGCTTTGCTACATGTATCCCATATGATCCATCTGCAACGCCTCAACTACTTCATGAAAAAAGATTACCCTTCCATCCCATTCTTTTATTTCACACAAAAACATTTCAAGTTCTTCAAGTATTTGCTTATTTTAGTTAATTCATGATAATAAGTTGCAAAAATGTGCACGACACTTATTTACATCGTGGATATGTTCAATCACTGTCTGAACAATAGATAAGCCGCCATATGCCCCTGTACATCTGCCGATTTCATCAAGTATTACCAAGGAACGATCTGTTGCCTGATTAACTATGGTTGCTGTTTCGATCATCTCTACCATGAAGGTCGAATAACCAGCAGTTATATTATCTGTTGTACTAACCCTGCTAAATATCTTGTCAATTACACCAATATGCGCATATCTGCTGTCGCAAATGCCCCATATGAGCTAAAATTGAGATGAGAGCATTTTGCCTTAGAAAAGTACTTTTCCAGCCATATTAGACCAGTGATTAGATGTATACCAGCTAAGTTGATGTTATTTGCGATAAACTTATCGTTAACTTCAAGCACTGAATGTCTTCCGCTGCAGATATTGAATTCTTTGCTATTATCAATAATGGGTTTTACATAATTATTTTGCACTGCGAGCTCTGCAAATGCAGCTCGAATATCAAGCTTTGCCAATGCACTTGCAGCGAGAGCAATATTTTCAGATTCCTTAGGCGATTTTACTGCATAGTTCACTGAAAATTTTCATTTCTAAGCTGATTACAGCATCACGTGCCGTGAGAAATCTTATTCTCCAGCTCTTTTCAATTCATTAGTAGTGTAGCGCATGCTATTGCTAAGCTTTGCCTGTGAATAAATATGTTTGAGGTTAATTTATGATTTGCTGACACTCCAATGTAATAACCAAGTATGTTGTTGTGCAATATTTTAAGTGCGGCAATACCAATCCAGATTACGATAAAATTTTCGAAGTTTGGTTACCAATTTGTGCTATTGTTGAGCACATAGAATAACTCCAATAATTCTTGATTATACTTTGGATTGATAAATCCTACTTCCATTGCGGAACTTAGGTTGTTGTCAAGTACAGCGTCGTTTAGAAGCTTGAACAATTCATTGTGATTGCCAAGGCTTTTATGTATTGTGCTAAATTCACTCTCATCACTGCTTATCATCTGAGCAGTAGACACTGTTTCTTTTTCCTTTGATCCTACTATCAAGTACTGAAATGACATCTGAAGGTTAGCTGCTAGTTTTCACTTAAGTAATAACTATGCAAGGTGGACAGAAATTCGGACAACTCTAACGTTTCCAAGACCTATTTTTAATAGGTTCATGTCCTTTGGTGTGAGACACACGCCCTAACATTAAACGTGATAGTGACCTTTCAATATCTGGAATGTTAGATAATATCTCCCGTATTTTTGTGTGTCTCATGGTTATTTACAAAAAATTCAACGGTGCCGAGTCTCAAATTAATCGCCTTAGGACAAACAAGTGGTGATGCAAGCATTTGTTTAAGTAAGCGTCCACCAGAAGCTGTAACTGTGTGGTCAATAATTAAAATCAGTGAACCCATCTTTTCATCAAATTGCGTTGAAACAACTCAAGATTTCTCATTGCTGAAGCAGCGATAAGCATGAAACTTTGCTGCTTGTATGGCTTTGGCAGCTCAAGCCTTGAAATGGAATCCATTTGAGTTACTCTGACATGTTCAAGTAGCGCGCACCACATGCCACAATCTCCACTTTGCTGAAGTTTCCTATAACTCCAAGTTTCCTGATTTTATAAAATTTGCACAGCATTCTATGAGACCTATTATACTCAAAAAAACTCTTGACATGCTGCGTAATTGATATTTTTAAATTTTTTAAAATTGATCTGATTTTTCATCCTCAGCGAGCTTCTCGGAAATTAATAATTCTTTTAGAGATATACGCAATAAATCACTACCTAGGTCTTTCAAATTCGTAAAGTGTGACAGAATTTTCCAGTTGATAGCTCAAACCCAGCCAATAGCATAACTCTCCATTTTGTTCGACTATGGATGTAAAATAATTATTGCTTTCGTCCTCCAGCAGCGCGAATCTTCGATAATTGTTGCCTGAAGTTACAATTCGCACTACATCACGCTTTACTATAGATTTATAACCCCTCTTTTTACTTCATTAACAATTTCTAATTGATCGCATATTGCAACTTTGAATCCTAAATCTTATCAGTTTATGCAGGTAAGATTCACTACTGTGTACTTGCACTCCATACATTGGTATGTCTTGCCCGTATGAATTACCTTTCTTAGTGAGTACTTATTCAGTAGCTTTGCAGCTTTAACAGCATCATCGAAACAATTCATAGAAATCCCAAGTCTATAAAACAACAGATGATCCTTATATTGACCTTTCAGGTTTAAATATTGCTCCATCACAAGAGTGTTTCTCTTACAAAGTTCATAATATTTTTATACGTTGATAGCTCAGCTTTATCGTATGGATAACATAAAATCTAAATAGAAGCATACACAAAACAAGATTGCTCATTTCTTTAGAAAACTGTATATACGTAATGAATCCTTTGCAATCTCTTCTATAAGCTATATCAACCATGCTAAAATTATATGTAATTTAGACTTTTTGAAAAGTCTAAACTGCTATTCGTGAAAGGTATGTATGATTGCATAAATTGGTTATGCAAAAGATCTGTTAATTGCAAAATTTAATATAAGTGTTAAAATATGACTACTGAGTAAAAATATATGCTAATTAGTACAACGTCAGATCTGGAAGACATATGTGAGGAGTTAACAGCAAAAAAGCCAAAATTTATAGCAGTTGACACAGAGTTTCTTAGAAACAATTTAACCTATTATCCAAAATTGTCATTAATTCAAATTTCTTACGGAAGTAAGAGTTTTGCTGTAGATGTGCTAGTGCCAGAAATTGATTTATCATTTATTAAAAAAATAATGCTAAATCGTAAGATAATTAAGGTGTTTCATAGCTGCCGGCAGGACATAGAATCTATATTCACCATATTCAAATGTATTCCCACTCCTATTTTTGATACTCAAGTTGCTGCTATGTTTTGTTATTATTATCATGACTTCATTGGTTACTCAAAAGTGGTAGAGCAATATCAAGGGGTAGTATTAGATAAAATTAAAGCTAAAAATTCAGACTGGTTAAAGCGTCCACTTTCTGAGGATCAACTAGATTACGCAATAAGCGATGTGGTGCATCTATATAACCTACATCAGATATTGCGCAATAAACTTGAAGAAAAGAGTAGAATAGACTGGTTTCGAGAAGAGATGGAAGCAGTGGTTGATATAAATAAGTATTTGCGTAGTCCAAAAGATGCATGGAGAAGGATTAAATTTGATTACGAGGTAAATCTAAGATTGATATTAACTGTTAAAGCAGTTAGTGAGTGGCAAGAAACCTTAGCACAACGCTATAATGTGAATCGTAATAAAATAATTAATAATGCTGTAATAGCTGGCTTTATTGAAAAAAACGTAGAGCGTGTTGACGAGATTTTAGAAGATCTCAGAAAGAATATGAAAAATATAAAAGAGGAAGATCTATTAGAATTTATAGATATTTTCAATGAGAATGAGAAAAACTTTATGCAGCAAGATTATACTCCGTTAAGTAGTTATGATAGATCTGTGCTTGATATACTCTCGATTGTTCTAGAGAGCAAATGTAAAGAAAATGGCATATCAAAAAAATTGGTTTCGTCAAAAGATGAATTGGCTTGGTCAATATCCGGGCAGACAGATAAACTATTTAAAGGGTGGAGGTATGACTTTTTTGGCAGGTCAATTGAGTCATTTTTAAATGCAGGCTCAAGGTTTGAAATTTCAGTAGTGAAATCCACAAATAATACAACCAAGATTCGAAGTGATCTAGTGAAGGCAAATTGTAAGTTGAAATCAACTGCTGAGATTTAACGAATCTACTATATCTTTTATTTGAGAAATGACGTGTTCTTTACTTGCACTGTTGTCGATGATAAAATCACTCATCAGCCTTTTTTCTATAATGGGTAGCTGAATATTGGAAATTCTATCTAGCTTTTCTTTATCCATATTACGTTCATTTAGTCTTTGAGGTTGCACAGCAGTATCTGCATGGATGAAAATGATAAAATTGCAATATAAACAAAATCTAGTTTCTAGCAAGAGTGGAACATCTAAAACTAGAAGTTTTTCATCAGTTTTTTTTTTCTGAGCAATGAAAATTGCTAGCTCATTTTGCACAGCGGAGTGAACTAAAGATTGAAATTGCATCCAATTCTCATCATGGACTAAGAAATATTTAAACAATACCTCCTTGTCTATTTCACCATTTACTACTACTCCGCTGAAATTTTCTTTTGCGTAATTCATTATGTTCTTATCTACTTTATAAAGCTGATGTACAACAGAATCAGCGTCAAACACAGCAGCACCAAACTCTTTAAAACAATTGGCTACAAAGCTCTTTCCTACTCCAATTTCACCTGCCAAACCTATAATCATAAGCAAAAACACATAGCTATATCTATAGTAGCTGCTCTTTGTTTACATGTCTATTTAAAATCAAATTTTGGCTATGGAGGTTTTAACGATGTCAAGAGAAAATAAACAACTATTATTTTTTTAGTAATTAAGTAAAATAGAATGAAAGATTATGAGGAAGTTTTGAAAAATAAGATAAAAAAAATAATGATTTCAGGAATGGAAGTGTGGCCAATTATCGAGGGCGGCAAAGGCATTGCAATCAGTGACGGAAGATCAAGTGGAGCATTTGCTGCAGCAGATGCTGTGGGTACATTTTCTGGTGCAAATGCTAAGCTTATTGATGATAACGGCGAGTTAGTACCACTGATTTACAAAGGCAAAACAAGAAATGAAAAACATGAGGAATTGATTGAGTATAGTATCAAGGCTGGAGTTAGTCAGGCAAGAATAGCGAATGAAATATCACAAGGCCATGGAAGAATTCACATGAATGTACTTTGGGAGATGGGAGCAGCAGAACTTGTACTTCATGGTATATTAGAAAAGGCAAAAGGCTTAGTTCATGGTATTACCTGTGGTGCTGGCATGCCTTACAGGCTCGGAGAAATTGCAGCCAAATACCAGGTTTATTATTACCCTATTATTTCATCAGTACGCGCTTTTAAAGCATTGTGGAAGCGTGCTTACCAAAAAGTATCCTCTTTTTTGCTTGGCGGAGTAGTGTATGAAGACCCATGGCTTGCTGGAGGACATAACGGACTCAGTAATAGCGAAGACCCAAAACTTCCACAAGCTCCATTTGAGAGGGTTATAGAACTTAGATCTTTCATGAATGAGATCGGTCTTCCGGAAACGCCAATTGTTATGGCTGGAGGAGTATGGCATTTGAAAGATTGGGAATGTTGGTTTGACAATTTACAAATTGGACCAATAGCTTTTCAGTTTGGCACTCGTCCACTTTTAACAAAGCAAAGTCCAATTTCTACAGAGTGGAAAAAGAAGCTACTCACTTTAGAAGAAGGTGACGTATTTTTGAATAAATTCAGTCCAACAGGATTTTACTCATCTGCAGTGCGAAATAGCTTCATACGTGAGTTACAGGAACGAAACTCACGTCAGATAAAATTTTCAGAGAGCGCCAGCAAAGAATTCAATAGTGAATTTTCAATAGGTAGCAGAGGTAGAAAGATTTACCTCACTGCAAAAGATAAAGAACTAGCAACCACGTGGATTAGGGCGGGATATACAGAAGCAATGAAAACTTCAGATATAACTGTGATCTTTGTGACGCCAGACAAATTTGCGGAGATAAGACAAGATCAAATAAATTGCATGGGATGTTTGAGCCATTGTTTGTTTAGCAATTGGAAAGATCATGGTGACCATTCAACAGGACGAAAGCCGGATCCACGTAGTTTCTGTATACAAAAGACACTACAAAACATTATATATGATGGTGATATTGAAAATGAACTAATGTTTTCTGGACACAATGTATATAAATTCAAGCAGGATCCGTTTTATGAGAATGGTTACGTGCCAACGGTAAAAAAGCTGGTGGAAAGAATATTGACTGGATATTAAGTCAGTAGCTATTGTAAAAATTTTCACCTTATAAAGTTTCACTATCTGCTTTAACAAATTTTTCTGCCATACTCTGATTTGGATTAGGCCCAAGCTGACAAGAAAGCGTAAAACTACACGGGAAAATAAGCATCAGTTGTAGAGAACTGCTAAATTTTTATTGACTTATTTTATAGATTATGGTTTCCACTTAGGAACTAGTAAGTGGTAATTATGTTATATGGGCTAGGATATATCAAGTAAGCAATCTGTAAATCCAGATGAATTAAAAGATGATCAACAAGTTAAAATACAATATGTAATACAAATGAGTACGGTAAAAAGCTTGCTGAAGAATATGCAGGATGCGTGTTGCCAGATCAAGAGGTGCAGTTCAGTTAAGAGTGTATAGAAATATAAACATTCAACTATCTTAGGCGGAAAAGCCTGCACGATATTTTTCTAATCAAATGTATAACTTTGACGGCGGTACTTTAACAGAGCAATCCGGCTTACAAAATTCAGAGTCTGATTACCGTTGGGTCAGAATAGTGAACAACAAATTCTGTAGAGCAATGTAATAATTAATCTTTATAATTTACTTGATTCTTTAGAGTTGTTTTATGAAGGATTGATTAGAAGTAAAGATAGACAAACTTTTAATAATATCAAACCGAAATTGCCAGCATCTGACTATACAGGAGAAAGTAGTGATCAAAAAATTCTTACAGACAATACAAGTAAACGCAGTACAGAAACTAAGGAAAGTAACGAATGGAGCTTACGGTACGTTAATCAAGAAACTTGTTGATCAGACAAAATGGCGAGGTGCTAGATACTAGGTCTAATTCTGAAGAGAATACGTTACCAAATACTAGCTCTAATAAAGGGTGTAACCCACATCACCAGACACTGATTCTGATTCAAGTGATGGAGGATTCAGAAGAATGTAGAGCACCATTGATGATAATCAGACAGTTTGTACAAGTGATTGGGGCTTAGAGAAAGACTCTAGTAGCAGCTTAGATTATTTTTCTCTTCTAGAACTCTTAGAAAACCATCGTCAGCAGAAATACCATTAGCTGAAGATAAAAAGAAATTGATTAAAGATTTTTGTGAGAAGATAAAAAGTATTAGGAGGAAACGGCCAAGAATACCAAAAGAATCCATATAATCAGAGTACAAATTGTACGAGAAATGCTTTAAAGCATATAAAAGATTTAGTAGATAATTTGCTACAAGAGATAAGGTAAAACTCACTCTGTGATGGTCATGAATATACTGTATCGGATTTAGTACTTGAGGTAATATTAGATATTTTGAGCTGTGTTCCTGTTATCACATCTGCAGTAAGTAGAAATTTTCAGCTTAGTGGTAGTCCATGCAAAAATGAATTGGATGATCCAGATAATGCAAAAGCTGTAGTTAATATCGTCCGTAAGTTAATTATAAATGGTGGAAGAATAGAATTGAAACCAAATTTTATGATAAGCAGAAGGATTATGCAGGATAATAGTGGGAGATATATCTGAGTTTATTAAAAAGCGTGAATAAATCTATAATAAGCTCAAATGTGCAGCATATGGTGGTATAATAAATAAGGATACACAGGTTCAAAAAAACGATCTAGTAGTAGATGTAGACAACCGTTATTTTATACAAAATATCCGCAAGATGGCACTATTGAGGTTGCAAAAGTTATAAATGAACTAAAAAAAAAGTTACAAATGATCTCAAAATAGAAAAATTAAATTTTAAATATTATATATTTCATATTGGAGAAAGTATAATAAGATTTGAAGAAGACGAGGATGAAAAAAGAAACTATACAAATGCCTTACAAGGCAGCATTGAAATGTCTTTTATTACTAAAGTAAGGAAGATCAGTATCCATTTATACCCTAACAGTGCAGAAACATAGGATAGAAACAGAGAATAGGGGAATAAAAATAGAGATTGATGAGGAGAGTAAAACAAGAGTTTCTCAATTAAAAGATGAAGAGAAAAAGCTTAGGCAAAACTATCTTCCCGAAGAACAAAATGTTGCAAATATCATAGCCAAAAGTCTTTAAAAATGATAGCGTAACCATGAAACTGACTGAAAAACTAGATACTCTATTTACCTATATGAATTAAACTTTCCCAACTCAAGAAGCAGGTGGAAGATCTATATAATACTTGAACATTTATTCCAGCTCATGAAACATGTATTGCAAGCGTTCTAACGCTAATGGGACCTTTTAGTTAAGAACATATCCACCCACCGCCGATAACTTGATCATCTTTATATGCCACACAGGCTTGGCCGGGACTGACGCCAAAGTAATCATTGTTCAAAACAATACAAGCTTTATTTTGTTCTACAGCTGGGTATATTATTGCTAAGCTCCCCGCATGTGATGACCGGAGCTTCACAGTTACTTCCATGCCTTCCTTTGGTTGCTCTAGCCAATTCAACTCCTTGACCAACACTTTTCTTTGCATTAATGCACTAACTGGACCTACTATGACCTCATTATTTTCTGTACTGATTTTTATCACATAAAGGGGTTCTCTATGTACAATGCCCATACCTTTTCTTTGCCCAACTGTAAAATTTACTATGCCGTTGTGCTCGCCCAGCACTTTTCCATGTATATCCACAATTTTGCCTCTTTGCACAGACTGTGGAGCTAACTTAGCTATTGTTTCACTATAGCTCTCAGAAACGAAGCATATATCTTGACTGTCTTGCTTTTCAGCAATTCGCAAACCAAAATGTTTTGCTAATTTTCTCACATCGCTTTTATAGAAGTTACCAAGTGGAAATCTCAAAAGCTTCAGCTGCTCCTTTGTTGTGGCAAACAGAAAATAACTTTGATCTTTACTTTTATCGATGCCTGCGCACAATTGTACCTCACCATCCTTTTCCAACCTTCTCACGTAATGCCCTGTAATTAGCACATCTGCACTAAGATTTTTTGTAACTTGCAATAGATCACGAAACTTTACCGTTTGATTACATTTTACGCATGGTATAGGAGTTTCCCCACGCATATAGGTATTTGCAAAATCCTCTATCACTTCCTTTTTGAATATTTCTTCATAATTTAAGATATAATGAGGAAAGCCAGTACTCTCAGCTACCAGCTTGGCATCATAAATATCCTGTCCGGCACAACATGCACCTTTTCTCGCATTAGCATTATCATCACTACCATATAGCTGGAGAGTCACGCCAATTACATGATACCCAAAATGATGTAGCAATACTGCTGCAACAGAGCTATCAACTCCACCAGACATTGCAACTACAGCTTTGGTTTGATGTGGAGATTTATCTTTCAGCAGAGGTTCAATTTCAAATTCTTTTAGCATAATCAACTTAATTTATAAACGGAAAACCTTGCATCATTCCAACATGTTATTATACAAAGTTTTAATTTATGGACTATTTACATAATAAACAATGTTATACAAGTAGATAACACTGAGATTCAGCAAAATTGACCATAGATAAGCACATCATACAACATCTTTAAATGAATTTGTTAAAAAATTTAATTTAGCGTCATGTGCTGTAACGACATCACTATTGACTGGCAAAAAGTACCTTTAATTTATCCTATTACTAGTTTAAGTTATGCAGAAAGTCCAATGAGGTTTTCCAACATTATACTGCAATTCATTGTGCTGTCATACATCGAGATAGGGTAAAATAAATAACAAACTTAGATTGTGCTAGAAGAGTTATATTCGGGAGCGATGAGACTTGAACTCACGACCTCATGCGTGACAGGCATGCGCTCTAACCAACTGAGCTACACCCCCATTTCCTTTTAGCGTTTCTGACTTTAAAGTTAATAAACACGTTGTCTTTTGTCAACGTTTTTGTTTGCACTTTGTTGTCTTTTATATTACTATATAAATAATTTGATTTCACACATGGCTTATACAAGTAGTCCTATTAGGGCATACCATGGAAGATAAACTGTTTTGAGGAATGAATATGGTAAACTTACCTGAGGTAGCTATACGTGATTTAGCTAGATCTGGCGTACATTTTGGTCATAAAATTAGTCGCTGGAATGCAAAAATGGCTCCATATATATATGGGATTCATCAAGGAAATCGTATACATATAATTGATTTGCGAAAGACGTTGCCATTACTACAGGTGGCAATGAAGGCCTTATATGAAGTTGCATCTCAAGGTGGTCGCATCTTATTTGTTGGTACAAAATTTCAAGCTTTGGATATTATTGCAAGTGAGGCAGTTCGTTGTGGTCAATATTATGTAAATTATCGATGGCTTGGCGGTATGCTTACTAACTGGGGGACTGTCTCTTCTTCAATAAAAACACTAATTCAATATGAAAAAATACTAAATGATGAAAATAGCGTTTTAACGAAGAAAGAATTAGGGAATATTAAAAAGAAAAGGCAAAAGCTTGATAAGGCACTAGGTGGCATTAGAGAGATGGGAGCAATTCCGGATATTTTGTTCATTATTGACACTAATAAAGAGCACATTTCAGTTAAAGAGGCAAAAAAATTAAGAATCCCGATAGTTGCAGTACTTGACACTAATTCTGATCCAGATGATATTACTTATCCTATACCAGGGAATGATGACTCAAGAAAATCAATAGAACTCTATTGTAGGCTGGCTGCAGACTTTATATTGACCGGAATAGAATCTAGTTTAGTAAGATCTGGAGTTAAGGTTGGTGATATAAATAGTGGTGATTTTATTCGAGAAAAAAGAAATAATATTGTACAGACTAAAAAGGGATATGGTAAAATTCATAAAGAGGATGAAAAGGAGGTAGTAGCGAATGAAAATGAATCCAGATAGCATAAAGGAACTACGCAGTAGAACAGGACTTGGTTTAAATGATTGTAAAAAAGCGTTAGAAGAGTGTAATGGTGATGTCAAAAAGGCCATCAATAAGTTACGTACAATAAGGCTTGCTAAGACTGACAAAAAGTTCGATAGGGTAACTTCAGATGGTCTAATTGCTATGCATTTGGCTAAAAATCGTAGCGTATTGATTGAACTTAATTGTGAAACTGATTTTGTTGCAAAGAATGAGAAATTTATAGAACTGATCTCAAATTTAGCATTAATCGCTTATCAAGAACGCTGTACTAGCGTCGATGAGTTAAAAAATGCCAAATATCAAGACATTGGTACGGTGCAGGAAGCTATCATAAATGGCACATCTGTTCTTGGTGAAAAGTTAGAGCTAGGCAAGCTTTGTTACTTGGAAGCTCAGAATGGGATTGTCGCTGGTTATGTACATGGTGATGTGCGTGGCCTAGGCAAAATTGGTGCTTTAGTGGCACTACAATCATCCGCTGATAAATCAAGGTTGCAAGAAGTTGGGAGACAAATAGCGATGCACGTAGTTGCTATGAAGCCAGAAGCTCTCTCTATAGATGACTTAGATCAAGCTAAATTAAGCAATGAACGTTCTATAATTGAAGAACAGGTGAAAAGCTTAAATAAACCTGAAGAGCTGATAAAGAAAATAGTAGATGGTCAAATGGCTAAATATTATGAAGAAGTTGTTTTGTTAGAACAGAAATTTATAAGGGACGATAAAATGAAAATTTCTGATTTTATCAAAGTAAGCGAGTCGAGTGTAAACTCTACTGTTAAATTATCTGATTATAAGTTACTTATTTTAGGTAGCAGAGATTAAGTAGTTGAAAATGACTGCCTCAACAGATGAAATAAAATACTATAGGGTGTTATTTAAAATCTCTGGTGAAGCTTTGATGGGACCACAGCCTTATAGTCATGATATGGAGGTTATAGATCAATTGTGCAAAGATGTAGCTGATGTCCATAAGCTTGGGGTTCAGATATGTATTGTTGTTGGTGGTGGTAATATCTTTCGTGGCACATCTGCATCTTTAAGTGGTCGTGAGAGAGCAAGTAGTGATTATATTGGAATGCTTGCAACTACAATTAATGCTTTGATTTTACAAAATTTTTTAGAGAAAAATTTAGTAGACTCTAGGGTGCTGTCTGCAATACCAATGGACACTATATGTGAACCTTATATCAGAAGAAAAGCCACTCGTCATTTAGAAAAGGGGAGAGTAGTAGTCTTTGCAGCAGGTACAGGTAATCCATTTTTTACTACAGATACAGCTGCAGCATTACGTGCTGTTGAAACGAATTGTGATGTTATTTTGAAAGGTACGCAAGTAAATGGTGTATACTCCGCTGATCCAAAAAAAAATGAGGATGCTGTAATGTATTATAAGCTTTCTTACATGGATTTGTTGACTCGTGATCTAAAAGTTATGGATGCATCAGCAATCTCACTTGCACGTGAGAATTCCGTTCCAATTATAGTCTTTTCTTTGAAAAAAGAAAAAATAATCAATATTGTTAAGGGTCATGGTACTTATACTATAGTTTCAGATTATAAATGATAGGTAATTTATGTTAAATGAAGTAAAAACTAAAACAAAAGAAAGGATGTTAAAAACTATTCAGTTCTTTCGTGATGATATTAAAGGTATACGCACCGGTAGAGCTAGTGCATCATTACTTGATGGCATAGTTGTAAATATCTATGGTGGACATCAAAAATTGAATCAAGTTGCCGGTGTTTCAGTTACGGACAATAAAACATTATCAATTAAAGTTTGGGACATTAGCGTTATAGCTGAAGTAAAGAATGCTATATTAAATGCCAACCTAAATTTAAATCCTGTCGTCGAAGGTAATACTATACATATAACCTCTCCAAATTTAACGCAAGAAACACGTGAAAGATTAGTAAAATTATTGCACCAGTTTGCTGAAAATGCGCGAGTTGCCATTAGAAATATACGTAGAGATATTACGGAAGAAATAGAGAAAATGCAGGAAAATAAAAAAATCTCAGAAGATGATCTTCATAGTGCTAAAAAGGAAATACAGAATATTACTGATGATAATATCAAAAAGATTTATAACGAATTATCTATTAAAGAAAAAGATATACTGAATCACTAGATTGATATGAAAGAAGCCTTCAATAGTAAAAAAAAACGAATTATATGCAAAGATATCATACAAGTAGCTGACACACAACTATACGAATATTTGTCCGCGGAGGCAGTGTGTTAGCCATTTTTGCCTCAAAAACAAAGATGTCATCTCAGTGCTTGATACTGAAATCCAGCTTTTCATACAATCTCGTTAAAGACGTTTGTTTTAGCATAAGACGACTATTTTTATGCTTATCGGCTCAGTGTACTCACTTGCAATCAAATTTCTGGATTCCAGTATCTGGGCACTGGAACGACACCCTCCTTGTAGGACAATATTCGTATAGCTGTATGTCAATTACTTTTATGACATCTGGTGAGCTCTAAATGTTGAATCTCGAGTCTCTGCCAAAACACTTAGCAATCATTATGGATGGCAATGGTCGGTGGGCAAACAACCAAGGGAAGATAAAAATTGATGGTTATAAAAAGGGCAGTGAGGTTGCATATAACATTGCTAAGCATTGCACAACTCTAGCCATACCCTATTTAACTTTTTACGCATTTTCCATAGAGAATTGGCTTAGGCCTAAAGAAGAAACTGACCATCTATTTGATTTATTTTACTCTGTTCTCACTGACAAAGATAAAATCAATTTTATTTGCAATCATAATATTAAGTTAGATTTTATCGGTAATTTAAGTTTGTTACCAAAAAAAATACTTGATCAAATTAGAAAAGCAGAGGAAATAACACATAAGAACGATGGTTTATTACTTACTGTAGCGGTCAGCTACGGAGCAAAGCAAGAAATTATACATGCTGTAAGCAACATTATGAAAGAAAATATTGCTCATGTATCAGAAGACGAATTTGAAAAATTTCTATATACTAAAGATTTGCCGAAGTTGGATTTGTTGATTCGCACTGGCGGCGAAAAAAGGTTAAGTAACTTTTTATTGTGGCAAGCAGCTTACGCCGAATTGTATTTTTGTGATACTTTGTGGCCTGATTTTTCTTGTCAAGATTTGGGTAAAGCATTAGAAGATTATACGAAAAGAGAAAAAAGATATGGCAGATAATAATTTTGTGATTAGAATACTGTCTTCAATAGTAATATTGCTTATATTCTCTTTTGCTACATATTTCAACGATTTATCGTTTTATCTACTAATTTTTTCGATAGCAGTTTTATCTTCTTTTGAATGGTATAACCTAACTCAGGGGAACAGAATCTTATACGTTTTCGCATTACTATTGATTGCGCTGCCAAATGCCTCATTGATATACCTATATAACTTACCGCAAGGAAAATATACATTAGCATGGCTCATCTTAACCATTTGGAGCATTGATATCACTTCCTATCTATTTGGTAAGAATTTTGGTGAAGCTAAAATTTGTCCAATTGTTAGCCCCGGAAAAACTTGGTCAGGATTTCTTGGTGCAATCCTAGCTGGAATAGTGTGTACAATTTCCGGATCAATATTTTTAGATTTATTTTCAATCTTTTATTCTCCAATAATTGGCTTCACAATTGCTACTTTGGCACAACTTGGTGATTTCACTGAATCACTCATTAAAAGAGTTTACAATGTTAAAGATAGTGGAAGTATGATACCTGGGCATGGAGGAGTACTCGATCGTATGGACAGTTTCATTTTCACTGCTCCACTTATTGCAATCTATATAAGCTAGCTAAAAAGAATGAAGTATTATTTCATCCATGAGTCTCTTCTTTTCATTAACTGCTTTCACAATGTACCATTCAACAGATTTAGATTCTTCGTTGAATTTAAATCTTTCAGATTCTTCAGGCTCTTCATATTAAAATTCTTCATTCATTGGCTTATTACAATAAGGACAGAATGTTTCGCTTCCTTCTTTATACAAGTATATTAATGGATGACCAGAACCATCATCGTCATCATCACCACGACAATAAACTATTATATCACTATCCCTCATTGTCATATTACTCCTTTAGTTTGTAATGTCTTATGTATTGAATATACATGTTTGGGAATAGAAAATAAACATCATTCTTCACTTCTTACCCTGCTTAAATTAATCAATTCCTTCTGAACGCTCTCTGGCACAAATTTGCTAACACTTTCCCCTAATCTTGCTATTTCTTTTACAAAACTTGATGAAATAAATTGGGTATCCTCAGAGGCAGGAAGAAATATGGTTTCAACTTCAGGAAGAAGTTTGTAATTTACCCAACACATTTGAAACTCATAATCAAAATCCGATACTGCTCTGAGTCCTCTAATAATGACAGAGGCGTTCTGCTCTTTAGCAAACTTCATTAATAGACCATTAAAAGATACAACATCTGAGCCAATTCCTAGTTTTTTAATTTCATTTTTAGCCATGCTTGTGCGCAACTTTACGTCAAAGGCAGTGTACTTATTAACATTTTCTGCAACGCCAATTATTAATTTATCAACTAATTTACATGCTCTTTTTATTATGTCAATATGTCCAAAGGTTATAGGGTCAAATGTTCCAGGGTAAATTCCTATTCTGTTATTAATGCTCATACTTTACTTTTATATAAATTACTTTAAAAACTTTTGATAGACATAATAACATTTTTTATCTAAAAAATGAAAGCATGTGCTTGGCCTGATAGCTCAGTTGGTAGAGCAAAGGACTGAAAATCCTTGTGTCGCTGGTTCGATTCCTGCTCAGGCCACTTTCCCTTTCTTAATAAATTTACCTTTTGTTGTAAAATACTCTATTGTGTGTTATGATATTTATATGAATATTAGTGTAGTAAATTATGTTGTATAGATATTATAATAAAATATTTAATATCTTATTAAGAGTAATTCTGTTATTTACCAGCATTGCTTATGCAGACACTAGTGAAAATTTGCATTCAATAAATGGTGACATAGTTGTTGGTTTATTGAAAACAGAAGAGGAAACATATCCACATGAGATTGGCTTATCTCAAAATATCTACGAGATGTTTAATAATTGGGGAGTCAAAACTGTACTAATTGATTATAATAAAATAATTAGCCTTAAAAAAATTCAGGCAGAGTCACTTAATCTTGCAAAGCAAGATAAAATATTAGCAAGGAATCTGACATTAGACAGAATAAAGGTTGAAGTTGCAAGGTTTATTAAAGAGCACAAAATAAATAGGATATTTATTCCAGGAAATTACTATAATTTACACTCCGAACCTTTTCCTCCCACTCCTTGTCACCAGCTTGTTACTGAAGCAATTGTGAAAATAGTAGATGATAATCCTACAATTCATTTACTTGGCATATGTGGCGGTTTACAAGGTATCATGAATGCAAAAGGAATTGAAGTAGTGAGCGTGACAAATCTTGTAAGTGATGATGAGAAGCAAAGATCTCATCTAAAATCAGCACCTAATCTACAGCAAGAGAGTGTACCGCTTCAGCAAATTAAAATTGTTCCAAACAGTCGTTTAGCAGAGGTGGTGGCTAAATTTTTACCACCTGATGAAAATGGCTGGTTTTCAACATGTTTTCCAGACGCTCATTCAGAAGCAGTAAGTAATACGCCGGAAAACAGAAAAAAGTTAAAGTTACTAGGATATAAAGTTGCAGCATTTTCCAGTGATGGAGTAATAGAAGTTATTGAAGATAAGCATGGTAATATCTACTTTCAAAGTCATCCAGAAGCGCTTATTGTGAAGTCAGATAAAAATCTCTATTTATTAAATCACAAGTCTCATCAAGTCTCAACGCTGGTTGCCATAGCAATTATAAATGATTTTCTTTATCGTGCTTAATGGACGTTATAAACGCCTTGGTTAAGCCTTAATAATCAAAAAGCACGTTTACTTATATCAGTCATTAGATTCTCGTACACCCGTATGAGAAACCAACAGTGCACTTTTCTTCGTCATTCTAACATTTACTGTATTGCGTTAAGTTAAGTGTCTTTTAATCTTGCAATTCTTTCAATTTCACTAATGGAAAGATCGGTAAATTTGTCAATAATGTTGACGTCAACGTTATCAGCCAGCATTGCCTTTGCCACTTCAATTTTCTCCTTCTTGTCCGCCTTTTAGTAGCATCATCAAGTTTTTGAGCGAGCATGCCTTCTTCTTTGCGTAGATCCATTAATCTTTCTTCATATGCTACTAGATCTTTCTCATTCCAGCGAAACTTGTCTAACTCATCATATGCTAGCATTATTATTAGTGATTTTCTGTTATATTTCTTAAATCTTCATCTTAGTATCCTCTCGTACTTGAAAAAGAAACACCACCTTTCTATTGGGCTCTCTAGTTCCTCCACTCTGTTTTGTGAATTTAGGCAACTCAATAAAACAAACTGAAAATCTTTTTAAGTAATGTTCATTGTTTTATCTCTCGTATATTATGAGTAGAAATATACTTAACTTCCTCAGAAAATATCGCATTATCGGAAATGGCAATAAAGAATACTGTCTTTAAATCGATGTACTCGCCACCTTTCCCAATCTGTCTTGAATAAGCTTTAGCTGCATACAGATGAATGCGTTTTTCGAAGCCTTTTTAATTGCGAGCAAGGCTGCATCTCAATTTCACCTACCTAAGCCCTTTAGAGTCCTTGCAAAGAACGTCTAACGATACTCTGTTTATCAAAGGCAATTTCAGGATCAATAATACAGGTACTAAGAAACTCAACTTCTTGTGTAATATCTATTCCAGTAAATCCTAAGATATCATTGAGAAAGTGAATAAGAATGTTCTTGTTTCTCAGTACCAAAGATTTTCTTGAAGGTTAAGTCCAATTTTGGATTGAGAAATTTTGATAAAGATATGAGAGATTCACTTTAAAAGTATCAAAAAGTTGTACACAATTCTGTAGAAATATTCAATCTTTTTATTTGGATGTATTGGCCTACGAACCAAAGCCTCATCTTACATTGCAATTATATTAAAAAATTTACTAAGCAAGAAAAAGAAGCTCCATGATAGCTAGTTATTTACTTTTATGTTGAAATATCAGCGTTTTATGTTTTAAACGACTTATAAGCGTGTTTGAGCTTTTATAGGTAAAACAGAAGTTTTTAAAGACGTGAGATGCCAATAGTGGAAAAATTAAACACAGCACATCAGATATACTAAGTTTTTTTGTTGTTTAATTTGTACAGACTAAAGCTAAATAATAGCTTCATTCTCATGATAGAGAGATTTGAAGAAATTTATCAAGTAGTTTTTGTTCTGTTTTTATGGCTAAAAATCTTAATTCAGCCAGCATTTTGGTGATATTTCTCTTGTAAGACTATGTTCATGCAATTTCCCATAATAGCTAAAATTAGCAGAAAGTTACTGTAATTCACGTATTTTGAGACTATAATACTAAAAAATACGTGACGTATGAATGATTTTATTGGAATTAAAGGTGCAAGGAAGCATAACCTGCAAGGTATAGATGTTAATATACCAAAAATAAATTAGTTGTTATAACTGGACTTAGCGGTTCTGGCAAATCTAGCCTAGCGTTTTATACGATTTATGCAGAGTGTCAGTATCGGTACGTGAAGAGTCTTTCAGCTTATGCACGCCAATTTTTCGACATTCAAGATAGACCAGATGTTGAGTCGATCACAGGCCTCTCTCCTGCAATATTTATCAACCAGAAATCGATCTCAAAAAATCCAAGATCAACAGTCGAGACCATTACTGAGATTTACGACTATCTACGCTTAATATACGCACGAATAGGGATTCCTTATTCACCTACAACTGAACTGCCAATAACAAAACAAACCGTGTCTCAAATTGTAGATACCATAATGGTGTTACCTTTAGAAACTAAAGTATATATACTCGCCACAATCGTGCGTGGCAGAAAGGGAGAACACCTCAAAGAGATATTGGAAATTAAAAAGCAAGGGTACGTAAGACTAAAAATAGACGGCAAAATACATAATATGGATGATTTGCCTAAGCTCGATAAAAACAAAAAGCACGATATCTTTGTGGTTGCAGATATGGTGTCAATATCAAACGATATAGGAAATCGACTGCCAAGCAGCATAGAATCAGCATTAAGACTTTGTCATGGCCTGATGTATGCAGAAATAGCAAACTTGCCTGATAATCAGGATTCAGAGTATAAAAATGGTCAAGTTTTAATTTTCTCAGAGAATTTTGCATGTCCGGAGTCCGGCTTCACTCTTGAGGAGATAGAGCCAAGATTATTTTCTTTTAACAGCCCTTACGGTGCATGTTGTTCATGCAATGGACTTGGTAAAAGCTGGCTATAGATACAAACCTGATAAGTGCCTGATGAAACGCTCTCAATATCTGAAGATGCTTTGAGGCCAGTTGGGTCACTTCTACATCAAGTGCACACAGGTTATAAATTTCTAAAAAATGCAATCCTGTCACTAACTGAAAATTGCAAATTCGGTCTTGATATTCCGTGGAAGAACGTAAATCAAGAAGCGAAGGATGTGATATTCTTTGGTTCTAGAGAGATGAGATTTCAAGGTTTAATTAGTATATTAGAAAGCCAGATGGATTATGATGAAACACTTATTGAGCAATATTGTTCTGTTGTTCATTGTAAAGAATGTGCTGGCTATAGATTGAAAAAGAGGCACTTACGGTGAAAGTTGATGGTAGACACATAGGTGAAATATCTAGGCTCAGCATCGATGAATCCCTTAAATGGTTTGAAAGTTTCTCAAATAGGCTTATAGAACAACAGAAGCAAATCTCAAATAAAATATTAAGTGAAATAATCAAGAGGTTAACATTTTTGAAAAATGTATGATTAAACTACCTTACACTTGACCGTGAGTCTAACACTCTCTCTGGCGGTGAAAACCAAAGAATCAGGGCTTGCTTCACAAATTGGCTCTGGTTTAACAGGAGTGCTATATGTGCTTGATGAACTATCGATAAGCCCTTCATCAATGTGATAATGATCGATTGATAGCACACTTAGGAACCTGATGGATATAGGAAATACTGTAATTGTTGTTGAGCATGATGAAGATACGATAATGGCTGCTGATTATGTAATTGATATTGGGCCTGGAATTAGTGTAAATGGAAGAAAGATTGTTGCAGAAGGAACGCCAAATCAGGTGCAAAGAAATTCGGAGAGCATAACAGGGCAATATTTGAGTGGAAAGAGGGAAATCTCAATTCCAGAAAGAAAAAACAAACGACTCAGTTCATAAAGGTAATTAATGCGTGTGAGAATAACTTAAAAAATATAAACGTTGAATTTCCTATAGGTAATTTTATTTGTGTTACTGGAATATCTGGAGGGGAAAATCAAGTTTAGTCATAGAAACATTATACAAATATTCAGCACACAAGATATATCATTCATCTGCAAGGTATGGCAAATGTGATAAGATAGAAGGCCTTGAATATATAGATAAAATTATAGAAATAGACCAGTCACCAATCGGTAGAACTCCTGCATCTAATCCAGCAACATATGTTGGTATGTTCACTCATATAAGAAATTGGTTTGCAGGTCTTCCAAGGTCAAAAGCACGAGGTTATAAAATAGGTAGATTTTCATTTAATACTAATGGAGGAAGATGTGAAGCATGCAAAGGTGTGGACATTTAAAGATAGAAATGCATTTTTGCCGGACGTTTATGTGAAGTATGAGCAATGTAAAGGTCAGAGATATAATCGAGAAACGCTAGAGATCACTTTCAAAGAAAAATCAATTTCTGATGTACTTGATATGACGATAAATCAAGCTTGTGATTTTTTTGAAACCTCCCAATAGTAAAAGAAAAGTTGGTTTCTTTGCAGGAAGTGGAGCTTGGCTATATAACACTTGGACAGCCTCAACAACATTATCTGGAGGTGGGCACAACGAATAAAACTATCCAAAGAGCTATCAAAACGATTTACAAGAAGAACATTGTATATTCTTGATGAGCCAACGATCGGATTACATTTTGAAGATGTAAACAACTTACTAAAAATTCTTCATAAGCTAGTTCATTTTGGAAACACTGTTATAGTTATTGAACACAACATGCATCTTATAAAAACTGCAGATTACGTAATAGATATCGGCCCAGAGGGTGGAATAAAAGGCGGAGAAGTAGTTGCTGTAGGAACTCCAAAAGAAATAATAGACATACCAAAAAGTGTTACAGGCAAGTATCTTAAACCATATTTATCAGATAGAGCATAAACTATTTTTTAATTATATTAGGTTCACTGCGTATTTATGATTTTGATATAATAATGTCAGTATATCAATATTTTAAAAGGTATTTTTAATATAGAATTGTGACTACTAAGAAAATAGAAGATTTCACATTAACTATAGAAAGTAGTTTCTATAAATCTGTACATTATATTGATAATATACTAGGACCTATAAAAGATATAATTTGTGAAGTTAATAGCAAAAACGATCACAATAATAAATACATAGTAAATCGTGAGTATGCAGGTTACAGAGCATGGAAAGTGTATCATTGTATCAACGCTGCTTTCTTAGCAGCCGCATAATATTGCACAGCTTTTACTTTTGACAACAGCATATTTGTCGTACTTTCAACTCAAGTTATTTTCAAAGATAACAGGGAACAATTGTTTAAAAGCAAGTATAAAGTCATTAGTCAACTATTCAAACGTATTTTTAGATATTCGACAGGAATGCGCTACTACAGGAGCTAAAAATATTTAATAAGATTGCCAATTACTTCTCTGTGCTGCTGTCGTTTTGGCTGCTGCATTGATTATAACTCCACTTGTATGGACTTGTAACAAAGTACAAAGTAAGCTTAGTGAAATACAGGAGCAAAAGCATCTTTAGTTAATTGCATGCCACATACTGAATTGTAGTACCAACCTTTACCAGTGAAATTTGGTATAGGAAATTTTTGAAAATTATCTAGCAGCTAGAATAACGAAGTTAAAAGCCTTGAAAGGCATTTCAGTCAGCAAGATGTGCGATCACCTGTATTTATAACTATCAACAATAAATTTAAATGGTATTATACCACTTAGAGCTGCCTGAGTATTAGACAAAGTAAAGCTGATATCAACAGTTTGATTCTCCACCTTCTTATTTTGTTTAGTTGTAAGAACTACAACAGCACTTCCGGCGAATGTGGCTAGGTCCTTGATTGGTCGGTTAATGAATAACTCTACTACATTTATGTTGAAAATTTTTCTCTTAGATAAAGACTGATCATTAGCTTCATTGACCATTTTTTCTTGAAAACCCTGATAGACTTTATATATAGAGTTGTTTTGTATAAAATTTTCTCGGTATTCTGGCTCAATACCTCTGCTAGATTCATATGTTTCAACGTATTTACTTACTAAGTACCTGGCTATAGAAGTGTATTCATCATCTTCTTCATTAAAACTAAGCTTACGTATTACAGAGAACTCATCTTCTATGTAATTCACATATTTCACAAAATTTAAATCTCTTTTAATAGGGAACAACATGTATATATTCAGTAGTAGTAAACATAAACACAATAGGAGAAACGATACTATCGATACCATCCAAGATCTTTCTGCTATACAAGATAGGTATCTATGACAGTACCATTCAATTGCTTTATTAAAATAACTCTTGTTTTTTACTGATTCGAGTAGCTTATCTTCCATAATATAAAGCCATATTGAATTATTATAACAACAATAAATCCTAAAAATTTCAAAATATATTTAAATTTTCTAAAACAGAATGAATAATTCTGTCACCTTGTTTAGCAATAAGGCATAATTTATCAATTTTGCTTATATCCACATTTATCATCTTTATATCGAAATTTTCAGGATCATAGGTACTACCCTGCACTTTTGTGATAATTATAATAACGTAATTTATCTTGGTCGTCAAAATAACAAAATTCATCAGCAAGGATTCCTATCTTTCTACCTCTATCACCTTTGACTAGCTCGAATAAATCAGCCGCATGGTCTTGAGATCCATGCCAATAGCTCACTCCATAGCAAAAAAACTTAGGTACATAACCAACAAGCTCCTTAAGTTTTAGGTTATTGGTCTTTTTCACACTACTAAAACCAACAAATTTATATTCATCCAAAACACCAGAATATCGTGGATCATATTTTTTATATTCAAAACTCATTACCTAAAACGTTGCAAAACGTTAACTTATAATCACCGTCATTCAATTCAACAACTTTAAGGTAATGAAAATCTCGAGGAATTTTTACCTCCTCTTCTGTAACATAATTGCGTAGATCAGCTCATCACCTAGCATGTGATAGCCAATTTTTGACAAAGTAGCTATATTAATTGTTATATTTAGCTTAAAATTCGCTTTATAAATACTATTTTACGGCTCCTTTCTTTTTTCTAAGATTTACGGTCCTAGTCTAGAGCCATATTCTTAATTAAACTTAATTCTTTCTGCATGTTCAGTATAACTTTCATCAGAATTTCTATCGATTGCCACAAAGTAGTATGTTCAGCGGACTGACACTATGATATTAATCGCATTAGCTAAAACATGCTTTTTATCTAAGTGAAGTTGCTTGGCAGCAACAAAAAGTTCATCTATTTTTTTCCACTTACTTAGCAAAATTTCAACGCCATTTACCTCTCCTTTTATTTTGTCTAAAACGAAAGCTTGAATTATGTATGATGCTAGTTCTAGCTCGATTTCGCTATTTATTATCTTATTAATTACTTTGTGATTATTTAAATTACGAAGGAACGTATAAAAGCATTTGTATGATTCATAGGTATCGCTATTTATAGCATTTATTATCATTCCTGGCGTTCCAGGGAATAAGGTAATAATTTCATTGAATATTTGATCATCAAATTTACATTGAGATGAAACGATTTGCTTCGTTTCATCATAAGTCAGCGGCAGTAAATTTAGCTGAAAGCACCTGCATTTGATAGTGGTTTGTATATTGTATGGCTTGTGACTAATTATGAATATTTTAGAGTTCTTTGGCGGCTCTTCTAATATTTTTAATATCGCATTTTTAGCGTTGTTCGTCATTACTTCTAAGCTATCTATCACGACTATCTTGTATTCTGATTGAATAGGGCTTAAGTGCAGAAAATTTTTCATTTCTCTCACCTTTTCTACTCCTATTGCGTCACCATCAATAATGTACAAATCCAACGCTACTTCATCATAATTTTTTACAAGAAACCAATTAGAAAAAGATTTAACGAGCGTTGCTTTTCCTATCCCCCTTTTACCACAGACCAGCCAAGATTGAACAGATAAGTTGTCCACTAACTTTTTTTTGGCTTGATCATGACCTATTACTTTTTTCACTCTTTCTCTTATGAACCTCAATTTGAAAGCATATTACTTGAAGTGAAACTATATCCCCTCTTAAAATCTTAATTTTATCTCCAGTTAAGTCAATAACAGTAGATTCTATACCGGAAACTAATTTATCATCTTCAATTACCGCAGACAGATGTTGCATAATAGATTGAGGTATATCGCTTGCTTTGTATACACTTTTTTCTCCTGAAATATTGATACTAGTTGCAACTATCGGAGCTTTCAGCTCATTTAGTATTGAAATTGCAGTAGGATGATTTGGAATTCTTACGCCTATGCTACCATTAAAAAATTCATTTGGTAATATGTTATTACTTTTAAGCGGCAAGATATATGTAATCGGTCCGGGAGAGAAGTAGTTTACCAAACTAATATATTTTTCCTCTAGCTCTGCAATTTTTGTCAAACTATAAATATCATTAATGAGTATAGATAGTGGTTTACTTTGAGAACGCTTCTTTATCTGGTATATTTTCTTTATAGCTCCACTATCTAGCACACTACAAGCAAGAGCATAAACTGTCTCTGTTGGAAAACACACTAACAAGTTATTCTGTATTGCATTTATTATTTCAGATATCATATAGCTAAAAACTTACATTCATATTACGGCATAAGAAATAAATAATTTACGTAATCGTTTCAATACTAACTTTTTTCTGGCACATTTTCCTTCATCGATTAAACTGCCATCTTATAATGAATTTTGTCAGTAGCCATTAAGTTTTTCTTGCCATTCAAACTGAGCCACAACAACTGTACGAACACTTGTTTACCAGTACAACGTGCACAAATAAGGATATCGTGAAAACAGTCTTTCTCCTGTTATCTTAGCACTTTTTTCCACATCATTCCAGTGCTTTTCTTTCGTCATTCAAGCAACTTATTTCTTATCCACCACATCGCCTCCTTCTATCATCTCAGCACCTCCTTTTGTCATTCCAGCGCATGACGCACAACTGCACGAACATTGCAATTAGCAAGTAATTTGTGTAACAGAAGGTGTCATCCCAGTGCTCCGACACTGTAATCTAGTCATTCCATAATCATCAAAGCATCATATTTTAGCATAAAACAGCTACTTTTATACTCAGCAACTTAATAAAAGTTCTTGATGACAGCATCAGCTACTTGCATGACACACTAGTGGTAGGCCTCAAAATCACAATTTTCGTACGGTTGTGTGTCAAGCACTAGGATGGCGGGAAAAGAGTGTTGCTGAAATGATACCACTTGTTGTAAAATAAATGTTAGTTTATGAATTGCTTTAATATTTAAGAAACTTACAAGGCAAAAGAAAAGGGCAATAAAACCCCCTAGGTAGCTAGTTAACCACCAACTCTCTATTTTAATCCGGCATTGGGTAATGTCTTAAACGACTTACAAGCGCGTTTCGCTTGTATTGGTAGAAGCAAAACGTAGTTTTGAAAAGATATATGCACGGTGACATAGTGCAAAAAGTTAAACAATAGTATGCTAAATACAAGTTTTCTTGTCATTTTAACCTGCGTAGATTGGGAAATTAAACAAATAGCTCTAGCACCATTAGAAAGGTATTGAAAAGATTTGTCAAGTAACTTTTTTGGCCAGTTTAAATCACAATAGTTGTAAAACTAGCTGCAGATTACAACAAATGCAGTAGCGTAATCCCCATCATCGCTTAAGGAGAGGTGAATTATGTGGTTCTTGAAGATAGAATCTTTACTAATAGCTAGATGCGGCTTTCCTCTTATATCATTGTATATTTCTATGTCTTTCATTGTAATGCCCTGGCTGAATCCGCTGCCTAGTGCTTTAACAAAAGCCTCCTTTGCTGCAAAGCGTTTAGCAAAATACTTTTTCCGTATTTCTTGACTGTTGTACTTCCTGCTTATCTTTATTTCCTGCTCAGTGTAGACTTTATTGAGGAATTTTTCCCCATATTTCTGCAGTATTTTTAATATCCTTGGTATATATACCATGTCAGTGCCGATACCACGTATCATTCTGCATTGAAGCGGTTTATTGCTTCTTCAATCTGCATTTTCTCAATTTCTCCAGTTGCCATATTTTTTATTTCAACTATATTTTCACTTGCTGCTTTCTTTTCAACAATTATTTGCCACGGTAAGCCTATTAGATCCATTTTAGCAAATTTTACTCCTACGCTTCCATCTGTATCATCGTAAAGCACTTCATCGTTTTTTAATGCTTTGTATATTTTATCCGCAATCTCCACGCATTTGCTAATTTTCGTTTGTAAATTGATTAGACCAATCCTAAATGGAGCTATCGCCTCTGGCCAGATAATCCCTCCTTTATCATCATGAAAAGCCTCTATTATCGCACCAACAAGCCTTGAAACTCCAATGCCGTACGAACCCATATGCACGTTAACATTTTTTCCGTTGTTTGAGGTAACTTTTACATTCATTGGCTTTGAATATTTATCGCCAAAATTAAAAATGTGCCCTATTTCAATACTTTTACTAACGCATAACTGTTCTTGCGGTATAGGGCAAGTTTTGAGGTCATGCATATCATCTACAACTGCATATATATTCTTTAAACTTTTAATATCTTCACTTTGTAATAACTCGGAAAATTTATTGTCATAGTATAAAGTGCTCTCACCAGTGCTTGCCAATATGTGAAACTCATGGCTTAAATTTCCTCCAATTGGCCCTGTGTCTGCTCTTACTCCAATTGGGGTGAGTCCCATGCGTTTGAAAATTTTTATGTAAGTTTTGTACATCAAATTGTATGAATTCAGTGCACTTTCACAGTCTATATCGAAACTATACGCATCCTTCATCAAAAATTCTCTGCCTCTCATAACACCATAACGAGGCCTTACTTCATCACGAAACTTCCACTGAATTTGATATAAACAAAGTGGTAAATCCTTGTAACTCTTTACTGCGCCTCTAATCAAATCAGCTGCTACCTCCTCATGTGTTGGCCCAAAAAGCATATCACTCTCATGCCTATCCTTAATGCGCAGCATCTCTTTCCCGTAATCATCGTAACGTCCTGATTCTCGCCAAAGGCTTGCTGGTTGCACACAAGGCATTAACACCTCAATTGCACCAGCTTTATTCATTTCATCTCTGATGATGTTTTCAATATTCCTAAGCACGCGCAGACCGAGCGATAACCAAGAATAAATGCCAGATGCTGTCTGCTTGATTAAGCCCGCACGTAACGAATATCGGTGAGAAACAATTTCAGTACCAGCCGGAATCTCTTTCAAAGTTGGTATGTAATATTTAGATAGACGCATTTAATAAATCTGATTGTACTAAATAATTTTAGTACAATCAGATCTATAGGTAAACTTATTTTAAGAAGGGAAGCACTAAAATATCTCCATTCTATTACCTATAATTTTCAAACAGTTTAGCACGTTTCTTAAAAGAAAGAGCAGATGGTTCTTCTAACTTGCTACTCGTTAAGCCTACACCATTCCCCTTTTCTAATAAGAGGACTTTCAGGTCTTGTATGTAAATTAGCAGGCTTAAGAGGTAACGATGGCTTCTTTATCTCTGCTGCAGAATGTGGCAAAGATATGGGTTTAAGTTCTACATCATTACCGAATATATAACTACCTCGGAAGATCTGCTTCTTTCTATATGGCATAATTGGGAACCTGAAGATGCCTGCATGACAGTTCCTTTGGTCGCATTCCGATTTTCATTATCACTAAATGATCATTGTCTGGACTTTCGCTTCTTATTTTACTACCTGTCTAATGGTTTGAGGGTATAAGATTTTCTGTATTTTATCCGCTTCTTCTGCTTTATCTCTTTCCATTTGCTTTCACCTTTATTTGTGAGCGACCTGAACTGCAGTCAAATGGTTGCTTTCATTATCTCGATTGTCAATTATCTTTTTCTCTTCGTAAGAGCCGGAGCTATATCTGCAGGATCAGATTAACGTTGCCTTTCCTCTCTGCTTACTTCCTTTCAATTTTTGCAGCTGGAGCTCTTCTTCTCTTAATCTTTTGGTTAGTATTGTACTTATTGTTTTTGGATATTACACTCAACATTTCTGGGTCTTGCTCACGAGTATCATCTTTTTACTAGCTTTTCTTTTCTGAAAAAGATCTTTAATCTCCTTATTTACATCACTCAAAAGATCTATTTGACTATCAGCCTTATTTTTAGGTCTTCTGAGCCACCAGTTCTATTTTGGCATTTCTCAACGATGCAAATTGATCGATTTGTATTACAGGTAGTGGTTAAGGCGGTGAATGAGCAAAACTATGTAGTAATTGGGACAGCAGCGCTCTCTAGTCATCCAATTTGTAGGATTCTGTACCAAGCGTTGTTGGAGATTGAGCAGAAGTATGTATATATGATTCATTCTTTATATTAGTATAACCATCAAATTCCGTTTGTGTTCCACTATTTTTCTTAACAAGCTTATTGGATTCTTCTTCAGTTGACTTACATTCCAAATTAGTACTATTTCCATGCATAAACCCTCCTGCTAGCTTTTTGTTGATTGCTTAGGTTCAATTTGCTGGTCAGGTTTTCTTTACTATGGCCTGCTTCTTTTTTTATTATCAAATTTAGAAATAATTAGTTTGAGAAGATATATCACTGAAACCAGTACAACTACTGCAGAAACAGTAAAAATTGCCAAAAGAACTACTGTAATCGTACCAGAAGATGCTACAATAACATAAAGGAAGATATTGAACGGCTATAAAACTTGATACAGACGATAATAAAATATCTATTATAAGGACCAAGATTGGGATGTATTCATTTCTTCATCTCGCTAGCTTATACAATGTTGATTGTAGCTAAATTAGCATACCTGTCAATAATTTATGGATTATCATTTTAATTTACTATACGATCAACAATGACCATCTAATATTTATAGAATTATTTTCTTAGCATATACCGCAATATCTCACTCGCTATAGCAACATCATGACGTGGAGCTTTACCGTGTTCTATGAGTACAGAAATTGCATAGCGCGGGCCATGGCGTGGGCCATAAGCGATAAACAATTTATGGGTTTCACCACTGGAGTTTATCTCTGGAGTACCGGTTTTTCCGGCAATTTGTATGAACTCAAGCCCTTTTCTATAGGCTCCAGTTTTAGAATCCACCACATTAAACATAGCTTTTCGAACTATATCAAGGTGGCCATGATTCACGTCGATTTCAGAAAAATCCTGTACCATTTTACTCATCTCAATGTGGGGAACCACCTCTTTCCCCGTTGCAATCCTTGCTGCAAGAACTGCAAGTTGCAGTGGCGTTGTAAGCAAATATCCCTGTCCTATAACTAAATTGATAGTATCACCCAAATACCACTGCGAATATAGCTTCTGCATGCGCCAATCTCTATCAGGCAATAACCCTGGAGCTTCCTCCTTAAACGTTCCAATTAGTGGCCCACTTCCGATACCAAATTTTCTGGCCATCTCTACTAGAGAGTCTATACTTATTTTTTTTCCTATATTATAAAAGTAAGTGTTGCATGAGAGAGTCATTGCCTCATTTAAAGATATATATCCATGGGCTTTGCTTTTCAGGCAACGAAATTTCCGCTCTCCTATTGCCATACAGCCACTACATAAAAATTTTTCCTCTAGTGTGATTATTCCGTCCTTTAAGCCTGCAAGCGCAACTATTACTTTAAATATCGAGCCAGGTGGAATTTGATACGATAATGCACGATTTACAAGCGGTAATGAAGGAGCATTTAGACTCTTCCAAGTCTCATTCGATAGTGTGCTAGCAAAGAGGTTATTATCGTAGGAAGGTGAATTGTATAATGCTAAAATTCCCCCATTATTTACATCAATGACAACTGCAGAACCTTTATGACCCTGAAATACCTTTGCAATTTTCTTCTGTAGATCAATATCAATTGTTAGCTGCACATCTTGCCCGTCTTGCTGTGGTATGTTCAATAATTCTCTAATAATACGCTTCTTGGAATTTATTTCCTGCTCAGATTTCCCTGACTCACCTTTTAATATACGATCGTACGTATACTCAACGCCACTTACTCCTACCTCGTTTATTTCCTGCTGTTTTTTCGTATACCCAAGTACATGAGAACATATCGAACCAAACGGATAGTAACGTTTATAAAGAGCAGTTATTTTTCTCCCCGAAGGTCTTGCTAAATCAGATTCAATTTCTGATAACACCTGCAAATTAGCTTCTTTATCAGAAATTTTCTGCTCATTAAACATGATTTTGTTTACTGCGAGTTCGACGCCATTTCTATCTAGAATTCTGCCACGCTTAGGTACAATATTAGTAATCCGTATCCTATTATTGTTAGAAAGCGCTTCGTATTTTCGTCTATTCCATATTTGTAAATTATATAGCCTATAACTAAAAATTGTAGAAATGGTAAGCTGAATGCTACCTAATATGAATGCTCTGCGGTTAAAGACTTTATTTTTTGTCCACATAGAATCCCTTCAAATATAGCTCTGTGGCTTATTATACGAATATGATAAAATAAATAACTTCGACACATAAATTGCAAAGGCAATATGTTAAATGTTATAGCAATTAAATGCAAATAAGTACACTTGTGCAAACATTGTCAGCCGTATGTTATGCAATTCACAGAAACAAAAAACTACTTGACAACTTGTGTCAGTCTCATTGTAATGAGGCCATGAGTATTTAGAACCCCAAGGTTAATTACTTGTTAAGCGTATGGAGCATTGACGCCAAGTTATTAAAATAGATATTGATCAGGGCTTTTTCAGCTTTTATGCAAGAAGATGGTCAGATTATGGCAAGCTAAGTTTTGATGCAAACTTGACTTTTCAAAATTTTGCAAAAATTCTCTAGTTGGTAAGGTTGAATTATTTTTAGCATTTATAATGAATGTTAGATTATTAGATGACATGGGTAATACATAATCTTCTGCAAAAATGTTTAATTCTACTAATTCTTAGTATAGGTGTTTGTTACGCAGAGAATATTTTACTGCAAGCCACACAAAATTTTCAGAAAAAGACATCAATAGAATGACAGCTAATCATGACAGTAGTATGTGCTTTGCTCAGACAGGAACCCCGGGAAATGGCATGTAAAATGCTGCTGGAACTCTTGTATAGACTCTGGAAATAGCAAATCAGGATTTCAACTACCTTTTAATGGTAATGATTTAATTAGAGAATTAACAAAACAAGAAATGTCTCGCTCAGTGATAAAGAAGGACAAAAAATTACGAATACGGTTGTGTGGTTAGTGACAAAAGGTTAAGCAGCTAAAGATCAAACAATACCTATATTTTGCTCAAACTTTGTACGTACAAAATACGACTCCAAATAGTATATCAATACCCAAGTTGTTAAACTCATCAACGACAAGAATGTAGTTTTCTACACTGATGTCGAAATATCAGCACTAGTAGTGCCAGATGTGTCCGAGCTTAACAAACAATTTGAGGTAGCTTTTATAACCTCATCTTAAAGCAAGATAAAAATGCTATTACACTTATTCATAAAATTCTCAAGAAACCAGAAAAGTTTGCGAAAATTATAGACAATTTCTACAAAGCTTGTCTTTATGGCATACCAACTTCAGCTCATTACGCAGTGAAGAATATAGCTTTACTTTAAAATTGGCAACTACTCACTGAAAATGTTGACTTACTTCACCAACGCTCAGGGATTGAGGTCTCGGGAAACACTGATAGTAAAATGAATTTTGATTAGTTGATGAATAATATCAAACCAAAGCATTTAAGACAAATTGATTTTATTGTTATCTACGGACTCAATAGTGCACAGTTGGGTTATCGCTTTGTATAAAACGCAATCCTAAAGGAAAGATAATTGCAATGAATCTAGTACAACCAAATTACTTAGGAGATGATGATATTTTGGTAACTGGTGATTGTAAGAAACTTTGCCTGATTTATTTAAGAACTTATCTTGGCTTTAATTGTGTGAGAGCAAAAACTTTACAGAGTCAAATTGAGAATAACTTATTGTTGATATCTTTGATTTATTAATATATAATGTATGTCTACTAGTAAATAGAGCCCAAAATGTACAACATATTTGATTATTTTCCAAAAAAAAAGAACACTTGCAACACATAATCAGATAGAGAAAGTTATCAATATATAAAAAGAGATTGCGTAACAATTTACTTCAACAATAGATTAGCCAATCTAAGCAGATCATGTGAAAGTTTTAAAATGGATGTATGTTTAACTATGTATGAAATTGTAACTTGGATGGAAGAAACACAAAAGCTTTACTGAACGAGTTAGAAAGTACGATTTCTACACCACAACAGAAAACCTCCAATTATTGAAAAATAGAAATGAAGGAACTTAACTGTGCATTTAAAACATTCCAAACTCCCACTATTCACCCAGTAAGCAGCGATCTTGGTGCCAATGACATAAAACAAGTTGTTGTTACTATACACGCACCCCACGTTACTCAACAAAATAGATTAGGTCTTTAATGCACGATGTATCTATCATGCAGTTGTATGTTGCTACATAGATAGCACCTTTTTGTGCTTGAAATAGAGTTTGCTATAAAATGAACTACATTAATGACAGTCATCATAATCAATCTTGCTTAAATAAAACATGGCTGAAATAATCCATGTCTTCAAGTACTTTACCACTACCTAGAGCAACGCAACAAAGAGGATCATCTGCCACACGCACTGGCAGTTTTGTTGTTTCACTAATAACTTTATCTAAATTGCGTAATAATCCACCACCACCAGATAAAACTATCCCTTTATCGACTATGTCAGAAGAAAGTTCAGGAGGAGTACTCTCTAATGCTGTCTTAATAGCAGAAATTATTTGATGCACAGGTTCTATTAAACTCTCTGCAACCTGATATTCTGATAAAAGCATTTCTTTTGGCATACCGCTCACTAAGTCCCTACCTTTAACCATCACTCCCTCTTTATTATTTTCACACGGCAGGCTAGCCGAACCTGCATTTTTCTTAATTTTTTCAGCTGTTGTTTCACCAATCAATAACTTATGGGTTTCTCGAATGTATGATTTTATTGCTTCATCCATAATATCGCCACCCACTCTGACAGATCGTGAATAAACAATCCCTCCTAAAGAAATAATTGCAACTTCGGTTGTACCACCTCCTATATCAACAACCATGGAACCCTCGGGTTCGGTAACCGGAAGTCCAGCGCCAATTGCTGCAGCCATTGGCTCTTCAATCAAAAATACTTCATTTGCACCAGCACTTTCTGCTGTATCTTGTATAGCACGCCTTTCAACTGGAGTAGACCCAGATGGAACACATATGATAATGTTAGGTTTATTAACAGTAAATCTTGTATTTGCACCACGTATGAAATACTTCAGCATCTCTTCTGCACTTTTAAAATCAGCAATGACCCCATCTTTTAATGGCCTGATTGCCTCTATTTCTCCAGGCGTTTTTCCTAGCATCATTTTAGCTTTTTTACCAAAAGCGTAAGGAATATAACTTCCCTTTTCCTTTATTCTTGCTACAACTGAAGGCTCATCAAGCACTATTCCCTGATTTTTTTGATAGACTAAAGTGTTCGCAGTGCCAAGATCTATAGCAATATCGCTAGCAAATAAACCTTTAAAAGTGAAAATGTTACAAAATTTTCTAGTTAATTTCTGGAAAAAACTCATATACAACTCAAAAAAATATTTTATTGAGAAAAATTATACTTTTCAGATAAGTAATTAGTACAGCATTCAACGTCTAACCCCTTGCCTGTTACTTTTTTTATTAGATCAGAAAAACCATACTTTGTACTGCATATATTTTGGGATAACCAGCTGATAAGTAAATTAAAATCTCCTTTCATTATAGCACCTAAGAACTCGTGATGATTTTTTTTAATGAAAGAAAAAATCTGTACAGCGATAATTAAAGCCATAATTTTAATAGGAAAATATCCCATGATTCCGCTTGCCCAGTATTCATCTTGAAAATAAGTGTCTAGTTCATTTTTAGCTTTTACTGGAATTTTATAATGCTTCATACCTTTCAGCCATGCATCATGTAAATCTTTGACCTCTAATGTACCATTTATTATATTCTGTTCTAACCTAGTCCTCAGCATGATGTGAGCTAACAGACTAAGTTCATCTGCATTCTTTAAAAGGGAAGAAAAATTTATTTTATTGAAAATCAAATACAAATTCTCAATACTGCTAAATTTTGCATTAGTCTTACCTTCTATATTAAACTTCTCTTTTATGTACGGTTGAATAAACTCAATAAATTCTCTAGATGTTCCAATTACCTTCTCCATGAATAATCCTTGGGTTTCATACATAACGTGCTCTACAATTGGGCCACTTACAGAATTTTGCACTAAACATTTCCGATAAATTTCATGACCACTACATCGTAAAAGTAGAAACAAACCGCAACAAAAATCAGATTCATTATAATCTATAGGGTGATAACAAGAAGTATGGCATAATGTAATACCCATTTTCTGTAGACATAGCGAGCCGAGTTCAATCTGACTTTGAGTAGCAACTTTCTGCATATTAATGACTTTGTCTTTCTTTTGCTTTTCAATTATTTTATCTACACTTTCACAAAAAAATTTGCCTACCTTAGGAAATATTTCCTTTATGCTCTTTTCTGTGATATCAAAATCATAATCAGCAAGCAGTGAATCATATTTTGAGCATTTTAATTGCTGAGATTTTATAGAAACAACTTCGCGAACGAGCTTGACCAGACCAGCAAAGCGTTTTTTCAGCTTTTCCAAGCTGCTAGCTTCAGACTTAGATAGCTTCCATAAATTTTGGCACTCAATTTTAGCTTGAGATAAAGACTTTACTAAACCAATAGGAATAACACTGCTGCTTTTATGCATTCTCTCTATTAATTTTAGCTCCCGATTGTTAACACTTCTTTCATTGCCAAAAGCACTTACTTCTGTTAATGATTCTTTTATTATGTCGTGAGAAATAATTTCATGTTTAATTTCTTCTAGAAGACCCATTTGCTCAACTTTATCTTCTACGTTTAATTGGCTTTGGCTTAATACTTTTAGCGTATTTTCAATACTCTTTACCTTGTACAATACTTCCTCTAGGAATTTATGAGATTTCATATTTGTTCATTTTTTAGAAAACATCTATTTAATACCGTAATAGATTATTAATAAAGTTAAAAGTATATTTACTCAAAGTACAATAAAAAATTATATATTCTGTGCCTTTACTAGATTTTTCTACCAAAAGTCTAGCGCATTATTAGAAAATTAATTGTAAGATTGTAGAAAAGTATTTAGTATTTTATTTTTCTTGACTATACTGCTACAGAAGGATTATTAAATACTAAATTAAAGTTACGCACTATTTTAAAATTTATGGAGGTTAGTGATGTGGAGTAGATTGATCGTAATATGCTGTTTTTGTTTACTGCTTACTGGTGTAAGCTCTTGTCCAAAGAAAGAAGTGAATACAGTAAATAAAATGAGCTCTGTCGTTAAACAGATGAGCGAAAAAAGAGTTTTTTTTGATTATGATAAATCTGATATTGACGAAGTAGGTGCAGATGTATTGCTCGATGTAATTGAGGTATTGCAAAATAACCATGATATGAAAGTTACTGTAACTGGTCATACTGATAATCGTGGTTCTCATGATTATAATGTTGCATTGGGCGAAAGAAGGGCAGATGCGGCTAAGAAATTTATGGTTAGCTGTACACCTTATCTAGAAAATAGAATAAAAACTGCTTCTAGAGGTGAAACCGAGCCCTTAGTTTATGTACAGGACGACTCTAAGAATTCCAAGTATGAAAAACAGCATGCTGAAAATCGTAGGGTAGAGTTCTTATTTTCTGAAGCGAAGAAGTAGTTTTTCGCATTAAAACCTGGATCCCAGTGTTTAAGCGCTGGGATAACTAAGGATGAGGGTACTTGAAATAGTATAAGGACGCTTAGGTTGTAAAGCTGGTAGTGTGCAAAGAACGCAACGCATAGTTGGATCTAGCAAGTGTTATTTCCTATATAATTAACTTAAGAGAGCAAATTATCCAAGATAACTAATGGAATTAGAGTTATTATTTCAAGATGTAATCAAGGGCTTTGCTATCCATAACAACAAAGTTGCAGTTGCAGTATCAGGTGGTATAGACAGTATAGCTTTATTACATTTAATGATTAATTGGATAAAAAAAAGACAATGCCCCCTTCCTATAGTATTAACAGTAAATCATGCATTGCGTCCAGAGTCTCAAGAGGAAACCGAATTTGTTGTAAGTTATACGAAAGAACTTGGTGTAAAGGAGTCGTTCATATTAAAATGGGAGAAGCAAAATATCAAAGGTAATGTTCAATTACAAGCACGAAAAGCACGATATAAGCTACTAACAGAATGGTGTAAAAACAGCGATGTTAAGCACCTACTCATTGCTCATCATAAGGGCGATCAAGCAGAAACATTTCTACTCAGACTTGAACGTGGTAGCGGCATAGATGGATTGTCATCTATGGATCGTAAGACTTTTTTTAATGGTATTTATGTACTAAGGCCGTTATTAAATTTTAGTCGTAGTGAAATAGAAAAATATGCAAACTTTCATCGACTAAAATGGGTTGAAGACAGAAGTAATCAAGATTTGAAATATAGGCGCACGTTATACCGCAACCTACTTAAAGTATGTGATAATCAGGAGACTTTAATAGGACGAATATGCCTCACAGCTCTTCACATGAAAAGAGCTATAAAAGCGTTGATGCACTACACGCGTCTTGCGTTTAATGATTGTGTTAATGTTCATGATCTTGGTTACATTGAAATCAAATTAAGTGAATTTCATAAATTGCCTGAGGAAATAGCATTGAGGCTTCTTCTCTATTCTATAATGGCAATCAGCAGTAAACATTATAAACCAAGATATAACAATCTTATTGCAACATTTAATCAAATATTGCAAAAGGATAACGATCTTCATTGTACGCTTTCTGAATGTAGAATAAGGAAGTACAAAGAAAGCATATTAGTAATTAGAGAGTCATCAAAAATACAGGAAGTATCTGTAAATTTGCCACTCAATGGTCCTATTGAATGGGATAACAGGTTCAGCTGCACAATACTTGGGAACCAGAAGTGTTCAGTAACTATTGCCCCGTTAAAGAAAATACATAAAATTCCTACGTTCTTAAAAGATTATAATTGCTGTTCTGAGGTTTTTTACTCTTTACCTGTGGTGCTAAAAGATGAAAAAATACTGACTTATTCTCATATAAACTATGATGAAGAAAATACCCATAACGGTAAGTTTCAATGTATTACTAATAGTATAATAAAACAAAATCTGGTAAACTTAATTGATATTTAGTCAAAAATAGCAATGAAAAAATTTTTGGAAGGCCTATTGATTTGGTTAATAATAGTTGTACTTGTTTCGGTTGCTTATATCCAGTTCGGCGGAAATATAGGAAAAAGTAAAATAACTATACCTTTTTCAGAATTTTTAACTAGGTTGGAAGATAGTGACATAGAAAGTGTTGTCATAAGAAATCAGAACATTGAAGGCAAATTTAGAGATGGATCAAGCTTTAACTCAAGCGGTGTTATATATAGTGACTTAATAAAAAGTTTGCATGACAGAAAAGTGAAATTCTCCTTTTCAACTGGAGATTCTGCAATTAGTATCATTGGAAGCTTATTTATTCAATGGATTCCAACATTTATCTTTATCGGGCTATTATTGTTCCTTTTAAAACAAACACAAGCAGGAGGCAACAGAACCATAAGCTTTGGCAAATCAAAAGCCAGGCTCATGACTAGCGAAAAAAAAGTGACATTTGACGATGTTGCTGGAATTGATGAAGCAAAAGAAGAGTTGGTAGAAATTGTTGATTTTCTTAAACAAAGGCAAAAATTTCAAGTTTTGGGTGGAAAAATACCAAAAGGGTGCCTCTTAATTGGCTCTCCTGGAACTGGTAAGACCCTACTTGCTCGTGCGATTGCAGGTGAGGCTAATGTGCCATTTTTTAGCATATCTGGATCTGATTTTGTTGAAATGTTTGTTGGTGTTGGTGCAAGTCGTGTACGCGATATGTTCGATCAAGGTAAGAAACACGCTCCGTGTATAATTTTCGTAGATGAGATAGACGCAGTGGGTAGGCATCGTGGCATTGGTCTTGGTGGTGGCAATGATGAAAGAGAACAAACGTTAAATCAGTTATTAGTTGAAATGGATGGTTTTGAATCTAATGAAGGCGTGATAATAGTTGCCGCAACCAATCGTCCAGACGTTTTAGATCCAGCTCTGCTTAGACCTGGTCGTTTTGACCGTCAGATCACTATTTCTTTACCTGATATAAATGGGCGTGAAAAGATATTAAATACACATATAAAGAAAATATCAATAGCACCGGATGTAAATGTAAAAACAGTTGCAAGAGGAACACCGGGTTTCTCAGGTGCCGATTTGGCAAACCTAGTAAATGAATCTGCGCTCATTGCTGTAAGAAGGAACAAGAAAATTGTTACTATGGATGATTTTGAATATGCACGTGATAAAGTAATGATGGGCGTGGAAAGGCGTTCCTTAATCATGACAGAAGAGGAAAAAAGGCTCACTGCTTACCATGAGGCCGGTCATGCAGTAGTTGCTGTTAATATGCCTGCCTCCGATCCGATACACAAAGCAACTATTATTCCAAGGGGTAGAGCCCTAGGTTTAGTTATGAGATTTCCGGAAACAGACAAAATATCTCATACAAGGGAAAAGATGATAGCAGACATAACCGTTGCTATGGGTGGAAGAGTGGCAGAAGAGCTAATTTTTGGTTATGATAAAATCACAAGCGGTGCATCTTCAGATATAAAACAAGCATCTGATTTATCACGCGCTATGGTAACAAAATGGGGGATGAGCGATAAAGTAGGACCAATATATCATAGTCGCGAACAAAACGTGCATAGTTCTGATATAATTTCCGAAAATACTTTAAAATTAATAGATGAGGAAGTAAAACGAGTTGTATCTTCATGCTATGAAAAGGCAAAAGATATCTTGACCAAACGCCGTAAAAATCTGGAACTTATCGCTGAAAACCTGCTGGAGTTTGAGACTTTAACAGGAGATGATATCAAGGATATATTAAATGGGGAAAAGATTGTGAAAAATGAAAACGAAAACAAGGAAAAAGTAAGAAAATCCTCTCTGTAATTAGATCTGGCCTAGTAAATCTCTCGCATAGAACAGCTTTTGGTATATGCAAAAAAACTATTTAACAACCTTCACCGTCACCATTATAATGAGACTGAAGCTATTTATTTGACTATTCAAATCTGTGCAGGTTAAAATGACAAGAAAACTTGTATTTGGCGTACTATTGTTTAACTTTTGCACTATGCGTACTGCATGTCTTTTTAAAACTACGTGTGAGAGGTTTAGCCATAAAAGCTGAAACACGCTTATAAGTCGTTTATAACATCACACAACACCTGATTTTAAAATAGAGAGTGGAATAACTCTACCTCTAGGTTTTATCGTCCTTTTCTTCTGCATGGTAAATTTCTTAAATATTTATAGCTACCATCATCCAACTGCTTACTAGCGTATGAAATCTGCAGGTAGTGGCAGACAGTAAATTGCCTTTCTGCTTAATTTAGGTTATGTAAGCAGTCTATTATAAGAAAATTCATTTGACTTAAACTACTTATTGTATAAAATCGTAAATAACATATGAATAAAGGTTAACATGGCAGTTAAAATAAGGTTGACAAGGTTTGGTAAAAAGAAACACCCTTTTTACAGGATAGTTGTAGCTAATTCGCTGGCACCAAGGGATGGGCATTTTATTGAGAGAATAGGGCAATATGACCCGATGCTACCAAAAGACAACAAAAATCGTGTTGTGGTAAAAGTTGATAGATTGGAACATTGGTTAAATGTGGGTGCGCAACCAACCAAGAGAGTACTATGGTTCATTGAAAAAGGCATGATCGCTTTAGAAGCAAAGAAGAAGATAGAAGCAAAAAACAGAGGAAAAGAAAGTAGCAACACAGAAAGTGAAAACAAGAGGCATAAGTCTCTTTAAATGTTGAACACTGGTTTAATAAATAACTGTAAATTAGATAATATTATATCTTCTGATTTATCAGCTATGAAAGATTTTATCTTTAGAAACGTTAATGATGAAAACATCAAATTTGCTGCTGATATTATATTTCATCTTGTTGGATCAGGTGGAAAAAAAATAAGGCCTAAATTCGTCTTCATCTTATGCAAAATGCTGAACTACTCTGGGGAGGACAGAGTTAGAGTTGCTGCATCGGTAGAACTTATACACAATTCTACTTTACTTCACGATGACGTGCTTGATGAAAGTGAAGCACGCCATGGAGTCAAAACAGCAAATAAAATCTGGGGAAATAAATCTAGCATTTTAGTTGGTGATCTATTATTGACTCTAGCATTTAGATGGCTTATAGAATGTGAAAATTTAAATGTTCTCTCTATTTTATCTAGAGCGTCACATTTGCTTGTAAAAGGTGAAATAAAACAGATGACGACATGCTTTAACCCTCGCACTACTCGTACAAGTTATTTCAATATCATTGGAGAAAAAACAGCGTCTTTATTTTCTGCGTGTTGTGAAGCTGCATCTGTAATATCTGGCGCTACAAGTGATGAAACAGAAAGGCTAAGGAATTTTGGTTTTAATTTCGGCATGGCATTCCAAATAATTGATGACATGCTAGATTATACTGCTGATCAAAGCACTTCTGGAAAGCAAGTCGGAAAAGACTTTTTTGAAGGCAAAGTAACTTTACCTGCTATTATAGCATACGAAAAAGGCAACCTAGCAGAACAAAAATTTTGGGAAAAATGTTTTTCTTCTGCTGAACACAATTTTGATCAGGCGCTGCACTATATTAATCATCATAATGCCATCGAGCTTTCTATAAAAAATGCAAAGCACTATGTTAACATGGCGCTAAATGATATTAGCACTTTTTCTGATTCTCCTTATAAAGCCGCTTTGATTGCCTTTTTGAATACAAGAATAGAAAACAAGTTTAGCTAGTTCTTGATATTTTCAGATTAGTTGCTATATATTTATTAGGTTCTTAAAGTTAATAGTATGTCAGATAATAGCAAAGAAAGAAGGAAGGAGTTTATCGATATGGTAAATAAGCAAAAAAGTGAAGACCAACAAGACAGTAGCAAACACACTGATGATTTTGAAGAAAGTCTCAACGCGTTGAAAGAGCGTGCAACCCAACTTGAAGATCATTTACGTCGTGCTGTTGCAGATAATGAAAATGTCAAACGTATAATGCAAAAGCAAATCAGCGATGCAACTGATTATGCAGTTACACAATTTGCACGTGATATGATCGACTCGTGCGACAATTTAAAAAGAGTGATGGAAAATTTAAAAGATGGCGATCCTGTTCATGAAGGAATCAAAGTAGCCTATCAAAAAATTATGAATGATCTGAAAAAACATGGAATAGAAGAAATAGACTCAATGGAAGAATCTTTTGATAGTAATTTACACCAAGCCGTTGTGGAAAGAGAAGATAATGAAAAAGAAACTGGTACTATCGTGGAAGTCTTACAAACAGGTTATACTATTAAAAGCAGGTTGCTTCGTCCTGCAATGGTTGTTATTTCCAAAAAATCTGATGAAAATTCATGAATATCAAAGGTTGGGCTTTCCTTATAACTATTATTTAAGTAAAAAATCAATAGCCCAGTTTGGTGTCATTCCAGCGCTTGACGATGAAATCCAGAAAAAGAAAATGGATGTCGGAGCACACAACTGTGCGGACATTTGTTCCAAAAACAGTGCGTTAAATGTTATAGAGGATTTTGCCTCAAACACAAAGGTTTCATTCGAGTGCTTAACACTGGAACCCAGTCCACACGCAAAATCCCGTTAAAAACGTTGTGTCTTACATAAAACAGCTATTTTATGCTCACCAACTTAGTAAAATTTCTGGATCTCAGTGTCAGCTACTTGAATGACGCGCTCAAGCTCAAAATCACAATGCTCCTACGGTTGTGTGTCGTGGCACTAGAATGACATCTGTTTGTTACAATAACGAAGAGGAGAGACGCATCACAGAATACTCGAGTGCGTTTGAAAAGCAAAGCAAAACTATCATTGAAAATCAAGCTATGAAAGATTCCATTGTCTTTTCAGGTATTCAACCGAGTGGCATGCTGCACTTAGGTAATTATCTTGGTGCAATCAAGCAGTGGATAGACTTACAGAATAAATATGAATCTCTTTTCTGCATTGTTGACATGCATGCAATCACAGCTAATAAACTTCCTGTCAGCGAATTAAAAAGTAACATTCTTAAGACAGCAGCAGCTTACATTGCGTGTGGAATAGATCCAGAAAAGTCCATTATTTTTAGTCAGTCTACAGTCAGCGGTCATGCAGAACTTGGTTGGCTGCTTGGGTGCTATACATCAATTGGTTGGCTCAGTCGCATGACTCAATTCAAAGATAAAGCCGGTAACAATAAACAAAAAGCCTCTTTAGGGCTGTATAGTTACCCAGCGCTTATGGCTGCAGATATACTACTATATAAAACTAAATACGTTCCTGTTGGTGATGATCAAAAGCAGCATTTGGAACTCACACGCAATGTCGCACTCACTTTCAACAATCACTATAAACTAAATTATTTCGTTGTGCCTGAAATTCTAGTTTTGGACCACGCATCAAGAATAATGAGCTTAAGAGATGGCACAAGCAAAATGAGTAAATCTGATCCTTCAGAATACTCGCGCATTAACCTTAATGACACAAACGATTTTATTGCTAAAAAAATAGGAAAAGCGAAGACAGACTCAATGCTAGGCTTTGATTTTCTTACTTTAAAGTGTCGTCCGGAAGTAAGCAATTTGATAAGCATTTATTCAGTATTGAGTAATTTGGATGTAGAAAGAGTATGTGAAGAGATGAACAAGTACGATATGAGGCACTTTAAAAAAGAGTTGGCTGATTTAATCATCAGTGTTGTATCACCTATACGTGAGAAAATGAGAGACCTATTAAAGGAGCAATCCTATTTACATAAAATGTTAAAGAAAGGTACAAAAAAAGCAACAGAGATTGCAAACCACAACATAAAAGAAATAAAGGATATTATAGGGTTTATTAAATAGATCTCCATACATAACCCGCTTTCTGATTTTGCGTTAAAACTTGCTTCTGCTCCTCAAATACTACAAGTATTCTTCGGTTGTGTTACTCCTAAAAATTTCTTACAATAATGCAAGAGATCTATGATTATTTCTTTTCACGACTTTCAAATCGTTCAGTTATTTCCTTTACACAAACATGCGCGAGAAGGGGCTTTTACTAACTGGAGACTTGGAATCAGACTTTGCTTTCATGGGATTCATTTCAGATCTTTCATTTCCCGCTGAAAATGAGTGAGATTATGAGGCAACAGTTTGTTGCAATGTGCAAGATCTTTCTTCACAGTGATATTTGTTGCGCTACTGGAGTGGTTTTGCTTACAGCAGCTTTATCTTGCTCAATTTTTCTACCATCGACTTTACTCTGCCGTCCTTCTTACTATTTACTTCTTACTTTATAGCAACCATTATTACTGCTGATGGTGCTTTATTAGCAACTTTTATACTGATTGCCTACAGCCATGACTATCAGATTTTAGCGGTACTACAGGTTTACCTTCAGCTGATTTTTAGAGGTCATTCCTACTATCCTTGATTTTAATGCTAACTTGCTGATCAGCCTTTTTAGGCTTTGTGAAGGTATTGTAGGCTTAGATTATTGCTGCTGTTTATTTGCTCTTTTTGCTTCTATATGATGTTCCTTAGAAACTGTTGCGTAAATTGACCATTTTTCTTGATAATTAGATATTTTATCAGATTATCCATCTGATAAACTTCCATATCCTGAATCATCAAAAGGTATAATCTCTGGTTTTGATTTTAAGTGACCTTCTTCTTCTCAATAGAAGTAACTTTTTTTTCTGAGGGGCTCAGATTTAAGCTCAGTCGGAAGTGGTGGAGACGCTGTTGTTGGTCGTTTTATTTTCCTCATGCAATTACTGGCAGATTTTACTGCTCTTCTTTCTTTCGCTTCGATGTTGTTTGCTCTCCAAGTCCACTTCATACCGTTTATGTTTCATTTTTCACTCTGCCATGAATCTAAGATTTCTTTCAAAGAATCGAATCTTTCTTTTAAGAGGTTAACTTTTTTCAAAAAATTTATATATTCAGCTGCTTTTAAAGCAGGATTCGATAATTATCTTTAACAAAATTTCTTATGTTGTGTCATTCTTAACAGGAACATCTTTCCTTAGCTATATTCACTTTAATGCTCTAAAAAGCCTAATTGCTTTTATCCAACGGCTCTACATACTCATCCAAGTCAGTGTATATAACAAACCTAGCTACATCTTCTCTTTGTTTATAAAATCCTTCAGAGCTTAAGATAAATCTCTTACCATTTCATTATATTGTTTATCAATTTTTTTGTATCTTTCAGCTTTATAACCTGTATCAATGAACTGAGATTCTTGTTGCAATTGCCACTCTTAAATGGACCATTCATATTAATTACTACATAATATTTATTAAAATATAGACCCAAAAAGTTAGAATCTAGTAAATATTATCTATAGATCCTCATAGAGTAAAAAATTTCTTTTATAGCTAACCTAAAGTGAGATGAGAGAAATTTACTACTTCCTATATAAATGGTTTGATGTTACCATTTTGATGGCCTATTCTGAATTTATTTGATGAATATTAAAATAAAAAATTTAGTTCATGCTTTTCTAAATGCCAAGTTTAGGCCATCATCATCAAGAAAGTCAGCTATACATTCACTATAAAATAAGGAGAAAGTTATGCTATCACTTGCATCTTTAATCAAAGAGCTAGCAAACTTTATAATAAAGTGCAAAGTTAGCAGAAATCTTGGTGCTAAATCACCTTGTTCTATTTGTACTGATCCAAAACGTGACAACAAGTTAATGTGAGTAGTAGAAGAATTAGGTTATTTATGGACGTTTGAGAAAGGTAGTATATATATTTAGGTATGTACCACGTTTTAGGTAATAAGTTGTCTGTAATAAACGGTGTAGATACAAAAGAACTTAATCTTGTTACTATCCCTAAAAGAGTCGTAGAGTATAAATTAAAGAGATCATTATCGCAATTAATCCAACATTAGATGGTCAAGTTACTGTACACTATATAATTGAATTACTAAAAAACTTAGATGTGAAATATCACGCCTCGCTTGCAGCATACTAATTGGTAGAGAAATTAACTACCTAAATGAAGAAACGCTAAAAGCAGCTCATACCTCAAGACAAGAATACGAATTGAACATGAGATAAGATCTGTGCTTAAGAAAACTTACATTGCTAATAACACTTAAGAAAAAAAGAAGCAGTTTCGCTATCTAAAGTGGTAACTTGGGAAAATGATCTCCAATCTACAAGAAATTTTCAGGTAAGTTCAGTACTATAGTTAAAACAATCGATCAGTCTTTTACAATGATATCTTTAGAATGATATGACGGATGGAGCAAGACGTTTTCTGAAAGAGTTGGTAAAAGAGTTAAAGCAACAAAACAAAATTGCAGCTTATTATAGCGCATGGGATATCAGTGCATTTGGCTTATAACTGCCATCTTTTTTAAATTTTCTATTTAAAGGTTTATTAGCATCTTATGAAGTAAAAAAGAGCGTTATACAACGATTCAAGAACGTAACCAGTGGAATTGTTTTCATTCAATACACTAGGGAAGCTCATTAGCAAATCCCAACTTGCTATGCTTTCTGCATTTCTTGATGCTGCAAAAGAGACTGACAAAAAGATATTGATTGTATATTGAGAGAGTTAAATATCCTCCAAAAAAGAAAAGAAAATATTAAGGCTTTTAAAGCATAATTAACAAGATTAATTAATAGGATCAAAAGAGGCAAAAATATCTATATAACGGTGGATGATCTTGATATATGTCGTCCCCTAATTGTATTATGAATTTTTTGAAATCTATAAAATATATGCTTGATATATATGGGCTCGTCTTTGTCATTTCTGTCAGTAGAGATAAGAGTAACATATATAAAGCTATTAGCACAGTACTTGGATCAAATTTTAACTTAAAGTCTTTTACTGATCTCTTCTTACATTGGCCAAAACAATCGATAATGAAATTTACAAAAGCATTGTTTCAAAATATCAAACTACCGAAAAATCAAAAAGCTTAATTATAGATAATTTTATATTCTATGCAAAAAGTCTTTCACTATCGTTAGAAACAGTAAAATACTGTGTGAAAAATAGAACTGTGTCTTTTGAATTACACAAAGGAAGAATTACCACCTACAAATCTGTTTTATTTATGGTAATACTACGATCGGTAGATATTAATACATATGAGGAACTAGGTTCTTCATATCAGAAGGAAGTAGAAAAAATTAAAAATGAATAGAAATCTTTAATTCTATCTTGCATGAATGGCAAAGAAAAATTGGAAAGACTCAAAATCCCTCTTAATGCTACCCTTCACAGACGAAAAATCAAAGGCTAGTAACGCTGTGAAGCAAATAAGGACACGCTATTTTAAGAACAGCCCTGCCTTTGTAATACAAAGACATGGAAAACACTTAGCAGTTACGGCCACTCTGTTTAAATTGATCAGTTAATCTCTTTATTCTATTTCCTACATAATCAACGTTCACTTCAGAGACTCCTGACGAAGTATCCTGTTATATGAAGCATCATGTTTATGAAGATCTTGTTTAGTGTTACTCTTAGTAATATTACATCTGACAATGTTTGAATTATTAGACTTATCGCTTATACCTAAAATATTGCTTTTCACTACACGAAGACGAACTACTTGACATACTATTCTCCGAATTAAATTGTTTCTTACCAATGTAAACTGTATATGGTTAAGTGGACCACAAATAAAAGTGCTTTTCCACAAATACTTTGGGTCTGCTGTAGAAGTTAAAGCTTTGAGCTTATTTTGCTTAGAAGTTCGTTTATTTTCTCTTTTGATGGTTTTAGAAACAGCGCCGGCTTATATGCACATTCTGGTAGTTTTGGAAACATATCATTCATTTTCTCTTCTATCACTCCATCTTCATCATCAGAAATGTGACCATTAACATTACTGCATGAAGATACACCACTATTCCACGAGTTGCAGAGTTGTTTGTTTGAGTCTATTACTTACATGAATGTTAATATCACCATCCTTTATAAATTTTTGCATTGTCGGAACAAATGTTTCCCAAGATTGCTACTAATTGTATTGCTATCATTTACTTGAAAATGAGACGCATTTTACTCAAAAATTGCTTTTATTCTTGCAAATTTGGTTCTGTGAGACTTAGGAGGAACAGGTGCGTCAATTATGACTTTTGAGTGTTCATTTTTAGGAAAAATTTTTGGATTATTTTACTGTAGTATTCACTTTTATCTCTAAACCTATTAACTAATAAAATTATAAGGTTAGAGATATTAGTTTTATAATAATAAAACTAGCAGAAAACTAGACTATATAATCCAACGCAGAGATCGCAAAGACAAGCAGCCTCAATACCATAATAATGGAACTGAGAGAATTTATCAGTAGTTTTATGATTTTTATGACTTAAAACCCAGTATCAGATCACTGCCTCATGATTACTCCCACTCAATAGTTGCTGGTGGTTTAGAAGTTAAGTCATATACAACTCTATTTACTCTCGAAACATTGTTAACGATTATGCTACTAACGTTCCGCAGAAAATCCCAAAATACTAATGAATGTTGATTATTGTTCTCAAACGGAAATGCATCAGCCGTCATACCGTCAGACGATGTTACGGCTCTCAAAGCACAAACATATCCATATGTGCGGTTATCTCCCATAACTCCCACAGTTTTTATTGCTAATAGTACAGCAAAAGCCTGCCATATCTTATCATACAGATCATAATTTTTTATTGTATTAATATATATTTCATCTACCTCTTTCAGTATTCGCACCTTTTCTTCATCCACTTCACCTATGATTCTCACTGCAAGTCCAGGTCCAGGAAACGGATGTTGAAATATTATCTCGTCTGAAAGACCAATTTCTTTCCCAACCAGCCTTACTTCATCTTTAAAGAGGTAGCGTAAAGGTTCTATTAGCTTCAGATTCATCTTTTCCGGCAATCCACCAACATTGTGATGAGATTTAATTGTACTAGTATTTTTCGAAGCTTGCCCTGACTCAACTATATCGGAATAGATGGTACCTTGTATTAAAAAATCCACATCACCTATTTTTTTCGCCTCTCCTTCAAACACTTCAATGAAAGTATTGCCGATAATCTTTCGCTTTTCTTCCGGATCAGTTATTCCCTTTAACCTACTAAAAAATAAGTTTGATCTGTCAACGTAGTTTATTGGAATCTCTTTCAACATAGCAATAGTTTGGTTTTTACGTAATAACCCAGTGTCGATAAAAATACAGTTCAATTGTTTTCCTATAGCTTTATAGGTGAGAGTTGCTGCAACACTTGAATCAACGCCACCACTTACTGCGGCAATTACCTTTCTCTTCCCTACTAAGTTTTTGATTTTTTCCTTCTGCTTTTCAACAAGTGACTTCATAGTCCAATCTCTTTTACAATTTACAATATCCAAGAAATTAGAGAGCAATTTGCTACCATTTGTTGTGAGCTTCACTTCAGGATGAAATTGAGTACAGTAAATCCTTCGCTTCTCGTTGGCAATTATTGCGATTGTTTGATTTATCACACCCGATGCAATGACAGTAAATCCATGTGGTATAGTTTCAACACTGTCTACGTGATTCATCAGCACATCCACTTCAGAAGTGACTTCCAACATGTCCTTTATAATGGGAGACTCTTTTAGTATTTTGATCTTAGTTCTACCAAATTCTTGTTTGAATTCCCTTTTTACTTTTGCCCCAAAATAATGACAAATGAGTTGCTGTCCATAGCATATCCCAAGTATAGGAATGTTTGCTGCCTCATTAAGTTTTATAATTTTATGCACCACTTCACTTGCCTCAGTACAATTGTCATTTACGGATTGCGGTCCTCCAGAGAAAATAAATCCGTTGAACTTCAATATTGTTTCAAAACTAATGTTGCTTGTGAATATCTCACAATAAACGCTCATTTCCCTTATCTGTCTTGCTATAAGCTGTGTAAACTGTGAACCAAAATCAATAATAGCAATTGCTGACAATATGCTCCTCCATATTATTTAAAGCAATTTCTGATGATAAAGAAAATAATGAAGTAAGTAAACTAAGACTTCTTTAAATGCTTTAATATGTAGCTTAAACGTTACTATTCTGAGCTTACAGAAAACTCTCTTTGCACGATGGTAAGATCAGAGCTCTTAGTCCTTACTAAGGGTTAAGGAATACCTTGAAGAGCAGCCTCAATCATTATACCTTCCACCATCAGCCAGTATTATACATGCTGTAGATAAATACTTAGCTTCAATCACTTTCCTAGTTTTGCTGTCCACAAACTTATCCACTCCTCAACTCTAACTTCGTATTTCTGGTACTATTTGAGCGATTCCATACAAGTATTTCCCTATAAAGAGAGCTTGATAACTTCTTCATTTTGCGTAAGCCATCGTCATCAACTTGTATAACTTCGTCAGATTTATTCACTTCGGATGTAAATAACGGTTTGTTGCCCAATATGTTGTTTAATACCTTGTATACTATATATGTTACAACCTCGTTTTTAACTTCTCCTGCCCTTTTGTCTACATATTTTCTACTTCACTGCGCACATGATTCTTTAAATTGCTAAGAATGTTTTGCAAGTCGAGTAAAGTTAATTCAGATGTTTCCATAAACCTACTAGATGTATTATTATAGTAATACTATATCTAGTATAGTAAATATCTTTAAGAAGGACGACTTAAAATTACAGACACTTAAGTAGCTAATGTGAACTACCAATATCGTATCTGAAGAAACCACCTGGCCATTCTAAAAAGTTCAGCGCCGAATACACTTTACTTTTAGCTTCTTCTATACTACTTCCTTCCCCTGCTATATTGAGCACTCTCCCGCCAGCGGAAACTAAGTTACCGCTTTCATCAAACTGAGTACCAGCATGAAACACCAGTATACCGGGAATACTCTCAATTTTATCCAATCCTCTAATTATTTCTCCCGTTTTATAATCACCTGGATAACCCTTACTTGCAACGACTACACAAACTATAGATTTATTAGTAAGCTCTACCGTTTTGGCACTCAACTTTCCTTCTGCAACTGACAAAATTAATTTTAATAAGTCACAATTTTCATCAAATCTAGGCAAAATAGATTGTATCTCCGGGTCACCGAATCTAACATTATACTCAAGAAGTTTAGGGCTATCCTTATAAATCATCAAACCAGCAAAAAGCACTCCTTTATATGGTGTTCCCATATTAGTCAGTGCTAGAATTGTCGGATATATTATCCTTTGGATAATCTTTTGCTCCATATCCTTACTTATGATTGAAGGCGATGAGTATGCCCCCATACCTCCGGTATTTTGACCTTCATTGTTTTCATTAGCTCTTTTATAATCCTTTGCACATCCAAGAGTTGCCACTTTCAACCCGTCAACAAGAGCAAAAAAGCTTACTTCTTCTCCAACCAAAAATTCTTCTATGACTATCTCTTCGCCTGATTCACCAAATTTTTTCTCTACCAATATTGAATCTATCGCTGAAAAAGCTTCGTTTTCTGTGTTGCATATTATTACGCCTTTCCCTGCTGAAATTCCATTTGCTTTCACTACAAGTGGGAATTTTATTTTATTACTGCATACAAAGTTTTTAGCTAATCCCTCATCCACAAAACACTCATATTTGGTAGTTGGTATACCATATTGCTTACATAATCCCTTGGTAAAAGACTTCGATGCCTCAAGCTTTGCAGCTGCCCGACTTGGAGCAAAGACATTTATTCCCTCTGCAACTAGATCGTCAGCAAGCCCATCGATTATTGGTTGCTCTGGTCCAATAACAACTAATTCTATACTTTCTCTCTTACAAAATTGTGTAATGTCAATTGAGTTTTGAATATTTATATCCACAAGAATCCCAAGATTTTCCATAGCTCGGCGGCCAGGAGCGATATATAACTCAGTTAAGATAGGAGATTTTTTTAGAGCCCAAAGTAAGGCATGCTCACGCCCACCAGAACCTATAACCAGAACCTTCATATTTAATTTTCTCGCTTTTTGTATGTTAAAACTATTATTTACTTATAACAGTATCATTACTCATATATTTTTGCAACACGCTTGGTATTGTAATCGACCCATCAGGATTCTGATAATTCTCCATTATGGCAATAATAGTTCTTCCTATAGCTAAAGCTGAGCCGTTTAAAGTGTAAACATATTTTTTCACCTTCTTGTCAGCTTCTAAAAAGTATTTAGCGTTCATTCTTCTTGCCTGAAATGTACCACAATTCGAGCAACTTGATATCTCTCTATATTTATTTTGCCCAGGCACCCATACCTCTATGTCATAAGTCTTCTGCGCGGCGAAGCCCATATCACCACTACATAGCAGCATCACCCTATATGGCAACTTCAACTGTTTTAATATCTCTTCAGCAACACTTGTCATGCGCTCGAGCTCATCATTTGATTGGTTTTCGGTTGCGATACTCACCAATTCCACTTTACCAAATTGATGTTGCCTTACCATACCTCTCGTATCTCGTCCTGCGCTGCCGGCCTCCTTGCGAAAACACTCAGAATACGCAGTAAAACGAACTGGTAGTTCTTTTTCTTCTATTATTTTATCAGCAACCAAATTTGTTAAAACTACTTCACCTGTGGGAATCAATCTCAATTCGTCGATAGTTAAATATGAATCATCAGAAAATTTTGGTAGCTGAGCAACATTATACATCGCTTCATTCTTTACCAAAGCCGGATGATATATTTCAGTATAGCCAAATTCATTAACATGCATTTCAAGCATAAAATTTACTAATGCTCGTCCAAGCTTAGCTAAGCGTCCTTTCAATACTGCAAATCTTGACCCGGAGATTTTTGCTGCTTGCTCAAAATTCATCAAATCCAGCTCTTCTCCGAGCTCATAATGAGACTTCGGCGCAAAATCAAATTTCCTTCTCTCTCCATATTTTCTAACTTCTATGTTGTAGCTCTCATCTTCACCTATTGGCACGTTTTGTGCTGGGATATTTGGCAAGTTAGATAAAATATTCATTAAGTTATCTTTCTCCGCTTGCTCTTTTAAGCTGACTGCTTCTATCTCATTTGTTACGGTTTTTGATGCTTCTACCTCATTTTCACAGGGGCTCTTGCTCATTTTGAGCCTCTTTATCTCTTCTGTGATTTCATTGTGCTTTTTATTCAAATCTTGCAGTTTAGTGGTTAATGATCTTTTCTCATGATCGATTTTCAATACTTCTTCTACAGTAAAATTTTTAATTCCTCTGCTTTTCATCGCTTTCACGAATTCCTCAGGGTTTTTGCGTATATACTCTATATTATGCATACATTGTGCTATTACTAACATTGTTACTATACTTTAAAAGCTTTTAATACTCAATATTTTTGCACACGTCATTAATAATTGCTATGTTAGTAGGATAAATTGGAGATATCGTTTTACCAGTCAACAATGTTGTCATTCCAGTAACCACTTCCTTATCATCCAAGTGCTTCAACACTAAAATCTAGTCTTTCCATAATATTTAAAATATTGTGTTTTAAATTAAGATTAGCTACTTTTTATGCTTACAAAATTAGTTTGCTTGGCTTACAAGCAAACATTCCTGAATTCCACCGTCACGCGCTGAATGACAGGTCTGTTGATGCATCCAAGCGCCCCTTCTGTCATCCAAGCAGCTAACGCTAGAACATGTGATACTACTTTAGTAATAAAATACTAAGAAATTTACCAAGTAAACGCTGCAATTTAGAGACTTTTAAAGTGCAACAGATTCATAGTTTAAGCGCTCAGAAATTTACTAAGCAAAAAGCATAAAGAAAACCAGAGCAACTAGTGTTCAAATACTCCCTTGTCCTATTTAATGTTTTATACTGTCTTAAACAACTTACAAGCGCGTTCAGCTCGTATAGGTAAAACCAGAAGTTTTAAGAAGACGTGAAGTGCGCATAGTGCAAAAATTTAAACATGAGACGCCAAGCACAAGTTTACATTGTGGTTTCAATCCGCAGATTGTAAAGTTAAATGAATAACCTGAATGCCAGTATAATTGGGCTGGAGGAATTTGTCAAATAGTTTATTGTTTCTATTGGATGACGTTATAATTCTTCCACTGTTGTTCATCCGACTTCTGTGTAGTGGAAATTGGTATAAGATTATCATAATTGACTTTACCCACAAAATTTGCTTAAATCTAGTTAACCTGGTACTCATGAATATAACATGTTAGGTACTATAAAAAAGGACACTTACCTTACTAAACTCAAAGATGGGAAAGGTTTACTGTTCACGCTTTTGATATACATCTGGCAGCTATATTTACCATTGTCTGTTTAGGGTTGATAATAGAATCTACTCTACTGATCTTTCCACTTGCTGCACTAATCTCTCGTCCCGTGATTTGAACTGTAATGGGAATAGTTTTACAGTTATATACAAAGTGGTTATTGAACCTTTGTTTTGCTTGGTTATTAGTTATCTCAAAGGAAAGAAAACAAATCAAAAAGAACAAAACCAGATTGGGATAATGATATCAAGTCATCAGAAAGCGAGCAAACTAAAATGACACAAGTTAAAACATATAATACTGCAGGAAATGGTAATTGCTTTTCATTCAGTGTCGATAATAATAGCTCCTATCAATATAAAGCTAAAAGCACAAGAGATGAGACTGGAATGACACAAATTTTTAAGTCAATTATCATTTTTGGATGATGTAAGTATGCCAGCTTCTTTTAAAACTCATCTAGGAAAGGTTTTCAACATGTTCTTAAATAGATCAGAAGATTTAATTGGCAAGTCTGACAAAATAAAAAAAGTTGGTTGAACACGCAAATAAGAAAATAAAAAAAGTTAAAAGAAAGGTTAAAAAGTTAATAAGAAAATTACTTCGTATGGATTTGCCTAAAAATGAAATTAAGAATAATCTAAAAGAGCTAGCTGTTAGCAATTTTTCAGTGCAAAAAGATATAAAAAAATTATAATAGCGAGAGTGAAGTAAACTCTCTTTTCAACAGTAAACTGATTTACAATCCCTACCTAGAAGCAATCAGAGTCAAAATTACTATGTTTTGATAGAAGAAATCCTTGTTTAGCTTCATTGGCTGACATTGTAATTGACGCTCATTATAAAAATAATTGTAACGATGTACACACATTGTTAAAGGCAAATCCAGAAATAATAAATGAGGATTATCAGCAAAATGATAAATTATGTGCAATAAAGAACGCGAAACAATATATTTAAAGCCTGATCATTACGAGAGAGCCGAGGTGCTTCGTCTGTTTTAGAGAGACCAAGGTCGATTGTTTGCAGTTTTGTCAAAAAGTGCGCAAATGTACTTAAACTAAGTAATTAGCAAACTTATGCCCCTTCAAATAGGAAATCTAACGATCTATCCTCCGGTAATCTTAGCGCCAATGTCTGGAGTGACTGATTATCCATTCAGAAATATTGTAAAAACTTGGTGCGAGTTTATTAGTCTAAGAAATGATCGTAAGCAGAGCTATGATATCGCAAACTCACCAGAGTATGCAAAAAGTAAAAGTTAATGAGTTAATCGCTGTGCAACTCGCTGGACGTGAACCAGACGTTATGGCAGAAGCTGCAAAATTAAACGAGGATATGGGCGCAAAAATTATAGATATAAACTTTGGCTGCCCAGTCAAAAAAGTTATAAACGGCTATGCAGGATCAGCGCTAATGCGCGATGAAAAAAGCTGCCAAAATGATTGAAGCTGTAGTCAGAGCAGTTAATGTGCCAGTTACGGTGAAAATGCGCACTGGATGGAACGACGAAAATCGCAACGCTCCACGTTTAGCGAAAATCGCAGAGGATTTAGGTATAAAAATGATCACTGTGCACGGAAGAACAAGAGCATAATCTTTATAAAGGTCAAGCAGATTGGAAATTCGTTAGTAATGTCAAAGAGCAAGTAAAAATTCCAGTGATAGTAAATGGTGACATTAAAAATTTGAATGACATTGAAAATTCGCTCAAAGAATCAGGAGCAGATGGAGTGATGATAGGTCGTGGCGTTTATGGCAAACCCTGGTTGATTAATCAAGCAATGAACTTTCTAAGTGGAGGTGAAATTTCTGAGCCAATAGCTTCAGAGAGCTTAAACATCATACTTGAACATTACAATAGTATTCTTGAGTTTTACGGAAACGACACTGGGATAAAATGGCACGCAAACACATAGGCTGGTATAGCAGCGGGTTTAAAACTCATCTGAATTTCGTATAAGAGTAAATAACATGACAGACAGCATGGAAGTAAAAAAAATATAGTCAGCTTTTCAGTCAAGAAGATTAGACTATCTAATAATCTGAAAACTCTCTACAGATACAAGCTGATACTATAATCAACAGGTTTACAAGAACCAAATTATCACTATTCTATAATTAACCAATAATCAACTTTTGCGTTTATGAATAAAAACTTTTCCACTAAAGTAATCGTTGTCATTTTAGCTTGTTTATTAGTCTTCATGGAAGTTGGCAACTTTCTATCAGATGACAATAAAAAGGATGAGTTAGCTAGAGTTGGAAAGGAAGTTATAACACTAGATGAGTATAAATCGCTATATCAAAATTACGGAAAGCAAATTTTTGAATCCAATCCTAGTGAAGAACAAATAAAAAGACTGAAATACGATTTACTTAATGCACTCATAAAGCAAAAACTATTATTTAACCTAATGAGTGATCTGAGATTGGTAATTGGAGAAGAGTCTATAAAAGACCATATTAAAAATACTAAATACTTTCAAAACGATGAAGGTGAGTTTGACAAAGATAAATTTCATGAGATACTAAACGCCATGCATACGATGGAAGGAGAATATATAGCAAAGTTAAAGAAAGTTCTGCCTGCAATGATATTTGTAACTTCATTATTTAGAGATAATTATCCAGTAACTTTTGGCGAGAAAATTGATGAGCAGATATACAGAAATCGCCACCAAATCAGAGTAGTTGATATTGTTAAAATAACTAAAGATGCAGTTACAAATGTTCCAATGCCAGATAATCAAACTTTACTTGACTTATATGAAAAAAATAAATTCCATTTTTATTATCCTGAATATCGAGTTGCACAGTATATTTTTTTAAGCCAGAAATATTTTGAAGATCAAGTTCAAATCTCAGATGAAGAGGTCAATGATATAATAGAACAACGGAAACTTAAGGATCAAAGAGATATATTCAACCTAATATTTCATTCTAAAGAAGAAGCAGAAGCGGCAAGAAAAGCATTTGAAGAGAGTAAAATGAGCTTTGAAAAGATAGCTGAAGAGTTTGGTAAAACAAAACCTGAAGAAGCCAGGATGCATAATATAACCAAGTATTTTCTACCAGATGGTATGGGAGAAAAGGTGTTTGCTCTCAAGGTAGGCGAAGTAAGTAAAGTTTTAGCAAGTAATTTTGGTTGGCATATAATAAAAGTGGAAAGTGCGCATCAAATTTCTAGCGAAAACTTAACTTACTTAAAAAAGGACGTGAAATCAGCTTTAATCAACCGAAAGTCTTTTGAAAAAGTTAACGATTTTATAAGTCAAGCAAATTATAAAATATACAATGGCACGATGATTGAGGAAATATCCAGTGAATACAATTTACCTATACAAGCCATTGGTCCGGTAGATGCAGGCGGAAAGGATCAAAGTGGTAATAGTGTAGAAAGTTCTAATAATTTGGTTTCTTTTATCTTTTCTCGAAAAAAAGATCAGAGAAGTTATTTTAAAGTCATTGAAGATGCCGTTGTCAGTGTAAAGATCACCGATGTTATCCCGCCTAAACTGCAAAGTTTTGAAGAGAGCAAAGCATCAGTAGAAGATCTTTGGCGTGATGGGTTTATAAAAGAACAAATGTTTAAGATTGGGCAAGAAATTGCGGCTCAACTAAAAGAGAAAACAGATTTGGAGAAAACTCAAGGTGTAGAATTAATTAAAGATCAGCAGATACAGCGCAATGAAGCAGATCGACAAAATTACCCTTTTTCTTTTATAGAAGAGATTTTTAATATGAAAACAATTGACTCGGTGACAGATCCTATTCATTATGATAATGAAGTTATAATAAGCGTTCTAAAAGAGATGTATTCATCAAGTGGCAGATTAGATACATTTGATACTGGAAAACGCGTGATGATATCGCTAAAAGAGCAATTAATTAGTTATCTAGAATCAAAGTATAAGGTTGATGTTAATCACGCTATGCTTGCTGATATATAGCCAGAAGGTCTATTTTACTTCAAACGTATGATGCTATTCCAGTTTTAATTACTTGGATGACGAAAAAGATAGAATTAGATGGTGTATCATTGCAAAATTTAATATTAACCAAATAATAATTGGAATAGTTAATGTGAAGTGTCTCCTAACGACCTTCAACAACCCACTTTGTAAAATTCACAAAACCTATGAAAATATTTTTACATTTTATTATATATTCCTCAACATATTATCTTTAAATACCAACAATTATGGCTTTATTGATAGTTGAATCGCCTGTGAAGGCTAAAACTATAGGCAAGTATCTAAGTAAAGATTTCAAGGTAGCTGCATCTTTTGGACATGTGAGAGATCTGCCAGTAAAAAACGGTTCTGTTGATCCAGATAATGATTTTGCCATAAAGTATGAGCTTATTGAAAAAGCAGAGAAATATGTGAAAGAGCTGGCAAAGGAAGCAAGCAAAGCATCAGACATATACCTTGCAACAGATCCAGATAGAGAAGGAGAAGCAATAGCTTGGAATTTAGTAGAGGCGCTAAAGGAAAGAAAAGCAATCAATGATAAAAGTCGCATTTATAGAGTAGTCTTTAATGAGATAACAAAAAGGGCAGTGCAAGAAGCGATAAAGAATCCACGCAAAATAAACATGGACTTAGTGCATGCACAACAAGCACGCAGAGCTTTAGATTACCTGGTTGGATTTAATTTGTCGCCACTTTTATGGACGAAGTTATCAGGAAGCAAATCTGCAGGACGGGTCCAATCTGTTGCACTCAAACTCATATGCGAGCGGGAAGATGAAATTAGCAAATTTATAACACAAGAGTATTGGAGCTTAAAGGCAGAGATGCAAAACAGCAAGGACGAAACGTTCTTTGCTATGCTCAGCCACTATGACAATAAAAAGCTAGAAAAATTTGATATTAAGAATGAAGAGGAAGCAATGAACTTAGTTGGTGAGATTGAGTCAAGACAATATGCTATAAGCACAGTAGAACGCAAGCAAGTTAAGAGAAACCCGCTTCCTCCATTTATTACTTCAAGTCTTCAACAAGATGCAGTGAATAAGCTTTACTTTAATGTGAAAAACGTTATGCGCATAGCGCAAAACCTATATGAAGGTATCGATATTGGTGATGAAACTGTCGGATTGATAACTTATATGCGTACAGATGGGTTTTATATTGCAAATGAGGCTATAAACTCAATCAGAGAGTCAATTAAGTTGTTATATGGCGATAAATATTTACCAAAATCTCCTCGTCAATATGTAAAAAAGGTCAAAAACGCCCAGGAAGGGCACGAAGCAATTCATCCAACTGATATAAATAGAACGCCAGATAGTATCAAAGACTATTTAACGTCAGAACAATTTAAATTATATGATCTGATTTGGAAAAGAACCATCGCAAGTCAGATGAAATCTGCTATTCTCGATCAAGTAGTGGTTGAAATTAGTTCTACTGATCAGAAGGTAATTCTACGAGCAAGTGGATCGAGCATATTTTTTGATGGGTTCTATAAAATTTATAAAGATAACGCAGATGATGAAGATGAAGGCATGCTACCTGCCATGAAAGAAGGTAAAGCGTGCAAACTGATCTCTGTTGATCCAAAACAGCATTTTACACAACCGCCACCACGTTACAGTGAAGCAAGCATTGTTAAAAAAATGGAGGAAATTGGTATAGGCCGTCCATCAACTTATGCAGCAATTATTTCAGTATTGCAGAACCGTGAGTACGTTACACTGGATAATAAAAGATTTATTCCAAGCAGCCGCGGTAAGATCGTTACCATATTTCTAGAAACCTTTTTTCAGCGTTGTATAGAGTATAATTTCACAGCACAAATGGAAGAAAAGCTTGATTTAATCTCAAATGGACGTGCAGATTGGAAAAAAGAGCTAGGCTATTTTTGGGTACCATTTTTTAATCATGTAAACTCTATCAAGAAAATGACGCATGATGAGATTTTTAGCGGCATTCACAGCTTAGTAGTCGATTGGTTTTGTTCAGAAAAAGGAAAGGAAGAAATAGGCAAAAAATGTCCTGATTGTTCTGATGGTATATTAAAATTGAATTTTGGTAAAGCTGGAGTATTTCTTGGATGTTCTAATTACCCTGTATGCAGCCATACAAAAGAAATTACAGGTAGTAATGACAATTTAGAATACCCAAAAAGTTTGGGTATAGACGATGTGACAGAACAAGAGGTGATGATCAAAAAAGGCCCTTTTGGGCTTTACCTGGAATTCAATAACGAGTCAAAAAAGAAAAAAACGGTTTCCATACCAAAAGATATGAACGTTAATGATATTGACCTGAATACCGCTACTCAGTTACTTTCCTTGCCAAAAGTAATCGGAGAACACCCAGAAACTTGGAAGGAAGTAAAAATAGGCCTTGGAAGATTTGGGTACTATATTTTCTATGATGGTAGATACTTTTCTCTTAAAAAGAGCTTCAGGGAGGTATTGGACACGCAATTGGATGAAGCTGTGCAAACTATTGAAAAAAGCCCACGTAAAGAGCTAAAATCCCTCGGTTTTAATGGCAAGGGAAAAGAAGTTTTCATCTGCAACGGTAAGTATGGATTCTATATAAAATGTGGTAAAACAAATGTTGCCTTAGGCAAAAATGCTGACATTGAAAGTATAGATTTGAAAAAAGCTTTAGAGTTAATTAAAAATAAAAAATAAATGCTTAAAAGATAGCTTACAACTCTTCTATAAATGCAATATGTTGAGCTTTATAAAAATACTTGTCAATTGTTAGTATATATATAGGTTAAATTGTATTAAATGGTACCAGGGATTATGATTTATATAAAATTTTAGGAGTACCGTAATAATGAAGTCGGACCAGTAGGTCATTAGCATCTAATGGGCGAGCGTGCAGACATTAATGCTAAAAATAATATGAAAAGAACTGCCTTATATCATGGTGCTTGTTTAAACAACACTGATATAGTTGAACTTCTTCTCAAAACAGAAGCTAAAACAGCATAAAAGATAATAATGGTAAAATAGCTTTCTTTTACTAAAAGTAAAGTAATAATTGATTTACTGAGAAGCTTACTAGCCAAAAGTCATTCCAATGCTATTGGTAGCTGTCTTTTAACCTTCATTCCCGCTTTTGCGAAAAATAATCTTTATTATATTATTAACATAAAGAACCATATAAAATTGCCTCTACTGTTATTATGAGAAAATTGCTTGTTCTTAACATATAAAAGACGTGGTAAACATTGAAGCAAAAGTGGCGTCATGTAAGCATCTCCTTTTCTTGTCATCCTAGTATTTGACACTAGGATCTACACTTTTTTTACCTATATCTCAGTTTCACGCGCTGGAATAACAAAAAAAAGGAAGAGCTTGGATGACAAGAAAAGGAGCTGCTTACATGACGCCACTTGTTGTAAAAATAAATGTTCGTTCATGAATTGCTTTAATATTTAAAAAACTTACCAATAGAGAAAACAAAAGAAGCCCAGTTGGTAGCTAATTATTTATATGTACATCAAATATCGGCGTTTTATTCTTAGCGCTACGATTCAGCTACTTTTAAATGCAAATAACCAAAACTATAAACGTTAAGAATTTTACTTAATAGAAAATGCAAAAAAATCCATGACAGCCAGTATTCAAATACTCCTTTATCTATTTAACGTTCTATACTGTCTTAAACAACTTAGAAGCACGTTTGAGCTTATACAGGTAAAAATCAGAAGTTTTAAAAAGACATAAGGTGCACATAGTGCAAAAACTTAAATACGAGAGGCCAGATATCCTAAGTTTTTGTCATTAACCTACACAGATCGCGATGATAAACAAATAACTTTAGTATCACTGTTATGTGAGTTGATGAGATTTGTCAAGTAGTTTTTTGTTTCTGTTAGATGACGTTATAGCTTTTCTCCACTTTACGTCTATCCGCCTTCTCTAGAATGGGATTAATATCAGTATAAGTTGCTTGCAAATATAAGTAATTTATACATCTATGATGAACAATACGATACTACCAAGAAATTTCTATGAGCGGACGACTTTGATTGTCGCTGGAGAGTTATTGGGAAAATCCTCAAATTTTTCACAACTTTAGTGGAATAATAACTGAAGTTGAAGCCTAAATTGGAGTTGATGGTCCAGCTTGTCATGCAGCGCGAGGCTATACTGATCGAACCTCAGTAATATTTAGTATGTCTTGGTTTTCGTACGTATACTTCATATATGGAATGTATTACTGTTTAAATATCGTAACAGAAATAGAAAGGTTTCCCCAGCAGCAGTATTGATAAGGTGGTTTGAAAGCCCCTCACTGGAACCGCCTTGAAGCAAATCTAGGTGGGTCAGGAATACTGTGCAAAAGGCTGAATATTATCAAAGAACATAACAAAACAAGACCTCATTATGAGCCACGGATTTTGTGTTTACGAATCACACCTCAAACCAGATTATATCTGCACTACAAAATCGGAATTAGTAAAGGCAAAGAAAAATTTTATAGATTTAAGGTTTTCATATATTCTCAAAGAATGATTGTGTGGATATCCATTAATAGTTTTAATGCTGGAATACTCAACAAAAGCTTGATCCTTAAAAGCAAGTTGTCTCAATTTTTCTTGAGTTTTGCTTCTTCCTCTTGTGCTAAAAGGCTAAATCTTATCAGTAATTTTATAATCAAATTTATAGCCTAATATATCTCAAAATGTACCACAACATTAATAGTATTTTCTTCTACTATACAATTACAAATACTTTTCTCGCTCATTAGCAACTCCATGAACACTCTGCTATTTTAAGAACTTAGCTCCAAATCCTTTTCACTCATATGAGTTATTATGAAGGTGTTCCTATTTACTCTAATATTATACTGTGGAGAGCCACAAAAAGTGGAAACGTTATATCCTTAGATTCAAGTGCATTTATCACATGCAAAAAGAGAGTGTGTGTTATGATGCTGGTTGGCACCTTCATTTCATATTTACTTAAGTGATGTAATACATTTCCAACACCATGATACGTAAAACCTGAACTTTTCAGCAAATCAACACCCTTCACGTTGTTGTGTTATTTATACTCTATTCTCACCTCCTCTGTAAAAAGAGTTTTGCTGCTACGTGCTTATCAAGTACTATAAAAATTTTGATGAAATTCTCTAAATCTTTCTTATCGATTAGTTCAGTACTAATTAAGTTCTTGCTAACAATTGAAATATTTTGCGCCATTTTTGCTCACTAAAAACTAACTAAATAAATTGTATTTTAATCCATTAAAATTTATTCAAAACGAGCATACCAGCCCTTCATTCGCGCATTAGATGACAGAAAAAGTAAGAAAATCAAATAAAATCATCATGTGATGCTACACATTCTTCATATTCATCACTGCCACTTGGGTAAGTTGTCACATCATTTTTATCATAATTGCTACTTAACATATCATCTAACTTCCCTTCTCTTTCAAGGTGCATCAATTTGTCACATCCAGCAATATGATGCATATAATTGCCATTTTCATCAGTAATAAAAATTTGCGGGACTGTTCTAACGTTATATTTTGACTTTATGTCATTAAACAAATCCGGTCTTTCAAGCACATCAATTTCTTCATATTCCACACCTTTTCCATCAAGCAACTCCTTTGCTCTCTTGCAGAAAGGACAGCATTGCTTCACATATATTATAACCTTTCTTTCAATATTTTTCATGATTTATCTCCGTAGTTTATATAATATAATTATTATATATAGAAATATATATAATATATCAAATTGCATGAAGATTATTTACAACTGTGAGCAGGAGATAAAAAATAACGTAGCATTAACCTTTGGAAATTTTGATGGCGTTCATTTAGGGCATGAACTTGCGATTTCTACTCTAAAGAAAGTAGCGCAAGAAAGAGGATTACCATCTACAATTTTAACTTTTGAGCCACACCCATCAACAGCCTTATCTGGCAGAAACAATTTTAGATTGATAAACCAAGAACGAAAAAGGGAGCTGATTAGCAGCTATGGTATAGATCACTTATATATTATTAATTTCAATGAAGGTTTTTCTCAAATCAGCTGCAATGACTTCATTAGTGAGATCTTGATAGGCAAATATAGCGCTAAATACATAGTCGTTGGAAAAAGTTGTACTTTTGGTCACAAACGATTAGGTAATACATCAACCCTAAGGAAATATTCCGAAACATATGAATATTCTTTAACTGAGTTAGAGCCATTGATAATCGATGGAGAGATTTGCTCTTCTTCTTCAATCAGAGAGTATTTACAGAATGGCGAAATAGAGATTGCTAATAAATTACTCGGCAGACCTTATCAAATCTCTGGTATTGTAATAAAAGGCGCATGTAGAGGTAGAAAAATAGGATTTCCAACTATAAACATTCCGATAGAAAGCTGCATGATAAAACCCAAGTTTGGTACATATTATGCTAAGGCAGCATTTTCTGACAATAATCCAAATTGGCTATACGGAGTAGTAAACATTGGTATGAGACCTACTTTTAAGGATTTGAAAAAGCCTATAGTAGAAATGCACATATTCGATTTTAATAAAGATTTATACGACTATAAGGTTAATATACAACTTTTAAAATTTATCAGGTCAGAAAAAAGATTCCATAGTATTGATGAATTAACAAAACAGATAAATTATGATATACTTAAGGCTTATCAGCTGAGAACAAATTTATGAAAAAACTATGCTTAATTGTTATACTAGTTATAGTAGCATCTGATCAGATGAGCAAATCGTACATAAACTCATTAATTGATAAAGGAGAGTCAATTGAAGTTGCTAGCTTTATAAAGCTAGTTGAAGTATGGAATACGGGGATTAGTTTTGGAATGTTTAGCACTTTACCATATAGTGATCTCTTTTTTTCAACATTTTCAACACTAATAATTGGCATATTCGCATACTTGATATACAAATCAAGAGATAAATTAACTTATTTTGGTCTTTCTCTGATGATTGGTGGAGCAATCGGTAATGTAGTTGACAGGATTTACTGGGGAGCTGTATATGATTTCATATATTTTCATATTGGTAGTTGGTACTGCCCAGCATTCAATCTGGCAGATATATATATAGCTTGCGGGATGTTTGTCTTGCTGTATAAGTGGTGCATATATAACAGACTCATTTCTAAACAAAATGAGGAATAAGATTATTATTTCGAATTCAATTGTATTCGGTTAGGACAATGCTCCACAAATTTTTTAGTTTCTTTATATTACCTTTATTGTTTTTTACTTATCCAATCTCTCTAAAAGCTGTAAATATACCACGCAGTATAAAGCACGCTAAACTCAGCAATGGGCTAGATATTTATGTTGTACCTAATCATCGGATTCCGGCTGTTTTACATGCAGTAATATATAAAGTTGGTGGAATGGATGATCCAGTCGGCAAAGCAGGATTAGCTCACTACTTTGAGCACTTAATGTTTCAAACTACAGGAAAATTTAAAGATATAGAATCGACTATGAGTAGCATTGGAGGACAATTCAACGCATTTACCACTAGAGAATATACCTGTTACTACGAATTAGTCCTCAAAAGCGACTTACCACTAGCAATGGAAGTTGAAGCAGATAGAATGGGCAATTTTAATGTTACTCAAGACAAAATAGATAGGGAAAAAAATATTGTATTAGAAGAAAGGAAGATGAGGTTTGATAATAATCCTAACAATTTGCTATGGGAAGAAATGAATAGTGCATTTTACCGTACTGGCTACGGCAGATCTGTTATCGGCTGGGAAAGCGATATTAGAACTTATAATCAAGATGATATAATATGGGTTCATGACAACTATTATCATCCAAACAACGCAATCCTGCTGATTGTTGGTGATGTAGAATTCGATAAAGTAGTGGAATTAGCAGGAGAAAAATATGGAGAAATTAAAGCTAAGACTACAATTAGGCATTACCCAAATCAGGATCCAGCACATAATGCAGATCTATCGGTAACTTTAGAAAGCACCGAAGTAAAAGAACCAGTTTTATATTTTCGTTATCGTGTTCCTTTATTCAAGAACATGGATGAAATCTCTGCTGTTAACTTGGCAGTTGAAGTATTAGGTGGTGGCAAATCTAGTAAACTATATAATGATTTGGTTCTGTGTAAAAGTGTGGCAATATCAGTGTCTACTTATTATAGCAGTTTAGCCTTTAGCGATAGCTACATTGATATTGAAGTAACTCCAAAAAGCGGAATGAAGTTGAACGTTATTGAAAGAGAGCTAGATAATGCTATTAATAACTTTATCTTTGAAGGAATAACGAATGAGGAGTTGCAAAGTGCAAAGTATAAATACAAAGCAGCACAGTTTGATAAGCTATCTGACTTAATTAGTATAGCAATGTTTTACATACCACATCTAGCACTTGATATTCCACTTGACGATATAGATATTTCATATAGTAAAATCAATGATGTTAATTTAGAGAATGTAAATAACAAAATTCGCACTATCTTTTCTACTAACAAATTAGTTGGTCGTTTGCTACCAAAAGGAGATAATAATGAAGATAAGTAAACTTGTATTTATACTTTTTTTCTGTCTAGGCTTTAACTTACAAGCAAGCGGTAACCTAAATATAGAGGAGGTTACTACCAGTAAAGGATTTAAGTTTTTGTTTGTTGAAAATTGTGATTTACCAAAAGTTTCATTGAATATATCATTCAAGGATGCAGGCTACGCGTATGAGAACGTGGAAAAACAGGGGCTTACTTGGGTCACTTCTCTTGTAATTCAAGAGGGAGCAGGAAAAAATGATGCTAAAGATTTTGCAAAAAAGCTTGAAGATAAAGGGATTAGTTTAGGTTTTATTGCTGATTTAGAAGCATTTATGGTTTCATTGAATATTCTGTCTGAGAATTTAGAGAACGCAGTTTCGTTACTAAGTGACGCTATAATGCGTCCTAAAGTTGATTATGAAGGGTTGAATAGAGTTTTCGAAAAAGCAAAAGTTACTTTTAATAATCTTGAAAAAAACCCTTATTTTGTTGCTAAAAAAGAACTAGAGACGTTGTTGTTTAAAAAGCATCCTTACTCAAGAAGTGGGTATGGAACTCTTGATACTGTAATGAAGATTACTAGAAATGATATTTTGACATACATAAAGCGTAATTTTGCTAAAGACAACATGGTTATCAGTGTTGTTGGTTGCACAACAAAGGAAGAAATTAGCAAGCTACTGGATAAATATTTATCTAAATTACCATCAAAAAGATCAAAAGTTAAAAAAATATCTATAAAAAATGATTTTGGTCCAGCAGAAAGTAAGAATATTTTTATGGATATACCACAAAGTGTCATAATTTTTGCTCAGAAAGGTATGGCATATGATGACCCAAATTATTATAACGCTAGTGTCTTAATTGATGCGCTTGGTGGCATGGGGCTAAATTCGATATTAATGAAAGAATTGAGACAAAATCTGGGCATTACTTATGGTATTAGTGCAAGCATTATTCCCAAAAAACATGGAAATGCTGTATTGGGATTTATTAATACTGATAGTTCTACTACTAGCAAAGCTATATCAGCAATAAAGGACGTATTGAGTAAGGTAAAAAAAGAAGGAATTGACGAACAATTGTTTAATGATACAAAAACCAGTTTAGTGAATAACCTTGTCTTTTTTCTATCCAATAATACAAATACAGCAATACTGCTGAATGATATACAGATAAATGATCGTGATGTTAATCGTATAAATAATTATACTAACATTATTAACGACATTAAATTAGAAGAAGTAAACAAATTGGCAAACTCTTTATTAGATCCTAAAAATTTGTTTTTTGTTGAAGTTGGAAGGAACGCTAAAAGTTAATCCCTCTGCTATTAACCTCACTGCTTTCACGTAGCACTTATGTTCCTCAGCTAAAATACGTTCTGAAAGGCTTTGAATGTTATCGTTTGGTAACACTGGTACAGCAACTTGAGCGATTATGGCTCCAGCATCAACCTCGGGAGTAATGTAATGTACAGTACAACCTGTAACTTTTACACCTGCTTTTAGAGCTTGCTCTTGAGCATTGAGTCCCTTAAAAGACGGAAGTAAAGAAGGATGAATATTTATAACCTTGTCGTGCCACTTACTCAGAAAGTCAGCTTTTAGAATTCTCATAAACCCTGCAAGGCAAACCAAATTAACCTTATGTTGAACGAGTATTTCGTGAATTTTATTAGCATCAAAAGGTTTACATTCAACAACAAACGCTGAGATTCCTTCTTGCTTTGCTATTTTCAAGCCAGCAGCCTCACCATTATCTGTGATAACGCACGCAACTTCTCCAGGAAAACTGCGATCTTGACATGCTTTTATCAATGACTGCATATTTGATCCTCTGCCTGAAATGAGTATTCCGAGCTTTATTTTTTTCATTATAGCACAGTTAATTTAGTGTAGAATTCAATATTAACAAAACAGCTTAAAAAGAAAACCTATTTTATATCGAAAAGATTACGTACAGCTTTCTCCGTTGTAAGCGAGACTTCTAATTTTAGGCTTTGCTAACAGCATCCAGCTAAAATTAGATCTGATGTTGAAACACCTGGTCTATTATATCAATATAGTAATACATTTTTGTAATCATTTTATTGTTTATTTAACAAAGTATTAGTATGATCTATTTACTGAATTAAACGGAGAAAATTGAATGACAAATTACCACGCAATGCAAAAATAAGTAAATCTCAGATTACTCAATGAGAAGTAATAAAAAATTGTAAATATACTAATAATTGCCTATCAAAAATAGTAAATCTATACGTCATTAAAATGACTTGGCTATCAGGGTTTTATGCAAGTGATAAATCTAAAATCAACATCATTCTGGCATGAATAAGTATAACAAGTGAAAATTTATTTTTAAATAAGGCTGCTGATATTAAAATTATGAAAGATATTTTTCCACATAAGTTCAACAGTGAGAAGAAACAACATATCAAGACTAGAAGATTTATATAATTATTTATGCTCTGTTGTTGGCGGATAGCCCCCATAAAAAATGCTTGAAAGCCTAGTAAGAGAACATAAGGATAGCTGTTAACTTATTTAAGGCAATTACCTCTGATTGAACTCAGCGTTTCCAAGACTCTATTTTCTATTTCGGAAACGCCGCTTTCAAGACTTTTATCTATCAAATATATAGTAGACAGGTAAGTTTGCCGTTTTCTTACAACATTGATAGTTAAAGTACCAGGAGTAATCGTGACTGAATTTGCAAACAACGTGATGCTTTCGTCGTTATGTCCTTTGCATTTCTTTAGTATGGTAATTGGCTCAAGTTTAAGCTCAGTCTGTAAAACTTTTTTTGCTACATAGATACTTGACAGAATGACTTGGTATATTAACCATGGTATATAACTTACCAGCAACTTACAAAATAACAATCTACTGGTACCATTTAAGATTTGACCGAAGGCGCTTTCAGCATCTATCAACCGTTTAAAGATAAACAATGTAAATATAGAGGAAAATACTCCACAAAAAACAAAAAACGGCTCAAAATAACCAGACAATACAATCCATAAGAAAAACAATATTATAAAAGACATAGAAAAAAACTTGATTTTTTGCCTAAGGTTCATGATCTGCAGTATAGCTTAAGTTATTTTTAATGAAAGATAATAATGCCTACCACTATAAATTTATATTCAGTACTCTGAGGAAATGTCGATAAACTCTGTCAAATTAAGAGGTAGAGAATTTTAAATTCTTGACTTTTGCCAAAATATGCGATAATTAAACTGGATGGGGAAAAGTTATGGCACAAGGAACATGCAATAATACTTTAAAAAGTAAATACTCCTTCAGATTTAAGTGCAGGTAATGTAATCGAGCAAATAAAAACTAAGTTACAAAAAGATAATGAGACATACAAAAAGTAAAAGGAGGGTTTAATGTTGATTACCCTTTTGCTGAACTTATTATCAATAAATATAGAGCTACAACACAAAACACATTTTTAAGTATTGCTGTACAAACAACTGTGAAAATGTAGTGAATACTTTAATTGAAAAGAAAGCGCAAATATTGATGCAAAATCTAATGTTGGATTGACTCCCTTACTTATTCCCACAAAACGGCTATATGAGTATAGCCAAAACTCTATTAGAAATAGTAGCACAGATCCGTAGTGAGATACAACCTCTCAAGAAAGCAGAAGAAAAACCCCACCTTATAAAAAATGTGATTGTAAAAGGCATTGTTGTGAGTTTTATAGTCGAAGCGATAGTTGCTACTGCACTCACATTTACTACTACTTTATATATACCAGCAATGATTGAGCTAGTTGCAGGGATCTGTGCTTATAGCAAGCACTGTTGTTGGTGGTGACATATACATGATGTCAAAGCCTAAAACTAAAATGAGAGTAAAGCAGGTTGCACTTGTAGATATGCCAAAATTACTCGTGTAGTTTCGTCATTTTGATGCTATAATACTTTCTCTATCTATTCAAAAGGACTATCGACCCCTACTTGATAAAAGCCACGCTCTATCTAAGTGAAGTCACTTAATTTTTACATATCTATTGTAAAGTAAGGAAGCTAGAACGAGAACGAAAATGTTAGCTGAAGCGTGGACTTTACTGAGACTTATACTACTTGAAGCTATACTTAAAGTAACAATTTAATCTTTATATCTCAAGCGATAGATAAAGTACCAATCACGCTAAGAGAAAGGGCGCGCCTTATAGTCTTGAACTAGTGCTACTCTGATGCATTTTGTGACACTGCTTTACATCGCATATATCGTATCAATGCAAAACCTATATTTCACGCTATATAGCTCAATATCTCAGTAAAAGATCTATACTTATGACAGCGGGAAGATTATTTCTCATTGTTAAAAGCTCTATGGAGCTATGGAATAACATTTTTTATACAAGCGACCTAAAAATAGATATCAAAATCGCAATTGTTTTCAGTTATACTGCAAATCATATTAATAGACTTAATTTTTCGGTTGATTCTTTATTAACCGCTATAGCATTAATTCACAACACAATAATAATTGCCATGGCATACACGTTTCTATACTAGCGATGATATTTTATCAAGCAATACCACTCAGTTAATTAAATCTAGCCATAACTTAAAAACAATCGCCATTCTATTTATTTTATTTGTTGACGTATATCTAATCTTTGAATGATTTCACATAAAATTACCAAAAGAACACTTATATTCTTCATTGACATTTATATTGCTTGTAAAAGGTATAAGCAAAATAAAGAAAATTTAGCAATTGCACAGTTCTAGAATGTGATGGTCTCATACTTTATCATACCTGGGACTGTACAAGAAGGAAAGTATAGGAAATTTTTGCATTTTATAGCTCTTCTTAACATCTAGTAAATAAAATACTTGTGCTTTGTCTATGCTAAAGTAGAATTAAACTTTACTAAATAGTTTTTATGCTTGATGGAATGCACGAAGAGTGCGGAGTGTTTGGTATAAGCTACAATAAAGACGCGGCTTTTGACTCTATATTAGGTCTTCATGCTTTACAACATAGAGGTCAGGAGTCTTTTGGTATAGTGACAAGTTATAACGGTAAGTTGTACTCTTACCATTTTCAAGGTCAGGTGAGTAGTGTGTTTGATGACGTAGATGCAATAAAGAAACCCTTGCCTGGAGATTATGCAATAGGCCACGTTCGATATTCAACAAGTGGCAGTAAGGTCGTAGCACAACCCATACTTGGCAAAAGCAGTAAGTTTGGAGATTTTGCTATAGCACATAATGGCAATTTAATTAATATTTTTCCAATACGCGAGCAATTAGTTAAACAGGGGTGTATTTTTCAATCGGATATCGATACAGAAGTGGTAGTACGTTTAGTAGAAACCAATACAAAAGATAGCTTTCTAGAGAGTTTTATATGTTCATTAAAACAGATACAAGGCGCTTATTCTTTTGTTGCAATTAACCATGAAGTAGTTATCGGAATGCGAGATCCAGCAGGAATCAGACCACTTGCCTTAGGAAAGTTAAACGGCTCTTACGTGCTTGCATCTGAGACTTGTGCTTTTGATATAGTAAATGCAGAGTTTATTAGAGAAATAGAACCAGGTGAATTAGTCACTATTGATCATAATGGACACCTAACTTCAGCATTTCCTTTTGCGCAGCAAAAATTGAGCTTTTGTATTTTTGAATACGTTTATTTCTCAAGACCAGATAGCATAATGGAAGGTAAGTCTATATACGATATGAGAAAAGAAATAGGGAAAACGCTCGCAGAGGAAAGTCCACCAAAAAATAATGTAGATATGATTGTACCAATACCTGATTCTGGAATACCTGCAGCTATTGGATATGCAAAGCATTCAGGGTTACCTATGGAACTAGGAATAATTCGTAATCATTATATAGGAAGAACTTTTATACAACCAATCGCTGAAATACGTAAAGTCAGAATAAAGTTAAAATTTAACGCTAATAAGCACATTCTAAGGGATAAAAACATAGTTTTAATAGATGACAGTATAGTACGTGGCAGTACACTCAGAAGCATAATAGTTATGCTAAAAGATGCAGGAGTAAGAGAAATTCACTTAAAAATTTCAAGTCCACCAATCAAATATTCTTGCTTTTATGGAATCGACACACCAGAGCGCAAGGATTTAATCGCTGCAAATAAATCTATAGAGGAAATAAAAGCATGTATAGGAGTGAATAGTTTGACCTTCCTAAGTATTGATGGGCTATATCAGGCTGTTAAGAAAGAGAAGCGCAATAACATAGCACCACAATACTGTGATGCTTGTTTCACTGGTGATTATCCAATTGGTAAATATTAATATCAACTACCTGGATGATATCCTCCTAACAGGCTCAATCACAATGTTCATATAGTTGTAACCCTGGAGGTACTTTCTCTCATCCATTGCAGATATTGTACGGTGCTGTCCGACTTGGTCATTGTGATGTGCTTCTAGGAACATTTAAATTTCATGTTCAAATCCATTGAGCCATATCGCTTTCTGCGGCAGAAAACTTTTCCAAACTCTATAATCGGAACAATCTGATGGAATCAAGCAAATTTGTCATCATGCGGTACTATTTCAATAACTGGTAAATCACTGTTTGCCTTCAGCTCTTATACCAATTGCTGACCTCTTGTTTTGCTTCAATTAAAACTGTGTATGTTGTCCATCTTGCAGCTAGTGATAGAACTTGCACTTTAAGTTTTAGATATTCAAGTTTTGCACTATATACATCAAGTAAATAAAATTTATTACCCACTTTTGCCTAAGTAGTGCAGACGCTAAAATTGCTAGAGTTACTCGTTGAAACCGCAGTATCCAAGCTCTGTGTTACATGAGAGGAAGTCCATATTAGGAAAATTTCTATAGCGCTCTTCCAGCTACTCTAGCTTTATTATATCACTTGAAATCGGCAGAGGGTTTTGGTTGATATTGCGCAGCAAAAGCATAACTTCCAATTCCAGCCTTTATCATCTCAACTTTTTCCTTCCTCCATCTAGTGAGTATAGCGACTGACCTTCTTCTCTTGAATATATTCTTACAAGTGGTGGTCATGTAAGTAGCTGACAATGCTTTATTGCCGATGTGCCCATCTTTAGTTGCTTGAATGACCGGAACAAAAAAAGTAAGCACCGATTTTTTGATTAAATAAATGATCTCCTTATTTTCAGATATCGTTGGTAAACTAATATTGCACCATATGATTTTCGATTTGAAGAGGAAGTGCCTAATTAAATCTTCCAAGTGAAGTCTATGCGTCACAAGAACGATGACTCCTTTTTCTATTGTTGAACCTGATCACTAAAGTCTATTCGAACCAGTTTATAGAACGTTTTCTAAGCGTTTCACGCATAGCTTGAGTTTAAAGCTCAGTTTAATCCCATCCGCAATAATGAAATCACTACCTTCGCCGAATTAATGTTCTACCAACAGATGTTGCGATTCTGTATCCTCTCTGCACTGTACGAAATTTGTATTTAGTGTTATGTTTTGTGGATATCTCTACCTCTGGAAACAGCTCTCTATACCAATCCGATTGCACCACGCACCTTGTATCGAGCGAGTGTTTGCTCAGCCACTGAGAATAACTTTGCAACTATTATTCTCACGGGTAGCTAATTGCCAAGTATCCTTTCCCTGTCATCCAAGTAGCAGATACTGGAACCCAAGACATTACTTTAGTTATAAATATTTAAGAAATTTACTAAATAAAAAGCAAAAGGAGTCCAGTTGGTAGCTAGTTATTTATATTAACTTTATAAATTAGAGCTTTTATTCTAAACGTCTAATTTAGCTACTTTTAAACCGCAACTAATCTAAATTTAAACGTTAAGAATTTTACTAGTAGAAAAAGGAAAACCCAGCTAGCTAATTATTCACTAGCTATTTTTTAAATTGGCGTTTTATTATCTTAAGCGCTTTAACAAGCGCGTTTTAGCTTATATTGGGTAAAACCTAGAAGTTTTATGAGACATGGAGTGCACATAGTGCAAAAAAACTAAACATGAGACGCTAAGTACATTGAGTTTCATGTCATTTTATCTGGACAGACTGAAGATAAATAACAGCCTAAGTCTCGTTATAAGTGAGTCAAAAGAATTTGCCAGTAGTTTTTGTTTTATGGCGTGTCAAAATTGGCTTGCTGTGCGAGAGATCTAACATATGATATAAAAGGAAAAGTTGAGTTATATGCTCTAGCTTTATAAATTTATCCCTCGTTCTTCAACCATCTGACTTTCATGAGCAGAGGAGAATAAAGGTCCTCTTCCACTGATATCCTAACACTTCTCTCTTCTTCTATAATCGGTGGACGAGTAAGGAAGCGGATTTTTGGTACATCCCTAATAACTGCCATTGGCGTTTGTTCCGCCCCTTCTCCCATGACCAAAACAGCAGATGCTGCAAGTGCATCAAGAAGATTGATTTGTGTTACCTGGAGTGGCCTAATATAAAGATCTGGCTTGCCTACATAGGAATAAAGTGGCTCAAATCCACACCAAGCAAGAGCAATTCCTGTAACTCCAAGGCGCATAGGTGCTATATTGCTATCTGTAATCAAAATACCAAGATGCTTTATGCAGAATTTTGTCCTTAGATAGTTCCATACTGATATAGCTGTTTTCTGAACATCTTTTGGATATAGAATGTACACTTCATCACCGTTTGATTCATCAATGCCGGCAGATGGAATTAAAATATTATCTTTAATTGTCAAATAGATGCCATGTAGATTGCAATCTACATCAACAATCGCATCAGCTTCTCTTTTAACCAGCTCTTCTTTAGAGCAGGCAGTTTTGTGAACTACTTGCTTTTGGCAAACGGAAATGATTTTTGATGTAATAGCAAGCACAACCTCCTCCCTCAACAACTTTGAAACATAGCGATCAAGAATCTTCTCTAATGTTTCACCGCATTCAACGCAGTGAGTGTAAATTGCTTCAACTTGCATATATTAGCCTGCATATAGTATAATCTTCTGTTTTGGTAAGAATAGTTTTATTCCACCCATCAAGGAGTTCTAAGTTGAAATATACATCACCCTTATAAGGTTTATAAATTTCTGTTACAATAAATTCTGAGATTAGATTATGCTCTAAAAAAAGCCGTGCTATCTGTGCTCCACCAATCATGAAGATTTTGGAGTAATTCCAACTATTCTGAATTGATAGAAATTCTTGCATAGAAGAAATAACAATACATTTTATATCTTTATTATAACATGAACTTAGCTTGCTGCGAGAAAAAACAATAGGAACACGATCCTTCAATATGTTTTGTGGCATGGTTTCAAATGTCTTTCTTCCCATAACTATAACTTGTTTATCAGTTACCTGGCGAAAATGTTCCAGCTCACTTAGATAATGCCAGGGCAACCCATTATTTACTCCAATCACACCGTTTGGATCAATGGCCATAACTCCGATAATCATCATCTCTGTAAGGTAGCTTGGGCTACAAAAAATCGCATATGATCGAGCACATTATGAACTCGAAGGAAATCAACTTTATTGTGTAATACAGATGACATAGAAATTGTTTCTAAATCTCGGTTAAAGGCAGATTCTGAAGAAAAAGTAGAAATAAATGACTTTCTAGAATGACCAACTAGAACCTTGCAGCCGAAACTTTGCAATGCTTCTATATTGCGCAAAATCCAGATATTCTGATATATGGATTTTCCAAAACCTATACCAGGATCAATAATTATTGAGCTTTTATTAAAACCTAGAGCTAACAATCTATTAACGCTCTTCTCTGCCCAGTGATTTATGATATTGATGGGGTCAGTGTTACCTAGAATAATGTTGTCTTTATGTGGCGGTATGGAAAGTGAATGCATAATAACGATGCTACACCCACCGCTAGCAATTGCTTTCAAGGTATTATCATCTAGATCTCCTTTAACATCGTTAATCCAAGCAATGTTGTAAGCTTCCAAAGCTTTTAAAATAACATCCGGCCAGAAACTATCAATACTGACTTTAATATCGCCAGCTTTCATATAATGACTAAGATTATCAAGTACTGATTTTAAACGTTCATATTCTTCCTTTTGGGTTTGCATCGAAGATCCAGGCTTTGTTGATTGAGCACCAAGATCAACTATGCTTGCACCATCTGATACCAGTTGTAATACCTGCTTAGTTGCTTGATCTGCTTCATAATAGAGACCACCATCTGAAAATGAATCAGAAGTGACGTTGACAATTCCCACAAGCTCTGGTGAAAGCGTAAAACTCTTTAAAAAACAATCTTGAACACTAAGAGTATTGTGAGCAACAGTACCAAACGTTTTGTTGGCCGCGGGAATATCACCCATGGGGCTGAGCATTACCATCAAGTGAAGCAAAAATGGTCTGTTTAACAATTCTGGGTGAGGAACCTTAAGATAAGGTGTATCGATTGTCAAATCATCCCATAATAAAATATCCAAGTCGATAATACGAGGTGCCCACTTTTCATGAATCTGCGGACGACCAATGTTACATTCAATTTGCTTTAGACACTTTAATAACTCTTCAGGAGAAATAGAGCAATTTCCATACACAACCATGTTAAAAAATGGCTTGTCCCAATCGCTTGGAGCACCATTGGGTAAAATAGCCTTAGTTTCTAAGACAATCGAAGATTTTAGATCTTTAAAATAGCGCTCCTTTAATAACTGAGCAGCCTTTTGTAAATTAGAAAGACGATTTCCTATATTTGAGCCAATAGAAATATAAATCATTAGTTATCCTCCTGTTCTTGCAGTACATTGTAATAGGTGAAAAGAACACCACCATGTACATCTGGAACTGGTGGTGCAACTTTGTGAGTAGTCACTCTTATAGAAGAAAGAATATGCCTTTTCTGTATCAAAAAGTTACTAATGGTTACATACACTTCATGAGTGAAATGCTCGATTAAATTGAATCGCTTGCCCGAAGCAAGCGATTGTATGCTCTGCACTACCTCCAGATAGCAAATAGTGTCTTCAAGGCAATCAGTTATAAGTCCCACAGGAGAAGACTTAAAGGCAAAATCAACATTAATACTTACTAATTGAGAATGAAACTTCTCTTCTACACTACAGCCTAGATGAACCCAAAGCCGTAAATCCTTAATAAGGAGGTTACACAACGGTCTTGCACCTAGTCCCATCTTTATACTTCTCTAGCTTACAAAAATCCACATGTTTCCAAAGTTCACCAAATTACTTAAGAGAAACTTTCCACATTTATTGATGAAAACAACTCAGCAATGTGCATGCGCGTTCATCATTCCATCAAGAAAATCCCACAAAAACTTTACTCCTTTTTAACAACTTGCATAACTTTCCCTTGTTCTTTTTCATTCAAATCCGCAATAAGATTTGTACTTTCCTCAGAGAGCCATGCATCAGCATCAATTTGAACAGTAAAAATTGGAGAGAGCGCTCATCATCTATTGAATAGTGCTTTTTCAGACCTTCAATTTTAGACCTAGAAACCTCTGGAGTTTGACGTTCATAAGCACAAAGAGCTCCAAGAGCCATTACAAAGCCTGATCGTATACTATCAAAGTAATCATCAACTAATTCTTGTGTCTCGTTAATTTGTGCATCTTCACGAAGATCTGATCGTGAGACACCGAACCCTTCAGCAAAACGCTGCCATAACTCTGGATGGTTTTTATCGCTTTGTTCTTCTTCTATTAAATTACCAAGCAAAACTTGTCGCATTTTCAGATTTGGGCATAAAGAATGTATACCACTAATATAACGAGGAAACCGCGGCAACATGATGATAATATTCCTTAGCGTAAATTTGTAGAGCTTCAAGACCCAAATTTCCTTCATTCCACAATTGGCAAAACTGATGTTTTAATAAATGCGAATTATCTAGCTCTTCATTAAGTAATTGAATAAACATTACAATAACTCCTTAAATTAAGACAAAGCTACTCTAGACTATTCATAAACTTATTAGATGTCAAGAGATATTATGCAGATTTCACTAGATCTCTTGAATAACAAATCAGTTTTCAGCACCAAGCATATATTCAATGAAACGAAAAACTACTTGACAAATTTCTTCAATCCCCTTATAATGAAACCGAGTCTATTATTTATCTTCAGTCTGTGCAAATTAAATGATAAAAACTTAGCATGTCTGGCGCTTCATGTTTAGTTTTTCGCGCCATGTGCACTGTTTGTCTTTTTAAGGCTTTTCGTTTTACCCATACAAGCTGAAATGCATTTATAGGTTATTTAAGACATCAAACGTCAATGTTATAAAATAGATAGTGAGTAACTAGCTGCCACTAGGCTTTTGCCTTGTATCTTGGATTCAGCTTCCATAAAATGGTGTATTTTAACATAACTTTTATGCTCGCCTACTCAATAAAATTCCTAGATTCCGACTTCATGCGCTGGAACGACATCGTTTACATATTACAACCCTAGTACAATTAAACTACTTGGACGCTTGGCACAATTGTACGAATATTGTAATTAGCAGATAATTTACGTAACAGACGTTATCATCCAAGTGCTTCGACACTTGGATCTAGTCTTTCCATAATCATAGAAACGTCATATTTTAACATAAAGCAGCTACTTTTATACTCACCAACTTAATAAAATTCTTGGATGCCAGTGTCAGCTACTCGCATGATACCTTAGTGGTAGGCTCAAATCACAATGTTAGTATAGTTGTGTACGTTGGGTACAAATACTCCTATACTATTCCTGAGATTTTCTGACTATTAATAAATTCTGTCATAGCTTCAGTAAATTCAGACGATGGTCCTGATGAAAAATAGAGTTTTATTGCGTAACACGCACAACATAATGAAGCAGCGGCCATAACTGCTTCAAAAGCAAAACACGAAATTGAGCTATGTTGATATTAATGCTAATAGCTAGGTAAACAAAAGCAATACTGCACACCGTAGCTAATAATGCAGCAATCCATAATATAGCTGCTTTCTCATAGTTAATAGCACCAAACATTTTTCCGACATCACTGCAAAAATTAACAAGATCTACTGGTTTCTTGCAATCTTTATCCTTCAGGTCCTGGACCAGCACATCTCCTCAAAAGCAATTTACAATTTCAACACTATACCATTGCGATAGCCGTGTTCACACAAGTAATGCAAAGGCACCATACCTCGATCATCCTATATATTAGGACTAATACCTTTATCCAGAAGTGATTTTAATATACCTTCATAGCAATCAAAATCACCATAACTATCGAAAATATAGTGGGGAACACTGACTTGCCTCCCTTACCTCTTGTATGAGCGCTAGCACCATGTTCCAACAGTAAATTTACAACATTAACCTCTTTACTCCATTTATCATTTTCAAGTGCAAAGCTTAATGGTGTTCACCATCTGTGCTCTCTGTATTCAAATAATTAAACCTATCATCATTTTTACTGTTTTAATAACAACTCCAAAAAGTCTGTCTTATTATCTTTGATAATCGATATTACAAAATTCGAGAAAACCTCTGACTGACTTTCAGTAAGCAATTCGTATGCTTCTATTTTCTTTGAGAGTTTTCCACCTGTATTATCATCACGCAATCCCTTAAGTTATTGTTTAACTTGAATAACAATGTCAGGATTAGAAAGATCATTTGGCTCTATTCCCAAAATTTCTAAAGCTTTCTCTATATTCATGGCAACTATCCCTTATTAATGGTAAATTATACTTGAGCGTAACCAAAAATTTCAAAAAGTAAAACTTTTTATGTTAAGCTGCATCCATTGCACAATTCTATGTGATGTAGCTAATGCGGCCTAATGAGTTTCAAGGCTGAAAAAGCAAAAGAAGCTCTTGGTCATTGTCTATTTTAGTATTGGCATACTTTACTGTCTTAAACGACTTATAAGTGCGTTTCAGCTTGTATAGAGAAAAACTTGGAAGTCTCTGTGAAATTAATAAAGACATGAGATGCAAACAGTGCAAAAAAAATAAACATAAGACGCCAACTATAATATTCTCGTCGTTTAATCTGTACAGATGAAGACAACTGAATACCACGATTTTGTAGTAATGGGTCTGGTGTGAGGATTTGTCAAGTAGTCTTTTTGTTTCTATTGTATATATTATAGCTTTTTCAACTGCCGCTTTGTCCTTTGTGTAGTGAAAATCAGTATAAGCATGGCTCACTAACGCTTATATTTCTGTAAAGCAAAAATTTTAGTGAGGCGAGCGACCAGGATCGAACTGGCGACATTCAATACCACAAACTGACGCTCTACCAACTGAGCTACGCCCGCCAAGGTATAAAATATCTAACATACCAGCGCAAAAAGTCAATTAACTATTTGAGTAAATGAATTTACTTATAATTGTATTATAGTTATATATAGAATCGTATGGTTTCTATGATGTACAGCCCAACAATTCCCTCCTTTGATTGCATTTCTCGCACTTTATCGTAAATTCTTGGAGCACATAATCTCTACTTTCTGCTTAGCATATCCATTAAATCAGATTCTTTGAGTTTGCTGTAGTTGACTTTGCTAAACTTGTTTACCATCGCGCTCATTTGATTATATTGCTTAACTAAGAGATTAACATTCGGCACACTTGTTCCAGAACCTTTTGCAATTCTAAGCCTCCTCTTGCCATTTAGAATATCTGAATCTCGCCTTTCCTTTTCAGTCATCGAATTTATGATAGCTATATATTTTTTCACTTTGCTATCATCTGGAACTCCGCTACTTAGCTTTTTTGTAAACGAGCTTGGGATGAACTTCATTATGTTACTGATACCATCCATTTTATTCAGAGTTTTCAGCATTCCTACCAAATCATTCAGGTCAAATTTACCTTTTTTCACTTTTTTTTGCAGCTTATCGATTTCTTCCTGACCAACGATCTCGGCAGCTCTTTCAACCAACGATACAACATCACCCATATCAAGTATCCTTTTTACAATTCTATCCGGGTAAAAGTCATCGAGATCACTTAGCTTTTCACCACAAGCAATAAATTTAATTGGGCAATTAGTTGTCATTTTCATAGAGAGGGCAGCGCCACCACGTTCATCACCATCAATACGAGTGAGAATAATACCAGTCACGCCTATTGCTTCATTGAACAATTTTGCGATGTTCACTGCGTCTTGACCGATCATCGCATCGGCTACTAAAATAACTTCCGCAGGTGAAGCTATTTCTTTCACAGCATTCAACTCATTCATCATATTTTTGTCGATATGAAGCCTACCAGCGGTATCTAATATTAATACATCGCAATTATCGTTCTTTGCTGCTGCCAGTGCCCTTTTTGTAATTGCAATAGGCTTTTCATCTATCGCTATAGGTAAGGTTAGTACGTCTATTTGTTTACCGAGCACCTCAAGCTGTTTCTGGGCAGCCGGCCTATAAATATCCAAAGAGGCAAGCATTACTTTTTTCTTCTGTTTTTTTAGCTTTAAAGCAAGTTTCCCCGAAGTGGTTGTTTTACCTGCGCCTTGTAAGCCCACCATCATAATTATAGCAGGAGGTTTAACTGCTAGGTTCAATTCACTTTTTTCTGGTCCGAGAATTGCAACTAAATTATCCTGCACAATTTTGATTATCATTTGTGTTGGAGAAACACTTTTTATGACTTTTTCCCCTATGATTTTATCTTTAATGTCATTGATGATTTTTTTTGTAACATCAAGCGAGACATCAGCTTCAATTAGGGCTATACGTATTTGACGCATAGCAAAGCTGAAGTCATCTTCGGAAATGATTGACTTTTCTCTGAGCTTGTTGAATACAGAATTTAAACTCCCGGTTAATGATTTAAACATAACAGCACCAGTAAAACGCTCATCAAAAAAAGAGAAGAGGCTAAAACGAAACTCACTGAGTTATAACTTAGCATTTCTTTAAGTTTAACAGTATTATTATAGTATAGACTGGCAAGCGAATTAGTCAAATTTTGCAGCATGCTAGCAGATATCTTTCTCATTTTGAATGCTAATTTATTGAACAGTGAAACAACATAAGGTATGAGAGCTCTAAAAATCCAATCGATATCCATTTTAAAATTTATTCTTGGCAGAAATAACTTGCGTAAGGGAATAAACAACAAGGTTGCACATAGTAATGAATTAAATTGCGACCAGATATTTTGTGTGTTATACGCAAGATTAAAAATCGCAGGTTTGTTGTAAATAGGTAAGTAAGGATTGCCAACAATTACGCATATGAATGTTAAAATAATCATGGATATTCCATTCCCTTCTTCTGCTGAAGGTTTTGACTTGCTTTTGACAACAAATATGTAGTAAAGAAACTTAAGTCCCACGCTTAAATAAAGCAATAAATTCAGAATTTTGTGTAAGTTTTCGTACAGTTTTAAATCAGTACCATTCATTTTAATTTCAGATGTAATGTATGATTTGCTAATAAATCCAGCAGTCCCAGGAAATGCGGCCATTGTGAGTATTGCGATCAAAGCACACATTCCTTCTACTGACATGAATTTGCTCGCTCTATTAAAATTCACCACTTTTGTTCGTAAGATAATCGAGTTGGCAACAGCGATGAGCAATAGTTGGTAGGCAATAGAAAAAATTATGTTAAGAGCAAGTAGTGGTACAGCATTTTCCAAGCGGCTAAGCAGACTCCCTGTCATAATTAATATGCCCATTTGACCTACAATACTGTAAGATAAAAACCTACGGATGTTTTGCTCAAGGGAAGTAAATATGATGCCATAAATAGCAGTAATAGTGCCCAGGAATGCTAATATTTCAGCATAATCTTGCCAAAGGTTATAAGTATGCAAGAGTGCCACTAAAAAAGAAATCTTGGTAGTAAATAGGGAAAGATATGATGCACCATGTAATGATGCAGCAGGATATGTATCAACAACCCAGAATGAAAAAGGGAAACAGGCGCAATTTATTAATAAACCTATAATTATTAGATTAGAACTTTGAATTGCCAACCCTGCTGTTAGTACAACCCCGACAAAAAAGTGTACACAAGAGTATCTTATTGCAGGGCCATTATCTTTGCTGCCAGCTGCGATAATAAAAGACGCGCTGATGGCCATTAATTCACAAAATATCACAGCCAATAATATCTGCTTAGATAATATTGCACACAATGAACTGATAGTATAAGAGAAAAGAGATAACGTTTCCGAAAAGCTTAAATTTTTTGCTGGTAGAACAATTAGAAATGCAGCTGATAAAAAAGATATCAATAAGATGCGAAAAGATAAATCAAAATTTAGAACAGGATAAGACCAATTAAATGTGGTATCCAAATACTCAGATAAATTTAGTACTACAACTACTAATATAGACAGAAGAAATAACAGCGAAAATTTATAAAGTTGCACGACAATTTAAGTCAATATGGTTTATACTATCTCGATGAATAAATAAAATCAATTTGCATGTATTAACCACTAATTAAACTAATTATCATATAATTGTATCATGGTTAGTGGGTTATAGAAACCTGTCAAATTAGGCTTTAATCTAACCTGACCAATAGCTTTAATAATGAGGTAGCCTCAAAACAAGCTCAATTTATAGTACTATATTCGTGCATAATCTATTTGAAATTTATACACTAGTGTTAGTAAATAATTTATTTTTGAAATAAGGCTCAGCATTAATTTTACGGGTAGCGTAAAACCAATTACTTCCTTATTTTATATTACCATACTATAATATCTATTATAGTATAGAGTTATTAATAATATATGTATATTAGCGTATTAAATAAAGGTTAAGTCTGACAGTTTAGTGTCATCCAAGTAACTGGCAGCATCAAAGAAATTCTGCTTGTAAGCAAGAGCACTAAGTTAGTGACATAAAAGTAGCAAATCTTATGTTACGCTGGCTAAGTTTTCCCACTTCATACAGCAGCACCATCAACGCTAGAGGAGCAATGATTTTTGAATTGGGGTCGGCCAGCTATATTTACTAGATCTCTTGTATAGCCAATTTATGGTGAAGAAAAATGCAGATGAGCACCTTAGAATATTTGAAGCTTGAGGAGCGCAAGCAAGTTTTGACGCAAAATCAGAAAGCAGGTTATGCAAAAGATTTATTGTTATATAGCTTAATAATTAAATATCTCATTAATTTATTAACTATTTTATGTATTATTATACTATCAGTAGTTTATATCAAAACATCAATAATGAGTAGCTCTACATCAGAAGAAAAGAAAAATCCAGTAGTTACGCTAAAAGCTCAGACATAGAAGTTTAATTCTAGTATGTTAAGAGATGATGAAAAATAGATTAGCAAATTCTGATAATATGATGTTTTGGATTTTTATAGAATGAATTTTGTTGTTAACAAAAGCATAGATAGCACTTTAATTTTTGCTTTAACAAAAGTAGCTAAGAAAATGGACTTGAAAAAGCTTGGAATGAACATTGCAAAACGAGAAAGCTCTTGATGAAAAAAAACTGACCAGTACAAAAGAAATTTGAAGAACTTTACAATCTAGGTACAAATTATATAACCTATTACCAAAAGAAGAAGCTGGAATTATCCGACCATTTGCAAACAGGTCTTTAGGAGATATTTAAACACGCTGAAGCTCAAGTCCCAAGCTACTCTAATCTTGGAAAACCAGTTACCCATTGCAATCAAGTAGGATATAAAGGTGCTTTATTTATACAAATTAACCTTAATAAGTAAGCTCTAATGCACAAAATCCTATAAAAGTGATAATATTGACTGTACTCATATAAATCACATAACAGTGAAATCTGATATGGGGATAATACCTGTAGTTAAATCTGATGATCCAGAAGAAGAAGCTTGTGTATAAATAGCTCACTAGAATTCACACTTGAATCTCAAGATGAAAAGATGTTGAACATACAAAGATGGTAAATTATTACTCACTATTTCTAAAAAGATGAAAGACTACACAATTGTTGATAAAATACAACAAAGTAAAAGTTTATTTGATGTTATTAAAGAAATTTTCTCCAGTTGATTGAGAAAGTTTTTGGCCATACTAATGATATAAAAATAATAGAAGAGAACGCGTGATTACAATGGCAAGCGGCTTTGGTAAGTCATTGAAAATAAAAAGTATACTAAAGAAAGTCAAGTCAATAATGAGTGACATTGCTCGGAACAAATAGTAGTAAAAATTGCATCTACTCAAAAGAGAGTGAAAATTCTTCTACACAATCAATCACTTTAGAATTTGAAAATTGATTTTTAAACCAAGTGTACTGGCGCTTTGCATAGTGCCTTGTGTTTGTTTGAACAATTTGTATTGCTTCATTTAAATTGAGCTCACTTTTTAAGTATTTTATAATTTCTTGCACTCCATGTGCATTCATAGCTGGCAAATGTGGAGCTAGGTTCATGTTAAGTAACTTTTCTACTTCATCAATTGCTCCATTTTCAACCATTTTAATAAAACGAGAATTTATTTTTCGGTATAAGTTTCCACGCTCAGGCAAAATTGTGTATATCTTAAAATTATTGAATAAAGGAAGCCGTCTATTCTCTCGCCATACGAAAATTGACTTACCAGTTTCAATGATAACTTCAAGTGCCCTTGAAAGGCGGTAGGAGTCATTCATGAATATTTTACCTTGAATTTTTATGTCTTTGCTTAGCACTAATTTGTAAAACTCCTCCCTACTTAAATTTTTTCTAAGTTCACTTACATTTTGCCTTACTTCCTGACTTATTTGTGGAATTGATGATAAGCCCTTGATTAAGCTGCTGATATAAAGCCCACTCCCTCCAGTGATGACAGGTATTCGTGAATTCTCCAGCGCACTATTGACTTCTCTTTTTAAATCCTCTAGCCATAAACCTACGGAATAATTTTTTCTTGCTGAAACATAACCATACAGTTTATAAAATTTTTCTTGCCTTGGTGGTTGAGCAGTGATTATAGGAATTTCTCTATATACCTGCTTCGAATCACAGTTTATTATGTCAATATTTCCATATCTTTTCATCAAGTTATCACATAATTCTGATTTACCCGAAGCTGTAATTCCTGTAATAATTACTAGATTATCTCTCATCTATATTAATTTAATTAATATATGATATGGTGTAGTAAAAATTTGGATTCTACAATCTAAAATTTGGAGATTTTCATGACAGAGAACAACGATAATAACTCATTTACTAAGCGTTTCACAAACAGGACTCCTGGCGATACAGGAGGAGGTTTTTCCAGTAAGTATTCATCACAAAATATCAAAGAGCGTGCACTTGAAAAAAGAGGAAAAATCTCTCAGCTAGCAAGTAAGAAAACTGAATCCAAGGAAACTTTTTCTGAAAGTGGCAGTATAAAAAGTAAAAGCAGAACTATTAATGAGAGATCCTTTGCTGATGCAACAAGAAGAAGTAGATCAGATCTCATATATTTAGTTCGTGGTAAAGATCGTAGAAGATCAGCATGGCATTATGTATTGGTCGACAAGGATAAGAGAGAGATTTTTCTTGCAAAAAGTAGGACTGGCTCCATTGATGTTGCAGATTATGGAGAGATTTTATATTCAGGATGGGGAGAAAATCCGCCACAAGAAATAGTTGATAAAATCAATGAAGAGTTTGGGCTATAACAAATCTGCTGCGAGCCAACATTGGACTTTTGCATAACCGAAACTAAAAAAATTTTGGCGTTTTGTATGCTCTTAAGTTGCTTAGCTATGAATATTAAAAAATTTATCAAACAAGAAAAAGTAAAAGAAGCCATGTTGGTGGCTAATTATTTATATTAACTTTATAAATTGGCGTTTATTCTAAACGTCTAATCTAGCTGCTTTTAAGCTATAACAGACCTCAGTTTAAATATTAAAACTTACTAAGCAAAAAAAAGGTAAAAGAAATCCAAAGCGGCTAGTATTCAAATACTCCCTTGTTCTATTTGACGTTCTATACTATCCTAAACGACTTATAAGAAGTTCATCTTGTATAGGAAACCTAGAAGTTTTACGAAGACATGAGATGCACATAGTGCGAAAAATTAAACATGAAAAGCCAAATACAAAGTTTCCTCTGTCACTTTAATCTGCAGATTATGAAATTAAATGAATAGCCTTCACTACTATGATATGTAGTACAATGATATAAATTAAAAATCTCCTCATCCTCCGCTGGTTCTTCAATCTGAAATCTTATTTCCACCTGATCACGGCCTATGTCTATTCGTCCTATCAGTGCATTAATAATACCACATTTAGTTTCATAATCTAGCTCTGTTCCAAGTTCAATTTTATACTAGAAAAAAATTCTTTATGCTGCTTATAATACGATTTATTCTTGTTTTACTGCCTTTTGATTAATCACCTTCTTTTTCTCTTCTTCTATTTCTTTTGAACATTCATTCAATAGTCTGATTGCCTGTTCAAGCACTTCCTTATTTATATATCATTTCTCACCTGCGTTTCCTTTACTATAATAATCTTTCATTAATTCTTTTATACCTTCTTTTATTTGTTCTTCTCTTCATACAAGCTTTTACTTAATGGTTCATCACTTTTATTTTCTGAAATTATGCGTTGGTACTTCTTTTTATCATCTCTGGATTTTGGTAAATCTTTTTTATTTTTCCCATACTGCTGTCTCTAACATCTCTCTACTAACCAATTTATTGTTACATTTTTCCACACCATCAGTAATATGTGATGTGCTACTACAGTGATAATAGCTATACGTTTTCTCATTCATATGGTGCACACCGCCATAAGCATATCCACAGTTTTACATACAACTAGACTTTACAGTAATTTACCTCTTTCCTTCACTGTATTCATGCTCTTTTTCTATTTTTATCCAGTTGCTTTTGCCCTTATTAAATAATCCCTCATCAACTATCTTTGGCCTGGTATATAAATCTAACTATCTCTATCTGCGAGATAGATAAAACCTTTTGTTTATTTTCTTCTTCTTTTATCCTTTTTAATTTACCAAACGCGATTGTCCCATATACACTTGATTTCTTAACGTCTTACAAATTAATATTAGGACCCCCAAAACTTTTTCCACTCCTTGTTCTAATTACCTGTCTCTTAGACTACGTATAATTTCCCTATACTTACTCTTTCTTCTCATATCCACACGAATACTTGCCTTACTATTTTTACTCCTCTTCATTTATTTCAAATTTTATCTTTTCTCTATTAAAATGCCTTACACGCTTATAACCAAGAGGCACAATAGTAATTACACTTACATAACCTTCTCTTGCTACATGTTCTTTTCTTCTACTACTCCGCTTTACAGTTTGTTTAGTATACAAATTCCAAGTGCCCTTGCATATCTGTCATTAAACCGGACTCTGGAGTATTATCAATCTTACAATCTAAAGAGATTATTTCTACTTGTGCTCTTTTACATCCATCTATTACATCTTTTTGATTTCTACTGTCATGTACAAACGATCAAGTGAATGAATATAAATTTTGTCAATTCCTCCTTCCGCTACTTTTTACGTAAATTCTTTAAACCTTCACGCTCCAAAGTTAATCCACTATAACTATCATCAATGAATGTATATTCACCCAATAATTTATATCCACTAAGGCAATTCTACGCTCAAGTTCTGCAATTTGGCTTTCCATTGTATTGTCTGTGCTTGTCTCCTCGATGAAACTCTCCCATATAAGGCACCGTTATCATTTTCTACCTCCTTTTCATTGTTTCTTTTTAACTACAAATTCTAGTAACAGACCGTAAGCGTCTGGTAGATGTTGCTCTACTAACTCATCAGTCTCATACAGACAAGTTACAGTTAATACCTTTTCTCATGTTTCTCCTGTGAATATCTTTACAGTTTTGTAGCCTTGTCACTCCATTTTCCATAAATCAGCTACTCTTACGAAAAAGACGAAACTGTTGTTTCTTTAAGCTTTTGTGTAAAATTTAAAAATGAAAAGACGCGCTAAAACGCTCCTCTTTATCCATAGTTCCAGCAATTTTCAACTCATATCAAATAGAACATAAATTCGCTTAAACCTACAGTTATAGGTAAATAGCTCCAGCTTGAAGCTCTTTGGCTATCTCTTTTCCTCTATCTCTTTATTCATTTCTATCAGCTCTTCCTCCGTCAATATTCACCGGCTACAAGTCTTTTTCAGAAATTCTTCCTGTTTTACGATTTACTCCCTCTGACACTTCAGTCATTTCTTTATTATTTCTAGCATAATCAATTGATGTTTTACAGGATTTATCATGTTGATCTACTCCTACTTCAGGATCTGTCCAAATAATGATGTTCGTGCCAAGTTAGAACACCAGGTGTAATACTAATACCAACTCCCATTACATAAGACAATAACTAGGAAAAGTCCATTTAGAATTGGCATATCTCTAACACAGCTAACTAAATAACAAAGCCGACACTTTTTTTATACAACGGAAACGTTAATACATTTTGTGTTATCAAAAACACGCATTCATATGCATCACACCAAAAATACCATTCCAAAACAATACATTTATAAAATGCATCATACATTTGTTACCTTATGCTTTACCTAGCGCAAACTTTTTACCAGAGTAGTTCTTAATCCAAGATGCAAAAGAACTATTGTATATAGAATGTCTTGCAATATGAAGACCAACTTCCCTATACATCCAAGGACATGGTAAGCTGTAGCAATAGCAACCTCAAGAGATTCAACAGTAGAAATGTAGCGAAGGTAGCTCGTGTAGGCTAAAGTTGCTAACATAAGGTTGCCTGTTCTTTAAAATCAAACTCCTTTTAAGCAGAGAATGTAGGTTTTACTGTTCATCAATTATGCCCAATGAAGCTTCTAGAAAATACTTGATATGTTCAACGTTTTGTAATCGTGCTACAATTATAGCAAGTGCATTTGCATAGTGTTTTAAATAAAAGGAATCTTGCCTATATAGTAATAAAACCTTTCATTTGATAATGATCCACTCATTAGTTCTTGGTTAAACGGATGGCTAATAATGTCTTGATAAACATGTTCTGACTTTCTCCATACTATTTCTGATAGCTTAGTCATTTTATTCCTTAATAATTTTATTGAGTATTGACCATTAATGATAAAATGATGAACAGAGATATCCAATTCCTTTGCCGATATATTGGTCTTGAGCAGCCTTTAAAGCTTAACTTATGTACTTCTTTGCTGTTATGCCAAATATCACAAAAAGATCTAAGCCAAGAGCTAAACAAGAAGCAATTGCAGCAGGTAATGTACAACCTGTGCCGTGAGTATTTTTAGCCTCAATTCAATGGTAACTGAACCAGTCATAATCATCATCAGTCGTAACAAGTAAGTCACATGATTCATTACTATCTTTTAAATGCCACCTTTGAGCAATATAAATTACAAGCCAAACTCTAGTAATTCATTTTCAATAGTAACCATATCTTCTTTAGTTCTAACTTCAATATCTGTTAATTCTTTAGCCTCTGATAGATTTGAGTAACTACTGTACTTATTGGAATAATCTTTTCTTAAATAGACTTAACTGCTTCAGGAAAAGAGAATGGTCTCCACCCTTTCCTACCATCACCAGATCAACTACAATTAGTGCTTTATGGTATATTTCAAAATATACTCTGAAACTAATTCAGAAACTTCAGAACTAAATAGCATTTCTATCTTTACAACATCTGATGTTATATCTTCAAAAATAGCTGCTAATTGCTCCTCAATTGACTCTAAAGGCAATGGATAACATTTTTACCCGCAGTATTCTGTACTGGTAAGCAGTTAACACCGTTATTCCATAACAACCAAAGGCTGAGAATACTTTAAGATCTGCTTGAATACAAGCGTCACTTGAGTCATAAAAATCAGCAATTGAAAGAGCTTTATATTTCATAATTTTCCAACATAAAGTTGAAATCAGGATAATATAAAAGCGTCGAGAAACACTACTCCTTAAAAGACCCAGGAAAGAAGCTTTCTGTGCTGCCTGCTCATCACATAAGCTGTAAAATACAGTAGCTCTAGCAAACTTACATGAAATAAATCAGTTTCTACAAAACAAAATGCAGCAACAACAGAAGATAATGCACAACCCATTCTTGTAATACGTTGCATAAGTGGCAAACCAAATAATAGGCGCCTTATAAAGCCCTTTTACTACAACATCAATTGCACCACTAATTACAACTAATATACTATACTGCTCAGCTAAAAAGTTAGCACTTTCTTCTGCATCAAGAATAGCATCCTGTGACTCAATTACAAGAATTTTAGCTTTATTATCATTGTTAAGCAATATAATCTCACTAGCATTGCCACGAACAACTCAGCATATTGAATGAACTTCTGACTTGCTGCTGTGCGAGCTTTTGTTGCCACAACCTACCGAATCAAGCACTACTATCTTTTCAAGTTCCTTTGCAATTTTTGACGCATGTTCTATTCTTTCGAGAAAAGAATCATTAAGCATTCCAATATTAACATTGACAGAACTTGAGCAAGATATAAGTTCATCAAGCTCATTCATTTCTTCAGTCATCACTGGTGCAGCTCCTATCGCAAGGCAGAGCATTGGCAACAAAATCCATAGTCACATAATTAGTTAGATTCAGAATCAAGAGTTTGATTTTGAATTTTTCAACACAAGATTTTATCTGCTCTAACATAGCTTCTTACCTCCACTGATAATGTTACACAATTGCTATACCTCCTTCTGTGGATCCTTTGCTTCATGGATTGCACCAATAACAGCAACTCCAGATGCACCAGTCCTCATAACCTGTACTGCATTTTCCTGATTTATACCTCCAACTGTAATTACTGGATATTTTGATAATTCAACTACTTTTTAAACCGCCTATTCCCCATAAAGTTTTAATATCATCTTTGATTCTAGTTGGAAATACCGCACTTGTAGCAACATATGTTACCATATCTAGATTGTTGATTTTCTCTAACTCGTCTAATGATTCAATTGAAAGACCAATTATCTTGTTTGGACTTAGTAACTTCCACGCGCTTGTTCTGGATTGCCCATCAGCTTGACCAAGATGAACACCATCTACATCAAGCCTACAATGCAAGTTCAACATTGTCATTAATTATATGCGGGGCACCAAAAGGTGCTAAAATTAATTTTAACCTACACACAAATTCAAACAGAAACTCTAAAGAGGGCTAGCTTTTCACGCAACTGGAGTGATATTATGTCTCCTTTTGCACATTTCTTAATAAACCAAAGATGCGAGTCAATATCAGTATCATGAAAACGTTAAGTAATAAACACTAGCTTACATGGATACCTATGTTGATATCGAGTAACCATAATGTCTGAACTGCGCAAACAGTGCATCGAAGATAGATAAATCCGTGCTAATACACATTAAACAAATCTGTTTAATGAAGCATGATACTTTTGACACCATAATAAAATACAAGCAGGTCAGTATCACAACAAGTATATCTATATATTTACTCTTTAGTTTTCTTCAAAACTACAAGAAAGGTATACATCAATGGCTGGTATGGCTGATTTGAAGCAGCATGCTAATATCAAATCTTGTATCCGCAATTTTTAATTCGAATTGGCATTAATGAATATTAAATCAGAATATTGACAAATCACAGATACTATGTTACTTTAAAGAACACATAATTATAAAAAAGAAGTCTATCAGCAATAAGGTTATCTTTTATAGATTAAAAGGAATTATGAATCTTGTATTTTATTATAAGGAATTTAATGAACATGGTTTAGGTAATGGCGAAAATCCTTAAAAAGGTTAAATTCAATAATTAAAGATTTAAAGGAAAATAAACTTACATATCAGGAAAGTATAAAATATATATCTAGTAAGGAAGGTATTAAGTATCTTCGAGCTAATTAAACGATAAGGATAAGTTGTTGTTTAAACAGATAAAGTACAATAACAAAAAAGATATTCTTATCATGTTAGAAGTAATTCTAAACCATGATTACGAGAATTTAAGCTTTTAGGGAGTAAAGACAGAATAAAAGACATAGAAATAGAAGAAATGAAAGTTACAGAAGAAGGAGTCATTGCAAGATCTTCTGACAATATAGATACAGTTGAGATTAATGATGTTCAACGAGCTCATTGGTTAGGCAGCCTTATTACTTTCAGTACAACGTAAGAAGATATAGTTTTGGAAGTGCTGGAAGGTGTGAGAGTTACCTTTAGTTATTAGTGATCTGCTGGCAGTAGGAGGACATCAGTGGCTTCGGAGAGCCTGAGAAAGATAAAAGAGAAGTTTGAAGGAGGAAAAATTTTTTGTATATTACCAAATCCGAAAATCTTATAAAAAGTCAAAAAATTATTTGAAGATAAAACTACTGATAAATTAAAAACTAATTTACCAGGAGAAATTGAGTTCTTATCTATTCATGAGTTTTGAAAAGATAATAAAAGATTTAAAAGGAAAGAAGGTAAATTTAAGAAGTATAAAAAAGACGGAGAAAAATATTCGAAGAATTTACAGCTGTAATAGGTGGAGAAGGCTATTAGGAAAAGACGGCAAGGATCGATATCCTAAATTAGGAGATGGACAATCCATATTTTCTAGGAACGAAAGGAACAATATTTATACTTTTTTGAAGAATATAAGAAGTTCATAAAAAAGATCAAGAATATTATGATCCTAATCTTATCGCTTATGGATGTATTGAAGTAGAAATACAAATTTATGATATGCTTGTTGCAGATGAAGCCCAGGACTTGATTGAAAGCACATTAGATTTAATATTAAAAAGTTTAAAAAATGAAAGTAGGAGTAATTTTTTATTATATGTGACGTTAATAAAGTAATACATTCTAGTTTTCTCTCTATCTAACTACGATCTTTTCTCTGTCAGAATAAATACATAGAGGACAATGGACCAAAAGTTTTTTATATTCTTGAGAAGAACTATCGTAATAGTGAGCTAATTATTGAATTAGCCAACCGTGCACTGCACTTTAAGAATTATTGCTTTGCTTTAGAAGATAAGATGACAGCGGATGAAGAAGAAATTTTATTCACGAAAAGTGATGCTGAAAACACAGATAATGTTAGCTTTATTGCTAAGAATAGAGAAGAAGAAATAGCAGAAAATACCTAAATTCACAAATTGGGATGTTTTAGTCTTGGATGATGAATGTAAAGAAGATGCTTGTAAATTGTTTAGTACTCCACTTATATTTAATATACATGAGCCAAAGGCTTGAAGGTTTAAGAATATGATTCTTTACGAATTTATGTCCTACGAGGCTTACAATGAAATATGGAATATGGTATGCTCAGATAAGGATAAAGAAAATAAATCTTTTGAAAAGTATAAATTTTATATAAATGCTCTACACGTTGAAGTTACTCGAGCTATTGATAGTGTCTATATCGTAGACAATGAAAACAGTATAATTTATTTAAAATAATAGAACCAGAGGAATCAGATAACATAGATATTAGAGATATCATGAGAGAAGAATCTAGTTCTAAAGAATGAAAGAACAAGGCACTAGATTTAATAGATAAAGAAAACATAGAGCAAGCTAAGAATATAGCAGAAAAATTGCTAAACGAAAAAGTATGTTCAAGAGATCATAAATGCATTAGAAGCTAAGGGATGTCATAATGAAGCTCAAGAGCTACAGTTTCTTTAGATAAGTATAAATTAGATCAAGTAGTAAAATTCTTTCCAGAGTCAAGAATTGATACAGAAAATTCAAGTTCTCAGTCTTCTCAAGAACGCCAAATGGATGATACAGAATCTATGGTTTCAACAAAGGAAGTTGGGACTAATCAAAACACAAGAGTGAGAAGAAGAAAGCAAAAAAAATAAAGAGAAAAGGGCGTTAATAGATATAATACGTAATGACAAGATAAACCAATTTGAAACAATGGATGTATTTCAATATGATGAACAAGAGATATTAACTTTAGCTTTAAAATATCACAACCTGCACATAGCTGGGTATAAAGGTTGTATTCTGAATGACCCTAGCTTGCATATAGCTAACTGTTTAATTAAGGATAAAGAGTTCACTTTTTTACATGTGGCAACAAAAGAAGGTCAATGTTTGGTGTAGTCGCACTTCTTCCACAGCATGAAGCTCATGTTAACGCTATGAATGAGGTGGATTATACTCCTTTGACATTAGCACTAAAATATTGCATCCTGAAGTAGTTGAACTTTTGCTTGTTGCCCTAAATATTAATGTTGGTTGTATAGATCTTAAATCTATTAATAGCAAAGGAGCAGATAAAAGAAGCTTGTTCAAAAAAAGAGTTCAAGATTACAGGTTGTTTTACAAGGTAAAAGAAGCGGCAGAAGAAAAAGATGATGGTAATCTAGATAAATTATTAGGAGAGATAAAGGATTTAGTGAAATCAGAAGGTAATATATGTTTAAGCCAAGCTTAAATTATTCTCCAGGTGATGATGATGAAAATACAATCATTAAAATTACTATTAAAAGTGGTGAAAGATACTGCAGCTCTTATATGATTATGCTGAGAAAATATAGATGTAGATACTAAATATTTAAACAACTCAAACAAGCTAAAGAACAACAAGAAAATTTTCAGTCTATGAGTGATCTTTGTGATATTTCTGTTTCTAGCCATTTGATTAAAGCTCAAGTCTTTTAGTTAAAAGAAAAGAGAAATTTCATACACAATTACTGATATTTTCCATTAAGTTGATGGCCATTGAATGAACAGATGATTTTATCCAGGCCTTAATGGGTATTATAATCGTTCGTTGGTTGTGATAGTGTTTGTATATTTTGCTTATTTCATTGATAAAACAATCTTTGTTGCTAGAAAGCATTAGAAGCATATTTAATCATTTCAGCAGTAGTTGTATCAGTGACCATTAACTGAATGTTCTTATCTATAAATGATATATATAGCTTCTAATTTTGCTCTAGCTCGCTCATCTTTTACTACTATTATTATTCTATCTGGATATAAAAAATCTGACACTGCAGAGGCCCTTACTCGAGAAATTCCGAATTAACTCTCAAATCAAGGTTATAACCTTCACTGAGTAAGTAGTTGTGTATACTTTTTATAGTACCAGGAGGAACGGTTGACTTTATAACTATTAAGCAGCTTTGATTAACTCTCTTAAAAATTTCATTTACTGATCTATACACATACTTTAAATTCGCATTTTCTAAGGAATCTGATCGAGTATCTACGGTTACAAATACTGCTTCCGTATTGGAATTTATTTGAGAATATTAATTAAAAAATCTTATTCTTTGCAGCTTTATATTATTCTCTAAATAGTTTGCTAATCCAGGTTCATATATGGAAATTTTTTCTGATTTTAACAACTCAACCTTCTCAGTATTTATGTCAATACAATCAACATTATGGCCCTGTTCTGACAACATTGTACCAGATACTAAATCTACATCTCTATTCCTATAAAGGCTATATACATTTTATTATCATATAAAGATATTTTAATCTAGCCCAACTGCTTAAGCAGTTAAAAAGGATAACATTAATAATTAAAGTCATAAACTTTTATCTTAGTATTGCTTAGACCATTTTTTAATTACTTTACTTTCTGAATAGGCTATAAATAAAGTTGATGGTATCAATATTAAAGTACCATAAAAAGCGCTTTTGTCAGGTAGCTCATTAAATATAACGTATGTTACTATTGCAGAAACTATTAACTCTATGTATCTATACGGTGCAAGTGCAGTGGCATCAGCAAGAGCAAAAGCTTTTAACATGAAGAACAGAATTAGATTTGAATTAATTCCTAAAACCAGTAGTAATGTTAATTCTAACAAGGAAGGTATATGCCAACAAAACAACAAAGGTGTAGTAGAAAAAACAGTTGTTGTTAGATCTGAGTAAAATAACATACTTATTACTGATTCCTTCATTACAAGCTTCTTATTAAGAATGTCTAGTGTAGCAAAAATTAATGCAGATGCAATAAAAATAAGAATTTTAGGATTAAAGTCCTCACTATAAGCTTTAGTAGCAATAGTAATGCCAAAAAAACCAATGATAGTTACCACCCATCTTTGCCAAATTATATTTTCTTCTAGCAAGAGAATTGCAAGAAGTATAACAAATAATGGCACAGAGAAGCTTATAATTGTTGCAGTTACCATTGGACAAACAGTCAATCCATAGGTCCATAAGGACATTCCACAAAACAACAATGCACCTCTAGTTATTTGAATAGATATTTGATTTGTTTTACAAGATCCAATTCCATAGTAAAATATAAAAGGTATAAGAGTAATTGTGCTAAATAAAAAACGGAAAAAGATTATTTCAAAACTTTGAAGATGTAAACCGAGGTGTTTTGATATAGTATCATTAGTCACACTACTAAGTAAACTAAGCATAAACCAGATAACTCCAAGTAAATAAGCTCTCAATCTATAATCCATAAAACTCCTGATTTAATAGATAAGTTTTCATAATATGCTCATACAACTCTACTACAAAATGAATAATATAAAAGCTTTCTTATGCTTACTGTTTAACCATACATCCCAGACACCAGTCAAACAGATGAAAGCGACATAAGTTTTTTTGATCACTAGATTAGATAAAGGGTATGAAGTGTTAGTAAAATCAGTTAGAAGTTATATAATTTTTATTCCAAGAGGAGAAGGAAAGTAAGCAACTAGCAAGGCTTTAGGCACAACAGCACTTACATCTAAAGATGTGATAAATTGGAAGGTAAATTTTAATGTGCGAAGTAAGTATGGATCTGTAATTGCGAAATATCATAGTTATGAAAAAGGTGAACCATAGAAGAAAAAAATCGGAAAATGAAGAACCAAGTTACCCAATACAGAAAGCCTTACTCTACTGCAGAATCAACAATTGATGCTGCAAATGCTAAATTAAGACAATTAAAGTAAAGTGAAGCAAAATAAACGTAACAATACCATGGCAATCCGAAGTTATTTACGGAAGCTAAAATAAATTTATCAGGATTTTGTCAAGAAATAGATGGTGAGTAGGTGATAAGCAAAGCATACTCTGGATAATATGTAGTACCAAATTATGGTATAAGCAGTAATAAGCAAAATCAATTAAAGAAAATTTAAATAAATGGTGATCTAATATTAAGCAGGAACAATAAAGATGTACCATGAGCAGAAATTTAAAAAGAGCTCTTCGATAAGTTCAACAGGTCAGTTTGATTGATTAATTTTTCCGATATTATTGATAATGCATGTTGTTGCTATATATTCCTTCTTGTTTGGCAAAGAGAATGCTAATAATGATATTTATACCACACTAAAAATTGCAACTAAGAACTGTGACTTAAAAGCTAAGGTAGCATTAGTAAAAAAGAATAGAGATATACCAAGTATTAATAAAAAGTATTATATTATACCGCAAAGAAAGGATGCCTAGAAGCTGTCAAATTTCTGTTAGATGAATGAGTAGATATAAATACTAGTTTAGCACTACTTGATGCTGCTGACAGTGATCAATTTGAGGTTGTAAAATTTCTCATGTAGAGAGGAGCCAACCCTTATGTTAAAAGCTGGAATGAATAAACTACAAGAAGCTAGGACGTTTAAAAGGTTGTTTTATAATAGCGGGTAAGCCCCTTATGAAGAAATTATAGATCTACTTGCTGAAGCAGAAAGCAGTATAATTCAAAGCAATAAGTCATACATTATTCTCCCGACCAGTAGTACAAACTTTCAATGCCTATCTATAATAAATTAATATTTAAATCATTATGTAAAATCAAATGATCCAAGTCACAGTAATAGTAATAATGTTAATACAGATGGTAGCGGCAATATGGTGGGCTTGCTAAACTTGATCTACGAGTGCATATGAATGAAAACTAATTGAACAGAACGATGGATTAACTGTTACAGTGTTATCAGCTTGATGAGTGTGTAAAAATCTCTCTGAGGAATTAGACAAGTTCAAATCACAAATTTCTAGCTGGAAATAAAATTCACAAAATATCTCTTTAAAAATCTATTAATGGTATAAATATACTACACTTCTATGTGATAAAAGATGAAAATCAATAAATATTATCATTCTGCCACCTATTACTCATCGAAAAAGCAAGAACTTCCCACGCAATTTTAGGTGAGTTTAGTGGCATGAATAATCATTTTTAGCTAAACACTTATGACTTCTATATTTGGACTAACATCTATGCATATAGAGATAAATTGTACTATAAAACGGCCAATAGAATTTACATTTATCCCATCGATTGAGTTAGGTTTTCGGCTGATATGTCACATAAAGTCTGTTTACTATATCCATTTTTGGCAACAATGATCAACATACTGTTACCATTCAAATACGCTGGAGAGTTATTAGGTGATGTCTCCAACGTATAGGCAAAAATTACTGAAGAAAAGCGTAAAAAGGAAATGAAGAAAAACTACAAAAGAAGAAACTATGGAAAAGGCTGAGATACTTAAAATGATTATTATCCTATGGCAAGCTGATATTATTTAAAATAAAAAAAGAAAGAAATTTGATGAAGTTCGTTACTTAGCAGTCCTATCTTTAGCAAAGGAAAGCAAACCATATGGGAAAATATCATTTACAATCTAACAAGGACAAATTTTACATTAATAACGATAAATATTTAAACATTATAAACAAAGATCATAATGCTCTATTGAGTATAAAAATCTATTTTTCGTTTATAGTTCAGACGATATAAAATCAGGGTTCTACTCAATAAATTCACTATCAGAATATGATTCAGCATATTATCTAATTCAAGAGGATGCGATTTTAAATGATATCATTGTGCACGAACCATTGAAACTATGACCAAATATATCCTGTCAGTAGACGGCTGAAGGACAATGGGGCATCATACCAGCCATAATATTAGCAAATAGAAAAGAAAGCAAAAACCTATAGCTGAAAACATTTGACCTAATGGCAGGCACTTCAACAAGCGTGATTGTTATAGCTGGGTTGTGCAAGAAAGATGAACAAGGAAAGCCTCAATATTCTGCAAATGATTTAGTTGAGCTTTATCAAAAGTATGGACCATATATTTTTCAGTCCTCGTTTTTAGGTGGTCAATACTATCTTGGTTTAACTGCGTACAATACTCATACAAAACATTTTAAGTAAGGTACTTATACAAGTTACGATATTCACAATAATTGCTAATTTTTCTTCAAAAACTGGAGGGAAGATAGAAACTTTATCAGCTAAAAGAAGCATTTAGAGCCACAATAGCAGTACTAACATACTTTATGTCTCATTTTCACTATCCTTACCTTTACAACAGTATATAGGAAGGAGCTCTTTAACATCAGCTGATAAATTCCTTGCTATAGTATGCAACTCTCCAATTGTAATTTCACTTTCTCCTCGTTCGTAACCGCGTATTCGCTGTTGTAATACCAGTGACTCCTCTCCTAAAGCCTTCAAAATATCTTCTAATTCAAAAGGTTGAGTTAGATCTAAAAAATGAAGTGATAATGCTCTTACTATAGCATAAAACGCTCCTGGAACAAAAGTGTTTCCCTCGTTCGTATCTTTGGGGCATTTGCTCCTGTGTTATACCAACTGCTTTTGCTAAAATATATCTGAGTACACCCTTGTATTATCCTACAATTTTCTATTCTTTCCGAAATTTTATAGTTTATTGAGCCAATATGCTCTAAGCTATCGTAGATAAAGTGGCTATCAGATGTTTTACAGAAATACTCATGTGAATTCTTATAAGATACCACAGATTATTCTATAGTAATTTTCATTATTGGTAAGACAAGTTTAACCACAAACAAGAAGCGCTTTTTCTTGAAGTTTGATACTACTGCAAAAATCTCCTAATCACACAATTTGATAAATCTATTGTCTGCAAGATAATATTAATAGAAATTCCTTCTTTTACTAAACTCTTTGCAATTTTGATTTCCTTTGCTTTTCTAACCTTTCCTTACAAACTCGCATGCCTTAAAATAAAGATTTGATGAGCACATCCAGTAACTCCTGCTTCTCTATCTTTTTGCATTCTTCTATCAAATTCGATAACTCAACTTTACTATCCTCATCATCTGTCGATTCTGAAAGTAGATCTATGATACTAATTGATAACGCATTTGCTATTTTATCTAACGTTTCAAGTGAGATAGCAGATCGACCTTGTTCATATTCGAATATTCTTTGTCTGTGCATTCCTAGTTTATTTGCTAAATCTTCTTGGATGTATTCCTACTTCAATCTCAACTTTTTATCCTTTGCCCTACTTTGTACGATATAAAATCGATAAGAATCTTTTTCTCCTTATTATCATATTCACCAATGGATAAATTAGTTGTTCGAAAGATAACATCAATAGAAATCACTACCTTAACTAAGCCACTCGCTATTTCTATTTTACCGCTTTCCACTTCTTTCTTCACTAATTCAGATAAATTTGGTTAATAAGTAAAACGTTTTACGTAATTCTGCATCCTTAACCTCTTTAATGTATCCTTACTAGATTTGATATTTCTTCTCCCTCGTTTTTAAAACATCTTTTTTCATTTATTTGTCAGGAAACTAAATTTCTAGCACTTGTAAATAATGCTTCTGCTGTGACATATAACCTCTTAATTGAGAATCCACGTGTTCCTTTTTCATACTGTAGTATAACCTGATATTTTGTACCGATTTTACTTGCCAAATCCTCTTGAATATATCCTAGCTTTAATCTTAGATTTCTTGTCTCTTGCATAATTTTCCAACTCATGAAATTAGAATTGTCAGCAGTCACTTTTTTTCACATGAATTTTAGGACAACCATGTATTATATTAAAGTTCCTACAAAATCAAAAAAATCTTAACGATTATTTTCCACACTGTCATTACTAATGTCTTCTACTTGCTCTATTACTGATCTTGTTTATCTCTCTTAAGAAGAGAAAGTTCCTTTAAAGGAACACCTTGAATCTTTATTTTCAATCTTTACTAAGTCTTTATTTTGATAAAAAGTGCCAAGTAAAAATGCTGATTGATTAGGTCCGGTTTCTCCACGACCAATTATATATACTTGAGTGACTTGTTTAAGGTCAATTTTATTTAATATTTCTCCAGCAAATGTTTATATACTTGCTACACTTAAATTTTTTACTACCAGCTTCCTGACATGAAAATAAATATCTTGTTTTATTGTATTGTTCCTTAACAACGATCATATATGTAGTAAGACGGTCCTGTATATCTACTCCTTAGTGGTTAAATAAGCATGTTTTATGTCTTTTGCCTCTTCAGGCTTTTGTACTAAAAGCAGCTGTCCAAGTAAACAACTTAAATAATCTCTTATATATTGCTCTGAAGGAAACGTATAGTATACTTGGCCTAATAGATTCTCCATTCTATTTTGAGAATCTTCATTACTATAAACCGTATTAAACAAGAATTACATAATAGCTCTTCATTTCTTTTTATCTTAGATGCTACTTTAGAAATTTTATATGGTTCCTTCCGTCTATTAAGATTAATACCTGCACAAACAGCTTTATCAGCATTTGTTAATAAGCGCATTTTATTACGACGAACCACTAGCGTAACTTTCTGCCTCTGATAATACATTTCTACATTACCTCTGCCTTTATTACATTACCACAGGGACAACTAACCAAGATCACTCTTTTTCTCTTGCAAGCAAGATAATATCACCATATCACCTTCCTGTCAATAATTCTAAGTATAACTTCAAGTTATAGCAATAACGAAAGTTTATCAACATACCACTGATAAAGCCATGTTGCGCTACTTCTTTTCCACTGTTTGTACGAGATTTTTCTTTGAGGTCATAACAAAGTTTTTAGCTTCTTGAATTATCTTTTCAATAATATCTATACCATCTTAAAAGTCACCTGTAATTAACTTAACTATACTGACTTCTAAATTTTCATCTGCCTTGCAATCTACTTTTTAAAATCTTTAACTTCAAGGTTCTTACTTGTTTCATGTTCTACCAAGACTATAAACTTCCACCTCTGATCCTCTTTTTCTTTTTTCTTCTCCTTCAAGTATTTCTCTACCTACTAGAACCTTAGTCCTACATTTTGCCTATATTGTCGCCTATATTCATCATTTTCCTCTAAATTGGCACTGGACCTTTTGCCTTTGCTTTCTGAGAAAGCAAAAAATGTTTTTCTTATCTTCTCCAAATTCTGCAATAACATGTAAATCTTTACTAATTATCTGAACTTCCCGAAAATACAAATTTTGTAGTCCAAGTTTTACAGCAAGTTCTGTGCTTTTTAAACTAGCAAATACGACTAGAAAAAAGTTTATAAAGAATCCATTCTTTTCCGGTGCAGCAGAAGCTCCACTTGGTTTTGATATTTGATTCAAGAATGACTAAAATCTTTCTTGAAATTTTTTATTATCACTGTTTGCGTCAAAAAGATGTTGTATTAATTTTTATTATCTAACATACATTTCCCCTATTTAGATATCTTTTTCTGAATAGAAGCAGTAGACCTCAGATCGGCTTAATGTTGATGGTACATTACCACAGCTTGATTATGTTGTTCAAGTTCATTTATTCTTTTCTCTATAACACCATATAAACTATAATCTGATAGTAATTCTAGAATTCTTGTTATGTATTCTTTTATTCTAAATTCCTTATGTAGATGCACGAGCAATTCCATTTTTGTTTATAAGCAGGATTTTGTTTTAGAATTTCCTCTATAGCCCTCATAAAATTACTACTATATCCAGTATCATCAAGAGAACTTTACCCAATAGATTTTCTACTTTGAATATATAGAGCATAATAAGGTCATTCAAATTACGAAATGACTCAACTATCTACTTACACCATACTTTAGTTGCAGAGTCTAATATCTTCTCTAAAGGCTCAAATGCAACAGTCTTAGAAAGTTCTAATAACATATTAATTAATCAAGGATTATCTTTACTTAATTTATTGAGACAGTATTCCATATGTTTTGCAAGACCTTATTTATCCAATATCCATGTTAAAAATTACCGCTACCTGCATTAATTTCTTATCAGGCGCCACGCATATTTGATGTCTTACCCTAAAAATCAAGCGAATAAAATACTTTTCAAATGAGATATTCTCGCGTTCCAAACAACTAATTAACTCTTTATATATACTAGAACAAATACCTAATTTCTAACTCATCTAATATAGAGTAATTGCTACGAACCTCAAAATCTTTTTGCAGAAGCCTCTTACACTTATCAGCACCTAGATTATCAAGACAAAAATCTTATGACATTAGCATTGCTATGCCTGAGACTGAAACTACCAGATAAAGTAGCATACAGTGCTGTTTCAATTAAAATTCCATCACGTTCATCTTGTGTTATTTTTCTTTCTAACTTATCTAAAAAGAATTCAAGAGCTTCTATACATCTTTCTTTTTTTTTTGCACATTCAAACCCATATTTCCATAAGTTAACTTGGGTGTTATAATCTAAGTTTTTATGATAGTTCTTATTATACTTTGCTATTAATTCATTGAAGCTATTTAGGATTTCCTTATTAAGATTTGAAATAAGATCACCATTTTGTCCATTATATGAATATAGTGTGACAGAACTTCATCAGCCTAAAATAGCTACTAAGTGTATCTGTAGCAAACTTTCTTTCTGACTCTGATCGCCTTGATATTGCTTTAGAGATGGAAAATTTTTACGTATGCTTACCGTCTGGGCAAAGCCAACATTTAACTTTATAACTCTTATAGTTATTTAACAGATCTCCATCGTCTGTTTTCTTTATGCCAAGTAATTCATTTACAATATAGGCTTTATTAAGAATAAAATCATCAGATTGCTTGTGTATTCAATATTTAGCGTCTAAGAAATTATTTAGCTTTTTAGCAACATAAGAAAGATCTCACTCATTAGAACATTTTTACCAAATAGCTCATACCACTCCTTAATCTGGAAGCGCTTTACGGCGTGACTTGAGTCACTTTCTGGAACTGAATTTATAATTTTCATTTCATTCATGACTATCTTACTTCCATCAAGTTAATAGTAGCATCATTTTTATGAAAGCATATATTGGCCAGAATTATAAGATTTTTAATGAAAAAAGAATATGGTTAAGTAAGGCTATAAAAATTAATTAAAAAGAATGTTTAAGGCTTACGATGCTAGGGATAATATTGGCCTCAAGTCGTATTGTTTCTATAAATTTACCTTAATTCTCCTTTGCTGTTCTTAAAATCAGCATTAATTTAGTAGTATATATTATTAAGAATATAATAATTTAACCATTTCCAGCATCCAAAACCTAAGATCGTGAGAACAATTTTATTTGAAATCGGTTGGTAAGAAAAGAACTCATATAGCAAATCCAAAATAGGCATATCAAAGTAGCAATGTTTATAAAAGCATCAATTAAAATGGATATAAATAGAAATCAATCATTAGTATTTTACTACGGTTTGACCGCTTTTCTAGTTCTAGTAGAATAGAATAAATAGGTTGAGGTATGAAACATGATCTTGTGTTACCGGTAGGTAACCAAGGAAATTAAACAATCTAAATAAGTACAAGATTAGAAAGATGGTAGGTTGTGATGGTTATTTATGTAATACTTGGCGCACTCATTCTTGTTGTTTTGATAATTTATTAAACTCTTAATAAATGAAGATCTCTCTGTGTACTTAGAATTTTACGTTGATACTGATTAAGCAGCCTAGGAAATTATCTTGGCACTTATGGTTTCTCAAATAGCTTTAAGACTATGCAGACCAGTTGCTTGTTGTATTACGTCAATTTAAACACCTACACCTCAAGTAAATTTTTGCCACTTCTGTTTCCACTATTTTACCCCTTTCTTTACCGATCTGTATTTTTTAGATACTGATATAATTAACGAATAAAATTTATCACGTATTTCTTCATCATCAATTATGTTGCACTCTCTCACTAAGTTTAGTAATCCATTTACTCCTTCTCTATCCTCATCGCTTCTTTCAACTTCAATATTTTCTTTTTCTATTAGCTCACTATTTTTGGCGGTAAAGCTTTAATATTTGCTGTAATGCTTCTGCTATGGCATCTAGTCTTTTTATTGTAATGATGTGGATTTTCTTCTCATAGCAATATCTTTGTGAAGATTTTAAACCGATTTTATTTCCTAAATCCTCCCGAGGATATTCTCTTGCTGTTCTCTAGACTTTTATGTTTCCACTGTTTTATAGGCCATAAAATTAACTACCTCTATTTTAGCATGCTTCTTAAGTTCATCTGTAGATAAAGCCTATTGCTTGGAGATGATATCAACAGAAATACTAGCTTTAAGTAAATTCTTTGCCACTTTAATTTTTCCTGCTTCTCTACCTTCTTCTTCGCTCATCTTAATAGATTTATTTAACGCAGAGTCCATCTTACATAATTTTTAATTTTTAAACTTTTTATATTCTATAACTAGATTTAATATTTTTACTATCTCACCTTCAGCTTCCTTTTTGGCTGTTGATTTAGGTAGAAGTTTTCAACATCAATCGGTAGTTTCTTTGCCACCCGACATAATGTGACGATTGAAATTGAATTTATCCCTCGTTCATATCTGAACATTTACTGCTATGATATTCCAACTCTACTTCCTAAATCTGCCTGAGTACACCTTGCCATTCCCTCTCATGTTTTAATTTTCCTCTACATCACAGTCTGCAAACCTTGTATTAGTAGTCATGTCTCTTTAAAATATTTCAAGGCAAAAAGATATAATCTTTAACCTAAAATTCTATTAAAATCACTTCCAAAGTTTGTTTGTCAGTGTAGTTATCAACTTCGTAGTTGTCCTCCCTAATTGCGTTTATACTCTTTATCATCTTCTCACACTACTTCATCTTTTCAGATAATTTTACACAGCTTTCCTGTATCAAGCGATGCTTACTGAAGCTAAAACATCCATACTCTATCACTGTTTTGTAATCCACTAGATCTATTACTACACTTGGGCATTCTATCACCAGCTTTCTCACAATCGATATGTCTCCTACTGCTGGTACTTCCACTTTCAGAGTAATTATGTGCTGCTATCATAGCACTTGCTCCTAATCTTAACCCTTGCTCTCCATAAACTTTCTTGTATATATCACTGTTTCATTTATTTTGAAAATTTCATATACTTTTTCTGCAATAAATAATGCTTCTCATCCATGTAAAATACTCTTAAGCGTTCTTCATCTGATTGTTTCATCAAATACTCAATTAACTTTTTAGAGTCATTAGTAATTGGTAATAGTATATCAAAATATTTTTTATATTGTCTTATAGAGATCATAACATTAAATCCTCCTATTAGGTTTAATTGCTATGATCTCCTAACAGAACCGTATATGCGAATTTCCCGCATACGGCTCTTCAGTATAGCATTTACAGCATCTTTGATACTGCTATCTGATTTAGTTTTCCTTGCATCACACATTCCAATCTCTGTTGTGTTGATGTAACAATCCCTAAACCAGTTACTATACCGCTAATCACTTCCACTTGTATGTGCTTTCACACACTCTGAGTGCTACCAATCAGTCCGACTTCTTTATATCTTCCGTTAGTCTTCGCTTTTATTGATTTGTTCCAACCTACCTTAATAGGAATACAAAGAATTTCCCAAGTTTACGTAAACTCCCCCATCTCAATACATGACGCAGTCTCAGATCTCAATAGAATGAGTGATAACTTGCTTGTCGTTATCCTTCATACTGTCTTCCACAATATGGAAAGTGTCAACCTCCATGATGTTGGTAATTTCGTGATTCAATATCTTCACTTTCGTTGCACCCTGTATTGTCCATTCCATTAGCTTTACTATGCTCGTTACCTTACGTAGCATAATGGTCTGTTCTAGTCTGTTGACTAGACTTTGCCTAGGTTGGATTTTCATCAATTGAATTTTACGCACTTTGCTTGACGCACCCATTTTACCTCCTAGTCATCCAAAATAACCATGAGTTTTGTTAAACCTTGCTCAATCAAATTTACAAGCCACTTTGCATAACTATGCTATAATTTCTTAGCTCTACCTCTATATTTAATAGTATTAAGATAAGGTCCTTGGCAACTTTCCGAATCTTCCTTTGATGGTTGTAATACAGTAAGATAATTGGTAATTTTTATCGAAGTTATTGCTTCTACCGTCAATATTTATTCCATAATACTTTGTATAGTTTCTACACACTCATAATCGTAGGTGTTTCTATAACTGTGTTATACCCTTCATCCAAGTAAATTACTTGTATGCCTTTTTATTGATTACCATATTCCCTCCTCAATTCAGTGTCTGCCTTTTCCTAAATGTGTGAACCACAGGTATTCCGCTACGTCTTAGCCTGGAATAACTAAGTTCAGTCGTGTCTTTTTACCTTTCTTATCTTTGGCATTTATATTTGCTCCATTTTCCACAAGATATTCGATCATTTCGAAATTACAACCTTCAGTAGCCATATGTAGTGCAGTGGTACCATCTTCAGTTATAGCATTCATATTGACTCCTGCCTCTATTAGCATCACACTATTTCAATCTCGTCTCACTCAACCAGCGTGCAGTAAAGATGTCCAGTCGTTTCCTTCGCACAATTTACATCGACTCCATTCTTCCATACTCAATATTCAACAACGTTAAAATGGCCGCATAATATTGCTATTTCCAACAGATTATTACCATCGTAAGTGCCCTACCCCTTTTTCGGCTTACCAGATACTCTATAGTACCCAGATTACCACCTATAACAGCTTGACCAAATAAAGTAAGGCCACGTTCGTCGATTATCATATGATCAACACATTCTTCGTCTATAAAACATTGAACTAATTCAGTGGAACCACATCGAAATGTATCAGACACCGTGCCTTCACAGTCATTGATGTCATAATCAGCACCCTTATATCTTAAAAATCTTACTAAATCAACATCTCCTTAATGGACAGCATAACAAATAGGAGTCCAATTATGCTGTCTATAGCATTTAAATCAGTTCCTTCACATAGAAGACGTGCAATCAGAGATAAGTTACCTATTTCAACAGCTGAATGTAAAGAGATTTTGTCTACAGTACTATTGTCTTTATCGCCTATGGATTTACCATCCGAATATTGTGCTATATTTGCGCCTTGATAAGACATTACTTTAGCACTATTCTTTGTTTTAACGTTGTTTGTATCATAATAACCTCACAACAACTATTCCAGTCTATAGGTACAAATATTATCTTTTTATTAACTAGGACAGCCTTATAAATTATTAAGCTTGCTACTAATTCTCTTTGTATAATATGCGCTTCTAATTTTATCAATATCTTGTGTATGTTAATTAATAAACTCACCTTTCTACATCTTTGTAACAACCTCCTATAACAACAGATATTTAATCCAATCTCTTCACATGTTTTACCTCTGCTATGTTCCTACGCATTTCTTTCATCATCTTTGCATGAAGAGCTTGCCTTTCTTGGCTATCAAGTAGATTGCAATGTATCTTCACTTGTTCAGGAGTCTATGATAGTAGCAGTGCTAATATATTATTGCTTGATTCTCTAAAATTATTATTGTTCATAAATCTCCACCAATGAATAATAGAATTCTTTTAGATATTTACTGCCGCTTTTTAGTAGTCTTAGCATAAGACCATACATTTTGGCGGAAGTCAAGAGATTTTTTAAATATTTATTTATTATTAATAATAATTAAGAAATCATTTCTCAAAAATCTGATTACAATAGCAAGTCGTTTGTAAAAACTGATTGACGCAGAATTTTCTAGTAGAAGTATAAAAGTATAAGCTTAAAGCATTATTGTGGTAAACAAACGATATACATTAATAGTTCTACCTGCCTTTTTATTTAGTTGGAATGCTCTAACAGACAACTTAGATGGTTTTATATTAAAGCTAGCTACTTTGATGCACTTTTTAATACAATTTGGCCATTAGAAAATAAAGAAGATGTAGATAATAGTACAGCAGATGGAGTTTTTAGCTTTAATAAAAATGAGAGAATTTGGGCTGGTTACAATTATAAATACGTTTAGGATTTGCTGGTAGCATTGCAGTATGGTACAATCTATCAGAAAACGTCAGAACTTAGCTTGAAGGTTTGTACTCCCAAACCAACTCATACAGTGAGGATTATTCAAACAAAGGTCAAGAGCAAAATACATAGAAGCTTCGCCGTAATAAAGATGTCTCTGCTGGAACGGAATGTAACTCATCATGGAGAAGTGGAAAGGTTGATGTAAATATACAGGATACATGTGTGAACCTAAAATTTAGAGCTGCATTCAAAATAAAGAATGAAATCTTTGATAATTCTGCTAGGTTAGTTAGCATATATTATGATTTGTGGAGAATCGTTTATTCCATATGTTAGCATTGGTGGTAAATTAACTAAAGCAAGTTTTTAGGAAGAATTAAGTATGCTTTGCTTATCAAACAAAAACTTGGCATCAATTACCAATTTGCATCACAGGTGGAAGCGTTTGCTGGCCTACGTTATTTTGATATTCTCGGTAATCAATTTGAAAACATAGTGCCAACATTAAAATATCGGCTGGCGAGCAAGATAAAAAATCTACAGGTTGAACCATTCGATCATTGTACGCGAACTGAATCAAGTACGGCAACTATTACAAATAGGTTTAGCATATATGGATTAGAAACATGGCTAACTTATTATTTTAACCACAAAGTTTAAGCATTTGTATTGACTAGGAAAAGAGGCTGCCTATATCCTCTACTTCCTTGAGCTTCATACTTAGCATTAAAATACTGTACAACGCTAAATCTATACACGCTAAATCCCCACCAACAATCCCGCCACAACTACCACTATAACATGCATTTCCAGGATGTACAACGCAACACTAGTCACTAATAAAGCTGTACTAACAAAACTAGCCAGTATTTTGCTTGTCTCTGCTGCCATATTTTTATTGATTGTTTTCTTCTACAGCATCACATAGCTTTATTTCAACTAATGAGAGGCTGTTATTGGCATTTAGCTCTTGTATAGTAGTTTCCCTCGACATTGTCAACTATATAAGTATTTTAATCTTCTATTGTTGTTATATTGCTATTGTTGCATGCTTCAGTTGTTGCAACAGCTGAAGATAGAATTTGCTGTTCTATTGTTATTTCTACGTTAAGAATACTTTCTGAAGGTTTTTCGATCTCCTCTAAAGTCCTTATTGCTAGAGGCATTCGACTCTTTTGAAGCAATGGCACCCTTCCAATTTTTGAACTTTTTTGTAATAGCTTTTACTATTTTTGGTGTTTCATGGTGTTTCTACTTTAAAATGTGTTGATTTAGTTGAAATAGCAAATCTGTTCAGTTACCTAGTTGGCACTCTCTTTCAATCAAAGGTATCTTGATGTTTGAGATGTTTTTCTTATAAAAATTGAGATTGCTTCTAAACTACCAATGACTGCTGAGTGAATTTAAGATCCAATATAGTCTGCTTAGACTTTAATACTTGCCCTTCACCATAAACAATACGTTGATAAATAGTTTTCAAATCTTCTTTTGAGCATTCCTTTTCTAAGAACCTCAAAGCAGATGCAGCATGATATTCCTTGTTTTCAAATGCCAGCCAGTAACGGCTCCTCTTACTCACATATAAAGCCCATTGTTCTGGAACCAGCAAAAATATCTCTCAAACAACATCTCCTGGTTGTGTTAGAAACCTAATGAAAAATTGAGATAATTTAACAGGGAATCGATCTGGATGCTGCTTTATACCTAATTTCTTACATGCAGCAAGATACTGGCTATTAGATTCTGAATTGGGGGAATCTACAAAAGATTCGATGGAATAGCTCCTCCATTATCATTGCCAAAGCTACTATCAACATTGTGCCATGATGCCGTTCCTTTGGAGGATAATAAGCCTTTGGTTCTCTATAAGTTTTTCATGTTGTCATTATATTCCGCTAGCACCTTTGTAACATCTGCTTTAAGCCACTTAGTTTTGCTGAATCACCATACTGTGTTAACATAATCTTTTACTCTGATTTTTCTTATTTACCCCTTCAATTGGACTCGGCAATTTAGAAGGATTATACCAATAGAAATCTTCTACAAGAAGAAGTCTATATCGTAACAGAAATACACAAGCACTTTAACATTATAGAATCTTCTAGAGATGGCAAGCCTTTTTCATAAGCCACTCCAGATCAAGTACAAAACTTCCAGTATCTTTGAGTTTGCTATGTACTAACATAACAAATTTATTAAACCATGCAACATATTTCACTTGGAACTCATTTCCATATTCTTTTCTTTGCAAAGTAAACGGTGAACTGGTTATTATGAAATCTAAGCTATTATCTGGTAATTGAGGTAATAAGTTAAGAGAGTTTCACGATACGCAGCTCCCATATCTGTATTATATGCGGGTTTATTATTAAATTTAAAGTTTTTAATATGCGTACCATTGAAATTTTTGAATTTTACTCAATTGATTGGTGGCTTTAAGGCATCTACTACTTAAATTTAGGTGCCATTAAGAAGTTGAAATAACAAACCGGCTCCAGTTTTACCTAAGCAGAGCAGCCACATAAGTTTGGCACTCCATTTCAATGGTAAGATACCTTTCTGCTTGAAAAATCTCCCTTGTAAAATTAAGTCACCTATTACATCGGCTTATTTAAGTTGCACTAGTACATTTTGGCCTTTGTAAATGAGTAATTCACTAAAAATTATCCCATTGAATTCTATGATATTATTTTTGCACCATTATTCTCATAATCATGAGAAAGTGTCGGTGAAAATTGTCAAGTAGTTTTGCTAACGCTGAAATTAGTAGGCAGTTCAGCTAATAGTCAATACATCTTCTATTAAAAATTGTACAAACTCATTGCCATTCCAATAATTCATAGAGATTTTGCCAAAAATAGCTTCAACATTACCCTTCATGATAGCAGAACTAAGATAAGTATTTGCAGAACGAAATGCAATGGCTCTAACCATAGCATTATCGTCAGCAATGAAGCATTTTATATGGTCAACTCCTATAACTTTAGGCTTCCTAATCTTTGCTCCTTGGATAATAAACCTCGGCTCAGGATTGCCAACACCAAATGGCTCCAAACGTCTCAATTGATTCCACAGTGATAAGCTTATCGCCTTAGCAGTTACTATACCATCGGCTTTTAAAGCCTTATTATGCTTAAAGTGCGCAAACCTTTCAGTAAAAAAGTCATATAAATCATTTATTTTGTCTTCCTTAATCGCAAACCCTGCTGCCATACTATGTCCGCCACCTTCAATAATCAAATTTATAAATTTTGCAGAAAGAACTGCAGCTCCGATATCAATCCCAGGAATTGACCTGCAACTTGCTTTTCCTATTCCATTATTGAAAGATATAACTACTGCCGGCAAGTGAAACCGCTCTTTCAGCCTTGATGCAATTATACCAATTATTCCCTGATGCCAATTACCGCTTACCATTATAAAATTCGCACCTGACTTCATGGACTTTTCCATTTGTGCTGTGGCTTCTAAGATAGCCTCATTTTCCATCATCTTCCTTGCATTATTCAAATCTATTAATTTTAGCGCGATGGAATGTGCCTCTTCTTCATTATCTGTAGAAAGCAGCCTTGAGCCAAGAGATGCTTCTCCGATTCTTCCTCCAGCATTTATGCATGGCCCAATATTAAAACCCAGCCGGGAAACGCTTGGTTTTTCGAGAATTCCTAAAGCATCAAATAAAACGCTCAAGCCGACATTTTTTCTTGCTGACATCACTTTTAATCCTTGTGAAACAAATGCTCTATTGAGGCCAGTAATCTGCATAACATCGCAAACAGTGCCAAGGGCAACTAAATCCAGCAGATCAAATAAATCTGGTTCCTTTTTGTTGATAAAAAATCCCTGTTCACGCAGATTTTTGTTAAGAGCAACAATTAGCAGAAATGATACCCCAACTGCTGCAAGGTTAGTATAAGAGGAGCTCTCATCGAGGCGATTTGGATTAACAACTGCTACAGCGCTCGGTAGTTTTTCCGTGCTAAGATGATGATCGATAACTATAATATCAAGACCAAAATTCTTGGCATCCTCTATCGGTCGATATGAATGCGTGCCGCAATCAACAGAAATACATAGATCAATACCTTTCTTTTTAAGTTGCAATAAAGCATCTGCATTTAATCCATAGCCCTCATTAACACGATCTGGAATATAAATTATAGAGCGTATACTAATCGTTCTTAGGTATCTGTTAATTAATGCTGATGACGTTGCACCATCAACGTCGTAGTCACCGAATATTGCTATGTTTTCACCATTATTTATTGCCTGTATTATGCGGCAAACAGCTTTATCCATGTCAAGTAGATGGAAGGGATCTGGTAATAGCGATCTGATTAGTGGATATAAGAAGTTGCCTGCACTTTCTATATTAACACCGCGATTAACAAGTACCCTAGCTAGTATTTCTGGTAATTCAAATTTTTGAGTAAGAGTTAAAATTTCCCTCTGGTCTGCTTCTTGTAATCTCCATAGTGCATTTGTTATGCTGCGCTTTTCAATATCAAGTAGCATGTTTTATAAGTAAAACAAAACCACTCTACCAGAATTTTTAAACTTGTTCTACAATTGAATTTGCCATTCTTTCAAAGAAAGGTACAATTTCAGCGAATATCATTCAAATCAGAAATAGAAGTGCTATTATGTGCGTTTCAATGAGTGTTAGGAGATGTTATATGGATGGAAAATGAAATTATAGGTTCAAGCCACGCTTAACAAGCAAATAGACAGTTTATATAAATTTCAGCTTAATGCAATGATAGTTATAGAAGCTATAGTAGAAGTGGATGATGTAATTGGAGCGCTTGCAGGATTATAGCTTAGCTTTACAGCTTTGTCGCTTTTAATTGCAGGTGGGAATTATTGGGTGCTATATCTTCAGCTCTGCTAGCGCTCGTAGTTATAGGATTGCGCTGTTTCTACCGTGATAAGATTAACAAATTTAAAAAGGAAAGCTATTGTAAAATATAATAGTAGCGTTTGTATCGCCTTTTCTTCTTACAACAACTGCAAGTGTAACAGTTGGAGTGGGTCTTTGCTGCAACCACAAATATTATTCTTTCTTGGGTATCATTGCAATTTAGTAAGCAACAACAGCAGGTGCAGGAATAGGCATCTTGCACTACATACAGGAATAGTTACAGGAGTAACTGTTTCGTCAATGTTCGTAGGTAGTATGTATGAATCTATTATCTCAGACGAGTATGTGATTGACCGCGGACCACTCTTAGGCAGAACGAAAAGTAGGCTATTTTAAATGTTTGACAAGCTTCAAGGTAATTGTTTACTGTTTGCAAAAATATTCGCATAATTTAAGAAACATCAATTGATAAAAGTTATGGAGCTTAATAAGATCGCAGCATCAATTTTACTTTCCGGACTGATTATCGTGACAGTCAGTAATATGGTTGATACGCTCTACAGTCCAGAGAAATATAAGATTGAACATCAAACGATAGTAGCTGGTGGTGGCGTACCTCAGCAAGAAATTGAGCAAGTAGCGCTTGATATCGTAGCGCTCATGCAAAATGCTAGTTTTGAAAAAGGTAAATCAGCAGCAAAGAAATGTATAGCTTGCCATAGTTTTGAGAAAAGTGGAGCAAATAAAGTAGGACCAAATTTGTGGAACATAGTTGAAAACAAAAAAGCATACCTTGGCAACTCATTTAATTATTCAAAAGCACTGCTAGAAAAGGGCGGAAAGTGGGGATATGAAGAGCTATTTGCCTTCTTAAAAAATCCAAAGGCTTATATAAAAGGTACACGTATGGCGTTTGCAGGTATTTCCAATCCACAAGAAATTGCAGATTTAGTCATCTACTTGCGTCAACTAAGCGATAACCCCGTTGATTTACCAAAGTAATATGGATTACTGTAAACTATTTAGTGAAAGTGGCAAGTATATAGCATATCGAAAGTTACATGGAAGGAGAGCTTCTATAGTCTTTTTTGGTGGGTTTGCATCAAATATGAATGGAACTAAAGCAACTGCTATTTACAAATTTTGCCAAGAAAATGATGTAGAGCTTGTGCTATTCGACTACTTTGGCCACGGCCATTCAAGCGGTGATTTCACTGATTACACGATAAGTGATTGGCAAAAAAATTGTACTAGAGTAATCAATGAATTAACTAGCAGCAAACAGATAATTATAGGCTCAAGTATGGGAGGGTGGTTGATGTTGCTCACTGCTCTTCAATTTCCAGAAAGAATTGCAGCATTGATTGGCGTATCATCTGCTCCTGACTTCACTGAAAATTTAATATTTAAGCAGTTATCAGGCAAGCAAAAAGAAGAACTAGATTCTAAAGGCGTAGTGGACTTTACTTCAGGGCGTTGTGAATACAAAATAACTATGAATTTGATAGAAGACGGCAGAAAAAATCTTCTTTTAAATAAAGAGATAATAGACATAAACTCTCCTGTACGCTTATTGCATAGCATTAACGATAAAGATGTTCCTTACCAAACCTCATTAAATTTAGCTGAAAGAATAAAATCAACTGACGTTGAGATGCATTTGACAAAATCAGCGGAGCATAACATGTCTGACAACCACTCATTGAAAATTTTATTTCATGCTATTAGAGAATTTTTACCCACTATGTAGTTATATCAAAAGTAATTAAGGTTTACCGATGATTAAAACCTCTATTCACATAGCTTTTAATAGCACATTTGACGAAATAAAACTACTTGATGGAATTACTTCAAACACCTTATGATGAGACTGGGCACTATTTATCTTCAGTCTGTCCAGATAAAACGACATGAAACTCAATGTACTTAGCGTCTCATGTTTAATTTTTGCACTATGTGCACTCCATGTCTTCATAAAACTTCTAGGTTTTACCTAAAATAAGCTAAAATACGCTTGCTAAAACATTTAAGACAATAAAAACGTCAATTTAAAGATAGATAGTGAATAATTAGCTAGCGAAGTTTCTTTTGCTTTTTTCTGTTAGTAAATTTCACTAATATTTATAACTAAAGGTTAGTTGTAGCTTAAGATACAATACAGTATAATTTAGTTAACCAGAAAGTGGAGATATTAACATAAAAATTTATGTAGCGAAACTGGACTACAGTTTCAGCTATTTGCATGACATCAAAGAGGAAATTATGGATAAAAAAAACAGAACAGAATCAGACAGTTTTGGGGAAATAAAAGTGCCAAGCGAACGTTATTGGGGAGCGCAAACACAGCGTTCTTTGGAAAATTTTAAAATTGGCACAGAAAAGATGCCAGAGCCTATAATTGAAGCATTAGCAATAGTAAAGCTTGCAGCAGCACGTGTAAACATGAAGCACAGTGCTATAGATGAAAAAGTAGGAAATGCAATCTGCACAACTGCGCAGGAGGTAATAGACGGCAAATTTAACGACGAATTTCCACTTGTCGTGTGGCAAACTGGATCTGGAACTCAAACCAACATGAACATGAATGAAGTGATCAGTAATCGTGCAATAGAGATTTTGAGTGGCGATTTGGGCAGCAAGTCTCCAGTACACCCAAACGATCATGTAAACTTTGGCCAGTCATCAAATGATACTTTTCCAACAGCAATGCACATAGCAGCAGCAAAGCAGATAAATTGTTCTCTTATTCCAAATCTTGAAGTGCTACATAAGGCACTGAATGATAAGAGTCAGGAATTTAAAAATATAATAAAAGTAGGACGTACTCATTTGCAAGATGCAACGCCTCTGACACTTGGACAGGAATTTTCTGGCTATGCAGTTCAAATTAAAAGGGGAATAGAAAGAGTAAAATCAGCTCTAAACAATGTGTATGAACTTGCGCAAGGTGGCACCGCGGTTGGTACGGGACTCAATACTAAAAAAGGCTTTGCTGAAGATTTTGCTAGAGAAGTATCAAAAATTACCAATCTTCCGTTTATTTCAGCAAAAAATAAATTTGAAGCACTAGCGGCAAATGATGCTCTGGTTGAGCTAAGTGGAGCATTCAATACAGTAGCGGTTAGTTTAATGAAAATTGCAAATGATATAAGGTTACTTGGTTCTGGTCCAAGGTGCGGAATTGGAGAAATAATCTTGCCAGAAAATGAGCCAGGTTCTTCAATTATGCCAGGTAAAATGAATCCAACCCAATGTGAGGCAGTAACTATGGTATGTGCTCAAGTTATGGGAAATCATGTTGCTGTAACCATCAGTGGTTCAAACGGCCATTTTGAACTAAACGTGTTTAAGCCAGTAATAATTTACAATGTTTTGCAGTCTATAAGACTTTTAGCTGACGTAAGTTTAAATTTCACAGAAAAATGTGTGATTGGCATTAAGGCAAATGAAAAGAGAATAAAAGATCTGCTGAATCAGTCATTAATGTTGGTCACTATATTAAATACGCATATAGGATATGATAATGCAGCAAAAATAGCCAAACTTGCTTGCAAAGCAAATATCACCTTAAAGGAAGCGGCAGTGAAGCTTGAGCTGCTCACTGAAAAAGAATTTGAAAGAATAGTAAAACCAGAAGAAATGGTAAATTTATAAATCACTAGTTTTATTACCAATGTTTAAAGCAGTTTCCTTTATCTCCTTTATTATCTCGTCTGCTAACATTTTTAATTTCTCACCGTATCTGTAATAATTTCGCTTTATAGTGCACAGCTCATCTGCAGAGTTATGATCTAATTTAGGGTAATATTCGTAATCGCAGTTTTCTTTGATGCCCTCAGTGCTTGTAAATGATGCTAAGAATGGAAACGAAACTAATAATAAAGTAAGTATGAAGCTTTTCATGCTGAATATTTAAGCTCAATTGCGTTATAAATCTATTAATAGTGAAAAAAGAAAAATCGATCAATAGATCTCTTTAACAACCTGCTTTCTGATTTAGCGCCAAAACTTGCTTTTGCTCCTAAAATTTTCCCGTTTTGTAAACGTTTATTGTTTTGCATTCCAATCTTGTTCAAATATTACAAGCCCATGATCGGTAAGTGGATGGTTAAGTAATTGTCTAAGTATTTTCGCTGGCACAGTAATTGAATCAGCACCAAGCCTTGCAGCTTCTACTATATGCGTTGGACTTCTTACCGATGCAACAAGAATTTTGGTATCAAAGCCGTAATTAGAATATATAGTGCATATATCTTCTATTAGTGACAAGCCATTATAGCTTATATCATCAAGGCGGCCAATAAAAGGAGAAACAAAACAAGCACCAGCCTTAGCAGCAAGCAGTGCTTGTCCAGGAGAAAAACATAGTGTGATGTTAGCAGGTATTTTATGTTCTGTCCACAACTTTTTACAAGAAATTAATCCTTCATGTGTAAAAGGCAGTTTGATTACGATATTGCTAGAAATTTTCGCTAACTTAAGACCTTCTTTAATCATATCTTCATGATTATCCGCAACAACTTCCACGCTAACAGGCCCTTCTATAATAAAGCATATCTCACTTATTAAATCTTCATACTTATCTTTACGCCCAGATTTTGCTATCAAAGAAGGATTGGTTGTTATGCCATCAATTAACTCTTTTAGTTCTTTAATTTCATTTAAATCAACGCTATCAAGAAAAATTTCCATACTAACCTCTCATAAAAAATATCTTTGCAAAATCTTGCCATTAAACTCCTTGTATACCATTGTTTACATGAAAAACCAATAGCCCCTACCTCTCAGTGTCATCCAGAGCGGACGCACAACTGTATGAATATTGTGATTTGTAGATAATTTGCGTAGCAGACATTATCATTCCAGTGCCGTAACACTGGAATCCAGTTTTTATTAATTTCATCGAAAATGTTCTGTAGTGCGCTTGTTTATGATCAATTTTTCTGGATTCTCCAGTGTCCGCTACTTGGATGACGCCATCCTGGTAGTCTCAAACCACAATGCTCATACAGTTGCACACGTGCACTGGAATCGAAAAAAAGAAAACAGGTTCCAGTGTCATGCACTGGAATGATAGGATGTAATGCAAGAAACTTATTGGTTTGCAAAATATAGATCACAGTGTCGGGGAAAGTACCAGGATGACAGCCTTAGAGTTTCTGGGATAACAAAAAAGAGCATTTGAAGCAATAATCTTACAGCCATTTGAATGATAATTGATTTTTGCCTAAAGCAGCTAAGAAAGATGTTTCTCATTAAGAGAGCTTAAACATATACTAATTCTTTTGTCCTTCAACGATTCTTCATCATGAATTACATGATCAAAAATCTGAACTTGGTTTGTTACAATGCTACAATTATTAGCTGCAACTTCCAACATACCATTATTAACCACAACCTTTTCTTTTTTTTGATTACTCATTTTAACAGTAATAATGCCAGGCAATAAATAAATCAAGTAAGGAGAATGGCGAGCCAAAACCATAAGCTCTCCTTCAAGCCCATTTATTGAAAGAGAAGTCACTTTATTGAATGAAATTTGATTATCAGGAGAAAAAAATTGTACTTTGAAGGTATTCATAATCTTTAATTTTTAGCTCCAATTTTAGTTTCAGCTTCTATTAATTCAGCTTTTTGCATTGCTTCGTCTATATTCCCCACCATATAAAAGCCAGCCTCTGGCAAGTGATCATACTTGCCTTCAACAATCCCTTTAAAGCTAGAAACAGTATCGGAAAGTGAAACAAATTTACCAGGCATGCCAGTAAATATCTCTGCAACATGAAAAGGTTGAGAAAGAAACTTTTGAATTTTACGAGCTCTATCAACAACAATTTTATCCTCATCAGATAGTTCATCCATACCAAGTATGGCAATAATATCTTGCAGTGATTTATAAGTTTGTAATATACGCTTCACCTCAGAAGCCACCTTATAATGCTCTTCACCAATGATTTCATCAGACAAAGACTGAGAAGTTGAATCAAGTGGATCAACAGCAGGGTATATCCCCATTTCAGCTATTTGCCTTGATAATACTGTGGTCGCATCAAGGTGAGAAAACGTAGTTGCAGGAGCTGGATCAGTCAAGTCATCCGCAGGAACATATATAGCTTGCACAGAAGTAATAGAACCTGAAGTAGTTGAAGTTATTCTCTCTTGCATTGCACCCATATCGGTTGCAAGGGTTGGCTGATAACCAACAGCTGAAGGTATTCTTCCAAGTAAAGCAGAAATCTCAGAACCAGCTTGAGTAAAACGGAAGATATTATCCACAAAAAATAAAACATCTTGGTTTTCATGATCACGAAAATACTCTGCCATAGTTAAAGCTGTTAAAGCAACCCTAGCCCTTGCTCCTGGAGACTCATTCATTTGACCATAAACCAAAACAGCTTGAGATTTTTCATGCTCATTTATATCTATTACATTTGAAGTGATCATCTCGTGATAAAGGTCATTACCTTCACGTGTTCTCTCTCCTACTCCGGCAAACACGGAAAATCCTTTATGAGCTTTAGCTATATTATTAATCAATTCCATTATTAAAACTGTTTTACCAACACCAGCTCCACCAAATAAACCAATTTTTCCTCCTTTGAGGTAAGGTGCAAGAAGATCTATAACTTTTATTCCTGTTACTAAAACTTCTTCTTGTATCCTCTGCTCAGTAAAACTTGGAGGTGCTCTGTGTATAGATTCTAAATCATGCTTTCCTTTCAGCGGACCACACTCATCTATAAGCTCTCCTACAACATTAAAGATTCTCCCTAAAGTTGAACGTCCAACCGGAACTGATATTGGTGCACATGTATCAACAAATTCGTCATCTCTTGATATATCATCTGTGCTACCCATAGCAATGCAACGGACTATATTGTCACCTATATGCTGTGAAACTTCTAAAACCAGCTCCTTGCCCTTATATTTTAGTTTGCTTTTTAGAGCATTAAGTATTTTAGGTAGCTCGCCTTCAAATTTTAAATCAACAACTGCTTGAGTTACCTTAACCGTTCTACCTATACCCATCTCTTTACTTTTATCACCCAACACTACAATTTTATAAAAAAGTTCTCCAAGAACTTTTCAAGAAAATAAATCCTATATTATTAATAGAAATTTTGCAACAATATTTGCTAATTATGCTTTATTATGAACAGTGCAAATGCATTTAAGAGCCAAGTAATAATAAATAACACTAAACTAAGTGCATAAGCAGCAAGTGTCTGTACACTATTGAAATCTTGATCTCCGGTAAGCAATGCAGCAATCTGCACAGTAATAGTAGTAACTGAATTGAGAGGATTAAAAGTTAAGTTTGAGTTAATTCCCGCGGCCATCAGCACGATCATTGTTTCGCCTATTGCTCTCGAAATTGACAACAGAATTGCACTTAAAATTGTCGGCATTGCATAAGGTATTGTTATGTGCCATACAGTTTCTGCTGGAGTGGCCCCTAATGCCATAAAGCCGTAGCGTAAGCTCTTTGGAACAGACCTAATTGCATCTTCCAATAAAGAAATAATAAAAGGAAGAATCATTATCCCTATCGATAAACCAGAAACTAAGGCACTCTCTGAGTGTATATTCAAACCAAAAAAACTTGCTATCTGTTTCACAGAAGAGGATAAAAACACAACTGAGAAATATCCATATACGACTGTAGGAATAGCAGATAAAACTTGCAAAGTTGTATTAACAATGTAACGCACTTTCCCACTCGCATACTCACTAATATATATTGCAGAAAACAAACCAAACGGAACAGCAACCAACATTGCTACAATAGTTATAACCAACGTGCCAACCAAAAGCGGGGTTATACCGAAACATCCTATTTCTTCTCCATTGAGAGTTACCACATTATGGCTCCATTTCAAGCAAAACAAGAATTCTGAAATAGCCACTTCTTTAAAAAAATTAACAGATTTGGCAAAAATAGATAACATTATAAATAAAGTGATAAAAAGCGATATGGCTAAAGCCATAAACAGTGTAAATTTGATTATCTTATTTCTTTTGCTTTTAAATATAAAAGCAAACACGAAAAAAAGTAACGCTATAGAAATGGAGGTTATAAAATAATTGTTACAGAGTATTAATAACAAAGTTAACATCCATATACAACTGATATATAAATAAGATTTAACCTTATCCACTTGCTTAAAGCAAAATAAAAGAATTAGTAGTGTAGGTATAGAAAGAATTATTGCCAACGAATTCATCTATCTAATCTTATATTACGAGAATACAGCTTTAAAATTAGCCAAATATAATGCAACCATCATTTGACAATAAAGTAAAATAAATTAAAATAACTAATTATATTTATAAAAACAATGAAGAGAACATTTCAACCGAAAAATTTGATAAGAAAGCGCAGGCACAGCTTCCGCTCACGTATGGCAACAAGGGCTGGAAGGAAAATTCTCAATAGGCGTCGCTCATTAGGATGCAAAAAACTGTGTGCATAATTAAGTTATCTAGCATAAAAAAAAAGAGTTTTTATTTGCTTTTAAAAACAAGCTAGCACCTAGTAGTCTTTTTTATCGTGGGCTCTACATATCGTTACATGCCATAAAAGAAAAAGAGCCTGAAAAGTATATTTACACTATCAGAATAGGTCTAGTTATCAGTAAAAAAGCTGGAAAAGCAGCAAAAAGAAACAAAATCAAAAGACGATTACGGGCACTTGCCAAACTCATCATTCTAAATATAAATAACGCAGGATACTATTACATAATATTGACTCATAGAAATATTATGCAAGCAAGTTATAAAAACTTACAGAAAGATCTAACTATTTGTCTAAAAAAAATCAAATAAAATAAAATCTCAATTAATGTATTTACAACTATATTATTTATAATAACGCAGGTAAAATTTTTAAAAATAGTTAATGGACGTGGTGAATGATAGAGTGCATAAATAAGGTAAGTAATATAAGCTTTGGTTAGATGTATGAGCATTCATTTCCCTCTAGAAAAATGAAGTATGGATAGATTGGAAATCAGCATTTCTTCAACAAGAAGTATTACTAAAGAGTGTGAAGAATAATGTAATATTACCGAGATTAGTCATTCCCCTTCAAAAGAAAATCAACTAAAAGAAATAGAAACAATGTCAAATGATATAAAAGACTATGGAAATATAAGAAAAAGCAACGCAATTGAAGTAAAGATTTAAAACAATAGCAAAAATAGAGAAATTAAAATAAAAGCGCACCCACAACTTAATTAATAAAGAAATTTTTATAAACTTGGCAGCGACCTACTCTCCCTTTTCAAGTACCATCAGCGCTAAAAAGTTTCACTTCCGAGTTCGAGATGGGATCGGGTGTTTCATTTTTGCCATAGCCACCAAGTTAATAAAAATCTCTAATTCATAAATTCAATTTAATATTGAACACTGCATACGCACACATAGAAAGCAAATAAATCAATCAGGCTATTAGTACTAGTTAGCTTCACATGTTACCATGCTTCCACACCTAGCCTATCAACGTGGTAGTCTTCCACGGCCTTAATTGGGAAATCTTTTTGAAGAGGGTTTCTTGCTTATATGCTTTCAGCAATTATCCCATCTATACATAGCTACCCAGCAATGCTACTGGCATAACAGCTGGCACACCAGAGGTATATCCATCTCGGTCCTCTCGTACTAGAGCTAGATCTTCTCAAATTTCCTTCACCCACGGCAGATAGAAACCGAACTGTCTCACGACGTTCTAAACCCAACTCACGTATCACTTTAATCGGCGAACAGCCGAACCCTTGGGACCTTCTCCAGCCCCAGGATGTGATGAGTCGACATCGAGGTGCCAAACGGTGTCGTCGATATGAACTCTTGAACACCATCAGCCTGTTATCCCCGGCGTACCTTTTATCCGTTGAGCGATGACCCTTCCATACAGAATCACCGGATCACTATGACCGACTTTCGTCTCTGCTTGGCTTGTCAGCCTCGCAGTCAGGCAAGCTTATGCCATTGTACTATCAAGCTGATTTCCGACCAGCTCTAGCTTACCTTCGCACGCCTCCGTTACTTTTTAGGAGGCGACCGCCCCAGTCAAACTACCCACCATACAATGTCCTAGTTTCAGATAATAAAACATAGTTAGGTATCAAAAATGTAAAGGGTGGTATCTCAAGGTCGACTCCATTACAGCTAGCGCCATAACTTCAAAGTCTCCCACCTATCCTGCACATTATATTTTTAATAACAATGTAAAGCTATAGTAAAGGTGCACGGGGTCTCTTCGTCTAACCGCGGGTACCCCGCATCTGCACGGGGAATTCAATTTCGCTGAATTGATGTTGGAGACAGTGGAGAAATCGTTACGCCATTCGTGCGGGTCGGAACTTACCCGACAAGGAATTTCGCTACCTTAGGACCGTCAGTGTTACGGCCGCCGTTTACTGGGGCTTCAATTTGGAGCTTGCACCCCTCTTATTAACCTTCCAGCACCGGGCAGGCGTCAGACCCTATACTTCCACTTACGTGTTTGCAGAGTCCTGTGTTTTTAGTAAACAGTCGCTACTCCCTATTCTGTGCCACCTACTAATAGTTGCCTAAAAGCAGGTTACCCTTCTTCCGAAGTTACAGGTACAATTTGCCGAGTTCCTTCAACATCATTCTTTCAACACCTTAGTATACTCTACTCATCCACCAGTGTCGGTTTACGGTACGGCCTCATAAATATAAGTGCTATTTCCTGGAGCTTCTTTTAAGCATAGATCAATCCAATCAGACCTATACAAATACAAAACCCGTCACACTTAAGAGGTTCAGGAATATTAACCTAATTGCCATCGACTACTCCTTTACGGACTCGCCTTAGGAACCGACTAACCCTACGCAGATTAACTTAACGTAGGAACCCTTAGATTTTTGGTGAGAGTGTTTTTCACACTCTTTTACGCTACTTATGTCAGCATTCTCACTTCTGATATCTCCAGCAGTTTTCACAAACCACCTTCACAGACTTACAGAACGCTCCGCTACCGCACTTATCGATCGGAATCAATAAGCACTCACATCTTCGGTATACAGCTTTAGCCCCGATACATTTTCAGCGCAGAAAAACTTATTTAGACAAGTGAGCTGTTACGCTTTCTTTAAAGGATGGCTGCTTCCAAGCCAACCTCCTAGCTGTAATGGTTTTTCTACTTCTTTTCCCACTTAGCTGTAATTTTGGGACCTTAGATAGTGATCTGGGTTGTTTCCCTTTTCACCACGGACTTAGCACCCGCAGTGTGTCTGCCGTATAATTAATTACTGGTATTCGTAGTTTAGTTAGATTTGGTAAGACGGTGAGCCCCCCTAGTCTATCCAGTGCTCTACCTCCAATAACATACATACAACGCTCTACCTAAATAGATTTCGCGGAGAACCAGCTATTTCCAAGTTTGATTGGCCTTTCACCCCTAGTCACAACTCATCCAATAATGTTGCAACATTAACTGGTTCGATCCTCCAGTGTGTTTTACCACACCTTCAATCTGGTCATGACTAGATCACTTGGTTTCGGGTCTAATCCATAAAACTAAAACGCCCTATTCAGACTCGCTTTCGCTACGCCTACACCTAACGGCTTAAGCTTGCTCTATAGATTAACTCGCTGACCCATTATGCAAAAGGTACGCTGTCACTCTGATGTAAATCAGCTACAAGATTGCTCTTGTAGCAAAACATAGAGCTCCAACTGTTTGTAAGCACTCGATTTCAGATTCTATTTCACTCCCCTCCCGGGGTTCTTTTCACCTTTCCCTCACGGTACTTGTTCACTATCGGTCGCTAAGGAGTATTTAGGCTTGGAGGATGGTCCCCCCATATTCAAACAAGATATCACGTGTCCCGCTCTACTCAAGGATTTAAAAACTTTCTACTTATACAGGACTATCACCCTCTATGGTTACTCTTTCCAGAGTATTCTAATTCTTATTTTTAAATCACTAGCCTTTTCCGCTTTCGCTCGTCACTACTAACAGAATCTCTGTTGATTTCTTTTCCTTTGGTTACTTAGATATTTCAGTTTACCAAGTTTGCTTTGTATATTGATTTAATATACAATAACTAGCTTAACTAGTTGAGTTTCCCCATTCGGAAATCTGCGGATCAAAACCTGTTGACAATTCCCCGCAGCTTATCGCAGCCTGCCACGTCCTTCATCGCCTCTTAACGCCAAGGCATCCATCAAGTGCTCTTAATAATTTACTTACTCGACTATATGCAGAATATGCAGAGTTAAATATTATTGAAATTAAACTGAGATTAAATTAATCTCTACCATAAAACTTGTCAAACATCTAAAAATCAAATTAACCTCTACATGTTAGAAACTAATAAGCAATATGTCAACGCTTTTTACACAAAATATTTACTTACATTATCAACAATAATAATATACTTGTAATCCTGAGTAGGTTAAATTTATGATTTAAGTGAGTGTTAAAGCGGTATTATATACGATTAAAGATAAATAAAAAAATATTCCATAATATAAAATGCTTTAAAAATCAGGTCTACTCAAAAATGATAGTAAGCACCAAGGTTATCTAAAATATGAAAAGCAATTTACCCTTTGTAAGCGTTATTTTAAGTTTTACTCGCAAGTTAATCTGCATGTTTAATATTAAGAATATTAAACAATTCACTGTAAATCAATACAATAATCTCTATAGAGAAGCAACAGCACTTTTCGAAAAGTTCAAAAACCTGTTAAACACCAACATTGAAATCGGTTTATATCACTTCTATAATGGTCGCATACCAGATGCAAAACTAAGATTTTGGTTGATCAGCATATTCTACTCCAATTTACCCGTAATTTGGTACAACATTGGAAGGTGTCATTTTGCAATGGGAAATATTAACAAAGCTCATACCTATTTTACAAAGACACTAAAACTAAACAGCAACTATGAAGAAGCTTCTTACTATATAAACAAAATGACAAACCCAGCATCGATCACAAAATTGCCCAGAAATCTCATAAAACAGTATTTTGATTACACTGGAGAATATTTTGTTGAGCACTGGTTAATCGCTAAACAATACAGAGGACATGAACTTGTGCATATGATAATTACAAAAATCTTTAATAACTTCACTTCTGCGCTCAACATACTCGATCTTGGTTGTGGAACTGGAATATGTGGTCATCTTTTTAAAAGACACAATACTGGAAATTGCATAACAGGAGTTGATATTTCAAACAGAATGCTAAACATTGCAAGAGAATGCTTTATAAAGAGCAAACCTGTTTATAATAGATTAATACACATGGAAATGACAGATTTCCTTAAACAAGAAAGAAACTACTCGTATGATGTCATTATTTTTGTCGAAGTGTTACATTATCTACATGACTTCAGAGCAGAATTGGAACTAGCAAAAAGATCTATGAGGAAAAAGGGAGCGATCATATGCTTAATAAGAAGAAAGGAAGGTGATGGTATTGACTTTGTAAATAAAGGAGATTATTTTTGCCACTCGGAAAGTTATGTCCAACGCGTTGCAAAAGAAATAAATATGCAAATAAGCTATACGAGTTACTGTAAAATATATGGAAGTCAGGTTAATGGTATCTTGTTTGCACTACAGCATCCACAAAAAAAAACGAAGAGCCAAGTTTAAAGATCACTATTGCTCAAAGCAGTATCTATATACAATGAAATAAAAGAGGAATTTATGAGTAGTATCGCTATTAATCACGAAAAAAACGGTAAATTAACTAATTTTGGAAAAGCAGTTCTATCGGATAGGTATCTGATAGAAAATGAAAGTTATCAAGATCTTTTCATACGCATTGCCAGCTATTATTCTGACAATAAAGAGCATGCACAGCGTCTTTACGACTATATGAGCAATTTGTGGTTCATGCCATCGACACCAATACTTAGCAATGGTGGTACCAAAAGAGGATTGCCTATCTCTTGTTTTCTCAATGAAACTGAAGATAGCTTGCAGGGAATAGTTGATTTATGGAACGAAAATGTTTGGCTTGCTGCACGTGGAGGAGGCATAGGTAGTTATTGGGGAAATCTACGTTCAATTGGCGAAAGTGTAAAGGGCAGCGGTAAAACATCTGGAATTGTACCATTTATTGTTGTACAAAATGCTCTAACGCTTGCAATCAGTCAAGGGTCCTTAAGAAGAGGAAGTTCAGCAGTTTACCTTCCTGTATCCCATCCAGAGATAGAAGAGTTTCTCGATATACGCAAGCCAACAGGAGGTGATCCAAATCGTAAAGCATTAAATATACATCACGCCGTGATAGTAAATGATAAATTCATGCAAGCTGTTGAGAATGACCGAGAATGGGATTTGATTAGTCCTCATAATAACAAAGTTATCTCAACCGTCAAAGCACGTGACATATGGATCAAAATATTAACAGCAAGAATTGAAATTGGAGAACCTTACATTATTTTTCTTGATGCAACGAATAATAATAAGCCAGAGTCTTATAAAAGACTCAATCTAGACATCAAAATGTCAAATCTGTGCAGTGAAATCACTTTAACTACGGGTTACGATCATTTAAACAAATCACGCACTGCTGTGTGTTGTCTATCATCAGTGAATCTTGAATACTACGAAAAATGGAAAGACAATGAACTATTCATAGAAGATATAATGCGTTTTCTTGACAATGTATTAGAGGATTTCATAAATAAAGCACCAGATGAAATACAGCGAGCAAAATATTCTGCAAGGAGAGAGCGTAGTATCGGTCTTGGTGTTATGGGGTTTCATTCATTTTTACAAAGTAAAATGGTTCCTTTTGAATCAGTAACAGCACAACAGTGGAATAAAAAAATATTTAAGTATTTACGTGAGCAGGCAGATATGATTTCTAAAAAATTAGCAGAAGAAAAGGGAGCATGTCTTGATGCCAATGAAATCAATCTAATGGAAAGATTTACACATAAGCTTGCTATTGCTCCAACTGCCTCAATTTCTATCATTGCAGGTAGTACTTCTCCTGGAATAGAACCATATGCAGCAAACGTATTCACACAAAAGACATTAACAGGTTCATTTGTAGTGCGAAACAAATTCTTACAAAAGTTATTGGTAGAAAAAAATCAAGACAATGATAAAATATGGTCCTCAATTTCAACAAATGAAGGGTCCGTGCAGCACTTAGATTTCCTTAGCGAACACGAAAAATTTACATTCAAAACAGCCTATGAGCTTGATCAAAGATGGATTATAGAACACGCAAGCGATAGAACACCTTACATTTGCCAATCTCAATCAGTAAACTTGTTTCTACCTGCTAACGTACATAAACGTTACTTGCACAAAATACACATGCTTGCTTGGAAAAAGGGTCTGAAAAGTTTATATTACTGTAGATCACAGTCAATGCAGAGGGCTGATAAAGTTTCGCACGATATATTTAAAAAAAATGAAACGTTGCAGCAAAAAACAGATATCGATTATGATGAGTGTTTGTCATGTCAGTAGATGTTACATAGAGACCCTCATGAATTTCTAAAGTCTATTCCAAAAAACAAGTGCATAATGTGTCTTGACATGGGAGAAAAGCGAATAGGTATAGCATTCAGTGATAAAACACAGCTCATAGCAACAGCTCATAGTGTGTACCATAGAAAAAACATAAGTAAAGATTTAGGTTATTTAAACAGGATGTTCAAAGAAAATGAAGCCTGGTTAATAGTAATAGGACTACCACTGGAAATAGAAAAGCAAAAAAGTGAGTGGTGTGAGAGCATAATCCAATTCGCAAACAAAATGATAAAAAAGTACAATGTAAGTATATATTTACAAGATGAAAGCCTGTCAACGTCTATTGCAACTCATACACTAAAAATTACCGGAGTATCAATCACAAAATCAAAAAAAATAGATGATAAAATTGCTGCATGTATTATCTTACAACGAACGTTAGACAAGATAAATACAATCAAATAATTTATTTTCAGCACGTAACTGTATGAACTTATATTGCAAAGATAGAAATAATAGGAACTTATTCAAAAACAAAACAATTTGCTTGATAAAATTGGTATTTAGTGTTATACTGGACAGTTATGGTTTATAGTGAGTGATAAATATGACTCCTCAAGAACAAGCGTTACAATCTATTTTTCGCACAAAAGACTTGATGCCAGTAAAATCAAAACAATTAGAAAGTGGTTCGTAGGAACAGCAAATCAAAAAGTCACTATGACTGTACAGTAATACTCTCTTCGTTATTTGAATTTTTATTTACATAATGGTGAAAACAATTAAAATAAACCTGTAATTAAGATTCGAGGCATTAATCAAAACACAACCTTCATTGGAGATTTGCAAGAAATATCTTAATCGATAGACCAAAACAAGAGAGATGTAATTTAAATTAAAAGACGTCCTGCAAAATTAGGACAACGTGAAAATCACTGAGTTGTTTCTACTTCCTTGCAAATAAAAATGAAAAAAGAACCTATTGTTCATAGTCTCTCAAGAGACAAATATAAGTCAATAAAGCACACTTGGGAAAATATCAAATTTTTCTTCGATCAACAAGATTGTAATATGTATGTTTCAAATACTAAAGTTCAAAAAGATTACAATTCATGTGGTCTTATAGCATCTGAAACAACAAGAATGCTGTATAATAATCATGAATCAGTAAAATAAAATTTATCTAAGTATTAAGTACAAGATAGATAAAAAGTTGAGCTTAACAGTCTATTACTAGGTAATGAATTCCAAAGACTGTAGAGTGCTCGTACAACAAAAGGCAATGTTAACTACGATGGGAAAATGAAAAACTCTCTGCCGCTGATATTAGAGCAGCACACTTCCAACGATACTAGCTATCGGCAAGAATAACGTAAATCGTAAGTTATCTAATGGAATCTATCTCTCTAAAACTACAAACGTGTAAAAATTAATAAAAGACATTAGATCAGCTTTCATTTGCAATCTAAACAGTACCGAACTATTTAAGAAAATGGTATTAAAATGAAACAATCTCAAAAGCTAATTCTGATCTTGAGTATAGTAACAGCAGCTAGCCAAGTTCTCCGTAATTAGAACGAAATCACTTGTCGTAAACCACTCAAGACTTCTAATGGTCAAAATTCAGATTTCAGAAAGGAAATTAAAAAAAAAGAATGAAGAGATCAAAGAATTAGAAAACTCTTAAGTCTCTTATTAATATTGCAGGCGAGAATAATAAGAAGCTTCATAATAAAGCACAACAGTTGAGTAAATCAGAGAGAAATGTCAAGCAGTTTACACAAAATTTTGATGTCATACAAAAAGAAATTAAAAATTATAAACGAACTGTAAATAATCTTATCGCTTAACTCACAACGAAAGATCAAGAGCTAATGATGCAAAACAGAAGCTAAATGAAGTAACTCAACTTACTGAAGAAAATGTCCGACTTTAAGCTAAAACCAAGATTTGAATAACAAAAGCAAAAAATTTTCAGAAGCAAAGCTCTTAGGATAGAAAATAGAGTAATCATGCTTCTGTTGTTTTATGGTAGCTGGAACATTTGCTGTTGTGACAAATCTAACAATACCTTATTTGGTGGTATGTACTATACTTACTATAGCTACATCGATTTTTGCAGTATGATGTTACAGTTTATATAAAGCAAATACAACCCTTAGCAAGGCTGAAGTCAATTGAATTAGTAGTGCTGATCTCACAGCTACTCAACATTCTTTAGAGTTTTAGATGTTATCTATAAACTTTAAAGAAAATTCCTCCTTATCATAACCATAGTCACATAACTGTACAAACATTATGATTTGGCATACCACTGGAGTGTCATGCCAGTGCTTGACACTGACATCTATGGATTTTACTAAGTTGGTGAGTATAAAAATAAGCTGTTTATGTTAAAATACAACATCATTGATGATTATGGAAAGGTTGATCCATGTGTCCGCATTTGGATGACATCATCTGTTACACAAATTACTTGCTAATTGCAATGTTCGTACAGCTGCGCCATAGTCATGTCCAGATATATGAAATTTTCAGCAGATATTGTAATACCAAATCCCAATGGTAAATTAAAAAGTTTCTCTACGATTAGAGATTTAGGGAATTTATTATATATCTTGTTCAACCACTCGATAACAAAAGTTGGTATAACCTTTATGCTTAAGAAATTTACAAATGAAGAAAAAGCAAAAGAAGCCCAAGTCGGCGGCTAATTATTTATATTAACTTTATAAATCGGCGTTTTATTCTAAACATCTAATCTAGCTGTTTTAAACCGCAACTGATCTAAATTTAAACGTTAAGAAATTTACTAAACATATAAAAAGCAAAAACCCCTGCTAGATAGTTATTCACTATCTATCTTTTAAATTGCTGTTTTATTGTCTTAAATGCTTTAACAAGCGCATCTTAGCTTTTACTAAGTAAAACATTAAAAGGTTGTAAAAACATGAGGCGCATATAGTGCAAAAATTTAAACATGAACACCAAGTATATTGAGTTTTCTACCGTTTTACCTGTATAGATCGAAAATAAACAATAGCTTCAGTTTTCTTATAATGTGATTGAAGGAACTTGTCAAGTAGTTTTGTTTCTATTAGATAATATGGATAAGCCTAAACTCATCATGTCTTTAGGAGAGTTTACATGAAGGCTCTTAAGTTGACAACATTGGCTAAAACTGCTTATGAAATTTGCACTCTTTGCCTTGCAGAAGATTTGCAATATTTTTGTGGTGCTTAAAAAAAACTAACGCTGCCGCAATTAATAGAGTAAAAAATAAGTCTTTTTGAAAAAAAAGAGATATCGCAACAGCTACTGCAATAGCTGCTAAGGAGGCAAGAGAAGAGTATCGAAAGATAGAAAATACTGCTAGCCAAACAAATATAAACACTAATACCATATGAATACTAAGTGCTATCAAAATCCCCAAAGTTGTTGCAACTCCTTTCCCTCCACTGAATTTTAACCATATAGGAAACATATGCCCCAAAACTGCTAACATTGCGGATGCATATATGTAAAAACTATCACCACTAAAAAATTGCTGCGCTATATGAACCGAGATGAATCCCTTCAAGGAATCTAGAAACAGCGCTAGAGCAGCAAGTCTTTTATTCCCTGTTCTTGCAACATTTGTAGCACCGATGTTTCCAGAGCCAACTTTTCTTAAATTTATTCCTTTTATCCTTGTAATGATTAAGCTAAACGGTATTGAACCCAATACGTAGGATAATATAAGAACTATATACTTCTCCATTGTAACAAAAATCTAGCTAATCTTGTTATTTTTCAGCCTTCTCAGGTAGCATTGAACTTCACCGTTAATCTTATTGCTAAACAGTATAAGTGCTGTCATGTTGATGAGAGCCAAACAAGAGAATAAAGTTCCACCGATATTGGCAATAGTCATTATATCCTTAGAAAGACCAGAGAAAAAAGCCACAATTATTACCGCCATGCGATATATAACTATACTCTTTGCGCCAAACAAATATAGCCATCCCATCTCACAACAATACACAAACGAAATTACCGAAGAAAACGCAAACAATGGCGCAGCTATTGTCAAAAGTATAGGAAAGCAAGAAGAAACTGTTTCAAATGCCTTTTGAGTAATCAATATCCCCTCGCCAACACCAGCCTGATACGCACCTGTCATAACTATTGTTATCCCTGTCAAACAACAGATTAACATTGTATCAAAGCATGGTTCTATCATTGCAACTAGTCCAGTTCTAACCGGCTCTTCATCTTTAGCCACTGCGTGTGTAATTGAAGCAGAACCAATACCCGCTTCGCTGGCAAAAATTGCTCTTTGAATCCCAGCAACGAATGCGCCAACTACTCCTCCACCAACGGCATTGAAATCTATCATATTGGAAAATAATATTTTAAATGCATTGCTAAAGTTGCGAATATTAAATGTGATTATAATGATACAACTAAATATATATATGAGTGACATAATAGGCACCAGCGCAGAAGATACTCTGGCTATTCTCTTAATTCCACCTATAATTACCAGAGCAAGTAATGCAGAAATTATAGAAGAAAGAAACCAAGGATGACTGTCCACCCAATTTGAATAACCAGATAATATTGAAACCATTTGGTTAGTTTGAAACGCCACACTTCCACCAAGACCTGATAATACAAAAAACACTGCATATATCGCAGCTAATACAATACCAAGTTTCTTAAATCCAAGTTCTTCAAGCCCATTTCTTATGTATCGAAAGGGACCACTAAATAATTGCTTCTGACCTTCTGTTCTGTGCTTAAATGCTAAAGTCACTTCAGCAAATTTTGCTGACATGCCAAAAAAGCCTGTAATCATCATCCATGGCACCGCTCCTGGCCCTCCCATCGAAACTGCAATTGCAACACCAGCAACAGTTCCAAGGCCGACTGTACTTGAAAGTGCTGTTACAAATGCCTGAAAATGCGTAATGTGGCCATCGTGATAGTTTTTATCATATTTTCCACACAAAATAGCAAACGCATGATTAAACATCCTTATGTTGATAAATTTAAAACGCAACGTCAGAAATACGTAACCGAACGCTAGCAAAAGAATTATAAATGGCACACAGAAGATCTTGAAAAACAACACCTCGTTCATGAAATTGTTTATTCCACTTAACACAGCACCACAGCTTTCATAAAAAACAAAAGCAGCATACGCATTACTAAACAATAAGCAAAATAATACCGCACAAAGCAATCTATAAATCATGTTTAATACCTTTTAGAATTGCAATAATAATCTATTGTATTTTCGAGGCCTCCCTTCTCAGTAGATATATTGCAACAGCATTTAAAATCATAAGACACATAAACAAACTGTCGCCCATATAAAAATATAAATTCTATATTTTTTTGACATACAACTGATACACACTGAACCCTCTATAAGAATTCGGAACAATATCAGTACTTTTTGCTACCAAATAAGTACAGCAAGGCAACTTTACAATAATAACAATAAGCTATTATCATGAAAATGCAAAGGGAAACATTATCAGCAGGAAAGCTAACTTGCTAAATAAAGGCAAGTCTGTTGAAATGCCGAGCTAACCAATGTAATATCACACACGTTATCAGTACTATGCATACAAGTAATAATTACTATAATGCCAGTCAAAAATGAGACTAATATTGTGTCTATAAATGGTGCAATCATTGCAACACTTCCAACCTTAATTTGGCCTTCCTATTTCACAGCTAAATGTGCTATGGCTGCTGTTCTGGTACCTGCCTCGTTAGCAAACACCGATCTTCTAACTCCCGGGCCCCTCTATTAATCCACTCAGCATCACACCTCCTATGGCTGATTTGTTAAAGATATCGTGAAATATTATAAATAAAGCATTCAACAGATTATTTCTGTTTACACAGACTAAATACACACAAATACATGTATACAACACTATCATAATTAGTGCTAAACCTGTTGAAACAAAACCAATTCATTTTATTCCTTACAGTATTACAATCAAGACAAATTGCGATATAATAATAGACTCGTTATATTCAAAGAAGTTGTTTAACAATACTGCAATTTGATTTGCTTGAGATAGTATGCCACACAAAATCATTGCAATAAGTAACATAATTGCATAAGTGAATGCAATAAACTTACCAGTCCTGACAAATCCCCAATCTTAGCAAATCCGTACTTCATGTAATAATAAGCCACTTCAGTTGAGTTTTCAAAGCGATAATTGAATACAAGCACCACTCGGCAAATTTTATTTACATGCCAAACATTCCAGTAATTATCATCCAAAAAATTGCAGTTGGCGCTCCCATATTGTGCCTAGCTATAGCAATTCCTGATATTGTCCAAGACCAAACCACCGTTTCCCCTGAAATTACTGTTGTAAATGCTTGAATATGAGTGATTATACCGTCGTTATGAATTACATTTTAGATTGAATAGCGTTTTGTATTCCATGCTTGGATAACCTAAAATTAGTAAATTTGAACTGAACTGTACAAAAAAAATTCCAGCTGCAATTATCCAAATAATTATCAATGAAATGTTAAATATCTTTACGTACAGAAATAAATTTAATGATTCACTTATTTTTATAACCATGCTACTCACTGCTTTTCATTACGATTTTTAGCTAACGAGCTTTATACGTGTAATATATATAGAGCCCGATGCTTATTAGAATAGTCAGCGTATATATTACACCTAGAATTGGCAGAGTAATCCAAGGCTTACTGACAAAGAATACGATAAATACTCCAAAGAGTGACACAAATATATAAGATAGACTCCTAGGAATATAAATGTACTTTGCAGAGAAAGTTGGAATATGGCTGACCGAAAAAAATGAGATAGCTAAAAAGTAACAAGCTGTATTTCTTATGTTAAAAAATTGTTCCATAAAAAGTAAGTATTCACTTTCATGAGATTGAAAGGTAATAATTATTGGCAATAAAGAAAGTAAAGCACATATCGGTGCTGGAACACCAGAAAAGAAGAATTTTTTCCAGTCAAGTTGTTCTGCATTCAACGATACATTAAACCTTGCAAGCCTTATCGAAATGCAGATGACATATATCATTACTAATATCCACCCTATAACTTTGATTTCCTTTAACTTCCAAAAATATAAAAGAAACGCAGGTGCCGCACCAAAATTTAGAAAATCTGCAAAAGAATCGAGCTGCGCTCCAAAATCACTAGTCGATTTTAGAATTCTGGCTATTCTGCCATCCATTCCATCTATAATTGCTGCAATGATAATAAAAATTACTGCAAACTCCCACTGTTCATTAAATGTGAATTTAAGCGAAGTAAGACCAGAGCATAAACCCAATAAAGTTATAAAATTTGGGAATAACTTGGCAACAGGTAAAGACCTACTGTTTCTGCCATTACCGCTCATATGACATCAAAAATAAGCTTTTCTTTAGCACTTTCCTTATTTAAATTTGCTATAATTGTTTCACCGCCAACAACAGTTTGTCCTTCTGAGACTCTTATTTCTATATCAGCAGGAATATAAATATTTACTCTACTGCCAAACCTTATAATTCCAAATCTTTCACCTGCTTTTACGTTTTGAGACACTCTTAAATTACAAACGATACGACGCGCAATTAACCCAGCTATTTGCTCTACAATAACTTCTTTCCCTTTTTCATACTCAAGCACAATAACTTGCTTTTCGTTTTCGTTACTAGACCTATTGTTCATTGCAGACACAAATTTGCCTTTCCTATAGGACATTTCCTTTACTGTACCAGATATTGGTATACGATTCACATGCACATCAAAAGCACTCAAGAATATGCTAACAAGGGTGAATTTCTTCTCTTCCTCGTCTTCTGCTGATAAATGGTAACTCACTTCTTCAATTTTCGAAATCACACCGTCTGCAGGACTTACTACAAGGTCTTTATTGCCTGGAACAACCCTTGCTGGATCACGAAAGAAATAAGTGCATAATAATGTTGGAAACAAGCATGTAACGCCAAAACCCCAAGATATAGAGAATGCTATGCATGTTACTATAAAAGAAACCACTATAAATAAATAACCTTCTTTATTTATATTAGGTAAACTAAAACACATAATCTTAATAACAATAATCTATTGTTAACAACTTATCATTTATCACTCTTTATGGGAAGTTTTTTTAACTGCTTCAAAAAGCTTTTTAATACGAGGTAATATCATAAATTGTTATATTGTAGTTAAAGTAGCTTAGATTCATCGACAATTTGATATCTTGCTCTTTATTAGCGAGTCTATGCGAAGATATTGCGGCGTTAAGATGGATTGTGTCCAAACTTTGGCTAAATCAGAAAACTGATTCTTCTAAAAGCTAATCGCTTTCTTCTTCCATTACAATAGAGTTATCATGATTTCTAAATAAATCACTGATATTAGTTTTATTTCATTGGCAACTTCTTTGTTTGTCTTGAGGTAATTTTTACATTCTTTCTTCCTTGCCAAGACGTGTGTTATTGTATGAATAATAAGCACCTTGCTTTCAAGCACACCAAATTTTGCTCCTACATTTATCATCTCTTCGGATTTTGATATACTTTCATTGTACATTATATCAAACATTGCTTCTCTAAATGGATGAGCGACTTTATTTTTACAACTTTAACTCTACATTCCCACAGGTGGCAGTTTCGTGGTTTCATACACTACTCCTATTTTATACGGATTTGATTAATAAATATCAATATACAGCTCGCTTTTGAAACCGCGAAAGTCAGTTTCCCGACCCATGATTTAGAAGTCTAGCTTGCAATTTCATGTGCTGACGTCCATATCTCCTTCAATTTCAGCCATTGGAGTTAATACTGCAATAGAGTTTAACAACTATCACATTAACCCCGCACCAAAGCCACACTAAACACTCAACGATATGTAACGCTTGTTCTCCGGTGTATGGTTGCGAAATTACCAAATCATCACAGTATTTACTGCAAACTTACTGGCATATATGGCATCTAATGCATGCTCTGCATCGATAAATGCCACATAATCCACCTTTCTGAGCTTCAGCAATTACATACAAAGCAAGAATGGTCTTACCACAACTCTCATGACCAAATATTTCGATTATACATCCTTTGGTAACCCCAACACCTAGTGTTAAATCAAGTGCAATTAACCCTATGGATACTTTGTATCTATCTTTTCTATAGGATTATACTTTAGCTTCATTATAGCACCTTTACTAAATGCTTTTCAATTTGGCTTATTGCGTTATCTAGCGCTTTTGCTTATCATTATTTTCTTCTGAGTTGCTTTCCTTAGGTTATTTATTAATTCATATAAATTCCATGATAATCGAATATGAACAACCTGCCAAGGATTTTTAATAACGAAAAATGTTGACACTTTAAAAACAAAAAAACTACTTGACAATCTCTGCCGTCACCTTCATTGTGATACCGAAGCCGTTTGTTTATCTTTGTAATCTGTTTGCCTCATGTCCTCATAAAACTTCTAGTTTTGCCTATATAAGCTGAAACACGCTCATAAGTTGTTTAAGATAGTGTAGAACGTCAAACAGACAAGAGAGAATTTTAATACTAGCTGCTCTAGAGTTTTACCCTTTTCCTGTTTAATAAATTTCTTAACGTTCACAGTTTTGATTATTTACATTTTAAAGTAGCTGAATCGTAGTACTGAGAATAAAACGCTGATATTTGAGGCACATATAAATAATCAGCACTGACCAGGACATCTTTTGCTTTTTCGCTTGATAAATTTCTTAATATTTATTACTAAAGTAGTATCTTAAATCTCAGTATCAGCTACTTAGATGACACCTTAAAGATTCAAAAACCGTCATTCTGCTACGTGTTAGCAACTGAAATACTTCAAGTATTCTGTTGTTGCGTTTCTTCTAAAAATTCCTTATCATAATACAAGAGATGTAATAAAAGCTGTATTATCTTTTTGCAGCATTAAGTGTATGTTTTTTGCTATTTTTTCTACTAAGTGGGCGGCATTGTCGAAATTTGCAAAATTGGACAATACGTAATACGCTAAATCTCTTTGATCATTTGGCCTTCCTATTCCAAATCTCAGGCGCCAATAATCATTACCAATAAAAGTGTCTATAGATTTAAGACCGTTATGTCCAGCAGATCTACCACCCTTCTTTATTTTTATTCTTCCAAGTTTTAGATCAGCATCATCATGTATAACAATGATATTATCTAGCGATAATTTGTAAAAGTTTCGTATTTTTGCAACAGAGATACCTGAGTTATTCATAAACGAATAAGGCTTTAGCAATATAGTTTTACTTTCATTGATTATGCCAGAGGTTGTCAGGTAATCGGCTTTTTTAGAGAACGTCTGAAAATTCCAACACTTGCAAATCGCATCAATAGTGATGAAGCCAATATTATGATAAGTTAGCTCACATTGGCTACCTGGATTACCAAGTCCAACTATCAAATACACTATGCCTCTGTCTCTGATTGAGGTTCATCAACGTTACTATCGGCAGCAGAGATTGTAACAACAGTGAAGTTTTCTTCCTCGTGTGCTGCAAGTTTAACTCCTTCTAGTAATTTTACATCATTTATTTGTATAGACTGGCCGATCATCTTACCAGATAAATCGACTTCTATAACCTGAGGTATTTTATTAGGAGAGCATTTGACAGTAATAGAACGACATAAAACATTAAGCACTCCACCTAGCTTGATTCCTGGAGATTTGCTTTCGTTTATAAATGATAGAGGTATATCTATTTTGATTTCACTGCCTTTATCAACAAATTGAAAATCAACATGTTGCACAGTATCATTTATCACGTGCCATTGAATATCACGAACAAGAGCATATTCTTTTTTACCTGAAATGTTCAATTCTATCACATGTGCAGAAAGTGAACCTGATTTATATTGTTTCACGAATTCCTTTGAGGACAATGTTAAATTTACATTATCATGTCCTTTACCATATATAACTGCAGGTATATATCCTTTCTTTCTCAGAGAGAACATCGCTCTCGTTTTTGTTACACAACGTAATTCTGCATTAATAGTTACCATTTCTTGTTGCGCCATCGATTACTCCCACTCAATTAATCTTTTTAATATAATCTAGTATATAACATAAAAATACTTATTTCAAACTTCATTACTCGCAGTATTTGTAAAAGATTTATAAGATACACGCATTACGTATGAGAATATTGTTTAATTAATATAGTCTATTGATGAACATAATAGTCAAGTAAAGAGCATTACATCTAATAAAAATTAACCATTAGGAATGTAAAATTATAATATATTAATTAGCTAAGTGGTAAAAATGTCAACAAATTAGTTTATGGTTTTCGGTTCTAATAAATCGGCAATAGAAACACTAGAAAAATTTTAAAAGATGGATGCTGAGCAGTTTCAAAGGTGTTTAGTGCGTTTAAAAAAATTGCAAGAAGATTAAGCAGTTTAACGCTGAGCAGATCCAAATCGCATTTAGCAGATTAGATGAACTGCAAAAGGTCAGTTGTTCAACATTGGCAGATTCAAAATATGAAAGAGCACTTAAACAGTTTACAAGAAAGGCTCACAAATGTGAAAAAGTGGAAACACTTACAGAAACAGTAGCAGAACAAGAAAAATAATGCTGATTCGTTGTATTATAGCAAGTGTTATAGCTATAGCAGCAATTAGTTTTATTGTCTTCTGCATCTATCAGGAAGTTAAGAGTGAAAGGGAGAAGTAAAATGGCTTGTTAGATATAATAGACATGAAATTTGATAATTTAAGTAAATTACTAGATATAAAACTTTATGTAGATGTTAGCGGTGCCAAAGAACTACCGAAAAACACATCGATGATGCCAGATTGAATAATATTCTTCATTGCAAAGGTGTTACATAACTTGTAACACCTCATAATCCGAATTAAGGTAATCCAAAATCTTTAGCTACACAGTTCGCATTTTAATTTGGTTGTGTTTTATTAAAAAAAACTTTAGATTTACTTCATAATCAGCACTGCAATTTGATGACTAAAACTTGGAATTTATTGCAAACAGGGCAGAAAGAAGGCTACAAAATTGCATATACAAATGTCCGTATTATTGATCCAGAAACTAAACTCAATATAAAGGGTTCACTGTTAACTGAGGGAAATAAAATTGTTGATTTTGGTGAGTCGTTATTTTCAAATGGAGTTCCAAATGGAATTGACGAGATAACAGACTGTGAAGGACTTGTTCTCATGCCAGGCCTTATTGACATTCACGTGCATTTTCGTGAACCAGGTCAGGAACATAAGGAAACTATATATACAGGTAGCAAATCTGCTGCTGCAGGTGGTGTTACGACTGTGGTTTGCCAGCCTAACACTGCTCCGGCAATTGATAGCGTTGTTTTGGCTCAATATTTGAAATATAGAGCACTTGAAACTTCACATGTAAATGTTGAGTTTTACGCTAAAATCACCACTTCAGAAGAAAAGTTGACTGAAATGGCGCTTTTAAAGGAAGTAGGTGCAGTTGGGTTTACTGATGATGGTATGCCAGTTATGAATCCAATGATTATGAGGCAGGCACTACTTTATTCAAGTATGCTAGGTGTTCCGATTGCTCAACATGCGGAAGATTTAAACTTATCAGCAGGCGGTGCAATCAATGAAGGCAAGATCTCTGAGGAATTGGGAGTAAAGGGAATTTTAAGTACATCAGAATCGGTAATGGTAAGTCGCGACATACTGCTCATGAAAGATATGGAAAACGTACACTATCACATTTTACACGTTTCTACAAAAGATTCACTCGATGCTATTAAGCGTGCAAAAGACTTAGGACTAAATGTTACATGCGAAGTAACGCCTCATCACTTCACTTTAACTGAAGATATAGTGAAGCACTATGGAGCAATTGCAAAAATGAATCCACCACTTCGTACCGAGGAAAATCGATTGGCTATGATTGAAGGTTTAAAAACAGGTGTGATTGATTGCATTGCAACTGATCACGCGCCACATGATCGTAGTTCAAAAGATCTACCACTTGAAAACGCTGCATTTGGTATCGTAGGTCTCGAGACAATGCTATCTCTTTCACTTGAACTTTACCACAGTGGGCAAATGAGCCTATTTGACGTACTTGCAAAATTGACATATAAACCCGCGGATATAATTCACATGCCACGCGGTCGTATACAAAAAAACCTTGCTGCAGACTTAATTTTAGTTGATCTAAATTACGAATGGGAAATTAAAATTGATAACTTTGCTAGTAAATCAAAAAATTCTCCTTTTGATGGGCGAAAAGTAAAAGGACGCGTAGTACGTACTATTGTGTCCGGCAAAACTGTGTACTTGCATAAATCTCTTTCATAATCTGCTTTTGATGGTAATTTCTGCGTCAAAACTTGCTTACGCTTCTCAAATATTTCATATATTATGCGGTTGTATTTCTTCTAAAATTCCTTACTATAAATTGGTTATACAAGGATCTAATTATATTTCCGCTTGGAAGTCCTAATTTCAGTTAACTATATCGATAACTGACAGCTGTATTTTTACGCATATCATCAAGTAGCAAGTTGCTTTGTATCATAATCTTTTGTCGGTACATCTGCTGTTTAATAGCTTTTGTATCTGACGTATTGCTTTTGATATCACACAACATCATTAACCTTGCAGTGCTATTTTCTCTGAGTTCTACTATTTCGCTTACCCATGTTTTACTAAATAAAGCTTGTAAATCAGGGTTTAAATCCCGCATCTTTATTTCAAATTCTTTTACATTTGGCAACTTAAGATTATCTGCCAATTTATCAAAATTCAAACAATTGACTTCCTGCTCTTTGAGAGCATCTAATGAACTTTCAGAACTTTTAACCACAATCTGTTTTAATTTTAAAGTGCTTTCCAGTAGTGGATGATCGAGTTGTATTTTATCTATTACTTTTACAATAGAGTAACCTTCGCTAAGACTGATTGGACCTGCTATATTACCAGTCTCTAGTCCTTCTAAAGCACTCTTAAGGTTACCTTTCAATTGATTCAAATTAACTGTTGCTTTACGCATCTTTATTGGAAGTTTTGGAGTAAAGTCATTATTACTATTGCGTAATTTTTTCGCCAAATCTTCAGCCATACTTTTGTCTTTCTGATCAGGAATTATAAACTCTTGAAACGTGACAAGGTAATCTGGCTTTTCTATTTGTTCTTTTGCATCGTTTACTTCCTTATCGCTTATATTGATAAATGGCACGATTCTTGTTTCAATAATTTTGCCCCACAAAAGCTGACATTTTATTTGTTTTTTTAAGATGTCAAGGTCTATATCATGTTCTTTTATATATTGACCAATTTCATCATCCTTAATTTTAAAGCTTTGAGTTAGAAATGACACAACAACATCATTTAACTCTTCATCACTCAATTTTATATTTAATCTTTGCGCCTCACTGATAATGATAATTTCGTCTATTAGCTGCCTCAAAATTTGAAGCCTTAGCTCCCTTCCATTTTGAGTGTGAAACAGAGAATTTATCAGATTAACGCGTTTTTCAATATCTAAATTTGAAATTGGTTTATCATTTACATCTGCAATAATTTTAATCTCAACAGCAAACAACTTAATTGGCAATATTATCAATAATAAAATTAGTATTTTACGCATAAGCAATAGTTAATAATCAATTCTATAATAAATATTAAGTTAATACTAGCCAATAGGTAACTTTTTTTGTGTAATATATCCATAAATGTCTTTAATTTATTGATATAGTAGTACTACGTTAATATAAATTAACAAAATGAATAAAAATTTCGAGCGCTTTCAAATTAGGTGTTTTGCTTTCTTAAGTGTGGCATTGCTAAAGAATAAACTGGTTTGTGTATGACAAACACAGATAAAACCATTTACGCTTTATCAACCGTATTTGATAAGTCAGGAGTTGCAGTAATCAGAATTTCAGGTAGTCATGCTCTTAAGACTTTAAGTCATTTTCATATTACAAAAGACCTCAAACCTAGGTTTGCTACATTAGTTGATCTATATGATAATTCAGGTCAATTGATTGACAATGGAATAGCCATTTATTTTCCCGCTCCAAACAGCTTCACTGGTGAAGATATTATAGAGTTGCAAGTGCATGGAAGCAAAGCAGTTATAAAGATAATCTTGGAGGAATTATCAAAAGTTTTTGTTATGGCCAAACCTGGAGAATTCTTGCTTAGGGCCTTTCTAAATGGCAAGTTTGACTTAACGCAAATAGAAGGAATTGCCGACTTGATTAATGCCGAAACAAAAATGCAAGCTAAACAAGCAGTCAGGCAGATGTCAGGGGAATTAGAGAGATTATACAGTGGTTGGAGACAGAGATTGATAGCAATGCAATCTAGAATCGAAGCATATATAGATTTTCCAGAGGATATTATAACAGAAAGAAACGATTTGGAAAAGTTCAATAACGAAGTGCAAGCTCTTATACAGTCAATACAATACCACCTAGATGATAACAGACGTGGTGAAAGATTGCGCGAAGGTTTACATATTGTGATAACTGGTAACCCAAATGTTGGTAAATCAACGCTATTTAATTTCCTTGCCAAACGTGATATCGCTATTGTTTCTGAATACGCAGGCACAACAAGGGACGTACTTGAAGCTCATATCGACATATGCGGATATCCGATCATCCTTTCTGATACTGCTGGAATTCGTGAGAGCTTAGATCCGATAGAATTAGAAGGCATAAGTCGAGCGATAAAAAAGTCTTGTGAAGCTGATTTGAGAATAGAATTATTTCCTTTTAAACAACGTCACAATATCGATTGCAGTGTTACAAATAGTGATACCATTTATGTGCTTAGCAAAGCTGATGACGTCAGCGATAATCATAATATAAAAATTCACAACATAGATTTTTTATCTATTTCTATTTTAAAAGGAATAGGCACAGAGAAGCTAATCTCTGTGATTAAAGAAAAAGTAGAGAAAAAAATAGGCTATGATAGAAACGCTCCTTTGATTACTCAGCAAAGACATAGAAATTGTATGCAGAAAGCTATAGAGCATTTACTACGTTTTAATATAGACAATCCGATTGAGCTAATATCTGAAGACTTAAGGCTTGCAGCAATTGAACTTGGTGCAGTAACTGGTGTTATCAGTGTTGAAGAAATATTGGATGATATATTCAATAACTTCTGTATAGGCAAGTGAAATTTTTATAGATTGCTTGAAATTAAATGTTGTGATAAAAAAGAGGCGGACGGGTGGCTGAGTGGTTTAAGGCACTAGTCTTGAAAACTGGCGTACGTGATGAACGTGCCATGGGTTCGAATCCCATTCCGTCCGTATACTGTTAACATAACTCAAATCCGACTTATTAGCTCATTTTGTCCGATATGTGCGTGCCTTATTCTGTAGAAGATATCAATTCGATATTTATGGACAACTTCCTCTACCTGAAGCATTTAATACAGCTTGAGAGGATTTGTCTTGGCAGCACATCTTATGGTATTTCCAAGTTCACACTAAGGTAGTTGTATACCAATGTTTATTACTTTTTACCATTTACTGATACTATTTTTAAAATTATGTTAAATGAGGATGTCTAAAAGATTGTCCTGCCCGGCGATTAAATGCACCTTTCATGATATTATGTATCAAGTGATATGGCTAATGCTATTCCAAAACTTGCAGCGGATAGAAAGTATTCTTTTCGCCTATTTACAGAGAAAGAATCAGCTAAGGATTTCAATGATATCGTTCTTCGTTATGAACAAGGCTGAAATAATACATAGATTCATGCAAATCAAGCATAAAACAAAAAGATCGTAATAGATAAATTATTAACGCTGGGAAAGGATGATGCGTTAGCTTAATAAAATATCTAATTGCTTATTTAAAAAGCAAAAGTAGTGGAAAGTTTAAGGGTGAAATAGAAAATTTTACAATTGTTACAAATGCTAATTTTGATTTCATGAATTTGATATTGTGTCCAGTACGAAAGCTTAGAATGATGTCGAACGGAAAGAATGAAGGAAAGGAAATTTTAGTTATAATTGTAGATACACAAGATGAGTTTTTGGATGCAGGGTAATGGCGCAAGATATAAATTTGGCGGTAGTATTATCTCATACCTACAGGAAACAAGGATTTCATAAAGCGTGAGGTAGATAGAGGAGTTAGCGATGAAGAAATAAAACTTTTTAAATAAATTAGTATTTGCAGTTAATTTACCTAATAGGGCTAAACTGAATAGAATCATTAAGAATGAGTTGGGCAAGGAATTCAATAATGTTGATACAAGGTACTTCTATATTCACATCCTAGAAGGAATCTTATTCTGATGAAAAGAAAATGAGGAATTTCTATCATGCATGGAAGCAAAAGCACTACTTGAAAAAATAAGAGAGGAAATTTTAAGAGAGATTTGGTTTGAAATAATAGAGTCAGTAGTATCTTTTGCTGGTAGAAGTAGTGAATTAAAAACTTTACATAACGCATTACGAAAGAGCGTAGGCAAACAAGCAGTGATATCACAGGTTGCTACTATTAGTGATCTTAGAGGAGTGGGAAAAAGTGAGTTAGCTAGGAAATATACATACAAACATGAAAAGTATTACGGTGGCAATGTTATATGGATAAATGCTAAAAATCTTGAGTATATAAAAATTCTTTCTTGAGTTTAACTGAAGACAAGAGAGTAGGTATTTCTACCAAAGATAAGCACGAAAAGGACAAGACGATAGAAGCTATTGTTGAAGAAATATATGCTTTCTTTCAAGAAGGAGAATGAAAAGCCTATTTATTTTTGATAATGCTGAGAGATATAAAGACATTAAAAAGTTTTACCTTCATCTTTACATCCTAGACATAAAACCTTATGTTCTAGTTACTTCTCGTAGCTGTAAGTAAAATGTAAGAGGAAGGGAAATATAGAAGTAATACGACTAGATGAATTTTGTGAAATATAGGCTTTAGAATTTGTTAGAAAAACTTTGAACTTAAGAGGTAATTCACAGGATAAGGAGATAGAAGAGCTAACAAAAGAATTACAATACTTTTCATTAGCTTTGGAACAAGCAGTTATATATTCAAGATCGAAATGAGGAATCAAGATTAAGAAATGATAAGAGGTTTAAAATAAGTGATTACTTAAAAGAATATCAACAAAATGCAGGAGAATTGCTTAAAAAAGGAGTTTATGAAAATGAAGATTGTTATACTAAAACAGTTTTGACAACTTGGGACATTACAACAACATATATACGCAAGGAACATGGCTTTGAAGCGTCAAACATTCTTGAAATAATGTCCTATTCTGCTCCTGATGATATTCATGTAAAAGAGATTTTTACAAAATCAATAGCAGATGATAAGGAAAAGCTTTGGAATGCTGCTGAATTGCTTGATAGATATTCAATAATTAAATTAAAGGAATGGGTAGTAAATATCCATAGGTTAGCACAGGAAGTAACAAGATTAAAATTGCAAGAGAAAGGCAGAGAAGAAGAGACCTTAAGAAAAACTCTGGAATTGATAAATGGTGATAATTTAGCAATAGATGATTTTATTCATATTGTATCTATTTATGGGTATTCAAGTAAGCATAGTAGATTAATTGATGATTTTTACTTTAGTTTATTTTATATGTGTAGAGGAGCGCTGTTTATAAGTGGAATCACCACTTACACTTGCATGCTGACATTGGTGATTATAAAGCAATTAGTGCAATAGTAACGCATATAGAAAGACATCACTCAGGTAAATTGGTAAGATCTGTTAAAATTGGGACAATCACGGTCAAACTTTGTTAAATATTGCTGCTAAGAGAGGGCATTTAAATGTAATGAAATATCTAGTCAATAAAAGTGCTAGCACTAGTACTAAAGACAAATATGATAATGCTCAATTACATTCAGCTACTTACACTGTGGAATTGAATATAGTAAAATACCTAATTATCGAAAATAATAATATTAATGCTAAAGCAATTATAGCATAATTCCATTACATTTAGCTGCTGAGAATGAAAAATTAAATATAGCGAAATTACCTGATTGAAAAGGTGCTGATGTTAATGCTAGGGATGAATATGACGCAATACCATTTATCTTGCTGTATATATCTACTTTTAGTAAAGACTTAAGAATGGTGAGTATATGATCAAAAAAAAGTAGCATATATTAACGCTATGAATAAAATGGTGAAACTTCGCTGCACTATTCTGTCTTATTAGGTAGCTATTGTAGCTACAATATTGTAGGATACCTCATTCGAGAAAATGCTAATTAACGCTAAAAATAAGAATGGTAACACTCCGTTTATCTCTCTGTTATGAATGGAAAGACTGATGTAGTTAAGGCACTATTAAAGTACAATGCAGTTGCTTTTAGCTCATGCTTATGTCTGCTGAAAGTGTTTAATATAGCTTTGAGAGGAGAAAATTATTTGTCTTGACAGCATATATGGCATCCTTTACGATTAAAGTTAACAGTGAAAGTGTATATTTGTTATGTTTGCGGTGATTAAAACAGGTGGAAAGCAGTATTTAGTAAAAAAAGGTAGTGTAATAAAAGTAGAAAAATTAAAAGCTAAGGAAGGAAAAGAGGTAGAGATTGACAAGGTAGTTTGTCTTTCAGACAACGGTTTATCTTATTTACCTAATGCTACTGTTAAAGCTGAAGTACTTGAACAACGCAGAGGGGAGAAAATTATAATTTTTAAAAAGAAAAGAAGAAAAAATTACCGTAGGAAAACTGGCCATAGACAATATATAACTATTCTTCGTATCAATGAAATTAATCTTCAAAAGTAAGGGGTAGGGTATGGCAACTAAAAAATCGAGTGGTAGTTCCTGTAATGGTAGAGACTCCACAGGTCGTAGGTTAGGGATAAAAAAGAACGGGAAAGTTATTCCTGGCAACATAATTGTTCGTCAAAGAGGAACAAAATTCCACCCTGGAAGGAATGTTGGTATGGGCAAAGATCATACAATTTTTGCCAAAATAGAAGGCTGGGTCAAATTTAGAAAGTCAGTAAATAAAAAGACTTTTATTGATATCTTGCCTGCGAATAATATACAAGTTTCAGTTTAGGGGTCTGTAGCTCAGGTGGTTAGAGCGCACGCCTGATAAGCGTGAGGTCGGAGGTTCAACTCTTCCCAGACCCATCATTTAGTAATTACTAGCTGAATTTTCTATAACAATTTTGACATTGTATGAGCAGAAGCCTAAAGCATGAGTTTATATAAAAATATAATTATCAGTGAATCAGTTGCAACTGGTCATCCAGACAAAGTGGCGGATAAAATTTCGGATGCAATATTTGACAAATACATTTTTACTAACTCTTTCTCACGAACCGCAATAGTAACTTTAGTTACTAAAGATAACGTTATTATAGCGGGAGAAGTGTTTTGACCTAACATCGCAAATAGCAGAATTGAAAATGTTGTACACAATACAATAAAAGATATTAGTTACGAATGCGATGATTTCCACTGGAGAAGAGTGAAAGTAAATATATTGTTGCATGAACAATCAAATGACACTGCAATAGTGGGAGTTGGACCAAGATGCCGGAGATCAGGACATTATGCATGGTTATGCAACGACAGAGACAGAAAGTATCATGCCTGCGCCAATTTTTATGCGCACTTGACTTTAAAAAAATATCATGAGTGTAGCTAAAGAAGCAAAACTTGATCCAGATGCAAAATCGCAAATCACCTTGGCATATGAGAATAAATCTGTCAGTAGTGCTGAAAGTATTATCGTTTCAATACAGCACCTTGAAGATCTGGATGAATTGAAAGTAAGAGAAATAATTTACACTTGCATAGTTTCATTTTTACTTAAGGGGTGGACCTGTTTTGAGAAAATCTCTTGATTAATCCAACTGGTAGGTTTATTGTTGGTGGCCAGTGGTGATTGTGGATTAACCACGGACGAAAAATCATAGTTGATACTTATGGATGATATATTCCACATGGTGGGGAAGCATTTTCTGGAAAACGCAACAAAGGTTGATAGAGATCTGCAGTATATATGGTAAGATATCTTGCTAAAATAGCGTCTTTGCAGATTTAGCTGAGCACTTTCTTGTGCATCCTTCTTATGCAATTGGTGTGTCACAAAACCTACCTCATTCTACATTGATACATTTGGTACAAATGCAGTAGATGAGAAGAGACTTAAAAAGCTTATCGAAGATAACATAGATTTATCAACTAAAAGGTATCATAAAATATTTATCGCCTAATCGTCCTATATATAAATGCACAACCTGTTATGGACACTTTGGTAAGAAATCAGGAGAAATGGTGAATTTTCTTGGGAAACATAGATTTGTCTAATGTCCTTTGTAAGGAGTTTATTACTGATATACTAATCTATTGTTAAAGTATAATTAGTTTATCATAATAATGATACTTTATTAGTAATAATTTTTATATTTATGAGGCTCACAAAATGTGTAACAAAATAAAAGAGAAATTCTACAATACAGCTATAAGAGAATTATCTGATCTTATCAAAAAAATAAAAGAACATCCTCTGAATGTTGAGTTAATGAATAATATGCTGGATTATGAAAAATTAAAATTTTACCTTTAGCAGGATTGTTTGTATGTAACAGATTATACTCGCGCTTTATTGATTATTACAGCTAAAACTAATGATATTGAATAATGGTTAAATTAACTAATGCAGCTGTTGGCACTTTCGCTACACGAGATTACTATAAAGAACATTCACAGATTGAAATCTATCTAACAACCACAAAAAGTCAAAGTCTTGTTCTGCTTTACTGACTTTTTGATGCACGTTGCATATCATAATTCTGTTGCTGAAGGTTTGGCAGCATCTTACCTATGTTTTGTATATATCAAATGGTTGTTCGTCATATTGTAGAAAGTGGCATCGCTCCTAATAATAAATATCAGAATTGGATAGATTTTAACACCGAGATGGCAAATAACATGATTAATGATGTGACTAAAATCATGAATAAGCTATATGGAAAATACAGCAGTGATGAACAAAAGAACATGTTAGAATTCTTCATAGTGGATTAGAGCTTGAATTGTCATTCTGGAATGAGATGTACTATTCCAGTCTCTTGCAATTAAAGGATATTAGCAGTGAACTACTATATCAAAAACTTAAATTTTTTGATTTTATATGTTTAACAGTATAATGAAGATCTGTTATTGATCAAACCTTTAAGAGATATAATTGATCATCCTTTTAATGCTGAATTGATGAATAGTACTTTAAATATAGAGAGTTTTAAGTTCTATATTCAACAGGATGTATTATTTTTGGATAACTATGTCCGTACCATATTAATTATGATATCTAGAATAGAAGATCATAATAACATAGTCCTACTTGCTAAAGTTGCACAAGAGTTAATAGCTGCTAATAAATTCTTGCATGATTGCTACTTTACTGTATATGGTATAAGGCGTAAAAATCTCTTGTATGTTTCAACTTTATCAATTTTCTTTCATTCATCTCGTATAGTGGTATCTATGAAGCCGTAACGGTTTTATATTCTTGTATGTTATATACAAGACTGTCATCGATACTATAAAAATAGATTCAAGAAAAATAACAGGTATAAAGATTGGTTTGATTTTTACAGCAATAGTTTAATAGAGTATGGATGCATCCCTTTAGGAAGTATTGTTGATAAATATTGCCAAAAAGTAATGGTAAATGAAAAGAGCAGAATGCCTTGAATTATTTGGAATCAGTCGCAATTTGAATTGGACTTTTGGGACAGTGTATATAATGTTTCAAAGTTCAATCAAATGCCTAAGGCACATTGACAATTTTGAGTTGACTTATATACTTAATACGTCTTTTTGAAGATGGTATGAAAAATAAAGAACATGATTTTCATTTAGTGGACCCAAGTCCTTGGCCAATTATTATATCAGCGGCAATTATTATTCTTGCGTTTGGATTAGTTGGCACCCTACATAGACAGGTTTTTGGAATACTTAGTTTAATTTTAGGAATCTCTGCGGTATCATGGGTGTTATTTTACTGGTGGAGAGATGTAATAAAAGAAGCCATTTATGATAAATGCCATACTACCATTGTAAAAAATGGACTTAAGATTGCAATGTACTTGTTTATTCTTTCAGAAGTTGTATTTTTTATAGCGTTCTTTTGTTCATTCTTTAAAGCCTGGCTTGGCCAGGTTTTTTCATTTGAGACATTTTCTCCTACAAAAAGGGTTGAATGGCCTCCTGAGGGAATTTTGCCACCTGATCCGTGGTCATTGCCGTTTATGAATACGTTAATATTATTGCTTTCCGGTACAACTATTAACTTGGCACATCACTCTCTACTTGAAAATGATAAACAAAGCATGATTAAAATGCTATCAACGACTATATTGCTTGGGGTGTTTTTTATAATGGTGCAAGCTATGGAGTATCATGAGGTAAGTTTTTCACTACAAGAAACAGGAGAAAAACTGATTTATGTGTCCAATTTTTATATGATTACTGGGTTTCACTGTGCACACGTTATAATAGGGATAATATTTTTGTCAGTATGTTTGTTCAGGGCTCGAAAAGATCAATTTACACCTCAGGACCATTTATGCTTTGAATTTGCTTCCTGGTATTGGCACTTTGTAGATGTGGTTTGGATATTTTTGTTTGTATTTATTTATTGACTGAGTGTTTTTAGGTGGCTAAAATAATAGATCTCGATTCGGGAATAAGCAAAACTGGATAGGCTATTATCAATCTAAACGAAAAATGTAATATTGAATTTCTGGAAAGTGATACCATATCAACTGACAATAAGCTCAGCATAGGTGAACGTCTGCACATAATTTTCTGACAGTTAAAAAAAGTAATTTCTTTATATTCTCGAAGTAAAGCTGCGATGGAGAAAGTTTTCGTTAATAAGAATCCTAAATCTTTGCTAACTCTATGATAGGCGAGAGTGGTTGTAATTTTGTCATTTGAGGTAGCAAGGTTAACTATAAATGAATGTGATGCAACTATATAAAGAAAAGCATTACTGGAAATAGCCATTCTGACAAAGGTCAAGTTATATTTATGGTGAAACAGATAGTCAAAAATTTAGATATAAAATGTCACCATGCTGCTGATGCTCTTAGTATAGCAATTTGTCATGCTCGTATGAAAGATTCATGTTTTATGGGATAGTTTTATACAGCAGAATGGTAGAATGAGATAGATAAGGTATACTAAAAGCATCTCAAAGGTACGTTCACTTAAACACTTCCTAATTTATCATTATGCGCCACTGCTCTTCATCTAAAATTTTTATACTTAATTCTACTGCCTTTTTATATTTGGATCCAGGATCTTCTCCTGCAATGAGGTAGTCAGTTTTAGAAGAAAGATTTGAGCTAATTTTTGCTCCTAGAGCCTTTGCTCTCACTTTTGCTTCCCCTCTACTCATAGTAAGTAGTTTGCCTGTAAACACTATAACTTTATTATTCAAAATAGAATCGCTAGATTTGAAGCTGACGGGCAGAATTTTAAGATAGTCAGCAAGATTCTTTAACATTTTGATGTTGTGTTTCTTAGAAAAAAATGATTCCAAAGATTTAGCCACTTTTTCTCCTATGCCATCTATACCTACTAGCTCATCACTTAGGGATTTGGCTGCTTTCTTCTCTGCACCATCTATACCTATCTCAGCATCATTTGACAACAGTTTGATCATCGAACTATACCAGTTATCATAAGAGACATAATAATTTGCAAGCAATGCTGCTGCAACTTGGCCAATAAATCTAATACCAAGAGAAAATATAAACTTATCTAGAGTTATTACCTTTCTGCCTTGTATAACATTTAATAAATTAGTTATTGATTTCTCGCCCCAGCCAGACTGTTCTTCCAGATTAAATTCATTTAATTTTTCTCCTAAAGTAAAAATATCTGGGATTTGCTTTATCAAACCAAGGTCATAAAAAAACTTTATCTGCTTTTTACCAAGGCCAACAATGTCAAATGCATCTTTCGATACAAAATGCTTCAGTTTTTCTATTATTTGAGCTCTACAGGTAAATTCCTTAGGACACCTTATTGCCGCACCCTCAATCTGTACTTCACTACCGCATTCAGGGCATACTTCAGGAAATACAAATTCAGGTGCATCTGTATGACGAGAGCCTTTATCTACTCTAACAATCTGAGGAATTACATCTCCTGCCCTTTTGATTGTTACAACATCTCCTTCCCTTATATCTTTACGTTTTATCTCGTCTTGGTTATGCAGGCTTGCTCTACTAACTAGCACTCCGCCAATATTGACTGGCACTAAGTCTGCAACAGGAGTTAAAACCCCTGTTCTACCTACTTGTATAAATATCTTGTTTAGCTTTGTTTTTGCATAAACTGCAGAAAATTTGTACGCAAGTGCTGAGCGTGGTGCTTTATGAGTGCCTCCTAGACGATTTTGCAGCACCAAATCATTGACTTTGTATACTATACCATCAATATCATAATCCAAATTATAACGACGATCATAAATCTCGTTATAAAATTTCAGCATTCCATTCAAACTGCTTGTTAAGAACCGATGCTCATTTACGCAAAAGCCAAGTTCCTCAAGTCTCTCCAGTGCTTCATTTTGACTTTTCTCAGTTCCGCCAATCAAAGAATAAGCAAAATATCTAAGTGGCCTACTTGCCGTAACGTTTGCATCCAACTGCTTCAGAGAGCCAGCAGCAGCATTTCTAGGATTGGCAAACTCATTGTTTTCATTTAACTTTAAAAAGTCGCTATTGCTAATATATATTTCCCCTCTTACTTCTAGCCTTCCTTGCACACCTTGCAAAAATTTAGGGAAGCATTTTATTGTTGCTACGTTGTAGGTGACATCTTCTCCTATAAAACCGTCGCCTCGAGTTGCAGCTTTAACAAACCTTCCATCCTCATAAATTGTAGAAAACGATAGCCCGTCAATTTTTAGCTCACATAATATTTCTATTTCATCCTCAATTAAAAACCTCTTTACTTTAAATAAAAACCTCTTCACGCCTTCTTCATCATAAGCATTTTCAAGAGAAAGCATAGGTTCTTGATGCTCCACTTTGGAAAATCTCTCATCTGGTGAAGCACCAAAACTATCTTTCGTTACATGAATTTCTGGAAGTTGTTCCTTTATCTCAGTTAACTTCCGCTTTAGTTCATCATATTTAGCATCAGTGATTTCCGGCTTGCTTTTTTGGTGATATAAGACGTCATGATAATCTATCTGCATTTGCAATTTAGTAAGCTCTCGTCTCAAATTTTTCAAATTAATCATATACAATTATTTCTCAACACTGGAACTAGTGCACAAATATGAGGTCAGATTGATTTTTCCGTCAAGCTATGAATTTAATGTATGGTAGAGGTAAAGTACTAGAAAATCAATAAAAGCTGTAGATGATTGAATGTAGATAAGAGCGATATATTTATTTGCAAACAGTGATCAGAATTATTTATCATAACTTTTGAGCTATATAAAATATCATATGATAATATTAATAACAAATGATGATGGTTTTGAAAGCGAAGGAATAAAATTACTCAAAGAGGTTGCACAAAATTTTGCATCAGAAATATGGGTAGTGGCACCAGATAGTGACAGAAGTGGAGCAGCGAGATCTCTCGACCACCCAATAAGTCAATCTATTAGAGTAAACCAACATGGTAAAAAGGAATTCAGTGTATCTGGCACTCCTGCAGATTGTGTTATTATTGCGCTGAATAAGATCATGGATAAAAAGCCAGATTTAATATTATCTGGAGTAAATGTTGGATCAAACGTTGGAGACGATGTTTGTTATTCAGGAACAATTGGTGCTGTTATGGAAGGCGCTGCAAGATCTATACCTTCTATTGCGCTAAGCCAAGTATATCACAACAGAATAAACTGGCACAATACAAAGATTTTTGCACCAAAAGTTATTGCTAAGCTAGTTGAAATTGGCTGGCCTAAAAATATAGCGATGAGTGTAAATCTTCCTGCTGTGGAAAAAGTAAAAGGAATAGAGTTTGTCGAGCAAGGTGAATATAACATTGATGGAGATTTAACCTTTACTGAAAATTCAGATGGCTCTTTAAATTTAAACTGGTCTCGAGAACACTCAGGTAGTGGTAGTGTAGGTAAAATCAAAGAAGGATTTATCACTATAACACCAATAAAATTAGATTTTACAGATTATGATACACTGAATGCTATGAAAAATTCTCATGCAGAAAAATTTTTTCCATAGTTAATTAAAAACGTTTGCAAATCTTTTATTAGCCGGATAATATATGGTGTGAGACATAATACCTCCTATTTCGCACCTTTTTAGGTGCGAATTGAGGTTGTGCGTGGGTACAATTCGTTCTAAAACCCTTAATGTCTATTTGGGAGCGTGGTTAATCTGCAAATATTGAAGCAATAGTGGTATCATGTAGGCGCCTCCTTTTCTTGTCATCCAAGTACTCGACACATGGATCCAGACTTTTCATAAACATCAAAACATCATATCTTAACATAGCTTTTATATTCATCAACTTAATAAAATTCCTAGATTCTAGCGTCACGCACTGGAATAACAAAGTTATTTGCGTCATCCAAGTAGCCAACACTGGGGCCAAGAATACTACTTTAGTAATAAATATTTGAGAAACTTGCCAAGAGAGAAAAGCAAAAGAAGCTCTGGTCGGCATTTATTTTTAGTATTGGCGTTTTATTCCTTAAACGCTGCAATTTAGCTGCTTTTAAGCGCAATTAGTCTAAGCTATAATATTTAAGAAATTTACTAGATAGAAGAAAGGACAATAAAACCACGAAGTATCCAGTTATTCCACTCTCTATTTTAAAATCTGGCGTTGGGTGATGTCTTAAATGACTTATAAGCGAATTTCAGCTTGTATAGGCAAAACCCCAGGAGTTTTAAAAAGACATGCAGTGCATATAGTGCAAAAATTAAACAATAGTACGTCAAATACAAGCCTTCTCGTCATTTTAACCTGCACAAGATTGGGAAGTTAAACAAACAGATTCAGCGTCATTGAAAGTGTAACGGTAAGTGTCGTCAAGTAGCTTTTCGCATATGCAAAAAGCCTATCTGTTATGTAATAAATCCGTTAACTTCTGTTTGCTACCAAACGAACTATAGCTTACCTATCGATCTCACCAAAAACTATATCGAGCGAACCAATAATTGCTGCAATGTCAGCAAGCATGTGCCCTTTTGACATGAAATCCAAGGCTTGCAAATGTGCAAAGCCGGGCGCTCTTATTCTGCATCTATATGGCATATTAGTGCCATCTGAAACTATATATACCCCAAACTCACCTTTCGGTGCTTCAACAGCTGCATAAGCCTCACCTTCTGGCACACTATACCCTTCCGAATAAAGCTTAAAATGGTGAATAAGAGCTTCCATAGACGTCTTCATCTCTGCTCTTGGCGGTGGAGAAATTTTTCTATCTTCAGTTTTTACTGGTCCTTCTGGCATTTTTTCTATACACTGCTTTATCAAACTAATAGATTGCCTAATCTCCGCCATCCTGACTAAATAACGGTCATAACAGTCTCCATTTTGGCCGATTGGTATATCAAAATCCAGTTGGTCATATATCTCATATGGCTGGCTTTTTCGCAAATCCCAAGCAAGGCCAGCAGCACGCAGCATTGGTCCACTAAAACCCCAGTCAAGCGCCTGTTTAATTGATATTTCACTTATTCCTACAGTACGTTGTTTCCATATCCTATTTTCCGTCAAAAGTTCGTCAACATCGTCTATATACTGTGGAAATTGGTCCATGAACTTTGCGATATCCTCAGTTAAACCTTCTGGAATATCTACTGCCACTCCACCTGGCCTAATATAAGCTGCATGAAACCTTGCACCCGAAGCTCTTTCATAAAATGCCAATATTTTTTCTCTTTCTTCAAATAGCCATAGAAGAGGAGTCATCGCTCCAACATCCAATGCTTGAGAAGAGATATTGAGCAAGTGATTTAGTATTCTGGTCAGCTCACAAAATAAAACACGCAAACATTTTGCTCTGATTGGCACTTCGCATTGCAACAATTTCTCTACACATAGTGAATATGCGTGCTCTTGTGACATTGGTGATACATAGTCAAGACGATCAAAATACGGCAAAGCTTGGAGGTACGTCTTATGCTCTATTAATTTTTCAGTGCCACGGTGCAATAGCCCAATATGTGGATCTGCTCTTTCGATCACTTCACCATCCATTTCCAATACAAGACGCAACACTCCATGTGCCGCTGGGTGCTGAGGTCCAAAATTCAACATGATTGTTTTTAGATCAGGCATATCTGATAACTTAAGATATTGAAATTATATAGACTAAAGTGAATTAAAAGTCAATTAGAAACCTCTGTTATATAATTGACATTAGTTGCGAAATTATGCAATAACAAAGTATTATAATAGTTTGAAGGAGAAAATTCATACTTGATCAAAAAAAAAGTTTACATCATATGTGGCGATAATCATAAGGTCTATAGGACCTTAGCTTGGCATTATGCGTCGCTTTAGTACTATTGTAGCGGTTGGGAGTTTTCACACTCTCGTTCATGAGCGCTTGTGGTATGTAAGTAATGTAATAAAAAGCGATGAACTAATGATGTTTGCTTTTAGTAATGAAATCTTAGTCAAAAGGGTTTAAATTCACTATGTATTTTGGTTGCAAAAATGTGTGTAGAGCGTAATGTTGACACTGAGTCTTTATTTAAGCTGATTAATCAAGAAAATCATAAAGAAAAAAAGAAAATTAAAGAGTTTATTAAATACTTTTATAATCTTGTCTATAATAGTGACCTAAAGATTAACGATAAATTTCTTCTGTATATTGCTAAAGACGCATACAACTTCATCCTTAAAAAAGAGAGAGAAGAAAGTAAGTTAATGGTAAGTAGTGTAAGTGATGTGCCAGGGATAAAAGGCAATTTTACTATAATCAAAGTAGCAAATGACGACATGCCTTTTCTGGTTGACTCTATTATTGCCACCATTAAGTCGCATAATTTAACTATATGCTATTACAGCAACAGCATAATTAACATCAAAAGAAAAAGTAACCTTATTAATGAGATTTGCAATTTAGAAGATGATAATGGTGTCAATGAGTCGGTGATATATGTGGTTATTAAATGCATAAGTGACAGTTTTGTTGATACTCTAAAAGAGTCTCTACACAGAACACTGAAAGCAGTTAATTGCGTTGTGAAAGATTGGCGTCTAATGCTACAGAAGCTTGATGAAGCAAGTCTTTCTGTCATTCCAGTGCTTGATACCGGGATCCGGGAAAAAGATTTTCTAGCTTGGCTAAAGAATAACAACTTTGTATTTTTAGGTTATCAAGAATGCATTCCTGATAAAGATGGGAAGTTCGTTCCAATTAGTAAGGAAAATCTTGGTTTAATGAGAGCAAGTGAAGAGTATAAAAATATATTGATTCCTTGTGTTGGCACTGATTGTTTATACATATTGAGGTCAGATCTGATTTCAATAGTTCATCGGCGTACATACATGAATTGTATAGGAGTGAGAGAATTTTATAATCAGGGTAACGTAATAAAGGAACGGCGTTTTTTTGGATTATTTACTTCTATAGCCGAAGTTCAAGACATTCGAACTATCCCGATAATAAAGGATAAAATTGAAATAATAGAGAAAAGGGCAGGGTTCATACAGGGTGGCCACAACAATAAGGCTTTAGTTTCTATCTTGCAAGCATTCTCTTGTGATGAATTATTCCAGTCCAATGATGATGAATTGTTTAAAATTTGTACTTCGATCATGTCTCTTGCAATTAGGCCAAGAGTCAAATTGTTTTTAAGAAAGGTTGGGGACTTTATTAGTTGCATAGTGTTGATACCGATGCGTTATGCTAGTGCCAGGTTAATGTTCAAGGTACGTGATATATTGAAAGATGAGATAAATGCAAAAGTTGCAGATATTTATAACCATCACATTATAAACGAATATGACTTGATGAAATTACATGTGGTGCTAAAAGCTGAAGGTGCTAGTGTTCTTGATGATGAAGTTTTGTGTATTGAAAACAAATTGAGAAACATTGCAGAAAAGTGGGAAGATCGTTTTATAGATAACCTATATAATACCTTCGGTACTGTTGAGAATGCATTCATTCGTTATTGCAAGGCATTCCCGATAAGTTATCAAGAGAGTTTCGAACCCAACGACGCATATTACGATATGAAGAAATTGGAGATAGTAAGGAAAAAGAAAGTAAGTGAGGTTGATTTAAGACTTACTCGTGACAATCTCAATTATCAATTAAAGGTTTATACTCCAAGCAATGGCGGCCTTGAATTATCAAAGATATTGAGAATTACTAAGAATTTGGGAGCAAAGATCTTATCTCATAATGGTTATTACATAGAAATCAACGGTGGAATATGGATACACCATTTTGTGTTGTCTAGGGTTGATGAATTAATAGACAACATTGCTCTGAAAGAGCAGTTTGAGATAACACTTGCAAAAGTGTTTAGAGGAGAAATTAAAAATGACTATTTCAACAGTTTGATCATTATTGCTGGGTTGGAGTGGAAAGAAGTGCTTCTGATTAGGACGCTAAGTTCTTACCTGAAGCAAACGCTATTTAAATATAACCAAGAATACGTTCAAAAAGTAGTTTCGGAGTATCCAAAGATAGTGAAGTATCTGATACAATTATTTCATGTAAGATTTGATCCTAGTATAGATATTGACAGAGTAGAAACTACAGACATCTTCATAGAGAAAATTGAGGAGCTTCTAAAAGAGATCAGCAATGTTTCACATAATTACGTTATATGTTCGATATTTAACTTGATAATGGCCGTTTTAAGGACAAGTTATTATCAAGAAGATAAACCATATTTATCTACAAAATTTGATTCAAGTAAAATAAATGGCTTACCTGATCCGCGTCCATATCGTGAGTTGTACGTGTATTCGAACCTTCTTGAGGGAATCCACTTAAGAGGAGGAAAAATAGCACGTGGTGGTTTAAGGTGGTCAGATAGGACGGAAGATTTTCGCACTGAAGTTTTGGGACTTATGAAAGCTCAGATGACGAAAAACTCGGTTATAGTCCCTGTTGGTTCAAAGGGTGGGTTTATAATAAAGAAAGTTTATAGGGATAAAAATATCTTAAGAGAGAAAGGTGTTGAGTGCTATAAGAATTTTATCAGAGGAATGCTCGATATTACTGATAATGTAGTTGATGGTAATATAACTCCACCAGAAAATGTAATTAGGTATGATGAAGATGACCCATACTTAGTAGTTGCGGCAGATAAAGGTACTGCTTCATTTTCTGATTATGCCAACCAAATAGCCTCTGAGTATAATTTTTGGCTTGGCGATGCATTTGCATCTGGTGGATCGGCAGGTTACGACCACAAAAAGATGGGTATTACAGCAAGAGGTGCGTGGATTGCAGCACAAAGGCATTTTTGGAGAATGAATAGGGATATTTATCAAGATGTAACTGTTATTGGAATTGGAGATATGGCTGGTGATCTATTCGGAAATGGCATGCTGCTTTCAAAAAATATACGTTTAATCGGCGCATTTAATCATATACATATTTTTGTTGACCCAAGTCCTGATGCAGAAAAGAGTTTTACAGAGCGTAAACGTCTTTTTGAGTTGCCATTCTCAACTTGGATGGATTATAGCAAAGATTTGATTTCTGAGGGTGGCGGGGTATTTGAACGCAACAGCAAGCAAGTAAATATTTCTCAAGAAATAAAAAAATGCTTTGACATAACAGAGGATGTATTATCTCCAAATGACTTGATCCGATATCTGTTAAAAGCAAGAGTGGATTTTATATGGAATGGAGGAATTGGCACGTTTGTTAAAGCTAGAAGTGAAAGCCACGATATGGTCTGTGACAAGGCAAATGATGAGTTAAGAGTAAATGGCGAGGATATTAGAGCTTCTATGTCCATAGAGGGCGGTAATCTCGGTTGCACGCAGCTTGGAAGAATAGAGTATGCAGAGAAGGGTGGATATATCAATACAGATTTTGTTGATAATTCAGCAGGAGTAATATGTTCTGATTTAGAAGTTAACATTAAAATTGCATTCGTTTTGATTATGAAAGAAGGGGGCATTTCCTTAGAAAAAAGGAACGAAATACTGGCCAGTATGATAGACGAAGTTGCATCTAAGGTACTTGAAGATCATAACAGAATTGAAACAAAAGCATTACTACTTGAGTGCTTACAAGCTAAGGAAAGGTTAGAGCAGCATCACAGATTATTGCTCAATTTAGAAAGATCTGGATTGCTAAACCGAAGTGTGGAATTTCTTCCATCTGATGAGGAAATAGCGAAAATGTTGACTGGAGCTGGAGGCTTTAGTTCTCCTCAGCTTTCTGTTCTGATATCTTATACTAGAACAGCAATAGAAAATAAAATTATACTTTCCAGCTTACCTGAAAAAGATTCCTTGTGTCGTGATTACTTGCTAAACTACTTTCCAAAAAAAATGGTAACAGAGTTCAAGAATTACATATTAAAACACCAACTTCGCAGAGAGATTATCTCCACTTGCATTACAAATGATATAGTGAATAGGATGGGATGTATATTTATTAATAATCTAGTTGAAAATACTGGAATCAAAGTACATGAAGCAGTTAATGTATATATTGTTGTTAATCGTCTATATAGTTTAAATAACCTATGGCAGAAAATTGATGAATTGGATGGAAAGATTAATATTAACTCATACTTGAAAATAGTGAGAAATGTGCAGAAATTTATTGGCAGAGTATCATTTTGGTTAGTAAAAAATCTCAGCAAACTCGGCTCTATAGAGCTGGATGATGTCACAAAATTTAAGGATGCAATTGAAACTTTAGGCCAGAACTTAACTGATATTTTAGATGAGCATTTATTGAAGATCTATCGCCATGGGTCTGCTTCTTTAATGAAGCTTAATATAAATAAAGATCTAGCAATAAAGATTGCTAACCTGTGTATTTTAGCCTATGCATTGGACGTTATATCCATTGCTGAGCAGACATCTTTACCTATTTTTGACACTGGTAAAATATATTTTGAATTAAAGTCGCTACTAAGATTCGATCTAATTAGAACAATTGCTATCAAGATGAAAAGTCATTCTTCTTATTGGGACCGCAGTTTAATTAATGATTTATTGGATGATTTAAGCAACTATCATTACAAGCTAGCTGTCAAAGTTATAAAGTTCAACGGTAATCGTGAAGATAAAGTTCAAACCTGGGCTTGTAATGATAGAGATTGCATAGAACGTTATAATAGTTTCTTAGATGAGATGGTTGCTTCTAAGCTTGATTTAAGTAAATTAATATTTATAATAAGAAGAATTAAAGTACTTGCCTCGTAGGAAAATGTTCAGCATAGGTCTTTCAGAAATTTTAGTCATAGCACTAGTGAGTATAGTTGTTCTTGATAAGTATAAGATACCTGCGTTTATTAACCTTGTTAGAAATATATATAGGTATTTTATGATTGCGAAGTCGAGAATTAGGAAATTGTTAAAAGATGCCGGAATTGAAGATTTGTATAAAGAGTATAGTGTCGACAAGGTAAATTATATAGTCGGCGAAGATGGTAAGTTTTATCCTAGTTACAATATAGATAATACGTCTAAAGGCAACGACAGCGAAGATTCTAGTAGTAGATGACGTACTATCTAATGTTAAGCTTTGAGAAGCTAGACTAAATGCAGAGTACTATATAATTATCGTAGCTCATGATGGTAAAGAAGCTGTGGATTTGGTAGCAAAGCAGCATCTAGATATTATAACTCGATATCGTGATGCCGAAAATAAATGGCTTTGAAGTTTGCAAGAGCCTAAAGAGTAATCCTTTAACAACCACATTCCAATAATTATGGTAACTGCGCTGCATAACACTCACGATGGAGTACAGGGCATTAATGCTGGTACAGATGACTTTCTAACTAAACCAATAGATGAAACTGCTCTTTCTGCGAGAATCAAGTCCCTCACACGCTTGAAGATGGTAATAGATGAAGTTGCGTTTGAGAGGAGAAATTAACGCTGAAATTGGTAGAGTAGCAGAAAGCAGTATTATGGATTATTCCAAGCAGATTTTTAATGTTAACATATTTGTTGTAGATTAGGATGTCATTCAAGCTGAGCAGATATATAATGTACTGAGTTAGCGTTTTGGTTCAATTAAAGTGCTGAATGATCTAACTGAGGCATTGAAAATTGATATTAAGTATAACTACGATCTGATTATTTCCGATATGCAATTTTCGCAAACTGATGGCCTACGTTTGTGTTCTGAGTTTCGCAGTAAGGTAGAAACACGTTACACGCCAATTCTGATTCTCTCTGAAGATTATGATAAAACAATTTAGTAAAAGCACTTAACATTGGTGCTGACGATTACTTAACAATACCATTGGACGAGAGTGAGTTAATGGCATAAGAGTAAATTTACAATCGAAACATAAGAGGTATCAAGACGCCTTGAGAAGAAACTTATTCAATAATGCAGAAATGTCTATAAATGATCCGCTAACTAGCTGTTATAACAAGAAAATATTTTTGATGTACGCTTAAACATTATTAAGGATTTTGTGAGAAGGACGGAATATTATCTCTCATGATACTTAATATAGACTATTTTAAGATAGTAAATGACGATTTTGGGCATACTGCTGTGGATAAGCTTTTAAAGCAAATGCAGAAGAGAATCTCTGAAAATATCAGAGTGACGGATTTGTTAGCTAGATTTTGTGGTGAGGAATTTACTACACTAATGCCAGATACCAATATATCAGATGCATGCACTGTTACAGAGAGAATACGTGAATTATTATCACAGAACCTTTTGTGCTCTCAGGCGAGAACATAACTCATAGTGTGGCTATAAACATCGAAATTGCAGAAATGCAAAAATCTAATCTTTGATAACATTGATAAATTTATAGTACGCACTGACAGATACCTACATAAAGCAAAACAGTAGCAAAATAGAGTAGTCACTGGCTAATTCAGAGTGTGACGGCATAAAAATTACCATAAATTCCAAACTAACAATTTCAAAAAAAAGTTACTTCATATAGGAAATATCTATATTGCAAGCACTAGAATTTGTATAAATCAGTAACAACATATAGTTTAAAGAAAGATTAATATCATTAAAGAGTTTATGAGAAAAATTGATCGTAAGTTATCTAATACTATAGAGCAAGACAAGTTTCGTGTGGTTCGTAAGTCTCATGAAGATAACATCAATGCCAAGGATAATAGGAGTTTTATACTCCTTTGCATAATGCTTCTAGAGATGGCGATTTAGAAGAAAAAAAATATTCTGTAAAAATAAAGGCGATGACATTAGCGATTATAGCTGTAGTTATACACTTCTACACGTTGCTGCTATGTATGGTCACTTGGAGGATATAGGGTTGCTGATTGGCAAAGTGTCTAACATGCATGTTAGAAATGTTATTCCTGGTGACAAGCCTATACAAAGTGCTGCTATAGGTGAACATTAAAATATTGCAGAATTTCTCAATAACTGGAGTATAAAAATTAACGATGCCGATAATGATAGTCGGACGCTGATACATCTTGCTGCAATGTATAATACCTACAGACTATAAAATTTCTGATTAGCAAAGGGGCTAATTATTTACGCTAAAGATAATAATGGCCTAATACCTTCAGATCTTGCAGAGAATGCTGGTACATGAGAGTTGTTGACATATTAGGTAGTCAAAAATCGGTTACTAGAGACTACTAATGATAACCAGAACTTTATTTAAGTGGTGTAAGAGTAAAGAAGCAACAAATGAGGAGTGATCGCCAGGGAACTGGTGCTAGCTAAAATGACCCCGCCTGTCATCCAAGTAGCGTACACTGGAATCCAGAATGCTACTTTAGTAGTAAATATTAAGAATTTTACTAAGCGAGAAAAGGTGAGAAGCCCCAAGCAACTAGTATTCAAACACTCCACTATCTATTTGACGTTCCATACTGCCTTAAACGACTTATAAGTGCGTTTAAGCTTGTATAGATAAAACTAGAAGTTTAAAAAAGACGTTAGGTCACATAGTACAAAAATTTAAACATGATAGGCCCCAAATATCCTAATTCTTTTATCATTAACCTCCACAGATCGCGAAGATAAACAAATAGCTTCAGTATCGTTATAATGAGGTTGAAGAAACTTTTCAAGTAGTTTTTGTTTCTGTTGAGATGACATTATAGCTTTTCCACTATTGTCTTCTTATTCCTTATGTAGTTGGAAATTGGTATAAGCAATGCTCTAGCAGAGGAGAAAATAACCTTAATGAGCTAATTGTGAAGGTTAATGAAAATTACTAAGGATTAGTAAAGGATCTCAAGCAGCTGCAAGAAAATCTTAAAAACCTTCGTGATGAAATTCCAGATATTGGAGAAGCTCTTCCACGCATTACTGAAGAAGAGAATGAATTGTTTTCTCCGGAGCGCATGCACTTTCCCAAAAGTTGACTTCTTTCACCTCAATATCTTCATAACACATTATGTAGAAGTGGCAATCCAAAATGGTACTTTTGCACGTTCCATATGCTTACCAGCTGCACTTCTCACATGCGTAATCAAATTTCTCTAAAGACATCTTCTCTCTAATTCTTTTTACTGCTTCGTTCCAGGTTAAAGTCTCTCCAATTTTTATCTCCAAAACTTCTATATGCCTTCCGTCAAGCTCCAAGACTTTTAGCTTACGTGCTGCACTCAGCTTGCCCAAGGCTGATGTGGACAAGCGCTGCAGATACTATCAAGATCACCAACTACCTTGATTTGAGTATTGGAATCAGTAATTACCTTATTTTCTATTTTCTATAATATTTATAAAACCAAGAGTATACCAATGCCCTTGAAATGCAAGAGTGCACATAAAATGACGAGGGTGGATCTTATCATTTTTTAGATATTGTAAGATCGCTACTAGTAGAAAATCTTTACTAAATCAAGCGAATAAATGGTAGAACGCCAATCATTATTGCCTGTTTCAGACCAACGTAAATAGCGAGCCAACTAACACCATAGATAAAGATCACAACTGTATCAGACAGATAACTTAAAGAATTACACACAAGTGATTTACATTTGGAGCCTATAAGTAACTCAATTTACTTCACTCATTGCATAACAGCAGCTAAAAAGCCAATTAAATATCCACTGTTGATCAAAGAAGAATTTGGATAACCATTGAAAAATACGCAAAATGGGTAACCATGCTGTACCAAGTAATAAATATGTAAGCACCGAATAAAATGCCGTTTGCGGTTAAATTTTAGCCCAGGAAACATCACTCCTAAACTCTGTAGCGCTGGTAATACTAACTATACTTTAAAAGTTTTGCAATTTAAACTTATTACCCATAATTATATTTCTTATGTGAAACAAAAGGTTAACTTTTTTTTAAAATTCCGCTATATATAGTTAGTTTTTAGAGAATTAAAAATGATTAATAAAGAAGATCTAATGTAATTAATGAAAGTAAGACACAGTGGATATTCATATAACCAAAATAGAGTAGTACATCAAAAGGACATAAATGTGCTGTTAGAAGCTACGCGGCTTCACTCCCTCAATTATGGTGATGAGTTCTGGAGGTATGTAATATGTAACAGACAAAGCAATCAAAATGTATTGGAAAAGCTATTGAGTTGCCCTACTGAGCCTAATCAAAGATGAGCGAAAAGCACTAAAGTATTAATCATAGTATTAAGCGCTAAAAATTACCGTGATCACACAAAAGAAGAAAATCATTGTGGTGGCTTACGATACTGATGCAGCAATTTACGTGCTTATGCTACAGACTACATCTATGAGTTTAATGGCCCATCCAGATGGGCGACTTCGATGGTGATAAAATAGTAGAAAAATTCAATATACCAGATAACTTTGATGTAAGGTCGATGATAGCGATTGATTACGAAGAAGATGGTGCTGAAGTTAAGAAAAAGACAAGAAAGCCAATAGAGGAGATGTTTTATTAAGAATGGCTGAAGTCCTAAAAAAAATGCATGGTACTGGTAACAACTTTGTTATCATAGACTCGCGTTCAACAAATAGCTTAAATTGGCATTATAGAGAAATTGCTAACCAAAACAGCTGCGATCAAGTAATAGTTATAACTAACTCTGGCGCAGCTGATTGCTTTATGCACATTTATAATGCTGACGGCAGCGAAGTTGAAATGTGCGGGAACGCAGCACGTTGTGTTGGATATTTGATAATGTCAGAAAAAAGAACTGAGTATGCAACCATTGAGTTAATAAACGAGCGCATTTTAGAGTGCTTCAAGATTGGTAGCAGGTCCATAAAGGTTAATATGGGCAAACCACTGTTTAGATGGTATGAAATCCCTCTTTCAATTGAATGTAACACCCTTCACTTACCTATAGAGGTTGAAATGCTAAAAGATCCAGTTGCAGTAAATATTGGCAACCCTCACATAGTCTTTTTTGTTGATAACATAAGTGAAATACCGTTGCAAAATTTAGGATCAAGATTGGAAAACCACGTATTATTTCCTAAGAAAGTGAATGTAAGCATTGCACAAATTGAAAAGTCTGTAGAAATAAACTTAAAAATTTGGGAAAGAGGTACAGGTATTACTGCTTCATGCGGCAGTGCAGCCTGTGCAGCATTTATTGCATCCGTACTTCGTAAATATTTGACTGCTAAGCAAACTTCTGTAAATTCGCCAGGAGGAAATTTGCTAGTTGAATGGGCAGACGACGTATTTATAACTGGTAATGTAGGGTTTCTATAGCAATTTCTAAACTTGATTCATTACTTCCAAAACTTTTTTACCAATTACTGCAGGAGTTTCTGCTATTGCAATGCCAGCACTCCTCATAATCTCCAGCTTTGCACCAGCTCTCCCTCCACTAGAAGAGATAATCGCTCCAGCGTGTCCCATACGTCTTCCCGAAAGTGCTGTTTGACCAGCTACAAATCCAATAATTGGCTTTTTAGTTTTCTCTGTTTTTACAAAACGTGATACGTCCTCTTCTTCGTTTCCACCTATTTCACCAATTACTACAATACCATGAGTATGGTCATCTTTTAAAAACAGTTCCATACAGTCAACAAATGTCATACCATGAACAGGATCTCCTCCAATTCCTATACATGTCGACTGACCAAGCCCAACAGCAGTTGTTTGTGCTACCGCTTCATATGTTAAAGTTCCGGAACGAGACATGATCCCTATATGCCCACACTTGTGAATATGCCCTGGCATAATTCCTATTTTACATTCTCCAGGTGTAATAACCCCAGGACAATTGGGACCAATCAATCGACTTTTTGAACCAATAAGTGCATGCTTAACTTTTACCATGTCAAGTATAGGAATACCCTCTGTAATACAAACTATCAGCTCTATTTCTGCATCTATGGCTTCGAGTATTGCGTCAGCAGCGAACTTAGCAGGTACATATATTACCGTAGCATTCGCATCAGTCTTTTCTTTAGCTTCTGCTACAGCATCAAAAACCGGCAAGTTAAGGTGAGTGTTTCCACCTTTACCTGGAGTTACACCACCAACCATTTTTGTTCCGTAACTAATTGCTTGCTCTGAGTGGAATGTACCCTGTGCACCAGTAAAACCCTGGCATATTAATCTTGTATCTTTGCTTACTAAAATGGACATGATTTATTTTACCTCTTTTACTATTTTCTGTGCAGCTTCATCAAGTTCATCTGCAGCAATAATATTTAATCCTGACTCTTCTAAGATTCTCTTTCCTTCTTCAAAATTAGTACCTGACAACCTAACCACTAAGGGAACTTTTATACTCATTTCTTTTGCAGCTTCAACGATACCACTTGCAATGATATCGCAGCACATTATACCACCAAATATGTTAACCAAAATTCCCTTTACGTTACTATCGGACAATATAATTTTGAACGCTTCAGTGACAGTCTCTTTACTTGCTCCACCACCAACATCCAAAAAGTTGGCAGGCTTTGCTCCGTAGTATTTTATTATATCCATTGTTGCCATGGCAAGACCGGCACCGTTTACCATGCAACCAATACTGCCATCCATTTTAATATAACTGAGCCCATGTTTTAAAGCTTCTATTTCTTCTTTCACTTCTTCGTTATAATCACGTAGTTCCACAATTTCCTTGTGACGATATAAAGCGTTATCATCAAAATTGATTTTTGCATCAAGCGCAATAAAATCCCCAGAATTTGTTTCAACTAGTGGATTAATTTCTATTTGGCTTGCATCAGTTGCAATAAATGCATCATATATATTTTCTGCAACATTTGTTATTTTTTTTATTTGTTCTAAACTCAGATTAAAACCATTGCCTAATTTGCTGCTATCAAAACTTATAAAACCTGCAGTATAATCAATATCAAGTTTTACAATTTTTGTAGGAGAGTTTTTTGCAACTTCTTCAATATCAATTCCACCTTCTGAGGAAAATATGAATGTTGGTCTACTGAGCTTTGGATCAACTACTAGGCTTAAATAATACTCTTTCTTAATGCTTGAGCCTTCTTCAATGTATACTCTTCTTACTTGCTGTCCCTTTGATCCTGTTTGATGAGTAATTAAAGTCATGCCAAGCATGTCCTTTATAAACTGCTTAGCTTCTTCAGCGGACTTTGCCAGCTTTACACCACCAGCTTTACCTCTACCACCTGCATGAATTTGAGCCTTAACCACAAGCACGTCAGATTTTAACTGACCAATTTGAGCCTCTACTTCTTCTGCAGATGTAGTAATAAAACCCTTCGGTACTGGAACATTAAATTTGCGCAAAACCTCTTTTGCTTGATATTCATGAATATTCATAAAACAACCAATGATAAACTATTAAAAACTACCAACCATAACGCTGTCTTCTACTCTCTTGTTGGCGCCTCTTTTTTTTAGCTTCAGCTTTCTTTTTAGCTCTCTTTTCTGATTTCTTTTCATGGTACTGCTTTTTCATTTTTATCCCTCTTCCTTCTTTTTGAATTGTTTTTTTTAATACAGGAAAGGCTCTATCTACATTACCATAATGAACTGATACTTCAATCAAACCTTATACCTCCTCTGGCAATTATCTCAAAAATCTACTTATAAATTAGAAAATTAACATTGTCAATTATTTTATAAACTTAGCTGTAATATAAGTTTGATATCTTTAAAAAGACTTAACTATTAAAAGCGTTGAAGCCTTTTAATTTGCTATGCAAAAATCATCTAATACACTAGAATGACGAAGTGATGTAGTATCAGTTAAAATTCTCATTACTCACAGTATTTTTTGTTATTGACTCTGCTGCTTATACATAGCTTCAAAATCTATAGGATCTAGCATAAGTGGAGGAAACCCACCGCTACTTGTAACCCTTGCAATTATTTCTCTCGCAAAAGGAAAAAGAAAAGTAGGCCCACTAATAAATAAAGCTTTTCTTATCTCTTCTGCACTTAGCTCCGTAAAGTTTCCTATTGAAAAAATACCACAATATTTCGTTTCACAAATGAAAGCAATACCATCTTTTATGTTCTCATCTTTTACCGTTGCTTTGGCTTCTACGTGCAAAGTAATTTCATGAAAAGATTTTTCTTCATTCCCTCTTTCCTCATCTTCATCTCCTTCCAATCTCACTGAATTGATATTAACCATTACATTAATACCTGGCGCTTCTTTTGCAGAAAGGAATGGTGAATTTGGATTTTCAAACGATAGATCTTTAATATACTGACCATGAATTTTCATTTTGTATTGTGACATTTTACTCTCCTTATAATTAAGTTGAAGTATTTAACACTTTCTTGTATAAGATAAACGTTTATAGATAAATAGCAAACCTAAATTATAAATTGGTATAGGATAAGCCATTTTCATTAATAATGTTCAGGTACTTTATATGCTGGGGAGTTGAGTTACTATGATAGAACTCGTAATATATGCTTTATTAGCGGCATTCGTTTTTTCACGGTTGTACAACTCTTTAGGAAAATCAACAAACCTTAACCTAAAAAAACTGACTAGTGTACTAGATACAAGTCAAAGTAGAGAAGATGTAATAAAAAACATTGAAGATTATATCAATAACAACGACAAAAATTCAATAAAAACTACCTATGAGCATATATTACAAAAAAACAAGGATTTCTCCATTTCTCATTTCATGGAAGGTTCAAACATAGCTTTCGAATTAATAATAAAATATTTCAATCAAGGAAATCTGTCTCAATTAAAACCTCTCTTGGATAAAGACTTATACAACAACTTTGCAGAGAAGATCAGACACCGTAAAGAGATACAGGAATCTATAATTGTTTCTATTGTTTCACAAAAGATTTTAGAAATAAAACTAGTAAAAAACGTAGTGTTTATTGCAGTATATTTTCTTTCAGAGCAAATTAACTTTGTTAAGAATGACAGTGGAAATATTGTATCAGGTAGCACGTCCACTATTAATAAAGTCGAGGATGTTTGGCAATTCAAAAAAAATATTACTTCATCAAACCCAAGCTGGTTACTTACTTCCATAAACTATGAAAAGGCAGATGATGGTAAAACGAATGTAAAGTATGAATAATTCTATTGAACATGGAAAATAAATTACGCGAAATAGTGCTTGATATTGAAACTACTGGCTTGGATATCGAATCTGGTCACCGGATTATTGAAATAGGGTGTGTTGAACTAATTAACCGCATTCAAACAGGTAAAATATTCCATCAGTATCTCAATCCAGAAAGAGATGTGCCTTACCACTCATTTAAGATTCACGGCATTAGTGAAGAATTTTTAGAAGATAAACCATTGTTTTCAGATGTTGCTCTTGAATTTCTTGACTTTGTATCTAATGATGTTTTGATCATTCACAACGCTGAGTTTGATGTTAAGTTCCTTAACATGGAATTGGGCAAATTTGGTGCCGGATTAATCTCTTCAGACAGAGTGCTGGATACATTGATATTTGCGAGAAAAAAGTTTGCAGGGTCGCCTGCATCTTTAAATGCATTATGTAAGCGTTTTGATATATCGCTTGAGGATAGGGAATTACACGGAGCACTAATTGACGCTCAGTTGCTTGCAAAAGTGTATGTTGAGCTTACAGGAGGGTTGCAAACTTTCTTGTTTGATAATCAGTGTGAACAGGATAACAACTCCACATTCATTAAGCGCAAAATACGTAACTTAGTTCGTAGGGAACACTCACCAAGTAATGAAGAAATTCATGAACATAAAAAACTGTTAGGTACAATTAACAATCCACTTTGGAAAGAAAATATTGAATAAGCCAATTAACAAAGATATAATCTTATTTTATTCAAGGCGTCCTAATGCTAAAGCTTGTGAGGTTATTGTCTAGTGTAGTAATAATGTTAGCAACCATTTTTCTTGGTTATTGTTATTTCACTAAAAAAGGCATATTTGCTCCAGCAGTAGTTCAAAATGCAGAAGTCAAGATAGGAGGAGATTTTTCTTTGATTAATCAAGACGGTAAGACCATACATAGTAGTGATTTTAAAGATAAGTATATGATGATTTTTTTCGGATTTTCTTCATGTAAAAAGATTTGCCCTACGAATCTTGGAATAATTTCAGAAATACTTGCAAAACTAGATGAGAGAACTAATAACAAACTACAGACGTTTTTTATAACAGTTGACCCTGAACGTGATAGCACGAAAAAACTCAAAGAATTTCAGCAGCAATTTAACCATAGAATACAAATGCTGACCGGTGAGAGAAAAAGAATAGATGAAGTAATTGCAAATTATAAAGTATATGCCAGTACAGTTGCTGAAGAAAGGGAAATTAATCATTCTTCAATAATATATCTTATTGGCCCTGGAGGAAAATATGTTACACATTTTGTAGCTGATCTAAATTCGGATGAAAGTCAATCTGATAAGCTCATAGCTGAGATCAAAAAACACGTAAGTAAGCTATAGCCTTGCCTCGTCTGTTTTACGTTTAACGGACATCATTTTCCTGGCAAAGCTCAAGGTTGTCCTTTCAATAAAGTGCGAGATAGGTGTAAAATTTCTTCTATGATGTTCTGTAATGCCATGGAGATTTATAGCACCTACGTGTTCTTTTGTTCCATATCCTTTATTTTTGTACCAATTATATTCTGGATGTTGGTCATACAACTCTTGCATCAGCTTATCTCTTCTCACTTTTGCGATAATTGAAGCGGCTGCAATTGATATACTCAAACTATCACCGTTTACTACGTACCTCACCTGCCATTTTACTTTTGGTGGTTGATTACCGTCAACCATCACATAATCTAATTCTAGACCTAAATTTGTTAATGCACGTTGCATTGAAAGTTTCGTTGCTTGTAAAATGTTGTGTGAATTTATTTCTTCAACATTTGCTATTCCTATACCAAATTTTGCAACAGACGTTATTTTTCCATATAGAACTTGTCTTTTTTTAGTAGTCAACTTTTTTGAGTCATTAATTCCTCTAATGACTATATTTCTATCGATAAACACTACTGCCGCAGACACTACAGGACCAGCTAACGAACCCATTCCAACTTCGTCCACTCCCGCTATCACTCCTGATAATTTATTTTCTAATGTGAAATCTGGGTATGCCATAAGTTTTATAACAAGAAAGCTACAGTAAAGGTTGAACAGATAATGGCAATTATCCAAAATTTCATAACTATTTCATTTTCTGACCATCCCTTCTTTTCAAAATGGTGGTGTATTGGGGCCATAAGAAAAATCCTCCCTCCCATTCCATACTTAAACTTTATGTATTTAAAATATAATACCTGGATAATTACAGATAGTGTTTCCATTACAAAAATTATTCCAATAACAGTGAAAAGCACTTCTCTTTTAATGAGAACGCTGATTAGTCCTAAAGCTGCACCAATTGATAAACTGCCAACATCACCCATAAACATTTTTGCTGGGTGCGTATTAAACCATAAGAAACTTAAAATTGCTCCTATAAATGCAATACAGAATAAAATAATGTTCACGTTTACTTGAGTTATGTACGCAATTAGTCCTAAAGAAACAAAAGAAGTGATAACTTGAGTTGCAGCAAGGCCGTCTAGACCATCTGTAATATTTACAGCATTAGAAGAGCCAACAATTACAAATGCAGCAAATGGAACATATAGACAGCCAAAGTCGATCGTTATTCCTTTAATTAGGAACGTTTTTGCAAAGTCCTCGGTAAAATACAGTTCAAATATGAACATACCAATCAGAGTGACAACAAATTGGATAAGTATTTTAGTTTTTGCGCCTAAACCTCGATAGTTATTTGCTTTTAATTTTTGATAATCGTCAATAAATCCAATCAGAGCAAAAAACAGAGTTATAAATACTAGCAACAGAATTTCTGGCGTTAGTTGGGTCAAAAGTAGAATTGGTAATAAAGAAGAAATCAGTACTACTATCCCGCCCATGGTAGGTGTATTTCTCTTTGTCATTAAATGACTTTCTGGTCCGCATAACCTGATTGGCTGTCCATTTTTGCTTACTTTTTTCAGAAGTTTTATAAAAAAATGAGAAAGAATAAACCCAAAAATAAACGAGATAAAAAATATTTTTATAGATGAAGTCACCTATCTATTTAAATTAACCAATTTAGTATTATATCGGATACTCGCAAATATCATAGCACAGAGGATTTGACATAGTCATTAGGATAACCATGATTTTAAGTATTGGTGTTTTATAACGCTGTTGCTCTTAAATTACACTAATCTAAATATTAAAAAAATTTACCAAGCAAGAAAAAGAAAAAGAAATCACGAGTGGCGAGTTTTGACTCTATAATACTTTAAATTGGTGTTATAATAATTTACTGACGCTTAGTTCAAGCACGATTTGGCTGAACATAGAAAAATGAAAAAGACATGCAGCCGCTACAATTTGATACAATTTGCCAAAAACACAATGAATTTTTACTGAATTTTGTCATTGAGCCTGCAGATCAAAACAAGTCTTGAGTCAAAAATATCATTGCTGTTATGATAAGGGTTTTGAGGAACTTATCAAGTAGTTTTGTTTCTGGATAATACGACTAGTGCGATGCCAAAAGCTATTCGAAAAATCAATGAGTTAAAAGCAAATTGACTTTCATCCTGCTGAAGCACTATACTGAAACCATGATGGGTAATTAGCTCAGTTGGTAGAGCACTTGCTTGACGTGCAAGCGGTCGCTGGTTCGAGTCCAGTGTTACCCATTTTGTTCATGAAAAGATTTTATATGGCAGTGGTACACAACGGTAAACACTCAGCAGCAGAGTCCAAACGCCTAATCTATTCCATAATAATAGTTACAATAACAATGCTCATGGAGATAGTGGGTGGAGTAATTTCACATTCGCTTGCTCTACTATCAGATGCAGGACATATGCTCACCGACCTCTTTGCCTTAGTCTTAAGCTGGGTAGCGCATAGATTTTCAGCTAAAAAATCTGACCTGCAAAGATCATACGGGTATCATCGGTTGCAGATAATCGCAGCATTTGTAAATGGTTTAACTCTATTTTTCATAGCAGCAATCATCATAATTGAGTCAATAAAGAGATTTATCTTTCCAGTGAATGTTGAGTGGCAAATAATGTTAATGATTGCCATACTTGGACTGATTGCTAACATTGTAGTCTTTTTTATATTACATAGTAAATGCGAAAATAATATAAACATAAAAAGTGCCGTATTACACGTTATAGGAGACATTTTAGGTTCCGTAGCTGCTATACTTGCATCCATAATTATCATGCTTACTGGATGGCAAATAGTAGATCCAATATTATCAGTATTTGTTAGTGTGACTATTTTAAATAGTGGCTATAAAATTCTCAAGAATTCCTGCCATATACTTCTTGAAGGTACACCTGAAAGTATCTCTGCTGAGGAAATAAAAAGTGAGCTTTTATCTAAGCTACCTGAAGTGATAGATGTACACCATATACATGCATGGTCACTGTCTGATAATTATTTCATAATAACTATGCATGCTAAAATTAAGCGAAGCGTGCAATACACTGATATTTTGTATGGAATAAAAAAAATATTACTAGATAAATTTAAAATAGCACACTCTACAGTTGAAATTGAATGTGATGAGTGTACGGATGATAAGATAATTAAACATGACATTTAAAACCATTATGTATATAATTATGAAAATTTAATAATATGAAGGAGTAGTCTATCATAGTTTTCAAGTACAATTCCCTCGCAGTGGCTCCAGTAAAGTTAGAACTACTCTTTATTTATCTTTGCAGCCGCTATAATTTGATACAATCTGTCAAAAATACCCTAAGTTTTTATTGAATTTTGTCATTGAGCCTGCAGATCAAAAACAAGCTTGAGTCAGAAACATCCTTATTAATATAAGAAGGAAATTGTTGGAATTTATCAAGTAGTTTCGTCTCTATTGGATAACGTTATAACTTTCCCACTGTTATCTATTTCACTTCCTGTGTAGTGAAAATTGGTGTTAAGCAATCGTAAAGAGTGCTTTTATGGCATTCTTGTTTATCTCATTCTACTAACTCGCTAAATGGGTACAATTCTATGGTCGCTCAATTGCTGATTTCAGAACTAATAAGCCTTTCAACCTGTTGTACAATTTTATAAAAGCAGTCAAAATCTAAGCTTGCACTACCAATTAAAACTCCTGATAAACTTGATATATTCAGCAAGTTTTCTATATTTTCTGAACTGACTGAACCACCATATACAACGTGCTTTTTATCAGTACAGGACTTTATCACTTCTATCACTTCAGCAATTACATTATTGCTTGGCACATGTCCTGTACCTATTGCGCATATCGGTTCGTATGCTACAGTATATTCACCATGCGTTGGCAAAAGGTTTTTACATTGATATTCTATTGCTTCCTTTATTTTTCCACTCTTGTAATCTTCTATGTTTTCACCTACACAAATTATTGGGTGTAAGCCCAACTCTATTGCTATTTCTGATTTAAGCTTTATTTCACTATCTGTTTCATTGATTCTTTCAGAATGCCCAAGTATTACGTAAGTACATCCCAATTCTTTCAGCATTTCTGCGCTGATTTCACCTGTATAAGAACCAGATTTTTTACAATGGCAGTTCTGTGCTCCTATACTAATGTTTTTGTTTAGCTTTATGTTATCTGGAAATGATGTAAAAGGTGGACAAATCACAAGTTTAGAGGTAGTTTTATTGCTCTTGCCGTTAAGCTTGCCTATGAAATCAACGAACGAAGATCGTGTTCCATTCATCTTCCAATTTGCTACTATTAAAAAGGACATCGGCTTTTACTATATTAGGCGAGAGTGCCGGCTGTCGGACTTGAACTGACAACCTACTGATTACAAGTCAGTTGCTCTACCAATTGAGCTAAGCCGGCGTTAAATACGTCAACAATATACAATTATCAATGAATTTTCGTCAACTAATTTTTAAAATTATCAAAATACTGCATAATAAATAGTATGGGAAAATTTTTATTGAGGCCAAAAAAAAGCCTAGGGCAAAATTTTATTCTATCGAGTGAGATAAGAAAAAAAATAGTTGTTTTAGCTGGCAATCTAGAAGATTTTAACATTATTGAAATTGGACCTGGGTATGGTGCATTAACAAGGGAGATATTGGCACATAATCCAAAATCTCTGCTTGCTATAGAAAAAGATAGCAACTTAGTGAAATATCATAATCAACTACTAAATGAGCATCAGGGAAGGTATAAAATTGTAGAAGCTGATGCACTACATATTATAGAAAAGAAGCTAATAGAACGCCCAGTTAAAGTCATTGCTAATCTACCTTACAACGTCTCGGTAGCATTGTTTTTGAAGTGGTTAAATAATATAAAATTTTTTACAAGTTTAACATTGATGTTTCAGAGAGAGGTAGCAGATCGCATCACAGCAAAACCCAATTCCAAAGACTACGGTTCTCTATCGGTGCTAAGCCAATTGCTGTGCAATATAAAAAAAGAATTTAATATTGAACCTAAAGAGTTTTTTCCAAGGCCGAAAGTGCACTCTTCAGTAATTACAGTAAATCCTTTACCTACCCAAAGATTTGCAGTAAATTTGGAAATTTTGACAAAATTAACGCGTGCTGTTTTTGCTCAAAGAAGAAAGATGCTAAGAAATAGCTTGCAAAATATAACAAATCATGCTGAAACCATTCTTGAAAACGCTAAATTAAATGGCAGCGAACGTCCGGAAAACTTGACTATTGAACAATTTTATTTGCTAGCAAATGTTACACAAAAAGAATTGTTCAATAATTAAGACAGCATGTCAAATTGTGATGTTAAATAATTTAGTAATTTTTGAAATACAGAGCTGATTATAATTTGCACTCTAGTAAATGTTTGTTAATATTCCAATATTACAATAATAATTGTAATTAATTAGGTCATACTATGTATAACACAATAACATTTGAACTACAAGCAAATGAATATAACATTGAGTCTTCTTTTAATCATCGTGAAGGTTCTGGAATCTATACAAATGTGATGATACAACGAGGAAGGCTATGTGTCATTTCTGGACTATGATTGTTCTTATGATTAAAACGATATAACTTATTGTACAATGCTAACATTTCCTATCTGTATTAAAAATAACCTTAAAAGAGATTTGTTTATCAACAAAATTGAATTTAATCATGAAAGTGATAACCATACTTTAAATGTAAAGTTTCAATCTACTATCGAAATAGATATTTAGGCTATCAAAGATAGTATTAAAAATTGCGGTTTTAAAGTGAAGTGAATAAAAGGAGCTCTGTGCTACAGAGCCTATATCATCTTGACTCTTGACTTTACCTTATAAAAGGTATACCTTGTTTACTGTCACAGTCTATGTTTATAGGGTTGAAATATGGCATTAAATCCGCTAGAACAGTTTAAGATACATACAATAGTAGAATTACCCAAACTATTTGGGCGGCATGATATAAATTTTACCAACTCATCTCTTTTTATGATGATTTCAGTAGTATCAGTTATATTCTTCTTACTCTTCGGAGTAAGGAGAGGATCATTAATACCAGGACGTTTGCAGGCTGCAGTTGAGTGTATATACGATTTTGCTATTTCAATAATAGAAAGTAACACTGGAAGCAAAGGATTGGAGCACATTCCGTTAATATTTACAGTATTTATTTTCACTCTGTCGTGTAATTTAGTAGGCGTTCTTCCTTATAGTTTTACAGTTACAAGCCATGTGATAGTTACTTTTGCCTTATCGATGGTAGTTTTTACTTATATAACAGTTGTTGGATTCAAAGAAAGGGGAGTAAAATTTTTATGCATATTGCTGCCTGAAGGCACTCCATCATGGCTGGCACCCATGATAGTTTTCATTAAGCTATTTGCTTACTTGGCAAGGCCTATAAGTTTATCAATAAGGCTTGCAGCAAATATGATTGCGGGTCATACGATCATCAAAGTGATAGCGGGGTTTATTATGGATATGCACATAACTCTAACTCCTGTACCGTTTTTATTTATAATCACATTAATAGGGTTTGAAGTGTTTGTTGCAATTCTACAGGCTTATATATTTACTGTATTAACATGCGTATATTTGTCAGATGCAGTAAAGTAATTGACTTTTCTTTAGAACATTTTACAATTAATGCATAAAAAAATAGTTAAAGATAATATATGGATTTAGTAGCTTTAAAGTTTATAGCGATTGGTTTAAGCGTGCTTGGCACGTTCGGGGCAGGTCTTGGTGTAGCAAATATATTTGCTACTATGTTAAGTGGGCTTGCAAGAAACCCTGAATCGGAAGGTAAAATGAAAATTTACGTTTATATTGGTGCTGCTATGGTTGAATTTATGGGGTTGCTTGCGTTTCTCCTTGCAATGTTATTGATGTTTGTTGCTTAACATATGCCACAGCTTGATGTTTCAACTTTCTTTTCTCAAGTTTTTTGGTTTTTATTTTTTTTCTCTTTACTCTTTTTTGTAGTAAATTGTTTGTTTCTGCCAAAGTTAGATGAAATAATAAGCATTAGAAGTAATAAGGCACTGAATTCTTTTAATAGTTCCATCCATCTTCTAAAACTTATAGAAAACCAAACTGTTAAATATAACGCGGCTTTAAACGAAGCTAGAACGCAAGCAAAAAAAGTTGTAGATAACGCACTTATCCAAGCAGAAGAAATGGAAGCAAGTATGAAAGATATATTAGAAGAGGAAGACAAAAAAATGAGCAAACTTGTTAATGAGGAAGTAGCAAGGTTTAAATCCGAGTACACCAATGAACTAATGCGAATAGCTACTGGTATTACCTTAATTTACTATAGTAAATTAACCAATTCTAAAATTGAAGAGGAGTTTGTTGCTAGCTTGATATCTAAAGAATTCTAGAGATTTTTATGTCTACGTCACTGATTATCGGTCTTGCTTTTTTAGTAGGCTTTATCCTTTCATATAAATTACTAAAGAAGGTGATAAAAAATGCTCTTAACAATAAGCGTAACAAAAGCAAACTTATGAATGAAGAGGTTGAAAAATTCAGAAGAGATATATTGGAGTATTACAGAAGGTCTTATGAAAAATACAAAAGATTAGATGCAGAGGTTAATAAAATGATGAATGAAGCTCTTGATAAGGCTAATAGTATCATTAAACACAGTAAACAGCAGCTGAAACAGACGTTAGATGATAATACACGTTATAATTTGAAGAAAGTTACTGATCAAGTTGGGAAAATCGTTGGAGATTTACAAGCTAATACAGCAAGTATGGCCGCTGATGCTGTAAAAAAAATAATGCAGGAACACAAGGATGATAAGCGTAGCGGCGAGGTCATATCTTCACTTTCACGTGATTTAAATAAAAAATTGCACTAGATTTAATGTAATGGCTGTTTATACTTCGAGTTAATGATATATAAAAAGTTAAGCTTGACTCCAATTTGGTGAAAGAGCAAGAAAAGTTTTTACTACAAATTAAATATAATTCCTTGATAAAATCAAATAATACTATTTTATGGTTGAAGATGCGAGTTAAGGGGTGCCAACTATTGGATCAATGGCTAGCTACGATGATTACTATGTTCTAATAGAAGCAGACGGTGAACAGATTTTAGATTTTCTTAACTTGCACTTTGGTATTTCAGAATTTACAAGCAACTATTTATACCATAAAATCATGATTTCTAGCCAAGAGTTATTAAACTAAGCTCAATATTTTTGCTTCTTTCTTTATTAAAACTTCAATTTTAACTCTAACAGAGAAGTACACATACTTTGCTTTGGTGTTGATATTTATGGTTGGATGTTTTAGCTATTTGTTCAAATTTATAACTACAGTTTTTGACTTATGTGAAACCTAAAATCTAAAATAGATTATAATAAGATAAACGAAGAAGATTCCCTATATATACAATTTTATTACATGCCTTTAAATAAGGTGCAGTGATAAAGCAATTGATTAAAAGCATTGAAAGTTTGAATTATCCAAAATCAAAATTAGATGTGAAGCTTCTGATAGAAAGTGATGATCATGGAATGCTTGCAGCTATAGAAGAACATATCTTACCGCAATATTTTGAAGTGATAAAAGTTCCTCATTCTTTTCCTAAAACAAAAGATAAGTCATGCAATTATGCCATGAGCTTTGCCAAAAGAATGTATGCAGTAATATATGATGCAGATGACAAGCCAGATCCCCGACTACAATTAAAAAAGCATTGATTGAATTTAATAAGTGCGACGATAAATTAGCCTGCGTGCAAGCAAGATTAAATTATTGTAATTATAATTACAATTTCTGACAAAATCCTTTTCTTTAGAATACATGAGCTGATTTCAATACCTATCTCGCCTGAATTTCAAAGAATGAATATGCCAACACCTTTTAGTGGTAGCAGTAATCATTTTTCAGTAGAAATTTTAAGGAAAGTGTTTCTCTGGGATGCTTATAATATCACTGAAGACAATGATTCAGGTTTGAGACTTTCAAAAATGTGATATATAACTAGAATTATTAACTCAGAAACATTGGAAGAATCACTAACTACTATATCTGCCTGGATCAAGCAAAGAGCGCGTTGGATTAAAGATTATACGCAAATTTATGTTGTCCATCTAAGAAATATAAGATCACTTTATAGACACAATAGACTAAAAGGAATTCTATTATTGAATCTTTTTGTTGGCTCGGCAGCCTTTATATTTTCACCACTCCATTTTTATTACATTCATTAATGTTAACTCAAGTTTTAAATAAATTGTTTTGTGCTACTTTGTAGTAATATACGTTACTAGCCTGATTCTATTGACGGTAACAATAAAGCAGCAAAAGATACCTTTTTACTTTTATATAGTATCAATATGCTTCCCTGTCTATAATTTACTACACAGCGTTTCAGTTTTTTGCCTTGTGGAAATTTATCATTCATCCTCAGTGAATTGAACAAAACTCAGTATGGTTTATGAAACAAAGCAATCAAAATCCGTAGTTATTTGGCTTTTTCTTTGCTCTGTCATGGTAATCCTTATGGTAGGAATTGGTGGGTTTACCAGACTTTCAAAAGCAGGATTGTCTATCACAGAGTGGAAACCCATTACTGGAGCATTACCACCACTGAGTGAGCAAGACTGGCTACAAGAAAAATCGAAATATGAGACTACTCCTGAATATAAAACATTTAATTATGGGATGAGTATGGAGGAGTTTCGCACTATATACTTAATAGAATATGTACATAGATTAGTTGCAAGGCTAACAGGTTTAGTTTTCATCCTACCGTTTATATACTTTATACTTAGAAAAAGAATAACTAAGAAGGCAGTAGCAAGGCTATCTATAGCACTATCATTTGGAGTGTTACAAGCTCTCACTGGTTGGTATATGGTTAAAAGTGGTCTGATGTCTGAACCTCATGTTAGCCACTATAGGCTTGCACTTCACCTACTGCTAGCACTGGCTATTTTTGCATTATTGTCGTACCAATTTTTTGATTATCAAATTAGGCCAAAGCAGACTAAACTTAAGATTAGTAGCAACACTATACATTACACAGGAATAATCTTGGCTCTAATTGTAATACAAATAACTTTCGGAACGTTTATTGCAGGATTAAATGCTGGCTTAATTTACAACACGTTTCCACTAATGGACGGATATATCATTCCTGATGATTTATTTTTTTTACAGCCTATATGGCTAAATATCTTTGAAAACAGAGCAACAGTGCAATTCATACACCGAGTATTGGCATTGCTGATATTAGTTCTAACAGTAATACTCACAATAAAAAACTCTGGTATAAAACCGGTATATGCAATTCTGTTCTCTGTCCTGACTCAAGTAATTCTAGGAGTAATTACTTTATCGTTGCACATACCAATTGCCATTGCTATAGCTCACCAAATGTTTTCATTCATCTCATTTGGATCAGGTCTATATTTCTTATGTTATTTAAGAAAGAGCTGTATACAAAGCTAATATCACATCACCAGCCTGTATATTTTTTCCTTCTTGAACGGGAATATTTTTTATCACCATTTCTGATTCAGCGCATATGATATTTTCCATTTTCATCGCTTCTATAACAAATAAAGGTTGTCCCACCGCTACCTGATCTCCAACATTTACGTGTAATTTAACTAATAAACCAGATATTGGAGATTTTACGACATCTACTAATATCCCACCTGTTTCATTATTTAGCATTAACTCATTTAATTTAGCCACATGAGGTTTAAATACACAGCATTCAGCTTGCATCCCAGCATGTTTTATAAAGTGTTTACTGCCTTGTCTTTCTACTTTAAGTGTTATATAGGTACCATCGTTAATTGTGATACATAGCAATCTGTAACTTGATTTCCACTTACCACTTATAGAATATGCATTATGATTGTATATTGTTGTTAATGTATTAACTTGATACTTTACGTTTACAGGGTACTCATTGTCATTTATTTTCACCACAAGCGCTTCATTCATTGATTTATTGTAATACCTATTCTCGTCTCCCAAATAAACATATAACGCAGCGAAAACAAATATTTTAATATACTCTTCTGTAATAAAATCACCGTGAAATCCACTTGGATAATGGTCTGGAATGAATCTCGTGTGGAGTTTTGCTGCAACAAAATTTGGATGATGAAAGATGGACTCTAAAAATTCTATATTGTTTGTCATTCCCCCTATATAATATTCAGACAAAGCTTTTTGCATTCTGCTGATTGCTTCTATTCTATCTTTTCCATATGTTACCACTTTTGCAATCATCGAATCATAAAACATGCTGATTTCTGAACCTGCAACAACTCCATCATCTATTCTGACATAATCGCCTTCATTCGGTTTGTCGTAATATTTTATTCTTCCGCTGGAGGGAAAAAATTTCTTTGATGGATCTTCAGCGCAGATTCTACTTTCTATTGCAGATCCAGCAAGTTTAATATCATTCTGACTGAACCTTAATTTTTCTCCGCATGAAATTCTAATCATTTCTTCTACTATGTCTATTCCAGTTACAAATTCTGTTACTGGATGCTCAACTTGCAATCTCGTATTTACCTCAAGAAAATAGAAGTTTTGGCTCTGATCTACAACAAATTCAACAGTGCCTGCTGAAAAATAGCCAACTTGCTTTGCCAAAGAAACACATTGAGTATACATTTCTTGTCTTATCTTATCACTGATAAACGGGCTTGGCGTTTCTTCTATTATCTTCTGATTATTTCTTTGTACTGAACATTCTCTCTCTCCAAGACACACTACATTGCCATATTTATCTGCTATGATTTGTATTTCGATGTGTCGCGGTAACTCTATATATTTTTCTATAAAGATACTGCCATCCTTAAAACTCTTCTTTGCTTCGTTTGTTGCTAATGTAAATGCTAGTTTAATTTCCTTTTTAGAGTTTACAATTCGCATGCCTTTACCACCACCGCCTGATGCAGCTTTCAGCATAACAGGAAAACCAATCTCCTCAGCAACACTGGCTGCATGAGCAGCATCGTTGATCTTACCCATGTATCCTGGCACTACATTCACTCCAGCTTTTTTTGCGGATCTCTTTGCTGTTATTTTATTTGCTGTAACTTCTATTGTTTCTGCACTTGGGCCGATGAAATCTATATTGTGTTTTTGTAGAGCACGTGGAAAATCTGGATTTTCTGCTAAAAATCCATAACCAGGATGAACTGCCTGTGCACCGGTTTCAACTGCTACTTCACACATTTTTTCGATGTTTAAGTAACTGAGATAAGCAGGCGAATGGCCAATGTGCCTTGACTCATCCGCTTGTCTTACATGCACAGAATTTATATCTGCATCCGAGTACACGCACATACAAGATATGCCAACTCTGCGAGCAGTCCTGATGATCCTGCAGGCAATTTCGCCTCTATTTGCTATTAAAATTTTACTATACTTCTTTTTTATCATTGTGTAAGTATACTTACTTAAGAATCACTCTTAAGAGAGTACATTTCTATATCATAGCCTACAAGTGATTTTATCTTTTTATACATTAACTTGTGCTGCTATTTTCGCAGCGTCCTTAGCACTAATACCTTCCATCAGAGTGTCTACGTCATTCAAATCATATATTTCACCACATGCCTTGCTTGCCAGATATCCAAATCCACCAGAAGCCATCCCAGCTATCGAACCTAACGCAAGATTTTGAGAACACAAATACAGAAAATATAGAGAGAGACACAAGGCAGCAACGCATGCTACAGCTCCTACTATATATAAAGATAGGTGGAATTTCTTATTGCATATAAGACTTTCTTTTATACCTGCAATTTCTCTTACTTCCTTTTTAACTTCCTTACTGACCATATCAATAGGAGTCATTTTATGGATATTTAACGCACACCTGTTACCTAACGCATTTCTAACGTAATTTTTGAAGTTTTCCATTTTTTTCAAATCACTACTTGGGTTAGTTTGTTCAGACTCCAAATACCTAAATATTCCCTTTACCACATCCGGTAATATCCTCATTTCCGCCGCTACATGAAATGGATTTTCATGGTGTCTATTATATTCTAACAAACGTACATCATGTTCAACACTTTTCTTGAAAATAGACAAGAAAATTTCAACATTTCTTGTCTTTGCAGCTAGATGTAAAAGATTGTCTCCATTCGCTATTAGTTTTGCCTTATCCGATGGACCTCTGTAACACCAATTAAGTTCACCTTTATTACTTGAAAGTAGATCTTCTATATATTTAAGCCCGTCCATAACATTACCACACCATATCTATCAGTTTTAAATCATATAACATAAATTATGAAAAATAAACACAATTCTATCTTCATAGGATCAGTAATTTACAGTAATTCGACATTGTTGCAAGCATAAATTTTAGCTATCATCGTATACATACTGTAACAAATGAATATGTCGGGTGTAGTTACTAGATTTGCTCCATCGCCAACAGGTTTTTTGCATATTGGTGGAGCTCGTACCGCTTTATTTAATTGGCTCTATGCAAAGCATCATCGCGGAAAATTTTTGCTAAGGATTGAGGACACTGACAGAAAACGTTCAACACAGGAGGCAATCGATTCAATAATAAATGGGCTGAAATGGCTTGGTGTAAGCTATGATGGAGAAATAATATATCAATCAAAAAGAATAGAGCGACACATTGAAGTTGCAAATCTTTTAGTTGAGAAAGGTAAGGCATATCACTGTTATTGCCCCAAAGATGAAGTTGCAGAGAAAAAAGCAAAAGCAAGAGAAGAAGGAAAGATATACAAGCATAAGTGTACTAATGTAATGCAAAGCAAAAAACCTGTTATCCGCTTTAAAGTGCCAGATTTGCAAGATATCGTTGTTGACGATAAAATATACGGCCAAATTAAAGTAAATAGCGAGCAGCTTGATGATATAGTGATCTTATGCTCTGACAGCAATCCAACATATATTTTTGCAGTGGTGGTTGATGATCATGATGACGGAATAACTGATATAATACGTGGTTCTGACCATCTCACCAATACTTTTAAACAATTACTAATATACCAGGCCCTTGATTTTAATATTCCACGTTTTGCGCATGTACCGCTTATCCATGGAAAGGATGGGAATAAGCTGTCCAAAAGGCATGGCGCTACAAGCGTTTACGATTATGAGAAGATTGGAATATTACCAGAGGCTATACGTAACTACCTGCTCAGACTTGGCTGGAGTCATGGTAATGACGAGATTATTAGCAATGAACAAGCGATTGAGTGGTTTAATTTAGAAAACATCGGTCGTTCGCCTGCACGTCTTGATTTTAAAAAATTGGAGTATTTGAATAACCATTATATCAACAACATGAGCAATGAAGATATTCTGCCTCTAATGCTTGGAAGAACTACTCCAGATGAGAAGAAAAAGAACTATCTACTGCAAGGACTAACGGAACTAAAAAAAAGAGCAAATTATCTGGCCGAATTGCTCAATTTAGCACAATTTTATATCAAAGACCCGCCACTTGATTTAAGCAAAGAGGCTAAGCAAATCGTCAAATCCAACCTCGATATAATCAAGTTACTTACATCATTTCTCTCAAATATCGGTGATGAAAACTGGAATAATAGCTTTTTGTCCTCTCAGATTAGGGAATTTTCAAAATTGCATAATGTGAAAATAAGCTATGTTTATCAATCATTACGGGCCCCAATAACTGGTATAATGGATGCGCCTGGAATTATCGATATAATGGTAATTCTTGGTAAAGATGAGTGTATAAGAAGGTTACAAGCAGTTTAAATGAAGACTACTTTGACAACCTGTGCGTCATTACCCTTATCATGCTAATGAGCATATTATTTGTCTTCAGTTTGGCAGATTAAACAAGAAAAAACTTAGAATTATTTGACGTCTCATGTTTAATTTTTGCACTATGTACACCGTATATCTTTTTAAAACTTCTGAATTTTACCTACACAAGCTGAAACGCGCTTATGAGTCGTTCAAGACATCAAAACGCGAATTTTATAAGATAGATAGTAAACAACTAGCTACTCAAGGTTTCTTTGTCTGTTTCTGCTTAGTAAATTTCTTAAATTTTTGTATCTATGGTTATAGTTGCATTAAAAAGCAGCTAAGTCGCAGTTATTAAGCATTTAGGATAAAACGCCATCATTTCAACATAAAAGTAAATAACTAGCCACAACGAAGATTCTTTTGTTTTGCCTGGTAAATTTCTTAAATATTAAAGCAATTCATGAACTAACATTCATTTTTATAACAAGTAATGTCATTCCAGCGTCTCTCTCACCATCCTACTGCATGACACACAACTGTACGAAAATTGTGATTTGAGTCTATCACTAGAGTGTCATGCAAGTAGCTAACACTGGCCATCCAGGAATTTTATTAAGTTGATGAGTATAAAAGCAGCTGTTTTATGTTAAAATATGACGTTTTAATGATTATGGAAAAGACTAGATCCCATTATCGAATCACCGAGATGATACCTTCTGCTATGCAAATTAGCTACAAATCATAATGTTTATACAAATGTGCTTCCCAACCTGACTATACGGACATTTATAATTAACTTTTTACAACCCTATTCTGAAAGAATATCAAATTTTAACTTCCTGAAGCTACTTCTACTTCTACTTTCTTTTGTTGTGGCTGAGAAATTTACACTGAAGTGTATGGAGCCACGGCTGTTTATAACCTCATCTATAGATATACCACTATTCTTCTTGAAACTCTTATCTATAATTTCTGCAACAACTTTTCCTCCTAAAACAATTTGATCCTAAACTTTTTTTCATTTTCTAACTTATCAAACCTTGCTTTACTCTCCTCATCAGCAAACTCCACCTTTATTTCATTACTATTTTCCTCACTATAAAGTAAATAAATACAGATCTTTCCTTCTCTAGTAACAAAAGACATTTTAATGCTACCTGAGATATCAGTATAATTTCTTTTTTCTCCTTCAACTTTTTCATGTTCTATCGCACTTTCTCCGATCTGCAATATACAAACTCTTAACTCTTTGGCTTTTATTTCTTGATTATTTGGATTTGTGTAGGTTCAACAATACTACCTTACACACATTAATATAAAAATATCTTTTATCTATTATGTTCACTTCTAGTGCATCTTCTTGAGCGTGCTCACTTTTGTTTAAAATACTTTCATGTGCTACATTTTTAAGCTTGTCTTCAACTTCCTTATATTGTTCATTAAAATTTTCCTTAAAGCTACTAGATAAGGAGAGGCCGAGACCGGAATCGAACCGATATAAAAGGATTTGCAATCCTCCGCATAACCATTCTGCCACCCAGCCGTTTTTACATGTAGATATCCATGATATCTTTTAGCATAGATAAAGCTTCTTCTCTTTTTCGCTGAAAAGTGTTGCGCCCAATAATTGAACCATTACCGCTTCCTTGCTTAATTTCTTTTGCCTCAGTTCGTATATCATTTATCGGCTTTGACTCACCGCCAGAAAAAACTACTATTCTTTTTCCTGCAAAGCAAGACTTCTTGACATATTCAATTCTTTTGGATAACGACTCAATATTTCCAACTTCTATTTTTTCTTTTTCCAATTTGTTAGTAGGGAGTTTTACTTTTATTATGTTAGCACCAAGCAAAGCTGCTATATGCGCAGCATAAGCAACAACATCAACTGCTGTTTCACCTTCTTTGGAAATTCCATCACCTTGTGGATAAGACCATAGCACCACTGCAAGCCCACAGGACTTAGCTTCAGCAATGATTTCACGAGCCTCTTCTATCATATCAAAACACTTAGCAGAACCAGGATATATAGTAAATCCAACCGCTGTACAACCCAAACGCAGCGCATCTTTCACAGATGCGGTTATTGCTTGATCAGAGGCAAGACTTTTTGAATGTAAAGAATTGGAGCTATTAAGTTTTAAAATGAGCGGCAGCATTCCAGCGTAAGTTGAAGCGCCAGCTTCAATCATGCCAAGTGGAGCAGCATACGCACTTACCCCTGAATCAAGTGCAAGTTGAAAATGATAATGCGGGTCATAAGCATCAGGATTAACTTCAAAACTTTTTATCGGTCCGTGTTCAAATCCTTGGTCTACGGGAAGAATCACCAATTTGCCAGTGCCACCAAGTTTCCCATGTATGAGAATACGAGTGAGGCTTGCTTTTACCCCAGGACTTTCACTTTCGTAGTAGCTTAGGATTTGTTTTACTTTATCGCTTATTATCACCATAACTGAACTTAAATTTGAATTATGAATTATAACAAAGATAAAACTCAATACAAGAATTTTAAATTATATCAAAAGCAATTTTATTTTCTTTTTATCCATGTAAATTATCAGCTTCATTCCTTTAATTAGTCAACGGTTCAGTATTTCTTTAGCTAAGTGACTTTTTATTTTCTTCTCAATTAGCCCCTCTATCGGGTGTGTCACATTTCCATGCAGTAACCTATTTGTATAAGATAAGACTTTACTTCATCTTCTACTAAACAGCTTATGCCTTTCTGTGTGAATTGCTTCCTAAGCTCATGAATGAATTTATCTACAATATACAAAACCACATCCATATTTAAGTTAGAAAAAATAACTGCATCAAGACAATTGCGAAATTCATGGCTAAATACACGCTCTATTGCTTTTTCGCTATCATTGATGTTAAAATTTTTATGTCCAAAAGCCAATAGAGCTTTTGCTGCGTTCAAACGCTACTGCATTGATTGTCATGATCAAGATATAAACATTGGAAAAGTTAACTTTAAGTACGTAAGCGTCTGTAATTCAGCCATAATCTGTAATTTCAGCAATATGTTATAAATATCACTGTTAACTTTTTCAAGTTCATCAAGAGACACAACACTATACTAATTATTAGAAACGGCTTCTGTAAGTAATCCATTTTGGTCATAACCTATATATCCAGGAGAAGAGCCAATTATTCTTGATATTGTATGAGATTATATATATTCAGACATATCAAAGCGTATTAGGTTCGTACCCATACTTTTTACTAACTGTTTTGCAAATTCAGTTTTACCAATATCAGTTTGTTCTGCAAAAAGATAGTTTGCTATGGGTTTATTGTAATTTCTCAAACCAGATTTAGCAATTTTAATAGAACCAACGAGAGACTCTATTGCTTGCTTTTGACCAAAAATGACCTTTTTAGATTGTCTTTTAAAGATTGCACTTGTATATCGTCAAATTTAGACCTACAAGATGCACCTGTAATTCTAATGATGATGTTCTTAATATCTATATTACTTACAATTTTACGTCCATTTTTAATAATCTACAGTATACTCATGCTGTACCTAAAATGTTAATGTCTTTGCCAGGTGACTTCTGTTCAGGAATACTCTCGCGTAGAATTTTAACCATAGCCTTAATGGCTCGTCCTGAATAAGATACTTTGTGGTATTTTCATAGTAAGGCTTTATGCCATTTACCATTTTTATCGTTTCATTGACAGAAGGCTCTTTTACATTAATTTTTTGAAATCTTCTTGCTAGTGCTTTATCTTTTCAAGGCTATTGCTGTATTCTTTGTATATAATTGCACCTATACAACGTAATGTACCTCTTACAAATGCGGGCTTAAGCAGATTACCAACATCGAGAAAGCTACCACTTGTTGAACCAACTCCAATGATTGAGTATATTTCGTCAATAAAAAGAATAGCGCCTGGCTTTACCTCGATTGCTTTAATTATGGATTTTATTCTTTTTTTCAAAGTCACCTCTATAACGTGTTCCTGCGAGAAGTGCTTCTAAAGCTAAAGCATAGATTGCGTTAGACCTGAGCACACTGGTAACACTGCCTTCCATTATTTTCAACACCAAATCCTCAACTATTGTTGTTTGCCAACATCTTGGTCTTCAACATATAAAGGATTGCTTTCTCTATGCCTCAATAACATCTCATGGTACGACTTAATTCATAATCGCGACCAACAATACAATCTATTTTTTGTTTTACATAATCATTCAAGTTTTACAATAGCTTAGTAAAAATTTCTTCATCTTTTAGTAATTCACCTTTATTTACTGTAGTAGAGATGTTGTTATTTTATCAAGCCCTACTTTATTATTAGTAGCGCATCCGTCTATATCACGCGAGTATTTCATATTAGATATGTAGTAGATTGAATTAGAATCATTAGCATTTTGCTTTTGTAATAGCTCTTCAATATAGAAACTCTGTTCAAACAAAATTTCTACTAAACATTTGCTCCCTTATTTCCTCTTTTCCTAAGCTATTATCTCATATTATAGACCTATGTATTATACATTGAAACAGTAGATTAGGCTTAACTTCATTGACAACCAATTCGTGATTGATTATCTTTAGAAAACCTTTTTATAACCATCAGCATTACACCTTGATAAGAACGCTTCTATATTTATGATTTCATCAGCTCTGATGTTGCATCTTGATAGAACGTAATTTATATCCAAATCTTTGGTTAGCGCTAGCAATAAGTGTTTTATTTTTCATATTTAAGGGTTAAAGTTGGAGGCAATCGGCAATGCTCTATTTAGACTTGCCTATAGATTTTTAGAAATTATCATCTACTCTCTTTAAAAATATGGACTTATACGTAATTGATAGGACGCAATTATTAAAAACTTAAATCCGGCAATTTGTTATAGCTAAACTCTTTACGAGTGGCCTATTCTAAAATTCTTATCAGCAAGTTAGGTGTCTCCTACATATAAAACCAATTTTAGCAGTGCACTACACATATCATCCAAAAGAAACGAAAAAATTACTTGATAAATTTCTCCAACCCCTCAATAATGGGACTAAAGCTATTATTTAGCTTTAGTCTATGAGATTAAACAACAAAACTTAGTATATCTAAAGTGCTATGTTTAATTTTTCCACTATGCGCGCCTCACGTCTTTTTAAAACTTCTGGTTACCTATACAAGCTCAAACGCGCTTATAAGTTGTTTAAAACATAAAACGCTGATATTTCAACATAAAAGTAAATAATTTAGCTATCATGTGGCTTCTTCTGCTTTTCTCGCTTAGTAAATTTTTTAATATAATTGCAATGCAAGATGATGCTTGGGTTCATAGGCCAATACATCAGAACAAAAAGATTGAATATTTCTACAAAACTATGTGCAATTTTTAGTGTTTTAAGTAAATCTCTTATGGCTTTATTAAAATTTCTCAATCCAAAATTGGACTTAACCTTCAAGAAAATCTTTGGCACTGAGAAACAAGAACATTCTTATCCACTTTCTCAGTGATATCTCAGGATTTACTGGAATAGACACTATACAAGAAGTTGAGTTTCTTAGCACCTGTATGGATCCTGAAATTGCCTTCGATAACAGAGTATCGTTAACGTTCTTTACAAAGATTTTAGAGGGCTTAGATATGTGTGATTGAGATACAGCTTGCTCGCAATAAAAGGCTTTGAAAAACGTGCTCATCTATATGCAGCTAAAGCATACTCAAGGCAGATTGGGAAAGGTGGCGAGTGCATCGATTTAAAGACAGTATTCTTTATTGATATTTCTAACAATGCGATATTTCCTAAGAAAGTTGAGTACATTTTACTCATAATATATAAGAGGTAAAATCAATAAACATTACTTAAAAGATTTTCAGTTTGTTTTTATTGAGTTGCTTAAATTCACAAAAACAGAGTGAAGGAACTAGAGAGCACAATAGAAAGATGGTGTTTCTTTTTCAAGTATGCAGAGAATACTGCAGATGAAGACTTAAGAAATATAGCAGAAAATCACCAATAATAAAACTAACATATGATCAGTTAGACAAGTTTTGCTGGAATGAAAAAGATCTAATAGTGTATGAAAGAAGATTAATGTACCTACGCAAAGAAGAAGATATCATTGCTCAAAAACTTGATTATGCTACTAAAAAAGTCAAACAAGAAGGAAAAATTGAAGTGGCTAAAACTACTTAAAGCAGAAGTTTCTATTGACATCATAGCTCAAACTACCGGTCTTCTTAAAGCTGAAATTGCTCAATTCAAAGAGGAAGTTACGAGTTAATCGCCTCAGCTACCAATATATTTTGAAGTAAAACCACCTACGGGGCCACTTTTGCTTTTTTCGCTTGGTAAATTTCTTAATGCTTATAGCTAGTTGCAATTTATGAACGAACATTTGTTTTCAACAATTCCATTAGCCTTACACCTTGCGCAGCATAACCCAGGTGTCTGTTTCGCCAACTGTTCCTTACATGCTTCTTGGCATACAAAACACCACCTTCAGCATAAGCAATCAGTATGTCTCTTGCAGATCCACTCAAACTTAATTAAGTGAGAGTGTTATTGATGCGAAAAGGGTTTTACTAGAAGTTTAAGGTCGGTATGGTGCATGAGAAAGACATAAGGCAATTAGTAGAAATTGGATTTAATACTAACTCAAAAGATGCAAATGGAATCACTATTTTGCATAAATTTACAAAAGAAGGCAATGCAGCTAGAGTAAGATCACTGCTAGAGCATACGGTAGATTTTAATGTTGTAGATAGCGAAAATAGAAAACCACTACATTATGCTGCTATGTATGACATAAGAAAATTACTAAACTTCTTGTCAATCAGCTGACAATTAATTTCAAAGATAAAATGGATTTACTCTACTGCACCTTGCTGCGCTACAAGATGATATGAAGTTATAGGTTTTGATCGCAAAAGTGCAAAAATTAATGAATGAGATGCTAAAAAGGCTACATTCCTCCCAGCAGAGCTTCACTATACGGTTAAAAAAGCGTCCAAACTTTAATTGATGGTGTGGTCAATCTTGAATGTGAGGATAATAATTTACACACTCCTTTATTTCTGACCATTTATCAGCGTACCGCACATTATGTAAGTAAAGAAGAAATTATAGAACATATGATAAAAAAGTGGCAAACATAGAAGCAAAAGACGCAGAGATAATACTACGCTCTTCCTATTAAACTGCCATGTTGAGCATAATAATAGAAAAATGATAACATTTCTTGTTTCAAATAGAATGAATGCAAATGATCAAGATTTCAATAGTAATACCCGGTTACATAAAGCTAGCTATAACGATGATACTAAAGGCATTTAGGCTCTTATTGAAGCTCAAAATAAATGTAAATGCTGTTCAAATGTATATAACTCTCTCCTGCTACTAGCAGTTAAAAGGTTATACAAAGATTGTGAAAATGTTACTGGAAGTTAAAGCCAATATGAATATCTGTGAGAAACAAGGCTATACACCTATGCATCTTGCTGTCCAAAGGGATTATTTTAATATAGCTCAGGCTATTAATAGAGAATGGAGCAGACCTTAGCATTAAATGCAATGAAGATTACACTGCAATAGACATGTTTATTAACAAAGCTAATGGCAGAACATACATCAACGAAAACTACAAGAAATTTCGTAGGTTTTAATACTTTATCTGAAAGAGCTACATAGTAAATATAAAGCTTCTTGCATGTTTTAACCTTTGCTTTAAGCTTAATAATTCTAGAATTACCATTTATTTTAATCCTATAATCAAATATAGAGAAAAGAAATATAATGTATAAAACTAAGGCTATGCTGGAAAATTTACTTTGTATTTAATGTATCTATTCAGGAGAGTTGTAAATATTGAAGCAAAAGCTGTTTTATGTAAGTAGCTCCTTTCTTGTCATTCAAGTAGTTGGAACTGGGATTTGTAATACTACTTTAATAAAAAAATTAAAAATTTTACTAAGCGAGAAAAGGCAAATAAAACTAGAGTGGCAAGTTTTGACTCTATAATACTTTAAATTGACGCTATAATAATTTTCTGACGCTTAGTTCAAGGAACGATTTGACTTAATGTAGAAAAATAAAAAAGACACGCGGCAGCCATAATTTAATACAATCTGCCAAAAATACTCTGAGTTTTTACTGAATTTTGCCATTGTGAGCCTACAGATCAAAAACAAGTTTTAAGTTAGAGAGATACCCTTATTGTTGTGATAAGAATAACGTCGAAGGTTATCAAGTAGTTTTATTTCTATTATCAATCATCACCCTGAAAAATTATTATTTTTCATTTTCTCAACCAAGCAATATCTACTCATACCACCTATCTATTTTCTACTCCACCAGAGGCAAATGCGACCAATCTGGCAAATAGGCGTTTGTTATGGTAGAAATTATTTTGTGATTCCTCTTCACTAAGCCCACCAAATATAGTTTAGAGTCGCTTGGTGATTCTGTTTTTGCAAAGATGATTCCCCTGCCATTTGATAACCATGCCGGGGATTCTATTTTACGCCGCTCTGAAAGTAGACGTTCTTCTTTGCCATCTGGCTTCATGATTCCTATGGAAAATTTTCACAATTTGATCTTTGTAAAAGCTATAAGATCCCCATTTTTGGACTAAACAGGTGTAGCATACTTTCCACTTTCAAAACTAATTCTCTTAGGCTTTTATTCTTTTTAGTGAAATCGATTATATATAGCTGCTGACTTCCACTTATATCAGAATTAAAAACCATATATTTCTGATCTGGAGAAAAGAGGTAGAAGTGCTTATAGCTGAACTTCTAGTGATTTTTCGTGCGTTTATTATTCAAATCTAGAGACAATATATTTGTTTCACCATTAGATGAAAGAGAGATTAAAAGAAACTTACCATCAGGAGAAAATCTCGGAGCAGAGATTACTCCCTCGAAAGCACTAATTATCGATTCAGTATTGTCTTTTAAATTCTTCAATATTATGTAGCTTCTACCGTCTAGATATAAGATGTAAACAATACTATCTCCGCTTGGTGCAAATCTTGGTGTTGACGCAAATTTGTCGCCATTTGTTAAGTATTTTATATCACTTCCATCTTGATTCATAACAGCAATTCTACATATGGACTTGTAATTACTATTCCTTTCCTCGGCTATATACGCTATCTTTGTGTTAAAATAATACCCTTTCTCACCAGTTAATCTAACATGTATAGCATCTGAAACAAAATTGGCAATTTTTCTACAGTCTTTTGCCAAAACAACCGAATGAGTAAATAACTCCCCTTTTGTGAAAGCATCAAACAAGTGTAACGATAATTCTAATGTTCTATCTGATACTTCACTTAAACTCACTGTAGCCAGCGTATCGCTCTTCTCCTGGATTTGTAACGGCGCAATTTCAGCTTCCGTAGCACGTTTTCGTTAAATAAGCCACAATTTGATAAATTATTTACCTCAATTATCATTGCGATGCTTCTATTAATTAGCTCTCCAGCTCTATTTTACATGCACATTTGGACACAACAAAGCTAATATTACTAACAGTATTTTCTCTTATGTCAACATACAAAGTAGCTTTAGCAAAATAAGGAAGAAATAATAAAAGAAGTAATATCAGCTGAACAATCATCTTAATTCATTCATACCTGTTCTATTTGGACTTCAATTATAGGCTTTTTTAGTAAATATTCCTTTAAGATACTAAATATTGAGCTCTCAATCTTATTTCTTATTTTTTTTGTTGACTGTAAACTAAATGCTGACTCAACCATTTTTGTAATCCTCTGTATAATAGCCGCATCTTCTGACATTTCAAAAACACCAGGCGCAAATACCTTTGGTTTGGCAAGCAATTTATTTTTTTTGTTAACAATTGCTGTCACTACAACAGCTCCAGCATCTCTCATTTTCTTACGCATTTTTATAACACCACTCTCTGGATAACGTAGCAACATACCGTCAATACCAAAATAGTCAACATCAATTGAACCAATCTTTTCTCCATTTTCCAAATTAACAATATCACCTGGTACAATCATTATTGCTTTTTCCACACCGCACTCTTTAGCAAACTTCACATGGGCATAAGTGTGAATATACTCACCATGAACTGGAATAGACATTCTAGGTTTTATCAAAGAATACATTTCCTTTAGCTCTGCTTTTACTGGATGTCCAGAGGCATGAACATGCTCCATTTTATCAATGATAACCTCTACACCCATCTCGATAAAGGCGTTGAACATACTGTATGCACGAGTTTCATTACCAGGGATGATTTTTGATGAGAAAATCACTGTATCACCCTGTTGCATTTTAAATGCATGATGACTCCTATTAGCAAGTTTCGATGTTGCCGCCATCGTCTCACCTTGGCAACCAGTGCAGATCAACAATAGCTCTTCCCTTGCTAAATCTGCCACATCTTTTGCTTCACAAAATTCAACAAAATTGGTTAAATATCCACTATCTTGTGCAACTTTTACTATTCTCCATAAAGACCTTCCAAGTAGAACTACTTTTCTGCCTAGCACTTTTGCAGCTTGGCTTATTGTTTCAATTCGCGCCACATTTGAAGCAAAAAGCGACACGGCAACTAGCTTTTTAGACCGTCTTATTATGTTATAGATATTGTTATAAATCTCACCTTCTGACTCAGGATTATGTTTACTCAATATTTTTGTTGAATCGCAAATTGCTGCAAGTAGGTCACCTTTATCGCCAATTTCTTTTAAACGTCTTATGTTAGAAGTTAACCCAATAACAGGTTTTGGATCAAATTTCCAATCGCCAGTATGAAGTGCACTACCTACATCAGTGCTAACCAATATTGAATGTGCTTCAGGAATTGAGTGAGTTACGTTTATAAACTCAACGGTGAAAGGATCTAAATTTATGCTGCCATTTATGGCTACCTCTTTCACAGGTATAATGCATTCTAGCCGAAACTCCCTTAGTTTCTCTTTGAGAAAATTAACCGTGAACTTTGTTGTATATATTGGACATTGCAACTCTTCCCACAAATAAGGCACTGCACCGCAGTGGTCATCATGCGCATGCGTAATTATTATTCCAAGCAAATCCTTTTTTCTTTGAGCAATAAAGTTCACATCAGCGATTAATAGCCCAATTCCTGGCATAGTTTCATCGGCAAAACCAATACCAAGGTCAATCATAATCCACTTCCCTTGGTAATGATATAGACTTACATTCATCCCAATTCTGCCTACTCCTCCAAGTGGAAGAAATAAAAACTCGTTCTTGTTTATATTCATTAATTTTAAATTATTAAAATGCGAGAATAGCAAAACTTCGCTCTTAAATAAAGGAGTTTATTACTTTCGATAACCATAAGAATCTATTCATAATCACTTCAGAAACAAAACATCGAAAGCAAAATAACCATTTACAAGCTAGTATTAAATTTTCGCTAGAAACAAAAAACTACTTGACAACATTCACCATTACTCTTTCAATAAGACTGAAGTTATTATTTGTTTTCAGTCTGTGCAGATAAAACAACAAAACTCAGTGCACTTAACGTCTCGTGTTTAATTTTTCCACTATATGCACCTTATACCTTTGTAAAAACCTTTCAAGTTTTTATTTAATATAAGCTAAAATACGCTTGTCAAAGCGTTTAAGACAATAAAAACGTCAATTTAAAAGATGGATGATGAATAACTAGCTAACGTAGCTTTCCTTACTTGGTAAATTTCTTGAACCTTTATAGCTACCATCATTCCGCTACGTGTCAGTGTATTAGATCCTCAGGCGGCGGCAGACAGTAAATTGCCTTTTCTGCTTAGTTTAGGTTATGCAACGAGTCTATTGTATAATTTATTTAACTACATATGAAAATTTTAGTTTGATTAAACTGATAAAAGCTGTATTACTGTTCAATATAACTGAGAAATGAAATGATCCCGTAGCTCAGCCGGTAGAGCAACTGACTTTTAATCAGTGGGTCGCGCGTTCGATTCGCGCCGGGATCACTGATGTCTCAAAGGACATGTTGAAGGAAGATGAAAGAACAAGGTAGAATATTCACTAATTTGAGTGGTAAGGAAACTCCGCTACTCAAGGATGCAAAAAAACGTGGTAGTTGGCAAAAAACAAAAGAACTACTGGACTTGGGGTCAGAAAAAATCATTGATGAAGTAAAAAAATCCGGCTTAAGAGGTCGAGGAGGTGCAGGATTTTCCACAGGCCTTAAGTGGAGCTTTATACCAAAAAATCCTTCAAAAGAACAACCAACATATCTAGTAGTCAACGCAGACGAATCAGAGCCAGGTACGTGCAAAGACAGAGATATATTGCGATATGAGCCACACAAGCTACTTGAAGGTATTCTTCTGGCTGGAAGAGCAATCTGCGCGTCAGTTGCATATATTTATATTAGGGGTGAATTTTATAATGAATATTTAGTGCTAAAAAGAGCACTTGAGGAAGCCTATAAGGAAGGCCTGATTGGAAAAAATGCCTGTAAATCGAGCTATGATCTCGATGTGTTTATACATAGGGGAGCAGGAGCTTACATATGTGGAGAAGAAACAGCTCAGCTTGAATCAATTGAAGGAAAAAAAGGCTTTCCTCGCATGAAGCCCCCATTCCCTGCAGGTGTTGGGCTTTTTGGCTGCCCAACCACAATAAACAACGTTGAAACTATAGCCATGGTTCCAGATATTCTGCGTCGTGGAGGAGAATGGTTTGCTTCTCTTGGTAAACCAAACAATACCGGTACTAAAATATTTTGTATTTCTGGACATGTAAACAACCCGTGTAATGTTGAAGAAGAGCTTGGAATTCCACTGCGTGAATTAATTGAGAAATACACGGGTGGAGTGCGAGGTGGTTGGGATAATTTACTTGCTGTGATACCTGGCGGGTCTTCAGTGCCACTTATTCCGAAATCTATATGTGATACTATTGAAATGGATTTTGATTCACTAATAGATGTACAATCAAGCCTTGGCACTGCCGCAGTCATAGTGATGGATAAATCAACTGACATAATAGCTGCAATAGAGAGGTTATCACATTTTTATATGCATGAGTCATGTGGGCAATGTACACCATGTCGTGAAGGTACTGGATGGATGTGGAGAATTATGAAAAGGATGGTAACAGGAAATATTAGACCTGGTGAAATAGATAAGTTATTTGATCTTACAACTCAAATAGAAGCACATACGATTTGCGCACTTGGTAATGCTGCAGCTTGGCCGATTCAGGGATTAATTAGGCATTTTCGCCACGTTATCGAAGAGAGAGCGCAATTCAGTAGAAGTTGCGCGCGAACATCGTAACCATATCAGTATCTCAGCCACTAACACATAGCAGAATATCGATAAACCTTTAGCTATAGTATAAAAGCCACACAGAACTATAAATGTTGGACCAGCATTGCTTTAAAGAGAGTACCCATGTTTTCAGTTAATCTTAGAAATTCACCAAAAATCCTATTTTTTTGTTCATCACTTGCATTTTTTATCAAAGCCTGCGTTCTTTCTTTTATACCAAAAAGATATAAAAATTCTCTCTGAGTTAAAACCTTGCAATCTACATGTTTTAATGAATCTCTTAACGCTTGAAAGTTTACAAGTGCAGTAATATCGCTATTACCAACATTTTCAAGAAAATTGGCATACTTGTGTTGCATTACCGATTGCAGAGTACTCTTATACTCAGGATATACGTAACCATAATCTATGATCAAAGCAGCTCCTTTGTTATTATATATCTTCTTCTCAAGTCTTTTTAATATTTCAATTCCAGCTGAACATACTTCCACTACTGCGCCGTCGAAAAGTTTTTTGTTTGTCATCTGAGTAGCTGATACTGAAACACACAATTCCATTTTCTGCATCCTAGTGTCAGCTACTTTAGATGACACCACGTTATCTTGCTTTGCTACCCTATTTTCATACCATTCTTCGTTACGATACACAAACTGGTCTATTGGGAGGGCATCAAAAAATTCATTTGCTAAAAAGATGCTTGGTTGTCTTGGTAGGCTATCAATATTTTCGTGCCAATTAATATCTAAACCCTTTAATTCTTCTTTTTGTACCTCCTGTAAAACAGGACTTATTTCAACTAGATGGATCGAAACTGAATCAAAAAAATTATTGTATTTTCTAGTGGCTCTTATTATATCGTGAATAAGTGTTCCTTTACCTGGCCCGAGTTCAACTAGAGAAAATTTTGACGGTTTTCTTAATTTTTCCCACATATGCATTACCCACACTGCAACTATTTCACCGAACAATTGACTGATCTCAGGTGCTGTAATAAAATCACCATCCTTGCCAAATGGTAATTTATTCATATAATAGCCGTACTCTTTATGGTATAGAGCAGCATTCATGAAATCACTGATCGATATTGACCCTTGATTTTTATCAATTAACTTGTGTATATAAGTGAGCATTATTAATAAATGTTTAACTATAACATGTCATGATATAAAGTATTAGAATATTTATATGTGTAGTATAAACTTGAAAACTTATGGATAATATTGAATACAAATTTGAGGAGGTTGTCAAATCTGTAGAAAACAAGATTATAAGCGCTGATGGGTTGACATTAGCAGAGGTATTTCAAGCTCTAGTTCAAATATTAAATGGTGACCTAGAATTGGTAAAAAAAGTTCTGGCGTATGCTAATATTATGGCAAAGCATGGAATGAAGATAGCAAAAGAATCACAATTAAGCAGAGCTGATGTTCTTCAAGCTCTAGAAGGCAAAGGGAATGTCATCAGCAGGCAAGATTTCACAAAGAAACAACTTTATACACCTGCTGTAAAACCAACCAAAAAGAAAAGTAGAGGTACGTTAGATGTCTGATTCCATAAAAAAATTTACTGTACAATGTGATTTTAATGGACAAAGCTCGCCTTTTGCAATATACATAGGGAATCCAAAAAGCAACATTCATCCAATTCATTATCAAGATTCCTGGCTTGTAAAAGAGCGTGGCGGCAATATCCCAAGTAATGTAAAAGAAAGCTTGCAAAAATTATACAAATTGTCTCAGAAAAATGGAGTTTCTTTCCCGAAGCTTTGTGCATATGCCATTACTATAGTTAGTAATGATAAAAATGACAATAAGAAATAGATTCCTTGCATTCATACCATAATTCAGGAGATCTAGCGAAACAGTTTTTAATTTCTCAATATTTCATTTATAGAAGTTTTCAATCTTATCTTTTCATCCACTTTTTTTATTATAATTGTGCAATAGGTTGAAATGTTATTTTTAGATGGGATAGATCCTGATACTACAACAGAATAAGGCGGCACTTCGCCATAAAGTACTTTATTTGTTTCTCTATCAATAATTTTTGTTGATGCTCCAATAAAAACTCCCATGCCTAAAACCGCTCCTTCTCTTATTATAACACCTTCTGCTATCTCGCTGCGCGCTCCAATAAAGCAATTATCCTCTATAATAACTGGAGAAGCTTGAATAGGTTCTAAAACTCCTCCGATTCCCACTCCTCCAGAAATATGGCAGTTTTTTCCCACTTGCGCGCAGCTACCAATCGTTGACCATGTATCTATCATTGTGCCTGAATCAATATAAGCACCAACATTAACAAAACATGGCATTAGAACAACATTTGTACCTATATAGGCAGATTGACGGACAAAACACCCAGGAACCGCTCTAATTTTTAACTGGCAGAACCTTTCTTCATTCCATCCATTAAACTTATTGTTGATTTTATCACACCACCAATTGTTATTGTCTATTATTTTGCTCTCTTCAGTGAGAAAATGTAATAATATTGCCTGCTTTATCCATGCATGTACTGCCCACTTTCCACCTAACAGCTTTTCTGCCACTCTAATTTTGCCACTGTCTAAGAGCTTAATTACCTCTCTAATTACCACTTTTGCTGTTTTTTTTACATTGCTATTGCCAAGCTCATGCCTGTTTTTCCAGATATCTTCCACGTCACTTTGTATTTTTTCTAGCTGCAAGTATTCCATTTATTATATATTGACAATAAGTTTATAGTTTTGTATAACTTGAACTTGTTACTACTTATATGTAAGTGCTGTGAAAATACAATGCAACAATTGTAGTAAAATTTACTTAGTACCCTCCGAGAAAATAGGCAAGTTTGGAAGTAAAGTAAAGTGTACAAACTTTAACCATACATGGCATAAATACTTACAAGAATCAGACGAGCTACACACTACGAATATAAAAGAAAAAAAAAGTTGGCGTAAGAGTTTTTTGGTGTTCACTACTTTAGCTTTTGCTGTAGTAGCAGTATTGTGTATCGCAATAGCTAATCCTAAGCAAATGGATAAAATGTATACAAAACGATTGGTTCGTATAATGCTTCAATAAGCTACAAATTATGGTATAAGCAAAAGCAATCCGATTGCCTAAGTATAAAAGGCTTGTCACAAGTAAATTTTATCAAGACTATCTTTTTAAACTAACTTAAGATCTAGTTAATGTGATATTAGATCTCTTGCATTATGGCAGAAAGCGAATTATATAATAGATAAATATTTCTTGTATTCCAACCTAGCTCAGTTTAACCTTTAAGTAAGTGTTATCTAGGGGGCATAGCTTAGTTGGTAGAGCGTCTGTTTTGCACGCAGAAGGTCAGCGGTTCGATCCCGCTTGCCTCCACCATATAATATTTTATAAAATCAGCTACAATAGTTTAGCTTATACTCTTTATAACTCAAACAACCTTCTGTAGTAAGTCTCCACGGACAAATTAAAATCGCCTTTTGCCTAGAGGTTTAGCAAATCTATGATTGGCCCTATTTGCCTTCAAATGATGAGGTTGGTATCAGAAAAAGTTCTACCTTATTCCTTTAATCTTGTAATAATGCTCTCTCTGCCGATAAAAATTAATAGTTTAGCGAGTTCTGGACCTGTTTTTTCTCCTGTTAGGGCTAAGCGTAGCTGCATAAACAAGTCTTTTGCCTTTATATCCACTGTCCGTTGAATAGCTTTGACCCACTTTGACAATGTGTTTTCATTACAATCACCTTGAGGCAATGCATTGAGAGCAACTTTTACAAATTCCTTATCGAAAATTACAGGCTCTATATTGAACTTACATATCTGCCACCACTTGGCTACCTCAGAAAATCTTTCTATATTGCTTCTTATAAAATACCAAAACTCCGATGAGTTCACTCCAATTTGATTTAGACGCTCTTTCACCATTGCAAATGACATTTGTCGTAGGACTTTGCTATTTAGCTTATACACTTCATTTAAGCTAAACTGCGCAGATACTGAGCTATATTTTTCAATATCAAATGAGTCAATTAAAGACTGAATGCTAACATGAGCCTCGATAGGGTCTGAAGTTCCAAGTTTTGCCAAATAACTAGCCAGTGCCATTTGTTCAATTTCATCTTCATTGATGAATTTGATATTCAGTCCACCTTTGCGTTTTGATATTTTGCTGTCATCAAAATGCAGCAGAGAAAGGTGAGCAAATGTCTGAATTTTTGCTTTTAATGCTTGAATCATTTGTATCTGCACTGCGGTATTAGTTACATGATCTTCCCCACGTACAACATGGGTTACATTAAAGTCAATATCATCAATAACAGAAGGTAACATGTATGTATAAATTCCATCTTCTCTTTTTACTATTGGATCACTGATATGAATTGTTGAAATATTTATTTCACCTTTAACTTCATCATTCCAGTTAACAACTTTGCTTCTATCCAACTTAAATCTAAAATGTGGTCTTCGCCCTTCTTGTTCATAAGAAATTTTCTCTTGCTTAGTGAGAAATAATGCACTCCTGTCATATACCGGTGGTAGACCTTGTTTTAGTTGAAATTTACGTTTAATGTCTAGTTCTTCTCTTGTTTCATAGCACGCATAAATATTCCCTTCTTTTATTAATTGCAAAAACACCTCATTGTAGCGCTCAAAACGCTCTGACTGCTTAAAGTTTGAATCCCAATCTATACCAACCCACTTCAAATCTTGTATGATGCTGACTAGGTATTTAACATCTGAACGCTGGTGATCAGTATCGTCAAAACGAAGTAGAAACTTTCCGTTTTGACTACGTGCGTACATCCAGCAAATTAGTGCAGTGCGGACGTTTCCTACATGAAGATAGCCAGTTGGGCTTGGAGCAAATCTTGTTAACATCCAATTTATGGTTCTGATTTGTTTTAATTTTATATAAATATATGGCCAAAGCAAGCAAAGCAGTTGCGCAACACCAGGTAACATAGAAAAATCACTTGATAAATTTCTCTAGCCCTTTAACATGATGTTTATAACAATGTTACAAAAATAATATCATAGAATTCAATAGAATAATTTTCTGGAAAATCTATAAAAAGCCAAATCGTGTTAATACTGTTTAGATATAAAAGATAAGCCAAATTTTTTATAGGAAGACATTCCAACCAGACCATCACAACTATACGAACATTGCAATTAACAGATAATTTGCGTAACAGATGGTATTATCCCAGTGCTCCGGACACTTGGATCTAGCTTCTTCATAATCATGGAAACGTCTTATTTTAACATAAAACAACTACTTTTATACTCACCAACATAATAAAATTCTTAGATGTCAATACTTGACACTGGCATGACAACTCTAGTTGTAGGTTCAAATCACAATATTCATACAGTTATGCCAGGTCATCTAAAATTGATAGATTTCAGAAAAGCCAAAATACCGCTATTATTAGTAAATAGCTTTAGAAGTCCTATAAGCTCAACAGAAAAGCTGCGTAGAGAAGAGGTGTGTGTGAGCTTTAATAATGAAGACGCGAAAGAATTTCTAAGCTTACACATCTTACTTCACTTGATTCAAGATGGAACAGAATTGATGACAAAGGTGCAGAAGGATATATCCTTACCTCATTAAAAAAGACGTAATAGAGAAATGGAAGATAGTTCATCTAGCCTGACAAGATCTGTTAGCAATAGCGTTTAGTCAGATCTAAACATCGAGTTAAGTGAAGTGCAGTCAATATCGACTAATAGATTATCAAGATTTTCACGTTCTAACAACTCTGACAACAGTGATAATGGCAGATCACAAACTAGTTATTTGCAGGCTTCATGGTGTCGCTAATTATTAAGATTGAATTTGAAAGAGTAAAATACGGAATAGTGTACTGCAGGTGCGGCGTAATACTTTACGCTTATTTAATATTGAATTAGATCTTAACTAGAACAAGCATGCTCATGCAAAACAGGTTGTTTTAGCATTGTAACAAATGCGTTTATTTACTTTTCTCAAAATAGCAAAAAGTACTGAATTTTAAAAACAGATTATGGGAAATGGTAAACTTTAGATAAACAATTAGAAGCATAAGGTTCTATGTGTGCAAACAGTCTATTATAGCTGATTTATGTCATGCTAAAATCATTATAAGAGGATACATAAAACATGAAGAGTGACTCTTACGGGATTTGAACCCGTGTTACCACCGTGAAAGGGTGGTGTCCTAACCACTAGACGAAAGAGTCGATACAAATCAACTAAGTTATACTGATTGTTAATATAAAGTCAATTCAATTGTTTCATAGTGAAGCAGAAAGTAAACCACGTTGCATAACATAAACTACACGAAAAAAAGACAAAAGAAACCTAGTAACGTGAGTTGTTTACTGTTCTTTCAAAAACTTGGCGTACAGTTCTTTCTTACACCGCTTAATAATCAAGGCCCAGCTAATGTAGACAAAAATTAAACATGACACACCTTGTCTTATACTGTGCTTTTATCACATAATACAAAGATTAAAGATAAATTCCAGGCCTAAAACAGGTAAAGCTTAATTTTAAGGAAACCGTCGAAGATTGTCAAGTAGCTTTTGTTTCTACTGGTAGCACCGTTTACTATGTAACATTGTGTCGTGTTACAATGCTTGTGCAAAATATTTTAGTGCATTTTCAAATATAAGCATTCCATCACCATATTTTGGCATAGTGACATCTAAGCGCTTACTTTTCTCTTTTTCAAGCGGCCAGTTGTCCTGCTGAGTGAAAAATATCCCTCTTTCCGGATGAGGCATTAAAGCCAGTATTCTGCCACTTTTATCTGATAAGGCTGCTAGATCGTACGTAGATCCGTTTGGATTGTAAGGAAACTGTAAGTTGGCGTAATTACCTTCTTCATCAACATAACGCAGTGCAACAGAATTATTTTCAATCAATTGATCTAAAACACTCTGATCCATAAAAAACTTACCTTCTCCATGAGCAATAGGAAGATACAACTCACTTAGGTTCTGTAGCCAAACAGAATTACTTTGCGGGCTAACTTTCACTCTAATCCAACGACACTGATAATTATCTATATCATTGCGTATTAAAGCCAGGTTAGAGAATTCTGGAATTAACTTTACTAATACCTGACAACCATTACATATCCCTATAACAAGCTTATCTTGAGATAAAAAATCTTGAAACTCATCCAACAAATTGTTTTTAATGCGCAGAGCAAGTGCATTACCAGCACCAGTGTCATCACCATAGGAAAAACCTCCTGGAATTACTAGTATATTACTTGATTTCAGTTCACCTGGATTACTTATAATCTCATTAATATGAACGATCTTCACTTCTACATTGCTGATACCAAGTTTTCTACTACATTCTATAAATGCAAATGCAGTTTCCTTCTCACAGTTCAAGCCATAACCAGATAAAATAATAATTTTCATAAATTAAAAATTAAAAAACTCGAATTTTCTTTTTACAAAATTTGCTACTAAATTCAGAGCAAACAACATTATCAACAAAGCTATAATTGCAATGGCAGCAAGCTCAACAAATGCAATCTCAGGACTACTTGACCATATGTATATTTGTACAGGCAAAACAGTTGCCGGGTCAAAAAAAGATGCTGGTGTGTCAGCTATAAATGCTACCATACCTATCATAAGTAAAGGAGAGGATTCACCCAAAACTCTTGCAACTGCAAGCACAGCGCCATGTATTATTCTCGGCAATGCAATCGGTAGAGAGTGATCCAATATTACTTTTATATGAGGCGCTCCAAGGGCAAAAGCTGCATCTTTTATTGTAATAGGAACGTTTGCAAAGGCATTTTTTGTCGCAATTATAATATTAGGTAACATCATAAATGAAAGAGTCATTCCACCAACAAGTGGCGAAGAACGAGGTAAACCAAATATACCAAGATAGAGAGTTAAACCTACTACACCAAATATTATCGAAGGTACTGCAGTAAGATTATTTATACTAACCTCTACAATACTAGTCATTATACTGTTCCTGGGCATAAATTCATGAAGATAGATACCTGACATAATTCCTATTGGTAACGCCAAAGCCAGACACACAATAATCGTCATTAATGAGCCGATGAATGCTCCTAAAATTCCTGCATTCTCAGGCTCACAAGAATCAGATTTAAGAAATAAAGACTTATTAAAGGACTTTTTTACCCTCCCATTTTCTTTTAGCCAACTGAGCAGTTCAGAATAATGACTATTGAAATATTTATCTTTGTTTATTGAATTGATTATACTTGATGCAGTAAACCAGATTTCATACTCACCACTGTGCTTCACTTTCCTACGAAAAAAATTCTCTAGCTCTTTATAAGAATTACGACTTAAAATCTCATCATTACTCCTGAAACTTGTCCCTTTAAACACTTTACGTAGAGAATCATTAAGCAAATCAATGGACTTATATCGTAAATCACAAGGATTATCTACAAAAGCAAAATCAGCAGTTATATCAACTGGTAACAAAATCTTCGTTATTGTTAAGGCGCTATAAGAATTAATTAATATGCTTAACAATATGCATATAGGACAACCAAGCGAAATAACTAATGTTATGAAAGAACAGAAACACAATGCTCTATTTCTTTTATTTTTTCTTCTTATGCGAGCATGTACACGCCTGGACTGAAACAGTTTAAGGAATTTTATCTTTATACTCATCTATTTTCAGTCTCTTCTATTGCCTCAGCGCATCAAGAACTGAAGCAACACCATTTCTCATTAAAGCTGCTTAGATTTATCGCTTTTGTAAGCAGTACGCTCTTTTATTTTTGCAGCTTTTCCAAATAGCTTACATAAGTAGTACAATTTTGCTCTACGAACTTTTCCCCTTCTTGACACTTGCACTGAAACTAATGCTGGAGAATAAACAAAAAACTGCGATACTATACTTTCTCCATAACTCACTTTTCTAACCGCAAAAGAAGAATGTAATCTACGATTTCTTTTCGATATACATATACCTTCAAATATTTGCATACGTTCGCTTGCACCTTCAACCACTTTAAAAGTGATCTTCAGATCATCACCAGGATGAAACTCTGGCAATTCTTTAGCCAACATTTGTATTTGCTGCTTATTGAACTTTTCAAGTAAATTTGTCATTTATATCTCCATTTAATAATTCAGGTCTACGCCTTTTCGTTCTAGTTTGAGACTGTTTCCGCCTCCAATCACTTATTTTTTTGTGATTACCAGATAATAGAACCTCAGGCACTTCACGTTCTCTCCACTGCTTAGGTTTAGTATATTGAGGATACTCAAGCATGCCACCACCATAACTAAAACTTTCCTCAGTAATACTATCAGAATTACTTACTACACCAGGAAGAAGCCTAACACATGCATCAAGAACTATCATCGCAGCTGGCTCGCCTCCTGAAAGTACATAATCTCCAACACTTAACTCATAAGGAGTATACTCATCAACCACTCTTTGGTCAATACCCTCAAATCGACCACACAATATTGTTATATGAGTGAATTCTATCAATTCATTTACAATGCTTTGATTAAATCTCGTCCCAGATGGAGTCATGTAAATAAATTTAGTACCCATATGAGCAGTGAGCACACTATCAATTGCATCACCAGTAACATCAGGGCGCACAATCATTCCTGCACCTCCTCCATATGGAACATTGTCTACCGTTGAGTGTTTATCCTTAGCAAAAGAACGAATATTTACCACTTCAAGATTCCATATTTTCTTTGCCAATGCTCTTCCAGCAAGGGAATAGTTTAAGAACCCAGGAAACATCTCTGGGAATATAGTTAATATTGTAACATTGAACATCTTTGCAAATTTATAGTAAACCTAGGTAGTAAATTGATATAATATCTACAATATATAGTTAAATCAAATATGCTACCAGGCAAAATAATATACGAAGGTAAAGCGAAATCTATTATTGAAGCTAAAGATTCATTAACCGTCATACAGCACTTTAAAGATAACGTAACAGCCCTTAATAAAGAAAAATATGAGATTATTAATGATAAGGGAATAATAAACAATTTGATTAGCGCTTTTATAATGGAAAAGCTTGAGAAAGCAGGAATTAGTACACACTTTATAAAAACTCTGAATGAAAGAGAGCAGCTAGTTAAAAGACTAAAAGTTATACCTCTTGAAATAGTAGTGAGAAATATTGCAGCCGGTAGTTTTTGCAAACGTTTTTATGTAAAAGAAGGTGAGAAGCTTATATCTCCCATAATCGAATTTTTCTATAAAGATGACAATCTGGCTGATCCAATGGTAAATGAAAACCATGTACTACATTTTGGTTGGCTATCTCGTGAAGAAATGGAAGAGATTAAAACTATAACCTTAAAAATCAACAAAGTTCTAATTGACTTATTTTCAAATGCAAGTATAGATTTAGTCGACCTCAAATTGGAATTTGGCAGGCTAATGAGAGATAAAACAAAGATCATCCTAGCTGATGAGATCAGCCCTGACAATTGCAGGTTATGGGATAACAGTAATCACAAAAAACTAGATAAAGATGTCTTCCGTTTAAGTTTAGGTAACCTTAAAGAAGCATATTCAGAAGTTGCAGAAAGATTGTTAGTAAAGTTAGTCTAATTAAGATGCTACTTCATTAAGCGGTGGTTTATATTTCTCATGAAGTTTCCCAATAATTTCAATTTTTTCTCCACGTTTTTGGAAATGATTTTTTACACTTTGCATATTCTCAAGATCTATGATCAATACTATACCAATACCACAATTAAATGTCCTTAACATTTCTCTCCTCTCCACTTTACCCTCTTTTATCAGCCACAAAAATATATCTGGCCATTCCCAAGAATCAATATCTATGTCTGCAAACAAATCTTCTGGAAGAATCCGTGGAACATTATCTACCAATCCACCACCTGTGATATGTGCAACACCTTTTACCTTTGACATAATAGGCAATAAAGAATCAACGTATATTTTTGTTGGTTCAAGTAGCATTTCACTCCAGGTTTTATTATTCCACGGAGATAAGTCATTATAATTTATGCCCAAATTTTTAAAAATATGTCGCACTAAAGAAAACCCATTTGAGTGAATTCCACTCGACTCTAAGCCAACTATATAGTCGCCTTCCTTCATAGTGTTACCTTTTGGAAGAATCTTACTTTTATCGACCACTCCAACTACAAATCCTGCAAGGTCATAGTGATTATTACTATACATTTCAGGCATTTCTGCAGTTTCTCCACCAACTAATGCCATATTGGCCTGCTTGCATCCTTCTGCAATACTATGAACTACAGACAATAGAACATCTTTACTTAAAATACCTGTTGCAAAATAATCTAGGAAAAATAAAGGTGTTGCTCCTTGCGCAATCAAGTCATTCGCACACATTGCAACTAAATCTATTCCTATAGTATCATGTTTGTTTACTTCTTGAGCTATCAACAGCTTTGTACCTACCCCGTCAGATGAAGAAACGAGTACTGGATGATCATATTTTTTACTCAGCGCAGCGAAATCGAATAACGCAGAAAATGAACCTTCTTCGCTAATAACCTCTTCCTTTTTTTTAGCTTTCCTAACTATAAGATTTACCTCTTTTATTAGCTTATTATACAGCTTAAGATCTACTCCAGATTTAGCATAAGTACTCATAATCTTTACACAAATTCTACGAATATTAATATAATATTAATAACTTGCACAAAAAGTACAACGAAACTTTCTCTCAATTAACTATCATATGTCTACCAATATAGAGTAACATAAATCATTTACAATTGTCTAATGAACAAAAACGTATTTTTGATAACAGGTTTCTTATCAGGACGACTACTTCATGATTTTACTAATTCTATGAATGGTATAATATTCGCCTTAGAAGAGCTTGAGCAGGTGGTAAGAACGACGCCAGCGTGTGAAAGGAAGAGCACTATCATTGTTTAGAGAAAGTTTTAATGATTTAATGCACAAACACAAATTTATGAACAGGCATACTATTTTCAACAGACAACTGCAGTCTTGACCTGACCAAGATGAATATAGAGAACTACATACTAAAAAAATAAAACTCACGTGAAACAGATGCATATCCTTTGAAAGGCAAAGTAAGTTTTATTGAAAAGATAGATAAAATAATTTACAGTATGGTAATAATCATAGCCAGCGCAGTAGCAGAAGTTGAACTGCTGTTCGTTTTATCAAGTCAGGAGAAAACAAAACTCTATTAAATATACAAGTTTCAAGTGAAACAAGCCATTAAGCAAATCATTAGTAGAAAAATTAAACAAGAAAAAAATAACAGCATAAATACAAAAGATATTAGCATCTACATGACCTACTTACTATTGGAGCACTATAACGCCAAAATAAACTGCACTTGTGAAACAACTTGTTGGAAATAGGCTTAACTTTTACTTAAAGTGATTTCACACTTTGTAAAAGCACCTACAATAATTAACACGAAGATTGAAATCTTTCACAGTACCTCAGATCTAGGCTATGCGCACTTACCTAAAGCACATATCGGCGTTATGCATAGTAAATACTACAGATCTTTCACCTAAAGGCAAAGCACCTTCTCACAAGGAATATCAATAGATCTCTTCCATAATCAATTTATAGTAAGGAATTTTCAAGAGAAACGCAACCGCAAAACACTTGAGGTATTTGAGGAGCGTAAGGAAATTTTGACACAAAATCAGAAACAGATTGTGCAAAATATCTAATTTAGTTTCTGTAGTCACTTAAGTCTAATATTACCTTATAAATGTACCTTTCACTCGCATTTTTAACAACAAATTTTACACCACTTTTGTACTTAACAACTTCATCTATAGAAGGTACCTTGCCAGCAATTGAAAGAATTAACCCACCAAGTGTCGCATAATCCTCATCAGGGCTGCGTAATTCTATTTTTAGATTTTCCTCTATGTCCTTTATCAGAGTTCTAGCTGATATCTCAAACTTACTCTGAGATAACTTCACAATTGCATACTCAGAAGATTCACTTCCACTGTTAATATTTGACACCAATTCTTCAACAAGATCAGTTACTGAAATTAAGCCATCAGTTCCACCATATTCATCCAACACAACAGCCAAATACGACCTAGAAGATCTCATCTTGACGAAAAGGCTGGTAGTCTTCATCGAAGGCGGTACAAATATTACGTTTTGTACAAATTCTCTTAGGCTAAAACCTTCGTCTTCAGTTAGGATAACATCTTTTACGTAGAAAAAACCTATCACATTATCAAAATCACTTTTATAAATCAACACCTTAGTATGACGAGTATTTTTTATTTTCTTCATTACCTCATATTTACTAGATTCAATGTCCACTGCACATATTTCTGTACGTGGAGTCATCACATCAGTTATATTGCAGTCATGGAATTTTATTAGACCGTTGAATATATTAAGATTTGGTGAATCCTTCATTAATGCTTCAGTTGCGCACTCTCTTAGCATAATAGCCCTTTTGAAAAGAAATAAAAAAATTTTGTATGCTACACGTTTTACAAAAGCCCCCCTTTTACTCAACTTGCTTCCTACTAATGGCAAAAATATTTTTGGATTAAGTTTACCAAAAAAAACTGTTGTTAAATGTTTAATAAGCACGTGAACAATGTCAAATTAATTTGTGGATTATCTGTTGATACCGAATATTAACAATTGATCAACAACTTTTTCACTGGTATACACATAATTATATAACAGCATACAATTAAAAAATCTTTTCCATAAGTAAAGATTACTAACAATCTGAACATTATACTTATACACATAAATTACTATAAAAATCAATAACATATGAAAGTTACTAACATATTTATCCACAAGTCGGGCAATTGAAAATATTTATAGAATCTTAAGATAATAACAGACCATTGATATAACTATTATTATTACTATACTTTACTATATGAAAAAAGATAAATTAACCAAACTAGAAAACAGTAAAACAATAATAGCGAGAACTATAAGTGAGGGCAGGCAGGGTAAGGAGACACCAATTTGGCTAATGCGCCAGGCTGGTAGATCACTCCCTGAGTACCGCGAAGCGGTAAAAAACATGAGTAATTTTATAGAGATGTGTTATAACCCAGATTTGGTGGTAGAGTTGACGCTGCAACCAGTTGCAAGGTTTAACATGGATGCAGCAATAATCTTCTCTGACATTTTAATAATGGCTGATGCCTTGGGTTGTGTTGTAAATTTTGTGCGCGGCGTAGGTCCTGTGATAAGGCCCGTGGATGACTTTAAAGAGCTGGAAAGTCTACAAGAAATTGAAGCTAAGATCATGCCAATTCTAAATGCTATAAAGAGAATAAGGAATTGTTTGCCAGAAGAAAAGTCTCTCATAGGATTTGCTGGAGCTCCGTGGACAGTTGCTTCATATATCATAGAGGGTGGAAGCAGCAAAACCTTTTCTAAAGTGCTGAATTTCTGTCCCTCAAACTTAGAAAAAATAATCAAGCGGATAACGGAGGCAACAATCATCTATTTGATTAAACAAATAGAGTTTGGAGTAGATGTTATACAGTTGTTTGACAGTAATGCTGGAGCGTTGTCGAGAGGGTTATTTAAGAAATATGTCGTTGAGCCGACAGAGAAGATTATCTTAGCAATAAGAGATAGGTTCCCAGATTTTCCAATAATAGGTTTTCCAAGATTTGCTGGAAGTTTCTATAAGAATTACTGTGACCAGACGGGTGTATCAGCAGTGAGTATAGATTATAACATTACGATAGAATGGGCAAAAGAAAACCTAAAAGTTCCTCTGCAAGGAAACCTTAATCCTAGTCTCTTGGCATATAACAAAGCTAAGGCAATTGAAGAAGCGAAGCGTATAATAGATTGCTTTAGGGATTTACCTTTCATATTTAATCTTGGGCATGGAGTGCTTCCTGACACTCCAGTTGAAAATATTGCAGCATTAGTAGACTTAGTAAAGAGCTACTAATGTAATAGACTTCTTGTACATGAGCAGAAAAGGTGATTATTTTTGGTATTTTTATGTGCTATTAAATTGCCTTAGCTATAAATTTTGAAAAGTTTACTAAATAAAAAGCAAAAGAAGTCCGTTGATGACTAATTACTTATATGTACATCAAATATTGGCGCTTTTATTTTCAATATTATAATTCAACTACTATTAAATGCAAATAATCAAAATTGCAAATGTTAAGAAATTTACTAAGCAGGAGAAAAAGGTAAAAACTCTAGTGCAACTAGTATTCAAATACTCCCTTGTCTATTTGACGTTCTATACTGTCTTAAACAACTTATAAGCGCGTTTGAGCTTGTATAGATAAAAATCAGAAGTTTTACGAAGGCATGAGATGCACGCAGCGTAAAGATTTACACAATGTGAGGCAAAATACCATAAGTTTTTTTGTCATTAACCTACACAGGTTGCGATGATAAATAGCTTAAGTAAGCTTGGTGATAGAACTGAAGGAATTTGTCAAGTATTTTTTTGTTTCTATTGTATAGATTTTCTCTACTGTTGTCTGTCGCTTTTTGTGTAGTGGGAATTGGTATTAGCTACCGATTAACTTAAAGTTAAATGTCTTGACATTTACCTGTTATTATTATATAACAGCTATGTGCGTTTTGTAAACTATGGCAATAAAATTACCTTGTAATAGGTGTATTGGACCCGAGGGCGGTACTCGGCGCCTCCACCGTGTTTTTAATTTATATGGGGGCGAATAAGGATCGACATGCATAGTAAAGATGGTAACTTTGCTCGGTTAGACACCACCGTTAAGAGTTCGTAATTTAAAAGCAAATGATAATTTTGCTGCTAACAGTAATGAATTACGTGTTGCTGCTTAATTTAGCACAGCAAATTTGTTACTAAAGCACGGTTCAGGGAACGCCGGGTAACAGAAGTTCCCATGGAATTTACATGTGCAAAAGTTGTGTGAACAAAATAGATTATAAGAGATCGCTTAATTTTGCCAAGTTTCAAGTCATTAAAAAGGCTTTAGATACCATATCAGGTGATGATTTACTTCTCATTTAAGAAATATTATTTTCACTTATTTTGACGGTGTTGTCATGCCAGCTTACATAAGAAAGTCATACCTTACTCTAGTACTTATTATATTACAACATCAATTTTATGATTTAAAAATTTTTGAGGATAAATTTGGCGCAAGTTTGAGTTTCCGGGGGAACAAGAGCAAATTACTGTGCCATTTTTTTGCTATTAGAGAATTCCATGATAAAGTTTATGGGATGTTTTAATATTTGACAAGATCAGTATCGATTCTGACAAAGAATATAACAGTGAAAGAAACACTGAAAACCTGGCAAATGGCAGTATTATATCCATAGAACAGCTGCGCGACCAGTAGTTGAGACCTAGCTTCGTTACATGTGTGAGAGAAAAAGGTTGTATAATCAAATAATAAGCATAGAGGAAGTATTACTTAAAGATATTGATTTAGAATTCCCAAATATCTATCTTTATATATAATTTTCATGTAATAAACGTACATGCATCCAATAATATATTTGTTTAACACATTGCTTGATCTTTATAGCTTGATTCTAATATGTTGGATTGCTTTAAGTTGGCTGATTAAGCTTAATGTGGTAAATATGTATAATGAAGTTGTGAGCAACATAATGCACACTTTGAACCGACTTACCCATCCGCCACTAAAGATTATTAGAAGGTGTATACGACCATTCAACGGGTTAGATTTATCTGTGATGATATTGCTAATAGCAATTAACTTTGTAAAATATACGATAAATTACTACTTTTAAGTAGATGCTAGAAAAATATCTGAAATCAGCAATATGCATGTTGCTCCTAATGTGTGTATATATATCAGTTTTTAGCTACAACTATAAAGATCAATCCTTAAACACAGCTACAGAAGAAGAAGTAACGAATCTATGTGGAATAGTAGGTTCGTATTTATCCGATATATTAGTTCAGTTTTTTGGAATAACTAGTATTGCAATATCTACAACTGTAGTTTATTTTTTTACCATTGGACTATCAAAAAGGTTGCTGAAAATTCTCTACTTAACATTAATTAATTTAGGGATATGCGCTATATTAGCAAAATTTTCACTTTGCATCACTGCAAGGTATATGCATGGTGGAGTAATAGGAAATGCACTAATTAATAACTATCTGTTTTATATATTCACAGTAGCAACGTCGATAGGCATCATTGGACTAATCGGTTGGAAGAGAACGATATACTTTATATTCTTTTTGAGTAAAAAAATAGCTTCCCTTTTTGCAAATGTTCTGTTTTACAGATTATGTAAAACTGTTGAACATTCTATTGTATCATCAGTAGTAGAAGAACAACATAGAGCTCTAGTTGCTATCAGACAACAACTAAAAGGAAGACAGAAAAAAGTTACTGGAGAGATTTTTAAACATTCTAATGGATTTGAGTTTCCAAGTATTCGTTTACTTTCTAAGGTGGAAGAGTCTTTACAGAGAAAACAGTTGAATGAAATGGATAACAACAAGAATTTATCTTTGCTGGAGCAAGTTTTGAATGATTTTGGCGTGCAAGGAAAAATTATCAATGTATATTATGGACCAGTTGTGACTTTATACAAATTTGAGCCACAGGCAGGCACAAAGTCTGCAAGAGTAATTGGTCTTGCGGATGACATTGCACGTTCAATGAGTGCGCTCTCTGCGCGTATTTCAATAATTCGTGGACAAAACGCTATGGGAATAGAGTTACCAAATAAGGAGCGAGAAATTATTATGTTGCGCGACTTACTAGAATCTCCAGAATACCAGAATGCAAACTTAAATATTCCAATTGCGCTTGGCAAAGAAATAAGCGGAAAATCAGTTATTGCTGATTTGGCAAAAATGCCGCACTTGCTTGTTGCTGGAACCACAGGATCTGGTAAATCAGTTGCAATTAACACCATGATTCTTTCACTCGTTTATCGATTTAATCCAAATAAATGTAAAATGATAATGATCGACCCCAAAATGCTTGAGCTTTCAATATATGATGCAATACCGCATCTCATAACACCAGTTGTAACGGAATCAAAAAAGGCTGTTATTGCTCTTAAGTGGATAGTAAAAGAGATGGAAAATCGCTATCGTATGATGTCATATTTGAATGTGCGCAATGTGATAAACTATAATCAAAAAATCGCAGAAGCGATAAATAATGGGATAGAATTGGAGCGTGTTGTGCAAATTGGCTTTAATTCAACAACAGGCAAACCCTTGTTTGAAAAAATACCAATCAAGATGAAAACATTTCCGTATATCGTGGTGATCGTAGATGAAATGGCAGATTTGATGCTTGTTGCTGGCAAAGAAATAGAGTGTTCTATTCAGCGTTTAGCTCAAATGGCTCGTGCTGCAGGAATACACATTATAATGGCAACACAGCGTCCATCTGTGGATGTGATAACAGGTGTGATAAAGGCAAACTTCCCAACAAGAATCAGTTTTGCTGTGACTTCTAAAATAGATAGTAGAACAATACTCGGTGAACATGGGGCTGAGCAATTGTTAGGTATGGGTGATATGCTCTATATGGCTTCTGGTGGTAAGATTATTAGAGTTCACGGTCCATTTGTGAGTGATAATGAAGTGCAAAGTATAGTTAATCATTTAAAGATGCAAGGTAAGCCAAACTACATGGAGGAAATCACTAAAGAGAATGAAAATTCTTCTGCAGAATTAAACGGTGAAACAGAAGATGAAGAGAACGATCTGTACAACCAAGCATTGGCTCTCATTCAGAGAGATCGAAAGGTCTCAACTAGTTACATTCAAAGACAACTTAGGATAGGCTATAAAAAAGCTGCAAATATTGTTGAAAGAATGGAAAAAGAAGGTATTGTCAGTGCTCCAAACTACTCTGGAAAGAGAGAGGTACTGGTAGAATAGACTTCATGTGTAGCTTTTAGAGTACGTTGGATGAAACTACTTGATAACCTTTGTTAATCCTACTATCATAGTTTCGAAGCTATTCGTTTAGCTTCAATCTGTGCAGATTAAACGACGAAAGTATCACGGTTGGTCTTTTATGTTTAGTTTTTATATTATGTGCATCTCGTGTCTTTATTAATTTTGCCTGGACTCCTAGGTTTCCTATACAAGATAAAACGCGCTTATGAGTTGTTCAAGAATGTATAGTATACCAATCTTTATGGTTAGAGAGTAAACAGCTTTTGCTGCGGGATTTCTTTTCTCTTTTTTTTTCTTTTGCTTGGTAAAATTTTTAATATAATTGCAATGCAAGATGAGGCTTAAGTTCGTAGGTAAATACATCCAAACAAAAAGATTGAATATTTCTGCAGAATTGTGTATTATTATTAATATTTTTAACCACTATGGTCATGGTTTTTCAAAATTTCTCGACCATAAAATGATGTAGTGCTTTATTGCATTTTGGTACTAAAAAAATAAGAACATCCTCATTCGTTTCTCAGTGATATCTTTGGTTTTACTTGTATAGATAAAATAAAGGAAATAGAGTTTCTCAGGACTATTCAGATGCTGAAATTGCATTCAAAAAGTAAAGCATTGTTGATGTTCTCTGCAGAGATGAAAATCTGGTGCAAGTGATAGTAGAAATGTAGGCCGCTAAAATTAAAGTCCTTGAAAACGTGCTCAAATACTATGTAACTAAAGCATATTCAAGAGAGCCTAATAAAGGCGATCAATATGAAGACCTTAAAGAAATTATCCTTATCACTATTGCTGATTGTATCTTATACCTTGACAAGTCTGAGTATGAATCAAAGAACCTTATTCAGGATGAGTATAAAATGAACATGATCTAAAAGGTTTTTATTTTACATTTATTGAACTGCAAAATTTTCAAAAACGAAGGAAGATCAATCAGGGAGTATAGTTGTAAAATTGATCTACTTCATAAGGTATGAGGAAGAAATTAGTGAAAGTGAATTAAAAAAAATAATAGGAAGCGACATAATAATCAAAAAGCATATGAGTAGCTAAATAGATTTAACTGGTCAGAAAAAGAATTTATAGCTTACGAGCAAGAGATTAAGCGTATTCGTGGTGAGAAAGTTGTCTCCGCTCAAGAACTTGATGATGCTACTGAAAAAGGTGGACAAGAAGATATACTCATCGGTCATTAAAAAGATAAAGCGAAAGGATAGAGGAGGCAAAAAGGGGCTGAAATTGCCGTAGATAAAACCTACATAAAGCAGGAGTTTTTATTGATATCATAGACAAAACTACTGGTCTTCCTAGAGATAAAATTGTACAACTTAAAGAAGAGGTTATAAGTTGATTTCAAAGCACTTGGCTGAATAGCCATTGATGTATTTTGAGGTAAATATCAATAATTAGCCATCACGTGGCTTCTTCGCCTGTTTTCTGCTTAATTTAGGTTATGTAAAACAATCCTTGATTTAGGTCATCTATTTTTCTACATTGCTCACGCTTATCATACCTTTTTCACTGATCTCTACATTTTATAACTCTCTTTTATAAAGATGTTCAATTAGTTCACTTCATATCATTAATAGAGTGATGCCTACTAAATCAAAAGTGTGGTCCAACAGCAGGATATAAGAATGATGTTAACGATATTAACATTATTTTCCTTATCAATATCATGGAAAACTAGCTAAAGCTAAATTAGCAGTAGACATATTGTTAGACTTTTTTTAGATTTTTCATCAAGATTAGAATTCTCTTGCCCTTTGTCTATATCATGTTTTGTTCCTCTCGCATTCAAAATAGAAGAAATTAGCGCTTGCCATAAAGTAAAATAGGCTAGAAATTGAAAAGGTTACATCTTTTATTATTCCTTGATACGAATGCTTCGCTAACTATACTAGCTATAATAATTAATGTAGTTAAAGCAAAATCAGTGTAGTTAAGGTAATCATCAACGATATAAGGAACATCTCTCTTCTCTTCTTCTACTACTTTGCCATTTTCAAGATCTTTTAATTCCTGTTCCTTTTGAACTATCTTCTTATTATTGGATATAAAATATAGTGTACAAATAAGAGATAAAGCTGCAAAAGGTAATATAGCGTGGCTTAGTACACCACTTATAACACCAATCAATACCTAATCGCTCTACATATTTTTCCAGCTTAACAGCCATCAGTAATGCAAATGTATCCATTGTTGCAAATGACACGTATTGTCTATATAGCTCTCTTTTTCAGTGTTAATAGTTCTTGTTTAAGTTTCTGCTTCCTCTTTTAGAGCTAATAACTCTGTTCACGACTTTTTTGAATATAAGAAGATTTCTTAACGATACTAGTCATATAAACCAAACTAACTTAAGGACTAGTATATTATACATGATTTCAATTACTTAGTTAATTTTATTAAAATCTTAACTGTTTATGTATTAGTTATTTTCAAATAATTTAGTAAATCTGCTTGATACCAGCTATAATATAATTATAGCCTGACAACATGGCTATAATGGCTGCAACCCATAGATAAATTGCACCTATATATTGAGTTATTTCGTAGCCGTCCATTATTAGTGCAACCACAGCAAACATCTGTAGAAATGTTTTAATTTTTCCAGCTTTGCTTACAGGTAGGCTAACGTTTGTAGCGATCAGAAATTCCCGCAAACCTGAAATCAATATCTCCCGACAAACGATGATAACTGATGGTATTATCGTGTAATCATTGATCCTTTGCTTATAGACCAGCATAATTATTGTTGAAACCAATATTAATTTATCAGCGATTGGATCAAATAACCTGCCAAATTTTGATTGGACTTTCCACGTACGTGCTAGGTAACCATCAAAAAAATCTGTGATGCATGCAAATATAAAGATTGATATTGTTATCAAGTTTGCATATTTATTTTCTATATAAAAACTTAATATTATTGCTGGTACTGCAAGCGCACGAGAAATTGTCAGTAAATTAGGCAAGTTTTTTTTAAACATGCAGTGTAACTTTAGCGCGGTATGGTAAACTTATACAGAAGTGAGATGAAATTCACAAGCTAATAGTTTATAATTGAACATTTATAAAAATTCCATATACTTAAAAATTCACTAGCCATGGCTAAAAATATAAGGATATAATGATGAATGACGATTTAGATTATACCGCAAAACAAGAAGCGCTTAGGTATCACAGTAGAGGCAATAATCCTGGTAAAATATCTATCCTGCCAACAAAGCCATTATCTACTCAGTATGACTTGTCACTTGCTTATTCTCCTGGAGTTGCAGCTCCATGCCTTGAAATAGTTAAAAACTCTGATCTAGTTTATGACTATACGTCAAAGAGTAATTATGTTGCTGTTATTTCAAATGGAACTGCAGTGCTTGGACTCGGCAACATCGGACCTCTTGCTTCAAAACCTGTTATGGAGGGAAAAGCTGTTTTATTCAAGCGTTTTGCTGATATCGATGCAGTCGATATAGAAGTTGGCACAGAAAATGTGGAAGATTTCATCAATGCAGTAAGATATCTTGGACCAAGTTGGGGGGGGATAAATTTAGAGGATATAAGATCTCCTGATTGTTTCATAATAGAAAAACGTCTGAGCGAATTGATTGACATTCCAGTATTCCATGACGATCAGCATGGAACTGCAGTGGTTGTTGCAGCTGGCATAAAAAATGCTCTTGATATCACAGGAAAAAAACTAGAAGACGTTAAGATCGTCATGAATGGAGCTGGAGCAGCCGGTATTGCATGTTTGGAAATACTGAGATCTATGGGCGCTAAAGACATAGTACTGTGTGATAAACAGGGAGTAATACATATGGGCAGAAAAGAGGACATGAATGAGTGGAAGGAAAAGCATGCAACTGACACTGAAGAACGTTCTCTACATGATGCAATAAAAGGCGCTGACGTATTTATTGGGCTGTCTGCAAAGAATGTGTTAGACGGAGAGATGCTGAAGAGCATGGGTAAAGATCCGATTATTTTTGCTCTTGCTAACCCTGATCCAGAAGTAAGGCCTGAATTTGCAAAATCTGTAAGGCCGGATGCAATAATTGCAACTGGTAGATCAGATTACAATAATCAAGTCAATAACGTAATGGGATTCCCTTATATATTCAGAGGAGCGCTTGATGTACATGCAACAACAATAAATAATGAAATGAAAATTGCGTCTGCAAATGCAATAGCAAAGCTTGCTCGTGAGCCAGTACCTGATGAGATATCTGCAGCTTATGGTGGTCGTAAAATGAGCTATGGATGTGAATACATAATACCTACTCCATTTGACCCAAGATTGATTTCGATAGTTTCTCCTGCAGTTGCAAAAGCTGCAGTGCATTCAGGTGTTGCCAAAAAAGCAATACAAGATTGGGATAAATATGAAAATCAATTGAAATCTCGTCTTGCGAGTGCTCTCAGCACGCTAAATTCATTGTCTTCACGATAATTCAGTTGCGTAAAGTAATTTTAGATTTATAATAAAAGTATTGTAATTTAAAGTAAGTTAATGGTTATTGCAATTTATGAATTAGAGAAAATCGTCAGACGATCATTTCCTGGCGCTAATATAGAGGTTAATGATCTCGCTGGAGATAATGATCATTATCATTTGAAAGTAACATGCAAGTGCTTTCTTGGAAAGACAAGGATAGAGCAGCATAAAATGGTATATAAGGCGTTAGAAGGACAGTCTATACATGCATTGCAATTAGAAACTAGTGCTTAAATTTATGGTGAATTTATGAACAATTTTGAACAAATAAAGAAAGATATAGCAGAAAATGATGTGGTGCTCTATATGAAAGGAACTTCTGACTTTCCTCAATGCGGATTTTCTGGACTTGTTGTGTCAATTCTCAAAAACTTGAATGTAAAATTTAAATGCGTCAACGTGCTAGAGAATGATGAAGTACGTCAGTCCGTAAAAAAGTTTTCTGATTGGCCAACAATTCCACAGTTATACATAAAGGAAGAGTTTATTGGTGGCTGTGACATCGTTCGCGAGATGTATGAAAAAGGCGAGCTGCAAAGCTTGTTAAAAGAAAAAAATATTATGGCAGAGTAAGATTATCAGAAGAATGCTATTCAAAAATGTTTTCCAGCTCTGCTAGCTATTTTATTGGTTAAATTACAATATCCGTACGATTAGTATACCTAAAGCCATACCTTTTTTCCTTTCTCCTGACACTAAAATCCATATACTTGGCCTTAGAAACTTCGAAATAAGATGCGATCTAATATTAGGCAATTATTTTACTATATAAAGCCCAACCTACATTACTTCATTGTAGCTTTTATTGCAGTTTTATTTTCAGCTTCAATGATTCTTCTTTTCGGTAGGGGTTTGAGCAGAATAATTGATTCTGGTGCAGAGCATGATTTTACTACTAAACTAGTAGTTACTATATTTATAATTCTAGCTGTTTCTCTTACTGCGTTCATTAGATTGTATTTCATTGGCATTGGTAGCGAAAAAGTTATTGCAAGAATGAGATATGACTTATATAGCAATATTATCGACTTGCAACCAAGTTTCTTTGAGAACACTGGCGTCCAAGATGTCATCTCAGCACTAATTACTGATACCTCTGTATTGCAATCGATAATAAATAGCAGCCTACTCACCATATTGCGAAATTTTGTAATTTTGATTGGTAGTGTTGCCATGTTGTTATATACAGATCTGCATCTAACTGCATATGCGGCAGCGATAATACCAATACTACTTATTATTATGACTTCCCTTGGGAAAAAAGTGCGCAATCACGCACGTTTTGCTCAGAGTAAGCTGAGTGAGCTTCTATCACTCAGTGAGGAAAATTTCAGATCCATAGTAACCATCAAGTCGTTTGTATTAGAGGAAAATGAAAAAATCCGTTTTAAGGAACATCTAAATTCAGTATCGAAATCATACATAAGGTTAGTACTCTTGCGTGCTATTTTAGTAACTTTGATTATCTCGTGTGTGATAGGTTCACTTGTCGTTTTAATCTTTTTTGGTATTAAAGAAGTCTCAAGTAATAATATAACTATTGGAGAGCTGTCTTCATTTGTATTTTATTCAGCGCTTGCAGCAGGAGCTGTAAATAATCTGAGCGATAATATCAGTGACTTACAACAGGGTCTTGTGATAGTCGAGCGTTTATTTGCATTTAAGAATATGAAAAGCTCTATAGCAGATGCTGATGATAGTATAAAAGTTTGCAGTGTTCGAAAGGGAATTTCGTTTAACGACATAACGTTTTTTTATGAATCTCGACCTAGTAAGCCAGCTTTAAATAACGTATCATTTTTCATAGAAGCAGGACAAGCAGTGTCAATTGTTGGACCATCTGGCGGTGGCAAGAGTACCATTTTGAAGCTTCTGCTTCGTTTTTATGATCCAAGCAAAGGCAGCATTACTATCGATGAACATAATATTAAGTCAATTGAGCTAAATAGTCTAAGGTCATTATTCGGTTTAGTGCCGCAAGATCACATGATGTTTTCTTGTTCAATAATGGAAAATATATTATACGGCAAACCAGATGCTAAATATAAGGAAGTGAGACAAGCAGCCATCAATGCTTATGCGATGGAATTTATTGACAAGTTGCCCGATAAGTTTGACACATTTGTGGGGAAAAGAGGATTAAAACTTTCTGAAGGACAAAAGCAACGTATTATAATAGCGAGAGCCATACTCAAAAACCCACAAGTCTTAGTACTGGATGAAGCAACCTCTGCACTTGATTACAAAAGTGAAAACTTTGTACAAAAAGCACTGAGCAAATTAATGCAAAATAGAACAACGATCATAATCACACACAGGCTATCAACCGTACTTAAAACTGATAAAATTATAGTAATTAATCACGGAAAAATAGAAGAAGTAGGAACTCATGAATCTCTAATAAGCAAGGATGGACTATATGCAAAATTGATGAAAATACAATAGATATGGATATTATATAAATAAAAGGAGGAACTAAATTGACTGTTATGTTAGATTAAAATTAAAATGATTAATTTTTTAATTATTATAATTTATAATAATTAAATATTATTTTAAAAGGACTATTATGATTTACATTCATGATTTTATAGCAACGTCAATATATGACTTCTCATTTTACCAGCACCAGTTTTTCCAGTGCAATACACCTTGTACGCCTGCATACATGCCTTATGCTGTTAATTCATGTCATAATCTTCACATTTCAACTCATGTAATAACTATTATGACGCATGTTACAATCATTGTGATATATTAAGGGCTTGTTACTAAATGATTGTTTTAAACAACTTATATATGCACGTAGCGCTACTTTAATACACATATTGTATGCACTTTTGAAAGCGCATGATCATTATTTAAATAATGACCATGCATTTTTTATTTGATAAAGAAATTCATAAGTAGTAGCTGGCATTGATATCTAGGATACTATTTTAGTAAAAAGTATTTAAGAAATTTACCAAATAAAAACAAAAAGAACCATGAGTGGTGAGTTTTGACTCTATAATACTTTAAATTGGAGCTATAATAATTTGCTGAAGTTTAATTTAAGTGCAATTTGGCTGAATGTAGAAAAATGAAAAAGACATGCAGTCGCTATAATCTAATACAATCTGCCAAAAATACCATGAGTTTTTACTGAATTTTATCATTGATCCTGTAGATCAAAACAAGCTTTGAGTCAGAAACCTTATAACTACGGTAATGGTGTCAGCTGAATTTGCCATGTAATTTTTCGTTTCACGACATAACAAAACTGGCTTGTTATACGAGGAGCCTATGCTCTAAGCCCTAAGCATAGAAACCACTTCATCGTAGCTTGGCAACGATTTTATTTCTCCAATTGCGGCTAAAGTGTTTTTTTCATACTGAGATAACAACTCCTCTGCCGCTTCTTTTACGCCAGCAGTTGTAACAGCGCTAATTTTTTCTATTAATTCATTTTTACTGATATACCTATCATAGTTGCTATAGTAGTGCCCCAATGCTTCAGCACGGGAACTGACACTTTCACGTGACATTAAAATTTGGGATTTTATTCGCTCTTTTACTCTATTTACCTCTTCTTCCTTCAGATCACGCGTAGACAATTTTTTCAACTCCGTCGTTATGGATTTTAGAAGCTTGTTTAAGTTGCTGCTATCTGTGCCAGCGAAAATGGAGAGCACTCCTGTATCTGTGTAGCTAGAATTAAATGAATAGACAGAGTAAACAAGTCCCTGCTTTTCCCTTACTTCCTGAAACAGACGTGATGACATCCCGCTTCCCAATATGGAATCAAGCACCTGAAACGTGTGATATCTGTTGTCGTAGCGAGAAACACTAGGTAAACCAATTAGTAAGTGTACCTGGTCTAATTTACGATGCTCTAAATACTCACCACCAGTGTAATTCGCATTCTGCTTTTTCTCAAGCCTTTTTGTATGAATCTTTGAGAAAAAATCTTTGGTTAACTGAAGAACTTCTTCATGCTCAACGTTCCCTGCAACAGAAAATGTTGTGTTCTCACCAAAGTAATGCTCATTTATATAGCTATTTAGATCTTCTTGAGTAAATGATTTTACAGTATCTTGTGTGCCTAAAATCGACCTACCAAACGGTTGATCTTTATAAGCTGCTTCAAAATATTTATCGAAAATGATGTCGCTCGGCGAATCGTTAGTTTGAAAAATCTCTTGTGTTACAACACCTTTTTCGCGTTCCAACTCATCTTCTGGAAATGTCGAATTCATCAATATATCTACTAATATATCAATACCAGTTTTAATGTCTTTTTTAAGGACTTTTGCATAGTAACTTGTACTTTCCCTACCGGTGCTAGCGTTGAACACACCGCCTATGTCATCAAAGGCTTTTGCAATTTCAAATGCAGTCCTTGTTTTTGTTCCCTTAAAAGCCATGTGCTCTAGAAAATGGGATATTCCATTTTGATTTGCATTTTCGGCTCTACTACCAACGCCAACTCGTATATTTAAAGCTACAGAGTCAACATCATCCACCTGCTCGGTTATTATGCACAGGCCATTACCTAATTTTGTTACCTTTGGTTCATTCATCTTATGTGCTCTTTCTCAAATTCTCTTCTGCAAAATCCCAATTAATCAAATGATCAAGGAAAACTTTTATATAATCAATTCTACGGCTTTGACAGTCCAGATAATATGCATGTTCCCACACATCCATAGTAAGTAGTGGCACTTGACCGTGAATTAATGGCAAATCCGCATTTGAAGTTTTGGTAATTTTGAGTTTTCCTTTTTCAAGCACTAACCATACCCATCCGCTGCCAAACTGCTCTACTCCTTGACATAAAAATCCTTCATAAAATTTATCAAAGCCGCCGATATCGTCTTGAATTTTTTTTGCTAGAAGACTATCATTATGAGGGTTGCCACCACCATTTTTCTTCATTGAATTCCAGTAAAAAGTGTGGTTCCAAACTTGTGCTGCGTTGTTAAACACAGGAATTTTATCACTTTTAACATAAACTTTCATTATTAATTCATCAATTTTTGCTTGTTGATAATCAGTATTTTTAATCAACTCATTGAGTTTGTTTAAATACCACCTATGATGCTTGTCATAATGAAAATCCAAAGTCCTTGCAGATATATAAGGCTCTAAAGCTGTTTTATCGTATGGTAATTCAGGCAAAGTAAAACTCATAAAACCTCTTCATTTCTAACCTACTGCGATATTAGAGCAATAAGTACTTTTATGCAATATATAATTTGGTTAAAATATTGACATAACTATTGCAAGTATTCTAAATAAGTTATAACAGCATAGCAATGTAATAAGAATTGCATTTTTATTATAGTTTTAGGATGTTAATATGTCAAATCTATCTGAGAAGTTCAAGAGTTCATGTGAGAATTTCAACCAATATGCTTGATTTAAGACTGTTTCGGTTGCAGAAAATAACAATCAAGTCCACAAAACTGTTTCTATAAATCCGTTTACTATGTTGTAGTGTAGTATGGTCAGTGGAGGATGCAGTTTTTGCGTTGGAAAAGCAAGGATAACCTAGGCAGTAAAGAGCACAAAATCTTGGTATAGTTTGATCTTACTACTTGTGCGCTAGCTAATATAGTTCTAAAACCTTTATATTTAGCATTTGCATATCTTTCATACTGGCAAGCAAAAGTGTTAACGAATGTAATAGATAAGTTTGGTCTTAAAGACAACACGGGGAGTTATTGGTGGCTATTTGGACACACTATCAAAGAAGGCGGATGAGCATAGTGAAAAAGTAGCTGAATTCGTTAACACAATTTCGAGATGTGCTATCAGTGCTGTCATCTGGACTACCGCACTTGTTGTCACGACACTAACTTTGGCTTTTGATAAAGTACCAGGTAAGTTTAGTAAAATAAAGCACGAAGCTGCTGATTATAATAAAGAAGTGACTGCAGGTAACTAAATCTGCACAACAATGCCAATAGCTTTGATATTTAGCCATGAGCATTTCAGGGAGAGCGTCATTTCGGCACCCCTTTTGTCATCCCAGTAGCTTTTTGTCATGCCAGTGCTTGACACTGGCATCTAGGATATTACTTTAGTAATAAATATTTAAGAAATTTACCAAATGGGGAAAAGTGGCGAAAGAAACTCTAGTCAGTATTCATTTTTAGTATTGACGTTTTATGTCTTAAACACCGCAATTTAGTTGTTTTAAACTACAGCAGACCTTAATTTAAATATCAAAAAACTTGCTAAGCAAAACTCAGAGCAGCGTATTCAAATACTCCCTTGTCCTATTTAATGTTCTATACTGTCTTAAACAACTTACAAGTGCGTTTCAGCTTGTATAGATAAAACCAGAGGTTTTAAAAAGACATGAGACGCCGAATATGAAGTTCCTTTTATCATTTTAATCTGCAGATTGCGAAGTTAAATAAATAGTTTCGTTCTCATGGTGAATGGCTTGGAGGAATTTGTTAAGTAGTTTTTTGACCATGTTTATATGAACTTCTTGGATGACGCAATATAAATTACTAGAGTTAATAAATAGGAAAATCATTACAAATCTTTTGAACTTTGCTCTTCACTATTTTTTCAACATTTAAGCTATTTTTGCTGATTAGTCCTTGAATTATCTCGTTTATTAAGTCTGCTATTTCTTTAAAATTCTCCACCCCAAGTCCACGCGTTGTCTCAGCAGCAGTACCAAAACGTAGCCCTGAAGTAATGGTTGGCTTCTCTGTGTCAAATGGTACAGAATTTTTATTGCAGGTAATGCTAGCCCTTTCAAGGCTGTCTACAACGTCTTTTCCTGTTAATTTTTGTGGTCTTAAGTCAACTAGCACTATATGAGAGTCAGTGCCACCGGTTATAATGCTCAGTCCATGCTCTTGTAGCGCTTGGGCTAGCACTTTTGCATTTTCCACAACCTTTCTGCTATAAATTTTAAACCTTGGCGCTAATGCTTCTTTAAATGCAACAGCTTTTGCGGCTATTACATGCATAAGCGGCCCACCTTGCAGTCCTGGGAAAACTGCTGATTGAATTTTTTTATGTAATGTTTTGTCATTCGTTGTTATTACTCCGCCTCTAGGACCACGCAGAGTTTTGTGAGTTGTAGAAGTCATAACGTGTGCATATCCAGCAGGTGATGGATATTCGTCTGCTGCAATAAGCCCAGCATAGTGAGCGATATCAGCAAGCAAATACGCGCCAACTTTATCCGCGATTTCACGAAAACGCTTGAAGTTTATCTTTCTTGGATAAGCAGAAGCACCAGCTATGATCAATTTTGGCTTATGCTCGAGTGCTAGTTTTTCTATTTCGTCCATATCGAGTAGATAAGTGTCTTTGCTGACTGTATACTGAATCGACTTAAACCACTCACTAGAAAGGCTTGGTGCCGCACCATGAGTTAGGTGTCCACCACAATTCAGCGATAATCCAAGTATCTTATCGCCAGGGGTAAGTAATGAAGCAAACACTGCTTGATTTGCCTGAGAACCAGAATGAGGTTGAACGTTCGCAAATTTAACACCAAACAGTTTACAGAGCCTATTTATAGCTAGACTTTCGACCTCATCCATATATTCACAACCACAGTAATACCTTTTCCCTGGATAACCTTCTGCATATTTATTTGTAAGAAAAGAGCCTTGTGCCTCCATCACTGCTTTGCTTGCAAAATTTTCTGATGCAATCAGTTGTAGTTGCAACCTTTGACGCTGTAATTCCTTCTCTATGGATTGATAAATCTCGTTATCAAAAGATTTTAAACCATTTTTAAAACTGCGGATTTTTTCTGAAAAATTCATCATAGATTAAACCTCGTTTAATTCAATGATATTAAAATGTATGTTCGCTACAAGCAACTTTAAGATCGTTTCTTTAACCACATAAAATAAAAAGCAGACAGGAGTAGACATATAGGAATAATTGATATTGCTTTTATCAGCAATTCAGCACTATATACAGGATTTCCTTGTATTGTCATTCCATCCCAATATAAATCTACTATTTTTGTGATTCCAACGTGAAAAAAATAGCCAAAACCCATAACTATCATGTTTGACACGGACGTAGCCAAGCCTACCAAGTTATTGTTCACATAACTTATCGCTTTGTAAATAGTAGTTACCTGATATCCAGATGCAAAGCCAATAACAAGGAGTGCAGGTAGCACGACATATAGGCCACCAGCTCGTGTAAAAAGCAAAAGGAAGCTAGCGATCATTGCAAAAGAACACGCAATAATTACTTCGCAATGCCTATTTGGACACTTTTCCAGTAGGTAAGACAAAAAGAATGCTCCAGCTCCCATACCTATAAATATGAGAGAAGAAAGCGAAGACGCTAGATCTTCAGTCATTTGATACACCTCACACAAGAATGCTTTTGCCCAGCCATCAGCAAAACCTTCTAATGGACCAATCATTAAGCCACCAAAAAAGCTGATCAGAATGATATGTTTGTTGAAGAGCACAATTTTCAAGTCTTGAAGTACATTGTCACTTGCATTTTCTTGTGCATTACTACTTGGTGTCACAAAGAATAACAGCAAAGCAAGCAAACAACCAAACGCCGAGAAATTATAGATAACATAGTTCCAGCCAAATTTATTGAGTAAAAAGTCCAAGGGTAATCCACCATAAATAGCTCCTAGTAGTCCTATTGTTATAGATAAACTAGCCATTCTTGCTGATTTTTCTTGTGAAAAATACATGCTCGCAACTTTAAAGATCCCAATTGCTGAAGCAGACGATCCAATTCCGACGATTATTCTACCAAGTATTGAGTAATACCACTCATCGAAGCATATAAGTGGTAACATTCCAGCAAATGTCAAAATAGTGCATATAGGCAAAACAAGTTTTGGGCCAGATCTGTCAAGAAAAAGACCAACAGGTATATGAGCGAGCGTATAGCCTACATAATATAATCCGCTAAATTGACCAACATCTGTAACACTTATGTTAAATTTTGTTATTAATTCAGATGTGATTATGTTCGGGATCACACGTAATATGTATTGGTACGCATAGAACAGCGATGCCAGCAACCATACTAAAAGGTTTCTTTGTAGCATCAACCTCACCTTAAATTTAATATCATAGATTTATAAAACTATTTTTATAAATTTTAATTCGCTAAAATTTAGCACAATTAAATTCATAGCAAATAAGTAACTATGTATCAACTAGATTTTCTAATCTTAATTGTTTGAATACAGATAGCATTTCTAAAAATGGGAGTAATTTTATCTAAAATACTATAATTATTAGTAAAGCCTAACATTAAAAAACGTTTTAGTTAATTCAATATTAACCTTTTCGTATGTATAATGATCAATATAATGTCAAACAAAAGTGAGCCCAATGAGTACAAGCATAAAACAACACGCTACAAAATTACTTAACAAAATACATCGAGCAAATGTTGCCACTCATACGTGTAACAGATATGACAAGCTATATAGGGAACTTTTGAGTAAGGTAGAATAGACCATAAAACTAAGCTGTAAGCAAAGCAAAATATTTAGATATTAGTCTAGAAAGTGTATATGGAGAATTAATGTCTAATAAAACTACTTCACGCTATTGCTAAGCAGAAAGTGTTGACATTTTTGGATACTAACCGAATAAAAAGGTAAATCATCGATGGATTTAACAAGTACAATATCAACAAAAGTGATTTAAAATCCTGGGTAAAGGAGAAGGTTTGGTGAAAAATAAATGATGTTAATTTAATTTAGCAAAGTAAAACAATTTAAATATCAGAAATACACTTGTCCAATCAATAGGAGACACTTCTTCGCAAATTAAGGAGTCCGAGGTGACTTCAGTAAATATTCTCGACATGGTAAAATAAACAATTTATTGGTGTCTACTTACACTAATTATAGCATATGCATTCTCATATCTAGCCTTACTTCTTATTTGCTAAACACTTTCAAGCCTACAATACCCGTCACTACCAAACAATGGAAAATAAACGCTCAAAATTTACTGGATCATTTAAAACATTACTTCTACTACCGCTGCGCCTATAGAGGCTATACCCAGTCCAAATTGTGAGTGATGTGCCAAGAGAATAGAATTTATTGTTACTAATAAGCCCAAGTAAAGGGGCTTACCATAGGAGACAAACTAAAAAATGGATTACTACAGGCATAATGCGGCAAAACCACCACTATACTTTAGTGTTGTTATCAACGCAATTTCAAGCATGCCAGCCAACAACAAACATAGCCAGATATAAATTAGTTTCTTTCTACTGACATACCAAAATATTACACATGAGAACGCAGAAAGTCAACTTAGTGTTTCACATGCTTTAATAATACTGTTGCATCCAATTTCTAGTTGTTCCTGAGAAGTTGCATAAGAAATTCTGACAAAATTTTCAAGGCCGAACGCAACTCCTGGAACTACGGCAACTAAATGATCCTCCAGCAAATATTCAGTGAAATCGAGGTCATTATTTATTACTTTACTATTTTTTGTGCTTTTGCCTAATAAGCCTTTGCACGAGACGAACAAATAAAATGCGCCTTGCGGAGTAGATACTGATAGTCCTGGAGTAGAACTCAGCCTCTCTACCACAAAATCTCTACGATTCTTGAAAATTCTCGTTCTTTCCTTTAAAAAATCATGATTGCCGCTTAAAGCTTCAACTGCTGCTGCCTGTGCTATTGAGTTTGGATTAGATGTGCTCTGAGATTGCAGTGCAGAAATAGCTTTTATTATACCACTTTTACCTGCAATATAACCTATTCTCCAGCCTGTCATTGAGTAGGCTTTTGATACCCCATTCACCACAAAAACCCTATCGTAAAGCCTTGGTTCAACCTGGGCAATAGTAAAAAACTTCTCATCGTATATTATATGCTCATAAATATCATCTGTAACAACGTTTACGTGGGAATATTCAAGCAATACTTGTGCTATGTCTTTCAGTTCATTATGTGTATACACAATTCCTGCCGGGTTATTCGGTGAGTTAAGGATCAACCACTTAGTCTTCTTAGTTATTTTGCTTTTTAACAATTCTGGTGTTAGTTTGAAGTTTTGTTTACACTTTATCACAATTGGTAGGCCGCCAAAAAGACTTACCATATCAACATATGAGACCCAATAAGGGGCCGGAATTATAGCTTCATCTCCAGGGTTAATCGTTGCCATAAATAAATTAAACAACACTTGTTTAGCGCCGGTAACAACGCAGATTTGATTAAATGTATATTCGAGATTGTTATCCCTTTTTAACTTATTGATTATTGCCTCTTTAAGTTCACGCGTTCCATCAATAGCAGTATACTTAGTTTTACCTTCGTTTATTGCTTGAATAGCTGCTTTTTTTATATGATTTGGAGTGTCAAAGTCCGGCTCTCCTGCAGCTAAAACGCAGATGTTTTTTCCTTCGCCTTTTAATCTATTTGCCTTGTCGACTACAGCAATCGTAGGTGATGGCTTTATTAGAGACATTCTTTCTGCAAGTTCTGACATAATCTCACCAAAGTTAAATCAAAATGATAAGCCATGCACAACAAAAAAGCTAGAAATTTTATCATTAGATTTTTAGCACAATAACATCAAACCAGTTATTGGCAGTGTATTGGATTCAACAGAAACAAAACTACTTAACAAGTTCTAACGTTTCTCTTATCATAAATTATGGGTATTTATAACCACAAGGTCAGCTATCTGTCAAAGTATATAGAGTATTAACGCCAAGTTATTAAAATGGACATTAATCTGAACTTCTTTTGTTTTCTCTATTTAGTAAATTTCTTAAGCTAAGTGAAACTGAAAAGCGTTTGACGCTGGCTTACTATACTCATTAAGAGTCTATGTTTGCCTTTTACTGCCAATTCACTATACTTATTTTGTAGGATCTCTAGTTTAATTGAATGCATAAAATACTAGTAAGAAGTAACCATAAGCCTTTAGTTGGGAAAATCAAGATTAATGGTTCAAAGAATGCTATTTTACCAATAGCAGCAGCAAGCCTATTGAGTAGTTCTTCAGTAACTTTGCATAATGTACCTGATCTAATTGATGTGCATCTGATGTCTGAGCTGCTCAAAAGTCTTGGGGCAAAAATAAACTTTTTGTACAATAAAGACTATAAAGCAAATCATACTTTAGAAATTAACTGTGGCAATGTTAACAATCATGTAATACCACATAAAACTGCAAATAAACTGCGATCATCTTTTTTAATGATAGGTCCAATGCTTAGCAGATTTGGCAAGGTTAGAACAGCATTTCCTGGTGGGTGCAACATTGGAAAACGCCCTGTTGACATGCACATCAAAGCGTTAGAAAAAATGGGTGCTAAAATTAAAATTGACGGCTGCAATATAATTGCAACGGTAAAAGGAAAGTTACAAGGGAGGGAAGTTACATTCAAAAAAATAAGTGTTGGTGCAACGGAGAACATAATAATGGCAGCAACACTTGCAGAAGGAACGACAATAATAAACAATGCTGCGACAGAGACGGAGGTTCTGGATTTAATAGAGTTCTTGAGGAAAATGGGTGCTGATATTAATATTCATGATAATAAAATAGATCTCTCTGATATTATTCGAGCGCGTAACGATGGAATTCATGATAAATCTCAGTGTTACACTACTGGGATGACAAGAAATTTTGCAAGAGGTTTAATAACAATAAAAGGAGTTGAGACATTAAACGGATGTGTCCACAAAATAATATCAGATCGCATAGAAGCCGGTACATACGCACTAGCTTCCATAATAACTGGTGGTAAATTGATGTTAGAAGGAATAAATCTATCTGATATAAGATGTATTACCAATGAATTGGAGGCTATAGGAGCTGTGATTGAACCGTATGGCGAAGGTGTTCTTATTTCCAGAAAAAATTGCTATATTAAATCTGCTAACGCTGCAACAGATTCATACCCTAACTTTCCTAGTGATATGCAGCCACAACTGATGTCTGTAATGTGCGTTGCTGATGGAATATCGGTAATTGAAGAAAACATTTTTAAAAGCAGGTTTGCACATGCAGATGAATTAAGAAAGTTAGGTGCTAATATTAGCATCGAGAAAAGCAAAGCTATTATAAATGGAGTAAAAATCTTATCTGGAGCTAATCTGTATGCTACTGATTTAAGATCAACGGCAGCTTTAGTGCTTGCTTCTTTAGTAGCTAATGGAGAAACTATAATAAATAACTCACATCATTTATGGAGAGGATATGAAGCAATGCATGAAAAACTAAATTCGTGTGGAGCTGATATCTCCATTTCATCTTGAGGATATTTTATGAATGAGGAACGTTATTCAACCAAGAGAATTACAGTAAAAGAAATAGATGAAATTCTATATGAGGAACATAAGGTATTAGATCATGGATTTATTCGAGTAGTAGATTATATGGGCTCTGACGGCGCTATAGTTCAAGCTGCTCGTGTTTCTTATGGAAAGGGGATAAAACAGATAAGTCAAGATGAGGCGCTTATAAGGTATTTAATGAGGTATCAGCACACAACTCCGTTTGAAATGTGTGAAATTAAGTTTCACGTGAAACTTCCAATTTTTGTTGCAAGACAATGGATAAGACATAGAACTGCAAATGTGAATGAGTATTCAGCAAGGTATTCAATACTTGACAATGAATTCTACATACCAAGGCCAGAACAGGTTGCAAAACAATCTGATAATAATAAACAAGGTGGTGGTGAAGCTTTTGACTCACATACATCAAAAGAAATAATAGATTCTCTGACAAATGATTCTAATTTAGTATATTCTCATTATGACAAATTTATTCAGCAGGGAGTTGCAAGAGAAATTGCCAGAATTAATTTAATGCTTAATAACTACACGCAATTTTATTGGAAGATAGATCTACATAACCTTCTTCATTTTTTGAAACTTAGAGCTGACAAGCATGCTCAGTATGAAATTAGAGTCTACGCAGAAGTTATGTTAGATATAATAAAGAAGTGGGTCCCAATGGCCTATAGCGCTTTCGTTGAATATTGCTTAGAATCGTTTTGTATTTCTAGAACTGGCTTAGAGGTAGTTCGCAAATTAATTAAAGAAGAAAATGTTACTAGAGAGAAAAGCGGAATTGGTAAAAGGGAATGGGATGAGCTGATGTTTACTCTCAATAAGAAACCTTGAAGATAAAAATATATACATCAGCTTTCTTTATCAGTTAATTCTCGTCTGTCAAGTTGAGTCTAGCTATTTATATTACACTAACTCATCACTTTTAAGAACGTTTCATTAAAATCATCTAAAGTTCAAAAATCCTGGTTATTGATAATCAAATGATCATCAATAATATCATAATGCTTTATCAAAAGTAAATGGTTCGTAGCAATTGTTGTGAGCCGGATTAACAATTTCGTTATATAAAACCGTAACTTGCTCATATCTATATTCTTTGCTCGCATGGTATTTGTCACGGTACGGTATCATAAAAATTCTTCATGTCGTAATATGTAGCTTGTAATTCCACCTTATACATTCACATTTCAATAGGTTCACCTATCTTTAAGTTGTGGTGCAAATAATCATTCTCCTTATCATCCTTCATACTGTCTATAACATTTGTTATGACAACTTTTTCTTGTTCGTCCTCTTCACTTAAGACAGTTCTTGAGTTGACGCTTTCGATTAATAGTCTTCTTAAAACTTCACGTTCGTTGATTTTTGGTCCTCATTTTTGCTTGTGAGTTATTACTATCTTTCATATTATTATCGTCTTCCTCAATTGCTCTTTTCTTTCTAGCCTTGGTTTCACTTTCTATTATAACTTCTTCGTTCATTTGCTCATTATCAATTGTAGCTTCAGTATCTAATTGACTCATCCATCCATCATTTTCTCTAGACTATGGATAATTCTTCAGGTAACTGACTATCACCAAAATACTGGTTCTTAGTGCTTAAATTGCTTCCATAAGAATTGAAGTTGAACATTTGATAAGATCTACTATCAAGATCAGAATAGGAGCTTTCGTTCAGCACAAAAATAAATCGCTATAATCGAGCAGCATATTATAAGCAGAACTAACACAATATAGGTACTCATTTGCCTTCATAATCTTGCTATATAGTATTTGCCCAAATCGAGAAGTATCTTATCTCCTTTCTCTCCATTAAGTTGCAAAATTACCGCTGAACGTCCATTACCTACTTAGCGACCTTTTATCACTTTAAATATTTTAATCTCCTCTTTTTTTATAAGTTCTTTTAACTCTTTATTTTTTTTTGAGTTAATTCTTCTTCCGACTGTCTTTTCTCTCTCACTGGCTTCACCTCTTTTTCAGCAATTTCATTTTGTACTTTTAAAAGTACATTTTGTGTAGCTAAGCCATTTGTGTTGCTTAGAAAGTTATCTAACGCATTTGATGCAATTGGGTTACAATTCATCATGATCATCAAATACTTTTCTTTTGCTTTATTATAGTAACTTGGATTATAAATTACGGCCAGATAATAAAAGCCATAGTCTGCGATTGTTCCTTCACGCAATAATAGCTACATTGAAAATCCATAGTGGTAAGTTGAAGGTCAGAAGTTAAAGATCTACCATCATCATTTTAACATATAGCTCATCTCTCCATAATATCCACCGTATTTATTGTAATAGATATAAAAATTCTCATGATTGAGGTCTATGTAGCTATCTAGGTTATCAACCTTAACTATATCGCCAGCTTTTTGCACAAAAGATTTTTGCTTTTATTTGTAAGCTTTATGCACGTAGAAAAGTGGAATTGATCTGCTATAGGCTCACCTCTTTCTATCTCAAAGTTCAAAATAATCTTATTGTTAACCATAAATGGCTTCTACAAATTATGTAAATCTATTAATCTATTAATTATATTGTGTGTACTATGAAAATATGTTAAACATTAAGATTTTTCTATGTATAGTTTCCAGTTTGTCTATATTGTTAAAGGTTACAGACTCATAAAACAGTGCTAAACTGAAACTGCAATGACAAAGAAAGTTAACGTATTACTACCACTTACAATTGACAAGTTGTTTCATATACAGTTGAAGGAAATACTGAAATTTTAATTTTGGATTATGTGATAGCGCTGTTTGGTAAAAGCGTTTAATTGGAATAGTTTGTAAATATAGTGACAAGAGTGATCGAGAATTAAAATTTATTGAGCAAAAGATTAATCTACCAAGTGTTAGACCAAAATTGATAGCATTTGTATAGTGGGTTGCACAATGCAATTTTATATATATTGGCATGCTTGTAAAAGTGATAATGGGAGGATGTTAAAAGTAAAATAAATAGATAATCTGTGGTTTGTGTTGAAAAAGATCAGAAAATAAGTGAAATAAGTTCCCAATTAAGCCATGAACAGCAGATAGTTGGTGATAAAATAACAATCAATTTAAACGAATATTCAGTGACTTTATTTGACTGTGAGACAGGGTCCGAGAAAACGGAAGTTTATCTCTCTGTGATTACGAAGTTAGTTAACACTGTAACTGACGTTCAAGTTTTAATTCTCCTGCCCGAAGTTATTTTAACTTCACAATTGGTAATCGTATTCGTAGTAAGATATCAAGAAACCTAACTTAGTAGCGCTCGGGGCTCACTCAAAAGATTCGCAAAAATAACTGGCTTGATATAGCAAATGGAAATGTACCAATAATCATTTGGGCACGATCAGCACTTTTTTACCTTATAAAACCTAAAATTGATTATCGTTGATGAAGAGCACGATTCATCTTTCAAACAAGAATAGTGGATTATATACGATGCTCGAGATATGGCGATAATCTTTAGCCAGAATTGAAAATATTACAATAATTCTGTTGTCGGCAACTCCACTGTTCGAGATGACTCATCACGTTAAAATGGAAATTATAATCATGTGAAATTAACTAAGCGATTCGGTTGTACAGAATCCCAATCATTAAAGTAGTGGACATGAAGACAACAAACAACGGATTCCCGATGAGCTTTTCGAGTGCATAAAACAAACCATAAAGAAGAAACAGCAGGTTATGCTTTTTAAACCGCGGAAGATGTTCTTAACTTGCAGTTTGTAAAAAGTGTGGATACAAAATTTCCTGCCTAAATTGTGCCATTTGGCTTACATACCACAAGAAAAAGAACTCCCTCTTGCGTGTCATCAATTGTTTTATCAATTAAAACTCCCAGAAAATGCTCTAATTGCCAAAGTGAGTAGTCATTATCTCTCTATGGTTTAGGAATTGAAAGGTTGCTTGAAGAGATGGTCAAATTAATACCAAATGCAAAAACTTCGATCATATGTAGCGATCAGAAGTTAATTAGCAACGTCATTGACTTAGTACTGAAAGAAGAGGTGAATATTATAATCGGCACGCAAATAATTGCTAAAAGGGCATAATTTCCCTAAATTGACCTTGGTTGGTGTGATAAATGCGGATTTGAGACTCGAAAATTCTGATCTGAGGACAGCAGAAAAGATATATCAGTTATTGCACCAAGTTGCGTGGAGATTTAGAAGGTTCAACAAAAGGTATAGTAATAGTACAAACCAATAATTCTAAAAGTCCAATAATAAAAGCATTGCAGTATCAAAAGAGGGGCACATTTTATAAATTGAACTTAAGTCAAGATGCGAAGCCAAAATGCCGCCATTTAGCAGGTTGATAGCACTTATAACTTGTAGCAAGAATCAAATTGTAACACAAAAGGCAGCAAATGAAATAGCAAGATTCATGAATAACAAATGTTTAAAAGAGTTCGAAATTCTTGATCCATCGCTAGCAGTAATAAATTTCCTAAATAATAAATATCGGTATAGGATCTTACTAAAGATACACTATAGACATAGTCTATCCATGCAGAGAAAGCTGAATGCTGGATTAAAAGTTTTGTAATTTGAGTTCGAGTATTGCAGTAACAATAGATGTTGATCCTTTGAGTTTTAACATGTTTGTTAGAGAACGTTAATTTAAATTTGGATAACATTCATAGAAACTCTCACAAATTATATTAACTTTTTAATTAAAGCTTGACTTTAAGCAGAATTTATTATATTATTAATATATAATGTAATTAAAATAATGAAAATCGTATAATTAGTAATTTAAATTCAATAATCAAAAAAAATAGAGAATGGTAAAAAGATTAGACAAGGCACACTTGAACCTTTTTTAAAACAAGTAAAAGCTGAAAAGAAGTAGCAATGTACGCAATTCTGCTTCATTTTGTACAAAACACTGATGAGCAATCGCTCGAAGATGTGATAGAGCATTTGAATGTAGTAATACGCGGGATAATGCTCCAAAACAGCACAATAAAGAATCAAATTGAGGAACTTTCGTACTCGCATGAATATTAAGGTGGAGGAAGGAAACGCATTATTACATCAAGCTGTTATAAGTGACAACATTGAGGTAATAGAAATACTTTTGAAATATGGTGCGAATCCTTTTATAAAGAACGAAAAGGTAAAATTCAATTAGACTTAGCTTAAGGAAACAAGAGATGCGCTTGTTAACAGTATGAAAGATCTAGCTAACTCAAAGAAGTGGAGCGCTATATGTAATAGTTAATTTGGTGTTATACTTGGCGTTTTCTTGGTGTTAGACTGGGGTATTAGTAGTGTTTTGGTTAAAAGATCTCCCCCCCTCACTTCAATGGTTGTCCATATTGGGCCGCAGCAGCAGTATTTATTCTCGTTGCTGGAATAGCGGTTGGCCTAAGCCATATACCTTCTTAAGTTAAGATCATGAACAAGCTAAAGTGATAGAAAAGGCAACTAATTTTGAGCCATCTTCTGCAGTTCACAAATGCTAAAGGAGTTGACTGTAATTGAGAATGGAAAGGGCGATAACGCTTAACAAAACCTGCACTTGCAGTTCTTATCATACACTTGATGAATGCTTTTTATTATATTACTACGGGCAACCTTTTTTTCTTTACCTAAATCCATATCTTTGACTTTTAAAGTTTTGCTGCTCAGTTCTTCATCGCCAAAAATAAGTGCAACTTTAGCATCCGCTTGACTTGCTTTTTTCATTCGAGTTTTGAGAGTTTCGCTGTACTCATAGATTATATATAAACCATTTCTGCGCAGCTCATTCGCAAGTGTTAGAGCATACTCTTCAGCCTCTTTTCCAATAGGAATTAGATAAACAGCTCTTTCTTCTTTCACGGAACAGTTGGCCAGTTCCATTATGCGCTCAATACCTCCTGCAAATCCTATTGCTGGAGTATGCTTTCCACCTACTGAAGATACTAGATTATCATATCTTCCACCCGCAAAAACTGCTCCCTGTCTACCTAAATCTTCTGTAACGAATTCAAACACTGTGTGGCAATAATAGTCCAAACCTCGGACCAATTTATCGTTTACAGTATGAGATATATCAAGAACTGTTAATCCATTTAGTATTTGCTCAAAGAAACTCAATGATTCTTTTGTATAATAGTCACTGATTTTAGGTGCGCCAGAAATTATTTCTTTATCTGTCTTGTCCTTGGAGTCTAATATTCTGAGTGGGTTCTGAATCAATCGATTTTGGCTATCTTTTGATAGATTGTTTTGAAACTTTTTAAAATATGATATCAAGGCTTCTCTATACTTACTTATTGTTTCACCATCGCCTAAAGAATTAATTTCCAGCCTTACATTTTTATCGATACCAAATTCAATTAATAGGTGCTGAGCAAGTGTAATCAATTCAATATCGGCTTTTGGATCTTCTATGCCGAAAGCTTCAAAATTTATCTGATGAAATTGTCTTTTCCTACCTTTTTGTGGTCTTTCATAGCGAAATGCAGGTCCTGTCGAGAATAATTTTACAGGTGTTTGCAGTTTTTTTTCAATCAAAAGCCTGACAACCGATGTTGTGAACTCAGGACGTAAAGTTATGCTTTTACCACCTTTGTCATTAAAGGTATACATCTCTTTATTAATGATATCTGAGCTATCACCTAAAGTTTTCGTGAAGACTTCTGTATATTCAAATATTGGAGTTTCAGCAGGCAAAAAGCCATATAAACTTGAAATATCACTCGCTGTTTGTTGAACATATTTAAACCTATACCATTCATTGAACAGAAGGTCTTTTGTTCCTCTAACTGTTTGATTAGTCATAGTATAGTCTCTATACTAGAAACTTCTGGTATGTGATAGCATAGCATATTTTGCACTCCTTGCTTAAGAGTAATTGCAGCACTTGGACATCCAGAACAAGCTCCTTGCAGTTCAACGTAAACTATTCCGTTTTTATAGCCACGAAATTTTATATCACCGCCATCTTGAGTAACTGCAGGTTTAATATAGCTTTCCATCAACTCTTTTATCCTGTTTACAATCTCTACATCATTTTTATTAAAAAATTCTTCTTCTAATATATTATTATCATTCACCTCTTCCTTATCAAGTGCTTTTCCACCAGAAGTAAAGTGATCCATAATCGTAGTTAAAATTTCCACTTTTAGTATGTCCCAATTAATATCATCTAGTTTTGTAACTGAAATAAAATCATGACTAAAAAATACTCTCATCACATGTTCTATTTGAAAGAGGTTTACTGCTAGTTTAGAGTTTTTTATTTCATCCACACTTGAAAAATCAGCCGTTTTTCCTTCATTTAAAATTGCAAATCCAGGAAGAAATTTTAGCGTGTTTGGGTTTGGTGTTTCTTCAATTTGAATGAACATGTTGTTTACCATGAAGACTATAATTGTTACTATTTAATCACAAAATGATAAAAAAATATACATGTCATTCATCTTTTTTCTTTTTTTGATATTCATAGTAATTACTTTTGTCTTGCCCAGCGTTGTTGTATTTTTTCTCTTCTTGACAAAAAGAAATAACATAAGTTTCATGATGAATTCTATATTGAGTAGATTTTTGAATGAATTTAATCTCAATAGAAGTTATACTAAAAATGAAGCCGGTGATAATATGTCCACAGATGAAGCGCTAAAAATATTGGGGCTAAATTCTGAAGCAAGCAAAAATGAAATTAATAAAGCATATCAAAATTTAATGAAGTTAGTTCACCCAGATAAAGGAGGTTCAGAATATTTTGCACAAAAGTTAAATGCAGCACGTGACAGATTGCTGAGGAGACAATAAATCTCTTGCATAACCTAAACTAGGCAGAAAAACAAAAGAAACCACAAGGTAACTAATTATTCCCGCTCTCTATTTTAAAATTCGTCGTTATGTGATGTTTTAAAAGACTTATAAGTGTGTTTCAGCTTGTATTGGTAAAATCCGAAGTTTTAAAAAGATAAGCAGTGTACATAATACGCTAAATGCAAGTTTTCTTGTCATCTTAACCTGCACAACTTGGAAAGTTAAACAAAACAACCTCCGCGCTGTTATGAAGGTAGCGGCAAAGGTTGTCAAGTAGTTTTTTGTTTCTATTGGATAGATTTTCTCTACTGTTGTCTTGTATCTTGTCAAAGCATCTAATGTTTAGGCATTAGATGGAGAAGGAATGGACATCCACGTAAACTCTCTTTTTGCTCGCAGTTGACAGGTTTGAGTGAATTTGTGATATATTTTATTTGCCTTTCCAATAACGTAAACTAGTTTTACTTTAAAGTTTAACCAACTACAATTTTTATATGGCGTTTCTTTCCTGCGGATAGCTTTATAAATGGCAGGCCTTTAAAGCTCTCGAAATTTATTATATAATTAACATCATTTATAGTATAATCATTAACTTTACATCCATTACCTTGTATTAAACGCTTTGCAGCGCCTTTTGAAGATTCAAGACTGGTATTGTGTAGCAGATTTATTAAGGATATGCCATTTGCAACTTGTTCTTTTGTTATAATATAATTAGGGAGTAATGAATTATCTTCATTCTCAAAAGCTAAAACTGCAGCAGATCGTGCAATTTCTGCTTCTTTTTCACCATGACATATTTTTGTTGCTTCTGTTGCCAAAACTTTTTTCGCTTCATTTATTTCTTGATCCTTTAGAGACTCTAGTTTTTCGATCTCATCAATCGGCAAATCAGTAAAAAGCCTCAAAAAATGCCCAACATCTTGATCATCAACATTGCGAAAATATTGCCAGTAGTCATAGGGCTTTAGCATACTGCCATCGAGCCATATAGCTCCATTTTCAGTTTTACCCATCTTTTTTCCTTGTGCATTTAATAAAAGAGGAGAGGTTAGGCCAAACAACTCAGGTAGATTTAACCTTTTGCCAAGTTCAATTCCGTTTACTATATTTCCCCATTGGTCTGATCCTCCAATCTGCAGACGACAGCCATACTTTTTATTCAATTCAATGAAATCATAAGCTTGCAACAGCATGTAATTAAACTCAAGAAAGCTTATGTTTTGTTCTCTATCGAGTCTAATTTTTACACTGTCAAAACTTAGCATACGGTTTACAGAAAAATGCACTCCTACGTTGCGTAAAAAATCTATATATCTTATACTATCTAGCCAGTCTGCATTATTTACTACGATTGCACCAGTATTTCCGTCGTAAAAAGATATCATTTTCTCGAGTGTCTTTTTTATGCCGGATATGTTTTGGTTGATATCTTGCATAGGCAAGACACTCCTTGCCTTGTTTTTGCCAGATGGATCGCCAATCTTGGTTGTACTGCCTCCAAGTAAGATTATTGGCTTGTAATTAAATTTTTGTAGGTGACGGAGCATCATAATCTGAATTAGATGACCAGCATGAAGGCTTTGTGCTGTGCAATCAAACCCGACATATGCAATTATATAATTATTTTGCGATAATAGTCGATCTAACCCCTCATCGTCTGTACACTGATATATATACCCTCTTTCTTGAATAAAATTTAAAAATTCGGACTTATGTTTCATAGTCTGCTTTCGTCAATTAAAGTGATTTTAATCTATAAGTCTTACAAATGAAAAAAGTTAATTCCATAGTTCTTCTATTTTATAATACTCCCTTACTTCCGGTCTGAATATGTGAACCATTATGCCTTGAAAATTCACAATTACCCAATTACCTTCATTCATACCTTCTACTTCTGCTTTGTTATGTGGCTTGAGACTTTTTATTACATGCTTAGCTAATGCTTTTACGTGGCGGTCCGAATCACCTGATGCAATAATCTTATATTTTGCAATAACGGTTTTATTTTGCACATCAAAAGCGACTATATCATAACCTTTGTTTTGATCTATGATGCTTATAATCATGTTTTTTATTAATTCTGTATCACCAAGTATATCAGACATCATTTTAGATTATATAATTTGTTTATAATAATATATTCAAAATTTCCAAACATGAACTATTTTTGATATTACTAAGACCAAATTGGTCATGCTTTTGATTCAATAGTATATACAATACATATCCCTTTTATATATAACTTAAGGATGATTTTTTAATAGTGTATTTATTATGAGCAAGACTCTTATTTACTCAATTGGCTTTCAGGTAGTGGTAAGTTTATTATTGCGCGAAAATCGAGTGAGATTATTGGTGTAGCGATAGTAAGTAATAATCTATTCAGTAATGTCATATTTAACGTTGTTAAATTACCAAATGCTGAAGTTTCCGATTGGCCTATTGGAAATAGTTTTGCGGCTAGAGAAAATATGCTAGCGGTATTTGGAAAATATCATATAAAATCAAAGCATTATATGTTTACAAATGAGTTGATAGATGATGATTCTTACGACCAAAGAGTATACAGCTCAATGGTAAATTTTAGGTGAAAAATGGGCGTGGAGATTCTTCCTGTAGTTATTGCATTACAATAATGAAGAGCTGATAAAGCGTGTTGAATTAAAAGAGAGGTGTCAGGAAGGTAAAATTTCTGGTTCAGATTTTGCTATAAAAAGGACTAAAGAAAAAAGGTTGTTTGTACCTGAAGGTTCGATTGAAATCGACAATTTAAACTTGTGTGCAGAGGAAGTTGCGGCAAGAATTGTTAAAAAGATGAATAATAGAGAAAAATTAGTTAAAATTTCTGTAAATAATTTAACAAAACGTACTCGTGGTTGAACAGAAAGATAAATATCGTCCTTGTGTTGGCATAATGCTATTTAATAAACAAGGGCACGTTTTTGTTGGAAAACGCTTTGATAGTAGCATTTGTTGGCAAATGCCGCAAGGAGGGGTTGATGATGGTGAAGAGCTGGAGCAGGCAGCGTTACGTGAGTTGCTAGAGGAAGTTGGAACTGATAAGGCAGAGATTGTAGCTAAAAGTAAGAGTTGGATATACTATAACTTGCCTGAAGAATTTATACCAACTTGTTGGAATAAGAAATATTCTGGCCAAAAGCAGAGATGGTTCTTAATGAGGTTTGATGGGAAGGATAAGGACATTGATATTAACTATACTGATCGTCCAGAGTTCAAAGAATGGCGTTGGCAAAATATAGATGGTTTGATAGCAAATGCTATATTCTTTAAAAAGAAGGTTTATAAAACAGTGATAGAAAAGTTTTCTTTTCAAATAAAAGCCTCTATTATTGAGCGAAAATTATAATAAGTTCATGATAGTAGATTCTCATTGCCATTTGATTTATTTTTCTGATGATGAAGTATCAAAAGTAATTTCTAGGGCAGAGCAAAATGGTATAAAAGTTTTACATAATATATGTACAAGCATTGATGATGTTTCTAAATTATTAAAAATTTCTTCATTCTATGATCACGTTTACTCCTCTGTTGGTGTGCATCCACTTAATGCTACTGTAGAAAGCGGCGAATGTACACGTGTTGATGAATTAGTTGAACATACCAAGAATCAAAAAGTAATTAGTATCGGCGAAACCGGATTAGATTTTTATAAATCCAATAATAGAAGTAATCAGAAAAAAAGTTTTGCATTGCACATAGAAGCAGCAAGGATAACTGGGTTGCCTTTAGTCATTCACACTAGAAATGCTGATGATGAAATGATTGATATGTTAAAGTCAGAAATGAAGAATGGCGCTTTTAGTGGAGTAATGCACTGCTTTACTTCTTCTAAAGAGTTTGCTTATCAGGCTATGGATTTGGGGTTGTATATTTCATTTTCTGGAGTTATTACTTTTAAAAATGCTAACTTACTGAGGGGAATTGCACAAGATGTGCCACGTGAGCGTATTTTAGTTGAAACTGATGCACCATATCTATCACCTGAACCTTACAGAGGGAAAAGAAACGAGCCGGCAATGGTAAAACGTGTTGTGGATTGCCTGGCAAAATTATGGAATGAATCACTCGATAAAGTAGCAGAAGTAACCACAAGCAACTTTTTTAGGGTATTTGCGAAACTCAAGTTATAAAGAAATCCTATAAAATGTCAATTTGCTTATAAAGCTAAAGACTTTATTAAGTCTTTCACTGCTTTCACAGATTGGTTGAATATCTTTTGTTCACTACTTTCCATTTTAACTTCTAAGACCTTTTCAACTCCGTTTTTTCCAACAATTACAGGGACGCCGATGAATAAGTCCTTCACCCCATATTCACCACTGAGATAAGCAGCGCATGGTAGTATACGCCTTTTATCTTTTAAATATGATTCTAGCATACATATAGCTGAAGAGGCAGGAGCGTAGTATGCGGACCCAGACTTTAGTAAATCAACTATCTCTTTCCCGCTATTACGAGTACACTTGACTATTTCATCAACTTTTTCCTGTGTTATGATACCCATATCAATGATTTTGGTGAGAGGAATGCCAGCAATGGAAGTACAGTGAATGAGCGGTACCATAGTATCGCCATGTCCTCCAAGCACGAAAGCAGATATATCTTCAATTGAGACATTTAACTCGCTTGCAAGAAAATAGCGAAAACGAGAAGAATCAAGCACCCCAGCCATTCCAACAATCATGTTAGTTGGAAGGCTTGAAGATTTATACACCACTGAAACCATGGCGTCCAAAGGATTGGTGACAACTATTACAAACGCGGTTGGAGAGTATTTTTTAATGTTTTTACCAACCTCTTTCATTACTTTGGCATTAGTTTGAAGGAGATCGTCCCTGCTCATTCCTGATTTTCTCGTAATACCAGCGGTTATTATAATTGCATCAGAGTTTTTTATATCTTCGTAGCTGTTTGTTCCGGTGATTCTAGTATTAAACCTGTCAATAGGTGATGATTCTGCAATGTCAAGCGCCTTACCTTGCGGTATTCCATCATTGATATCAAGTAAAACAACGTCACCAAGCTCCCTAAGCGCAATCATATGGGTAAGAGTGCCACCGATATTTCCTGCACCAATCAAAGATATTTTTTTTCTTTGTACTGTCATTTTACTCCTTTATATTTACTTTTGTAGCTTTGCCTTCCCAAGGGGATAAACTATCAAATATCCGAAAATCCTGTGGCAAATCTATAGGGTTGTACACAACTTTTTTTGTTTCTATATCATACCTAACTTCCTCATAGCCAGTGAGAGGAAAATCTTTCAACATTGGATAATCTTTGAATCCATAATCCGTTAAGATCCTACGCAAATCTGGGTGATCAGAGAATTTTATTCCATACATATCGAACACCTCGCGCTCAAACCATGATGCTGTGCTGAATATATTTGCTACACTTGGAGGTATATCACTTTCGTATAACTGAAGCTTTATATGTACCCTGATGTTATGTACAATGCTGAGCAAGTTATAAATGAGCTCAAAACGTTTTTCTCTGTCTGGGTAATCAACTCCAAAAATGTCAACCAATAGTTCAAGCCTACATTTCTCATCATCACGTAGAAAGAGTAAGTGATTTTCAATATCATCTAAAGCTGAATACATTACAATAGTACCATCACCTTGCTGAATGCACTTGCATTTAATCTTTTTTTGTATATGTTTTGCGGTTTTATCCATGTTGTATATTCTGAGTTCGTTTTATTTTATTTTGTAAGCATAGCATTCCATATAACAACGCCTCAGCGGTCGGCGGGCATCCAGGAACATACACATCAACTGGTATAATTCTATCACAACCACGGACTACTGAATAGGAGTAATGATAATAACCACCACCATTTGCGCAACTGCCCATGGATACAACATACTTAGGATCTGCCATTTGGTCGTAAACCTTACGCAACGCCGCTGCCATTTTGTTAGTTAGTGTACCGGCAACAATCATAACGTCCGCTTGCCTTGGACTTGCACGAAACATTATGCCATATCTATCAAGATCGTAACGACTGGATGCAGTGTGCATCATCTCTACTGCACAACATGCAAGACCAAATGTCATTGGCCACAATGAGCCAGATCTTGCCCAATTCATTATATAATCTATTAAATCACCAAATTTAGTGACAAGAACCCCCTCTTTTTTATAATGACCCCAATCATCATTAGATAGAATGTGACCCGTCATAAACTTACTCCCATTCTAACGCACCTTTACACCACTCATATATAAAGCCTATAGTGAGCATTACAAGAAATATCATCATAGACCAAAATCCACAATAACTTATTTTAGATAAAGAAACAGCCCAAGGAAAAAGAAAAGCAATTTCTAAGTCAAATATTATAAATAATATTGAAACTAAGTAAAACTTAATGTCAAAATTTTTTCTTGCTCTTGATAGAGGATTAAAGCCGCACTCATATGCTGAAAGTTTTTCGCTATCAGGATTGCTCACTGCAAGAAACATCGGCAATACGCCAAGGATAAGAGATACTACGATTGATACGCAGATAAAAATTACTATGGTTAAATATTCACTCATTTAATAAAATATATAGAAAGCAACACTACAAACTTACATGCTTTCCTAATCTTTTGCCACCTAAAATATGCATGTGAAAGTGTGGTATAACTTGTTCTCCATTTTCACCGTAGTTAGTAACTAATCTATATCCTGTTTTTTCTAGATTATACTTATGTGTTATCTCTCTTACAGTTTTAAAGAAACTTACTATCTCCTCTGCAGAGGCTTTCAGAATAAAGTCGTCATATGAAATATATTGACCTTTTGGTACAACTAAAATATGAATTGGTGCATCAGGATATTTATCATAAAACGCTAACGTACCATCATTTTCGTGCACCTTCTCACAAGGCAACTCACTCCTTAATATCTGAGCAAAAATGTTACTATCATCATAATTGTCATTGTACATATTTTAAGAGCGAAATTTCCCCACCTTTTTTCCATCCACTTTTTCATTTCTTATAGCAGATGTAAGTGGTGATTCTATCTTTTTACCAAGGGGAGCGTCCTTAAAACTAATAGCACCCTCAAATACTTTTGCTTGCTCTTTGACATCTTGTAATAACAGCCTCCTTTTTATAGGAGATACAGCTTCTTTACTAAAAGGAAAATCGTTGGGATTAGTTATGCCAAAATGCTTTTCATCATCTGTGCCTTTAATGGCTTCTGGAGAATTCATAGTGTTTGATGGCTTTTTAAGTACTGCAGCTTCTGACAACTTGGTATCATATACCTTATACAATTTTTCCGTAATGTCATGTAACAATTTTCGGTCTGTGTGATGTTTCAACTCTCCACCGACGATTCCAGCCAGATCTTTGAGATTGCGATCAACTTCACCATAAATCCCTTTAAGAACAAGCCTTTTTATTTCTTTTGGGCTCTTTTCTTTGTGTTCAGGATCGTTTTTAATATTGTTGGTAATTTCCTTAACATCGACTTCAATTACCACTTTGTTTTCTTCTTTAAAAATAGCTAAGTTTGAATACTTGTTTTTCTTGTTTAATTCTTCTATTTTACATAATTGTTCTGGTGTTAAATAAGGTATATCCCCTGTCAAGGTTTTTGACGCTAAAAACTTTACTCTTCCAACATTATGGCATATTATTTTTATGCCTAGATTCTTACTAGCTTGTGTAGTTTCTATAGGTGAGTTATACTCCTTAGTTGGGTTTCCAATAACATAACTCCAACCGTTTTTTATGTCATGCCGCATTTCGTCAAAGAATTTGAACCAATTTTTTGGCTGTACAGTATATATTATACCATAACCTAGAGCTTTTCCACCTCTATCAAAAAATCCTCCCACTCCTGAAAATGCGTTGCCAATTTTAGCTAATATAGATGTAAGCTTTTTGCCTGAAACATCTTTATCATTTGCTCCCATATATACCACAAAAGTATTTTAACATTGAATATTATAGCGTATCCTGTTATAAATGAAAACACTTAAACTTTCATATCTGATGTATAATGAATTTATAGAGATTACAACTATTATTTACAAATTTTTGTAAGCATGTGGTATTTTCGCTACTTTTAGTATTCAATTTATTTTAAGGATAAATTATGTTCAAGTGGAACAAAAATAATATCATCGATGCTACTGGCGGAAGAGAAGTGGGTAGTTGTAATTTTGTACATAGCTCAAATATTTCAACAGATACAAGAAGCATAAAAGAAGGTGATGTGTTTATTGCCCTTGAAGGGAAGAACTTTGATGGGCATGATTTTTTACATGAAGCATTTTTAAAAGGAGCAGCAGCTGCAGTAGTAAGTGAGGGTAAATATGGAAATCTTCCTCTAATTGTTGTGCAAGATACTTCTAAAGCTTTGCATGATATAGCATCATATTACGTTAGAAATGTTCTTGTTAATACTAAAGTTATTGCAATCACAGGTAGTGTCGGGAAAACCACTACAAAGGACATGCTGCACACTGTTTTATCACAATATGGAGTGTCTCATGCAAACAAAGGGAACTTGAATAATAATATAGGATTGCCTTTGACAGTTCTGAAAGCTCCGGAAAGTTGCCAGTACTTAATTCTTGAAATGGGGATGAATAAAGCTGGCGAAATAAAAGAGTTATCGAAGATTAGTAATCTTGATATCGCCGTTATCACCAACATAGAGCCTGCACATATTGAGAATTTTTCGTTGCTACTTGATATCGCACAAGCAAAATTGGAAGTTCTGTGTGGCATGAAAAATAACAGCACTTTGGTTTTGAACAGAGATAATAAATATCATGATTATCTCTCATCGCATGCCAATAGAGATGTAATAAGTTTTGGTCAAGATAGAAGCGCTACTGTACATTTATTAGACCTAATAAGAAACAATGGCGGGTTTAATTTAAAAATTAGACTGAATAATAATTTGATAATAGACTGTGGTTTGCCTGCGCAAGGCGAACATTTTGCATACTCTGTGTTGGCTGTTGCAGCAGTTGTACAAATTCTTGGACTTGATTTGTTAAAATTACCATTTGCGCTTGAGAATTTTAGTGTAACAAAAGGTAGAGGCAGTGTTCACAAAGCTAAATACAATGGAAAAAACGTATATTTGATTGATGATTCCTATAACGCTAGTCCTGCTTCAATGAAAGCTGCAATAAGGACTTTAGGTACATATTCTAATCAGAGAAAAGTGGCGCTGCTTGGCGATATGCTAGAACTTGGTAATGAAAGCGTAGCATTTCATACGAAGCTGCTTGATTTTATCGTAGAATGCGGTGTGAGTAAAGTTTATACGGTCGGTAAATTTATGTTAGAATTACACAGGATTTTGCCAAGAAATATAAAAGGCACGCATTTTGATGACCATGATCAATTGAAAAGTGATTTAGCTAATATTGTTCATAATAATGATGTAATTCTAGTAAAAGGCTCATGTGGAATGAAAATGGATCTTATAATACAAAAATTCATAATAGAATATTAAATAAAACTACTGTGTTAATTTAGGGTTAAGTTATTAGAAGTTTTAATCGTGATAAAACGTATAGTTATTTTTGGTGGAACAGGGTTTATAGGAAAACATATCGTAAGACGTCTGGCAGCAGCTGGATATTTAATAAGAATATTTACTCGTAACCAGGAAAAAGCTGCTTGCCTGAAGTTATGTGGAAATTTAGGGCAAATATCAGTATTTAAAGGTGATTTTTTTAATGGAAAATCAATTTTGGAAAATATGAAGGAATGTGATGCAGTCATAAACTTAGTAGGAATATTATATGAGACAAAAAAGCATGATTTCTATGACGTTCATGTTGGCATAGCTGAAAGAATAGCAAGAGCTGCAAAAATAGAAAATGTACCCATGATGATACATTTTTCTGCTATGGGGATAGAAAATAGCAAGCTGTCAAAATATGCTCAAAGTAAATTGGAAGGTGAAAAAGCTGTAACTTCAGCATTTTCAGAAGCAATAATAATTAAGACCAGCCTTGTATTTGGTAAAGAAGATAGTTTTTTTAATAAATTTGCAAAGTTAGCGACAATTCTTCCTTTATTGCCGCTAATTGGAGGTGGAGCAACTAAATTTCAGCCGATATGTGTAACCGATCTAGCTGAAGTGGTATATCGTATCATCAACCTTAATAAAAAAGATAAGAAAATCTACAATATAGGTGGACCAAAGATCTATTCTTTCAAAAGCCTATTAAAGTTTATTTTGAATGTTACTAACAGAAAGTGCTTGTTAGTTAACGTATCTTTCTCAGTGGCCAAGTTAATAGCTTTTTTTCTAGAAAGTAGGGTCATTTCTATGTTACTAAAGCCTATAACCGGTAGTGCAAGCCCCATACTTACTCAAGATCAAGTGCAAGTTATGATGAGTAGTTCGATCGAAAAATCGACTGACCTTGAAACAATAAAAATCCGTCCAGTGTCAATTGAAAATATAGTGCCAGAATACTTGAGATTTTATAGAAAGTATTGAGTAGAAAGAGTGCAGGTGTTGCAAGGGATTTAAAATTGGTGAGACAGCTTTATATAAGTGAAAAAAAGACGTAAGGAAAAAGGAGATTTTGGTCAAAAAGAGACGAAACTGCTTGAAAACTTTTGCCATTACCATTATGATAAAATCTAGGTTATTGTTTATCTTCAGTCTGTGCAGATAAAATGACAAAACTCAATGTACTTGACATTTTATATCTTTATAACTTTTCAAGGTTTACCTAATATAAGCTAAAATGCGCTTGTTAAAGTATTTTAAACAGTAAACGCCAGTATTTAAAATGATTTTCCTTTTCTAAGTTATGCTAGAAGTTTAATACATTTTTAAACATTTCCAGTAAAGGCGTCGTGTCAATCAATATTATAAAAGATTTAATTATTTACTTTCTTTTTAAACATATGTAATGTGGAATGTACTATTATTATAACAAAATTAGATGTATTAGTTGACATTTAGACACAGTAAGGCACCCTATTACTATAGGTTTTATGGTTATGTTATAATTGGTATGGGACTAGTGCGATTCGAACGCACGGCCTTCGGATTAGGAATCCAACGCTCTATCCTACTGAGCTATAGTCCCGTGTTTTCTATTATCGGTACACAATTATAGCAAAAATCTTGTACTTTCTAGATCTCCTGTGTTACAAATTTATAATAAGAAAAAACATTTCTTTATATTTCTTGAGTATAATGCTATTCTTCTCAAGAATACGGTTTAAATTGATGATAGTTAATAACATTAGTTATTCCTATAACAGTCAAGACGATTTCGCTTTAAGCAACATAAATATTGAGGTAAAGAGAGGAAAGGTTGTATGTCTACTGGGACATTCGGGTTGCGGCAAGTCAACGATTTTAAAATTAATTACAGGGATAGAAAATCCAAAATCTGGCACCATTTTTATAAATAATAGACTAGTTGCAAGTAGCCAAACATCAATTGCAATAGAGCATAGGAATGTCGGATTGATTTTTCAACATTCTGCTCTGTTTCCTCACAAAACAATAGTAGAGAATATAATTTTTGCTATTCGTAGCTCTTCCAAAAAAGCAAAATATCTCACTGCATTGGAAATCTTGAAGTTATTAAACATAGAAAAATATGAAAATATGTATCCTAATGCCCTATCTGGAGGACAACAACAATTAGTTGCAATAGCGAGAGTAATGGCGCAAGATCCTGATGTTGTGTTGCTTGATGAACCATTTTCTAACTTAGATATACTATCAAAGTGCAGAATAAGACATCATATATTGTCCCTTTTTAGAAGTAAAAATACCCCCGTGTTAATGGTAACTCACGATCCACAAGAAGCATTAAAAGTCGCAGATTTTATCTACGTAATGAAAAGCGGTAGAATTATCCAATCAGGAGTTTCCAGTGATATATATCATAGTCCTAAAGATCATACGCTGGCAAAGTTCTTTAGTGAGTTCTCTTCTAATTAACAGTTAGGTGATGAGCTTCCGTTTGATGATATACTTACTGTAAGAAAATAATCTAGTCTGAAATTACTATAAAATATGACCAAATACTAAAAAATTTTGATCTATAACTAAATAAGGTGATATAATCGATACGTTACTTGACTTCAATCAGGTTTCAATTTCTAAAAATTAATATTTAAATTGAGGTGCAAATGAGCTTAGGACCATGGCAATTGTTTCTAGTCTTAATAATAATCTTAATTCTGTTTGGTGCAGGTAGGTTACCACAAGTTATGGGTGATCTTGGAAAAGGCATTAAAAACCTTAAACAAGAACTTAAGGACTCAGAGAAACTATCATCTAACGAGCCGGATCGTTAGCGTCTTTATACTTTGTGACACGTACTTTAGTGCGTGTCATTTGTTTAAAAACTTGAAATAGCTAAAGAATAGATTGAAATATTGCGATAATTATGTTAATTAAAAGAGATCATTTTGTTAAAGGATAGTTGTGCAAAAGGGTGAGAAATTAGCCGAAAATAAAAAATTAGCTTCTGACATTTTAAAAGAGGTTGCAGACACCGACAATGCCAATATTGTTAAAGTAACACTATTTGACATAAAAATAGCTTTGCATGAGCGCGGTTTTGGTATTTTAATAATTATCTTTTCTTTGCCACTATCAGTACCTATACCGGTTCCACCTGGCTATACAACTATACTTTCTATACCTTTAATTCTATTCTCACTACAGCTTCTGTTGGGGTTTGATTCCCCTTGGATGCCTCATTGGTTGGAAAGAAAGTCTTTTCAACGTTCAACACTAGCTCTTGTGGTAGAAAAAACTTCTCCTGTTTTAAGAAAAATAGAAAAATTCATGAAACCGAGAATGTCTTTCATTTTCTGTGGGCCAGGTGAAAAGATTTTAGCATTTATAATGCTGCTTTGTGCATTATCAATAGCCATTCCTCTGCCATTAACTAACTTTATTCCTGCAATTGGCACAACTCTCATTTCACTTGGTATTATGAGTAAAGATGGGCTTCTCTCTATACTGGGGGTCTTAATATCTTTGTGTGGGTTATTACTTACTGTTGTTGTAATAGTTAAAGGACCACAGCTCATACTTGGAGCATTTTCTTTTCTAAAAAGTTTTGTATATGGTTAGGATCTATAACACCTTAACAAAAAAAAAGAGCCTTTTATACCGATCGACAAAGATCATGTAAAAATGTACGTTTGCGGACCAACGGTATATGACACGGCACACATAGGTAATGCGCGTTCTGTTGTTGTTTACGATGTATTATTTCAACTGCTTAAATTTTGTTATGGTAAGGTTACTTACGTGTGTAACATAACCGATATTGATGATAAGATAATCAACGCTGCAAGTGAGAAAAATAGCAGTATAGAAAGCATCAGCACATACTACACTAGGGCTTTTCACGAAGATATGAAAAGCATAAACTGTGCAGAACCAACATATGAACCAAAAGCAACGGAAAATATAGATTGTGTTATCAAATTAATTGAACATTTGCTGCAATCTGGTCATGCCTATGAATCCAACAAGCATGTATATTTTAGCGTAGAGTCTTACTCTGAGTACGGTGCTTTATCAGGAAAAAAAATTGATGAATTGGAGCATGGCAACAGAGTTGAGGTTGATGAAAACAAAAAGCATCTCGGAGATTTTGTACTATGGAAGCCTGCAAATGACATTGACTATAAGCTTTCAAGCTACTGGAGTAGTCCATGGGGAAGAGGAAGGCCTGGATGGCATATAGAATGTTCAGCAATGTCACATGCTTACCTTGGTCAAGACTTCGATATTCACGGCGGTGGTATAGATTTACAATTTCCTCATCATGAGAATGAAATTGCACAGAGTAAATCTGCATTTGCCGGATCAGTATTTGCAAAATATTGGGTACACAACGGTTTTCTTACGGTAAATGAAGAAAAGATGAGCAAGTCTTTATTTAATATAGTTAAGGTAAGAGATCTACTACGTGAGGGAATAAAGGGTGAAGTAATACGTCATGCACTGCTCAAAACTCACTATAGAAAACCACTTGATTGGACAAGAAATGTTATTTCTGAGTCACAAGAAACTCTAAACAAGTTTTATCGTTTATTACGTAACGTGGACGTAATAACTATTGAGAAAAGTGACGCAGAAATCTCTAAGGATTTCGTAGAGGTTTTAAAAAACGACTTAAATATCCCTGAAGCCTTAGTCATATTGCATGAAATGGCCACAAAAATCAATAGAACGAGTAACGAAAATGAGAAACTTAAATTAACTGAGAGTTTCGTTAAGAGTGCAAGATTTATTGGTCTTCTCAGGTCAAGTTATAAAGAGTGGTTTACTGCTGGCGTGAATCATCAAGAAATAGAAAGACTGATAGATTTAAGAAGGACAGCAAAACAAAACAAAGATTACGATACTGCAGACAAAATAAGAGAGCAACTAAAACAAATGGGAATCTCAATCTCTGATAACGAGGATGGCACAACGATCTGGTAAACTTATATGGAAAATTATCTTCTGTTGTTCATAGATAACCTAATATCATCGCTGATCTTACCTATATATCAAAGTTTTGTATTTCATACTATGTTGTATTTCAGTGCGTATTACAATCAACTATTTATGTTACTTTTTGGAGTATTTGGATCAAGCATCGGTGGGGTGGTTAATTGGTATTTAGGTAGAATAACAATTTCTATCAGGAAGTCATACCACAAACTAGAGAGCGTGCATAAAATACCAAAAATCATAAAAAATCTACTAATCTGTGCAGTTGTACTATTTTCGTGGGTGCCAGCACTTGGAAGCGCGATTCAAGTTTTATCAGGTTATTTCAAGCTAAACCTTAGTGTTTTTACTTTTTTAACTATTCTATCCAACTTTTTCTACTTGTTATACCTTATCATTACTGTTTAGTAGCTTTTGTCTTACGCTTATCAATGCAGCTGCAATTAGTACTTTTATTATTACATTTTATCGTTAAGTCATGATAGAACGTAAGTATGCCATTATTCTTTTTCACAAACACCGATTGATAATTGTCATCTTCCATCTTACATAGGCACATTCTATCTTTTCCACAATGCCTTAAATGCTTTAGTTGCTGAGACTAAAATATCATCAGCATGAAAGTTATATGCATGCCAATTTTGGCACTTAACTTTTATTTCTCAATCTTTTCGCAAATATTTCATTCTAAATGAATAAATTGATGGATCAACTTCTAATTTATTGTACATAGACTTATCATTACAAATCTCACCTGTCCATTTATCTTCTTGAGCCTCAACGTACCTATCTACAAAATGTATACCACCAAGTTCCAATCTATCTGTCTCACCACAAAATATGTCCAAGTCCTATAGTTTCTTTTTCAATTCTGCTATTTTTAAACTAAATCTTAGTTAGTTCATCCTTGAATAACTCCAAGTCTGTATTTGGTGTAATCACTTGATGATCGAGCCTATCATATATTCCTTCTACTACTTCTTGATGTTGCGGACAATTAAGCAAAATTCTTAATCTTCTTTATCGGAGTGTAATCCACAATCTTCACAAACTTTTAATATTTCTCTATCAAAGTTAGCCAACTCCGGAAGTGGTGGAATGCACTCTAGACTCACAGAATTTGTTTTTAAGAATGGTTCAAAATCAATTCGTGAGTTTGGATCATTAAAGTGATAATCTTTAATATAAAAAGTAAATTCTATTACAGGTATTATTAAGCATAAAATTAGATTATTTTTCTTTGACATAATCATGACACAGTTTTACAAAAGCCATGGTGCAAGTAACAATTTAAAAAAGCTTTAATCCGATGTTAATTGCAGCGCAACAACTCCTGGCATTCTGTCATCACTTAGCCAGCTTAAAAACGCCCCTCCACCAGTTGAAACATACGTAAAATCTTTATTAGTAAGACCTGCAGCATTTATTGCAGATAAACTGTCTCCACCACCTATTACACTAGTTAATTTTCCCTCGTGTGTCAAGCTGTTTACGGTTTTCATTACCTCTATTGTTCCATTTGCAAAAGCTGAATATTCAAAGACACCGACAGGTCCATTCCACAGCAGGGTTTTGCTGCTTGCTATTACATTGCTTATCGTGCTCAAGGTTTTAGGACCGATATCCAAAATTACTTCATCATCCAAAATGGATTCGATGTTTCTTAAAACGCAAGTGTTGTAATCAGAGTTTACTGCAACTAAAGCATCTTCAGGCACAATTATTTTACAATTGTTTTTATTTGCTGTTTCAATAACACTATGAAGAAAATCCTCAACGCCGCTTTGAAAGAAAGATTTGCCGATATTCACTCTATTGAACAACAAAAAATTGTTAGCAATTGCACCGCCAAGAACTAGATAATCGACCTTTTCTGCTAGTTTTATAAGCATTTTTATTTTAGTTGCTATTTTAGCTCCCCCAACTATCGCAATAATAGGTTTAGCGTAAAATGATATGGACTTTTTAAGATACTTTAGCTCATCTTGTAAGCAAAATCCTGCATAGGATGGCAAAAATTCTGTAATACGTGAAATAGAAGCGTGGGCTCTGTGAGAGCAAGAAAATGCATCATTTATATATATATCTGCTAGTGATGCTAGTTGTTTAGCAAAATTCGAGTCATTCTGCTCCTCTCCTTTATAAAATCTCAGATTTTCCAGTAATATTACATCTCCTTTATCCATCTTATTTACTGCTTTTTGCACTTTTTTGCCAATGCAATCATTGACAAACATTACATTTTTATTTAGTAGCTGCGATAAAGTTTCAATTATATTTTTTAGTGACAAACTATCGTTTTTGACTTTTGGGCGTCCAAAATGTGATATAATAATAATCTTTGCGCTCGCATTCACCAAATACTGAATAGTGGGCAATGCTTTCAAAATACGAGTGGCATCATGAACCTTTCCATTTTTTACAGGAACATTAAAGTCAACTCTGAGTAAGACAGTTTTATCGTAAAAATCACAATTCTCCATGTTAAGACACATTTATCATAAAACTAAGGAGCTATAAGATAGCTATACAGCAGTTTGACCTAAAGTCAATCGCTTGTGTACCATTTTTGAAGTTGAGTATTGAAAATTAACTGGAGAATTGCGGATCACTTTGTGTATATCATAACAAGCCATAGCGCTCTCAGCAAAGCCATTTAGTATTAATTTTAGTTTGCCTGAGTAAGTAGCTATATCTCCAATTGCATATATCTTATCTCTACTGCTTCTAAGTGTAGCCTGATCAACAACTATACGACTGTGTTTTAACTGTATGCCCCAATTGTTTATTGGACCAAAATTCATTGACAGCCCGAAAAATGGCAGTAAAAAATCAGCAGATATTTTTCTTTCTTCCTTGGAGGCAATGTTTTTCACTATCACTGCACTCAATTGCTCGTTATTTCTGGCTAGTTCGTGTAATTGATATGGCGTTACAAGTTCTATTTTTCCACTGCTTTCAAGTAATTCCAATTCATTTCTAGTTTTGGCAACACAACGGAATTCCTTTCTTCGATGTATTACATAAATTTTTTTCGCAACTTTAGAGAGCTCTATGGTCCAATCAGCTGCAGAATCTCCTCCTCCTGCAATGACTATAGTTTTATTCTGAAAATCAGAAATTTTATTTACGCTATAAAATACAGATTTATTTTCATATTCTAATATACCGCCAATGGGTGGGCGATTAGGCTCAAACATTCCATTTCCTGCAGCAATGACAACGGCTTTGCATTTCACTTTTGTACCTATGTTCGTTATTATAGTAAAGTTTTGATCGTCGTTATCCGAGATGTTTTCCACCTTTTGACTTAAGTGATAAACAGGCTCAAATGTGGAAGCTTGCTCGATTAATTGTTCAATTAGCTCTTGAGCAGTAATTATAGGATAACCAGGTATATCGTATATTGATTTTTCTGGGTAAAGAGCGGTACATTGCCCTCCAGCTTGATCTAAAATATCTATTATATGACATCTCATATCGAGCATTCCAGCTTGAAAAGCAGTAAATATTCCAATAGGTCCTGCACCTATTATTACAATGTCAGTTTCCATATCAGGTGATAATTTATTTAAATATTAGCTTTTTTTGCGGTAAAGTCAATCGCTTATAAATGTAAGATTCTCGCATAGTTTTTAACGGTGCGCTAAGCACATACCTAACATAAAAACTACTTGACAACTTTCGCCATTATTCTTATAATGACGCTGGAGCTATTTATTTAACTTCCTAGTCTGTGCAGGTTGAAATGGCAAGAAAACTTGTGTTTTGTGTACCATTGTTAAATTTTTCGCTATGTGGCACTGCATTTTCTTAAAACTACTGTGATTTTACCCATACAAGCTGAAACGTGCTTATAAGTCGTTTAAGACAGTATAGAACATAAAATAGACAAGGTAGCATTTGAATATTAGTTGCCTCAATTTTGCCTTTTTCTATTCAGTAAAATTCTTAAAGTTTACAATTTTGATTAGTTGCATTTAAAAGTAGCTGAATCATAGCACTGAGAATAAAACGCCGATATTTGAGGTGCATATAAATAATTAGTCACCGACCGGGACTTCTTTTACCTTTTCTGCTTAGTTTGGGTTATGCAAGAAGTCTGATGTAAATATATGAAACAAAGTTAATGACGGAATTTATTAATCTTGACTCTTCGCTTCTTCAAACGTAGTATTCTCAGCAGTTTTGGTAAAATAATGAAGAATTACAAAATTATTGTCTAGTTTAAAATTTGTGGTGCTATCTTTGATACTAGGCCTGTTTTCCGCTGCTTATATGTCATTTATCACTTGTGGACCTTTTATACATGGAGACTTTTGGTTTACCTAGCGGTATTTACGCCTTACATCAAGGTGCAATATTTAGATGCTTCTCACTTGTCATTCTGTTTGCTAGTGAAATCCTGCAGAAATTTGGAGAAATATGGTGTGTCATTTCTGGTACGAGTGTAATTGTTATCGAATCCTTATCACTTGTAATATTCAGTATAACTGTGCTACATTCTCCTTACTTAATAATACTATCTATGATAGTTTTTGCATTAGCTATGCAACTTGCCAAGTAGTTATTTTAACATATCAATGAATATTTTTCTGAAATCAAAGGTATAACTTCTTCTACAGTCTCATCTGTTAGAATCTTGATTATGACTATTGTTATCGGTTTGGTGAGCTGTGTTTACAGCGGTCAAGCAATTAGTGTGGCTATTCTTGTTCTATCTGCAGTAGTGTCAGGACTTATTTTACTGCTTATTTATTGCTTTTAAAAGATCCTGTGTAATTGTTCTATTGTGGCTTTAACTCTCTCCCGCCAACCTTTCTGCTTCGTTGCGCGAAATTAATGCTTCAATAAATTCGTCTAGTTCGCCCTCTTTTATAATTTGCTCTAGCCGATGTGAAGTCAGATTAATTCTATGATCTGTTATTCTTGATTGTGGAAAGTTATAAGTTCTTATACGTTCAGAACGATCTCCAGAGCCTATTTGGCTTTTCCTCATTGTTGACCTTTCCATTTCTTTTTTTTGTCTTTCAATTTCATATAATCTTGCTCTCAATACTTTGAGCGCTTTAGCTTTATTTTTGTGCTGCGATTTTTCATCTTGCTGTATTACAACTATTCCTGTCGGCAGGTGAGTAACTCTTACTGCGCTGTCAGTTGTGTTTACTGACTGCCCTCCAGGGCCGCTGGACCTGTAAACATCTATTCGTAGGTCTTTCTCCTCTATTGTAAAATCGACCTCTTCAACTTCAGGTAATATAGCAACAGTAGCTGCCGAAGTGTGCAGCCTTCCCGAAGATTCAGTTTCTGGTATTCTCTGCACTCTATGTACGCCCGATTCAAATTTTAACCTTGCAAAAACTTCTGTGCCATTGACAAGCGCAGAAGCTTCCTTATAACCACCTATACCTGTACTGGAAATGCTTATTAGCTCAAATTTCCAATTTCTCCTTTCTGCATATTTTTGATACATGCGGAATAACATTGCTGCAAATAATGCAGCTTCTTCTCCTCCTGTACCTGCTCTGATTTCTAATATCGCGTTTCTTGAATCATCTTCATCTTTAGGCAATAGAGCTAATTTTAGCTTGGCTTTTACTTGTGGTAATGATACCTTTTGCTTCTCAAGGAGTTCTTCTTTTGCTAATTCTTTTATATCATATTGACTATTTTTATCTTTGATTATTTCCTCTAAGTCTGAAATTTCTTCTTTCAGCGTGTTATATTTATCGATTAATCTGACAATCGGTCTGAGCTCAGAGTATTCTTTTGAAAAGTTAATAAATTCTTTTTGATTTAAATTGATAGGATTTTCTAATTTCTTTTCTATATCATTAAATTTTTTCTTCAAATCTTGTAAATTGTTTTCTATACCCATAAAGCTCAGATCTAATATTTTAACTACTTAAATAAACAACATATGCTTGAAATAAAAAATTTTTTATATCAAGCAATAATATTATAATATACATACTACCTTAGATATTTCTATATATATAATGGCAAGAAAGATGGCATCAAACAGCAATTTTATGTTTGGATCTTCAGACATAAAATCATTATCAGATGAATCGGTTCTAGAGATTGCGTTTGCCGGTAGATCAAATGTAGGAAAATCTAGTTTAATTAACTTACTGATAAACAGCAAAAAAGCTGCCAGAGTTTCTTCTAAGCCTGGGTGTACTAGACAAATAAATTTTTACTCTATGTATAAAGATAAGTTCAGACTTGTTGATCTACCAGGGTATGGCTATTCTTGTTCGAGTAAGGAAGAAACAATGCAATATTTAGGTCTAATTGAGTATTATTTAGCTCAAAGAAGAAGCCTAAAAAGAGTATTTGTGCTGGTAGATAGCAAAGTAGGACTAAAAGAAATAGACAAGGACTTTATTTATTGGTTAATATATAATGATGTTAACTTTGATGTTGTGCTAACAAAAATAGACAAAGTAGGTCAGAAAAATCTCGATGCCATTCTAGAAAGTACTCAAAAATGGGTTAATAATGAGAATGTGTCAATTCATCAAATAAGCACCCGTGTTAAATGTAAAATAGTCAAGATAAGGGACGAGTTTTTCAAGTTTACGAGATGAAGAGTAGTGAATTTTCAAATGGTGGAGTACCATTTAAACAAAAAACGGAAATGTTGCTTGAAGTGCTGTCTAATATTCCCAATTTTGTCGGCGAAACTTTTGTCATTAAATGTAGCAATATAACTATCTCAGATAGAATGCTGCTCAATGCTTTTGCGCACAATGTTGTTTTATTGAAGCAGCTTGGTATAAATCCAGTTATAGTTCATGATGGAGAATGTGAGATTAATTCTGTATTAAAAACTTTAGGTATGGATAGTAAGTTTGTAAATGATATAAGACTTACAGATGAAGATACCGTAAAAATCATTGAAATGGTGCTATGTGGTTCAATTAATAAAAAAATTGTTCAGCATATAAATGTTGCTGGTGGTTCAGCCATTGGGTTATGTGGAAAAGATGGCAGTTTAATAAAAGCTGAAAAGATGAGCACTACGCTTAGGGAAGATCGATCAAACAATATCGAAAAAATATTAGATATGGGATTTATCGGAGTACCGACTGAAATTAATCCTGATATACTATTTTTTGTTGAGGAGTCAGATTTTATACCAGTTATTGCGCCTATTGGTCATAGAGGAAATGAAGAAACATATCACGTTGATGCCGATAGTGCTGCAAGTGCGATAGCAATTGCAATTTCTGCATCCAAAATGGTGACCTTTAGTGATGCAAATGAAGAAATAGATAAAATTGGTGGTAGAAAGATATCTGTTAAAAGTTTGAATGCATCAATTAATTGCGGTACAATTAAAGGAGAAAGATTTATTGAAAAACTTATAGCGTGTGCCAAAATGGTGGAAGAGTGTGCCGGAACTGCTCATATAGTTAATAGTAGAATACCTAATGTTCTGATTGATCTATTTACTGAGGATAATTTGAGTATATCAATTGTAAATGATTTATAGCTACTATATTTATAACTGCAAGAATGTTTAAAGTCTAGAGACAATTTTCATAATAGATGGGTGTCATTCCAGTTTGTGACGCACATCTGTGCGAACATTGTGATTTGTGGGTAATTTGCGTAGCATACTTACTTGGATGACGTCATTATAGAATAAATCAGCACCATAACCGGCGGCTCCTTTCCTTGTTATCTCTATGAACAACGCTTGCATATAGAATTTTGTACTTAAGCAAGATTATATCTTGAATGAATTAAGTTTTAGTGCTATGAAGTGCTATATCTTCTATGCTTATACTGACTATGAATGTAGAAAATGAGAAAGCACACAGTGCTAAAATAAAATTACCGATATTTCTTGATTATCAATCTACTACTAAAGTAGATCCTCGTATTTTAGAGGTGATGATACCTTATTTTGGTGAGTTTAGTAATGCACACTCTCGTAGCCATTCATTTGGTTGGGCTGCTGAAGAAGCAGTGGAAAGGGCAAGGAAGCGCATTGCTGATCTGGTAAACGCAGATAGCAAAGAAATTATCTTTACCTCAGGTGCAACTGAGTCAAATAACATGGCAATAAAGGGCGTTTCTCACTTTTACAGGAATAAAGGAGACCATATAATAACTGTTTGCACAGAGCATAAGTGCGTTTTAGATTCTTGTCGATATCTGGAGAATGAAGGCTTTAATGTTACATATCTATCTGTTAAGCGAAATGGAATTGTGGATTTGTCGAAATTCGAAGAAGCAATCACTGATAGAACAGTTCTAGTTTCAGTGATGATGGCAAATAATGAAATTGGAGTAGTACAACCTGTCAAAGAAATTGGTGCAATATGTAGGAAGCATAATATATTTTTCCATACAGATGCTGCTCAAAGTTTTGGAAAAGTACCGATCGACGTTAATGAAATGAATATTGATCTCATGAGCCTTTCTAGCCACAAAATTTATGGACCAATGGGAATAGGCGCATTATATGTCCGGAGAAAGAATCCTCGTGTTAGGCTGACACCACTGATTAGTGGTGGTGGACAAGAGAGAGGTATACGCTCCGGAACAGTTCCAACTCCTCTTGCAGTTGGTTTTGGTGAAGCAGCAAGTATTGCTAAAGAAGAAATGGAAACAGAAGCAGCAAAATTGGAAGAACTGAGAGATATTTTGTACAGCAAGATAAAAAAAACATTTCCTGATGTTGTTTTAAATGGTGATTATGAAAATAGAATTCCTGGCAACCTAAACTTAAGTTTTCCCCACGTTGAGGGCGAATCTCTAATCATGGCAATTAAGGATTTGGCGGTAAGTTCCGGTTCTGCGTGCACATCTGCATCCCTTGAACCTTCTTATGTTATAAGATCATTAAACAATGGCTATAACCTTGAGCATTCATCAATTAGATTTGGCCTTGGCAGATTTACCACTAAAGATGAAGTTTTATATGCAGTAGGTCTTATTGCTAAAAATGTTGGTCGACTGAGAGAAATGAGCCCACTTTTCGAAATGGTGCAAGAAGGAGTAGATTTAAACACCGTGAAATGGGACTCTAATTAGACCTTTTGCATAACCTGCTTTCTAATTTTGCATCAACAATTTGCTCGTGCTTCTCCAGAGTATTCTGTGGTGCTTATCTGTGTTTCTCAAAAATTTTTACCATAAATTGGTCATGAAAGAGATCTACTTTTTCGTTGACTTACTTATATACTCTAATTAATATAGAATATATAAGTAAATAATAGTTGTTGATATGACTTATGGAATGCACAGTAGGCGAGAGCTTTATTCAAAATGTCTAGAAGCTGATTATTGGACAAACGAAAGTGAGGAGTATGTTTTATGTGGCCATTTATCTTTTTTAAAAGAAGGCTCACCTTCAGTAGAGATACGACCTGCCCCAATGAATAGGAGTTAATCCAAAAGTTTTATAAGGAAATGAAAAATGTTAAAGAGAAAAATGCTCAGAAACCTCAAAAGAGTAATGATATAGAGAACTCTTTAGAGAATATTAAGCGCATGGCAGATAAATATCTAAAACAAGGGCTGAGGTAAATTTACGTTATAGAGATAACGAAAGTTATGGTAAAACTGTGGCAAATTTAATATTTGGAGAAATATTGGATGTGCTCGATGTAATATCCTGCTGACCTATAACAAGTAGAAAATATGGATTTTCTGACACTTTTGATGATTAAGACAGTGATGACGGAAATGAATTATTTGAAAAAAGTTTAAACACCATAAACATATCACTAGTAAGTTAGTGTTGCGAGATGGAAAAATAAGACATGATTTTACCATGGTAATGGCACGATAGAACAAGTAAAAAGTTATAACCTCGTACAATAGAAACAAAACTACTTGACAACCTTTACCAGCTCCCATCATAACGATATTGAGGCTATTTTTTTAACTTTCCAATCTGTGCGGTTAGAATAGCAAGAAAACTTGTATTTGGCGTACTATTGTTTAATTTTTCGCACTATGTGCACTGCATGTCTTTTTAAAACTATGTTTACTCATGCAAGCTGAAACGCGCTTATAAGTTGTTTAGGCATCACTCAACGCTGGATTTTATAATAGAGAGTGGAATAACTAACTACCTTGGGGTTTGATTGTCCTTTTTCCTGCTTAGTAAATTTCTTAAATATTATAGTTTAGATTAGTTGCGTTTAAAAGCAGCTAAATTGCAGCGTTTAAGGCATAAAACGCCAATATTAAAAATAAATACCGACCAGAGCTTATTTTGCTTTTCTCGCTTGGTAAATTTCTTAAACATGGAGGTTATTGAATGCAGCCTCTACAAGAAAGGATGTTATAAAAGTAGTAGATACTGGCCACTTTTAACAGCAAGTTACCTGTAATTACAATGTTCATGTGTGCACTACTTGCATAGCATAGCAACACAAGCTATGCGAATGATATCTATCATTGTAATTATAGTATATACTAGTTATTAATAAATTAACTAATAGACATTATTATATTAATAATTATAAATTTATTGAGAGATTTTATGAGTGAAAAGAAATATCCTTTTAAAATAGATCGCAGCAAGGCCATTGAAAAGTTTGGAATAAGCCTTGAGACTCATGACAGAGTGAAAACCACTGATAGCGACTTTAAAATAGCATGTGTTAATTGTTTATATTATAAAGAATCGAAGTTGATATAAATTACTACTCGTACAGGACGATGCTCTTTATCACTAACTTGCATTTTACTATAGTAAAAAGTGAAAGCGTAATTGATATAGTAAAAGATGAAGATGGTTCAGTTATGATAATGAGAAGTAATGAATATGGAGATGAAAATGTAATTGCTTACTTTTCGGATAGAGATAGAAATATGACTCATGATCCTCAATATTTTGAAAAAGTGATAATTAATATTATAAAAGACTTCAAAGACTTATATGATGTAATATCAAATTGCGGTATTCTTCTGCTTGAGAATTTGACAGATGCTTGCATTTAAAATATAACAGAGAATTCTTAACAGGAACCCAGCTTCAAGCCCTAGTAGAGCACTTAAGCGATGATCAACTTCAAGCTTTGGTGGATCATTTAACTAATCACCAACTCAAAACTCTCGCTCAGTAGTTAAATGAAAAACTGAAAATTATTGTTCCTATTTTAGATGAGAATAAGCTTAAAATTCTGGTGAAAGAGTTAAGACTAGAACAATTAGAAAACGTCTTACACAACTTAAAAATGGATCAGTTTAAAGTACTCATTAACGGTATAGATGACCATCGTTTTATAGATCTAGCAAGAAATTTATCTGACCACCACTTAAGCATTCTTTCTAAGGAACTATGACATGAACGACTTCAGTTTCTAATACACACTTTAGAAGGAGGTAAATTAGAGGATTCAGTCAATAAGTAGATTACGCGAGAAGCTTGAAGTAATAGCTCAAAATTTAATCGATTCTGGTGGAATTAAACTTATAATTGATTCCTAACTGACTCTGAAAAACTTCAAATTTTCGCTTACAATATGTCTGAACAGCTATTTGCAGAACTTTTGAATAATCTCGATGTAAAAGAGCTTAATGATATTATTAACAAGCTGCCTTATGAGAAAGTCACAACTGTGATTGGTCAATCAGGTAATAAATATCAACTTGATTTTATTGTTGAAGTATTGGAGGAGAAGTTTGGAGATCAGTTCAAACAAAACAAAGAGGTTATTGAGATGCTCAAGCAAGTCATGAAGGATATGTCATACTTTGCATATGATTAAAATTTTACAGCAGAAGATGGCGATGCATGTTCTTATGATTCGTCATTACTTGTATAATTGAAGTTTTTACTTTTTAATTTTTTATAGGAGGTCGTGTGACTAAAGAAATGCAATAACTTCAAAAACTTACATTTGTAAAACTTGTGTTTGCAAAGCCGACAATCACTCAGCTATTTTTGATAGAATGGCAGATAAAGAAATTGATATTACCGGTAATGTCAACACTGCAAAGATCAATGAAAGAATGATGGTAATGTTGTTAGATTTAAAGCTTTTTATGACAGTTTAATAAACAATATCAACGAATACAATAACAGTATGTGTTTTAATATTGAAAATGGCGTACAAATCCGCTATCAGTAACTATAGATAGTATAGATATGAAAATAAAGGAAATAATGGATAAAATCAAAGAAATTGAGGGAAATATGCCATACTACTCACAACACAGGTAAAGAGATGTATTATAGATATAGAGATGCAATCTTAATGTAGTTTTAGATAGTAAATACCAAGCAAAACAACAGCCTGATATTAGGCTGTTGTTTTTGCATGCTATTTTAGCAGAAGTTTTAAAATTTCAATTTTGCAGGAGTTAACGTGAGTAATTACAATGAATGGAAAAGTGAAAACAATTTCAAAACAATAGCAGAATAGAAGTTAAACACAGACCTACATTTTTCAAGTAACAGAAAGGAAATAATGTACAAGATACCTTCTTGTTTTAACACAGCTAATATCTTGACTTTATCTGGTTAATACCAAAAATTGTAGAAAATAAAAAATTCTATGGCAATAAATCTGCTACAAGGCAAAAAGGGATTAATAACTGGAATAACAAACAAGAGGTCGATAGCATACGGCATAGCAAAAACTCTCTCAGAGCACGGGGCAGAACTTGCAATCACTTATCAAAACGAAATGGTAAGTGAGAGATTATCACTAGTGGCAGCTGAGCTAAATGTTGAGTTGCTACTAAATTGTGATGTTGCAAATGAGGAGACTATAGATGAAGTTTTTAAGGTAATAAAAAAAAAATGGGGCGCTCTTGATTTTTTGGTACACGCAATTGCATTCTCTGACAAGAATGAACTTATTGGTAAATATGTTAACATATCACTGAACAACTTCCTCAATGCAATGCATATATCATGCTATTCTTTTACTGCCCTAGCGAAAAGAGCTGAAAAGATAATGCCAAACGGTGGTAGTTTACTCACTTTATCTTACTATGGCGCTGAAAAAGTTATGCCAAATTATAATGTTATGGGCCTATGTAAAGCAGCACTCGAAGCAAGTGTAAAATATATAGCATGCGACTTTGGACCACAAAACATCAGAGTGAATGCCATTTCTGCTGGTCCAATTAGAACTTTAGCGTCTTCTGGAATAAGCAATTTTCACTTCATATCAGAATGGAACAGAAATAATTCTCCACTAAGGCGCAACACTACAATAGAAGATGTTGGGAAAGCAGCGCTGTATTTGCTGAGTGATTTAAGTAGCGGTACCACTGGAGAAATTTTGCATGTTGATTCAGGATATAATGTGGTAGGGATGAAAGCAATTGATTAGTTCAAAGCTGAATGTGAGAAAAGCCTTTCTAAAACTGGTAATATGATTTATAGTCGGTAGTACAGTATGTAATACTTTATGCTCAAGAAATTAGCTTGGTATTGGTCCTTTCTAGAATTAATTAAAGGGTTTATTATTACGCTTAGATATGCATTTAAACCAAAAGTGACGCTTAGGTACCCTATGGAGAAGGGACCTCTAAGTTCGAGATTTCGCGGTGAGCATGCATTGCGTAGATATTTAAACGGTGAAGAACGGTGTATAGCTTGCAAATTATGTGAAGTTATCTGCCCTGCTCAGGCGATAGTTATTGAAGCAGAGAAAAGAGAAGATGGCAGCCGTCGCACTACGCGTTATGATATTGATATGACGAAGTGTATATATTGTGGGCTTTGCCAGGAGGCATGTCCAGTCGATGCAATTGTCGAGGGCCCTAATTTTGAATTTGCAACAGAAACAAGGGAGGAATTAATGTACAACAAAGAAAAATTGTTGCGTAATGGTGATGTTTGGGAGGAGGCAATTGCACTCAGATTGAAAAAAAATAGACCGTATTACTAACGTTAAAAGTTTAAACCTCTGTCATTTCAGCGCCTCATACTGATGTCCCAGTGCCTTGGACACTGGCATCCAAGATACCACTTTAGTAACTAATATTTAAGAAATTACCAGGCTGTAATTTTATGATGATTTTAATTCTTAATAGAAATATTTTAAAAATTATATAAGAGCTAATTAATATATAATGTATCTCAGATATAATGTTGTATAAAAGTATACATATTCAATAAAATATTAACATGGAAAGCTTGCTTATAGAGAAGAATAGGACAGTAATATTGTTGTTTATAGTGATTTTTATTTTTAGTTTATGCACCTATATAAAATTCTAAGGGAAAGCAACCTAGATATACAAATTCCTGTAATTAGCGTGTTTGTTGGACTTCCTGGAATTTCTATTGATGGATAGTGAGAAGTTATTAGCTATCCCCGATAGAAAATGAACTGAGGTCCATAGAAGGAGTTAAGGAGCTTAAAGGCGCCCTAGCGACTAATGATGGCTCTCATATAATACTTGAATTCGGTATATAATATAGTAACAAGGGGAAGTGCTCGATAACGCTCATTCAAAGCTTCCAAATATAAAATCGAAATTGCCTACTGAAGCGGAGTCTCCGATAATTAGTAAAAACTTAAGCTTATTTCCTATATTAAAGGTTGGATTGCTTGGTCATCTACCAGAAAGGGCTTTGACAGATATAACGCATAAGTTAAAAAGGAATAGAATCTCTGCCAATATCCTTAAGGTTGAAGTGGATGGTGTACGTAAAGAAACGATAGAAGTGATAATTGAGCCACAATACTGACAAATACAACATTCAATCAGGTGAAATATTTTATGCTATATCGAGCAATAACAGATTAGTGGGAGACGGATCGTTTGACAATGACACAAAAATACTCAATTAAAGTGTCAGGATTATTAAAAGATATAAATGGTATTATGAACATTCATGTAGGTCTCATGGCGATGCAGTTTTGAGAGTACAAGACGTGCAAAGGTGAATCTTAGATTTGAAGATTATGAAGGATTTGCTTGCATCAACGGATTGTTTAGTTGTTGTATTAGAAGTTTTAAGACGTAATGGAAAGAACGTAACAGATACAGTAAATCAGGTGAAATACATAATGATAAGGCAAAAGACCATTACTTGAAAATCTAAAAGTGGTATGTTTAAACAACCAGTCAAAAAAATATTCGTAATGTGCTTGATGACCTAGAGAACGGCATAATATTTGCTGTGTTATTGATATTAATTATAATGATACTCTCTATTGATACAAGGCGGCTATTCTTGTGGCACTTCCGATGCCTGGCTCCTTTCTTGTTGGAATAATAGTTCTTTACTTCATGTGCATAATCTTAAATATTGTTGTGTTCTTCAGTTTAATTATGGAGTTGGCATGTTGGTTTATGATGCAATCGTAGTTAGTGAATATGCTGATAGATAGATGATTTGTGAAATGGACAAGGTAAGAAGCCTTTCACACTTTAGTTTATGATATATTTTCTCCAGTTTTATCATCGATATTAACTAAATTAGCAGTATTTCTCCTAAGTTATTTTGGCCTGATATGATTGGTAAGTTTATGCATTATATACCAATCACAATAATTTTAACTTTGATCGGTTCGCTCATCATGGCTTTGATTTTCATACCAACACTCGGTGTAATGTTTGGTAAGCCCTCGGTAATTTCGAAAGAAGAAATTGGAAAAGTGAACGCGATAGAAAAAAAGAATACTGACCTATGATAAGAGCTTACTTATGTATACTGGAAAAAGTTTTAGATCATCCTAAAAATTTGTGTGTGCTATTATATTAGTTTGCTCTCATTTAGTATATTACATTTCACACTTGGCTCTGGAGTAAAGTTTTTTACGAAAGTAGATTCAGATAATATTCTAATTAGTGTTAAAGCAAAGGAAAGTTTATCAGCCAAGGAACGAGAGTTGATACTGAATGAAGTGGAAGATCGCATCTCTGGTATCAAAAAGAGATTTATGATTCTTATGCTGAATCAGGAAAATTCATAGATAACATTATTGCTGAAATTCAAACTAGAACTTTTGAATTGGCGCTTTAGGTGCAAGGTTAGGCATATATTAAATGATATAAAAGAAGTAGCGTGCAAGATATGAAAGGAATGATAATCGATATTAAAGAAGAAAATTTAGTACCGTTAGCCAATAAATCAATATAGATTAATCTCAGTTGTGATGAATCTAGCTTGTATTTAGCAGCAGAGCAAATTCTAAAAATTATGAATCAACCTTCATCAGGATTTATCAATATTCAAGATAGCAGATCAACGCCTGAAATAGAGTAGAGTATGAATATTGATAAAAGTAAGTCTGCAAGCTCTGGAGTAGTATTACAACCATTGGCGATTTTATAAAAATGGTTACAAGTGGAGTATTAATCAAAAATACAGATCAAATAATCTGGATCATGAAATAGATATTATACTCCGTTTTTCGAGCGAGATCGTAACATGAAGACTATAGAGAATCTTTTATTAATACAGTTAATGCTTCGTATCCTATGAGCAATATAGTAAAATACGTTTCCGAAAAAAGGCAAACAAGCTAAGTAGGATTAATGGATCACGCACAGTAACAATCTCTGCTGATGTTGATCCTGGGTATCTGGTTGACGAAAGAGTTAAGCTAATTCAAGATTCGATTATTTAAGATTGAGACAAGAGAGTTAAATTGATTTTAAAGGCGATAAAGAAAATCAACAAAAATTAGAAGCCTTTTTGCTAAGACTTTTATATTGGCAATTACATTAATGATCTTGGTATTAGAGATACAATTCAATAATGAATATCACACATTCATTGCAATGACGGCAGTATTTTTATCTAGCAGGTATACATTTTTGTTTCTTTCTTTACATAAAGTTTTTGTAGTTGTTATGTGCATGGTAGGAATAATTGCTTTATCAGGTATAATAGTAAATAATAATATATTATTATTTGACGCTTTTTATCACCAAATTGGAGTGTATAAAGATGACGTTAAGCGATGTGTAATAAATGCTTCGATTCTCGCATTAGGCCAACATTGCTTACTATTGCAACCACGATTCTTGGCTTAATATCGATAATTACTAAGCTAAACATCAATTTTTTTACGTTAATGATCATGTATGATGCTCAATCAAGCTAGTGGTGGTGGACATTTCAGTCACCATAGTATGTGGAATGTAGCTGCAACGGTTCTAATCTTGTTTTACTTCAGCTTTGCTTATGATGCAAAGACATGAAAAAACTTGACTTAAATTAGTAAATTATTTACTGTTAGAAATGGTGTTCTTTGCCCGTTGAAGTTATAATTATAACTAACTGTATAGGATTTGTTTGTATGATTGCTAACCGAAAAAGCAGTGTTAAACAGAAAAGCGACAAAAATAACTTAGTTGGAAGTATTGACATAATAAAAACAGCAGGAGAGCTTTCACTTCAAAAAGGTCTAGATTTTGAAGTGGTAATGAAGGCATTAGAAAGTGCCATAGAAGCAGTGGCTCATCAAAAATATGGCAATAAAAGTAAGATTACAGTTAACATAGATAGAAACACAGGCAAAATTACTACATATAGAGAATTAAGGGTTATTAGTGATGAACAAAATGAAGAAGAGAATTCTGGATATGAATCAATTACTCTTGCACAAGCTAGGTTAATAAGAGAAGATGCAAAAATTGGTGATACTGTTAATGAATTACTTTCTCTCAGCACTGATCTTGCTTCAGCAAGAATTGCCCAACAAAGAATTGCTCAGGTGATTAAATATGAAGAATCGAAAAAGCAATATGAGGGATTTAAGGATAAGGTCGGAGAAATGAAATATGGCATTGTTAAACAAGTGGAGTATTCGGACCTGATCATAGACATAAATGGCACTATTGCATACCTTCCATTGCGAAATTTAATCGGTGGTGAATCATTTCGCGAAGGCGATAAGATCAAAGCTTACATACAAACTGTTAAGCGTTCTGATGATGGACGTCAAATTATTCTTTCTAGGGCCCATAAAGGTTTTTTGGAAGTACTATTAAATCAAGAGATACCTGAAATTGCTGACGGGTTAGTAACAGTTAAGGGTATAGCTAGAGATGCTGGTTCAAGATCTAAAGTTGCTGTTTTCTCTCCTGATAAAAACATCGATCCAGTAGGTGCTTGTGTTGGAGTTAAGGGGGATAGGATAAAAAACATCATACATGAATTAAATGGAGAAAAAATTGATGTCATACATTACTTTTCAGACCTGGGGCAATTTGTTATCAAAGCAATTACTCCTGCAGAAGTATCAAAGGTTATTATTGATGAAAATGAAAATTGTGTAGAATTAATAGTTGCCGAAGATCAATTAAGCTTAGCTATAGGAAAAAAAGGTCAAAATGTAAGATTAGCTTCAGAGCTTATTGGATGGAAAATTGAGATACTAAGCACTCAGCAAGAATCAGAAAGGCGAAGTAAAGAACTCAGTCAGTGTTCAGCTTTATTTGCTGAAGCCCTAAATTTAGAGGAGATTATGGGACAATTGTTAGTCACAGAGGGTTTTTCAAGCGTAGAGGACATATCCAATGCTTCAATTAAAGAGCTTGCTTCGATAGAAGGCTTTAACGAAGATATTGCGAGTGAATTGCACAGCAGAGCAAATAAATATCTAAAAACAGAAAATGACAAAAAAATAGAAGAGTTAAGAAGTTTAGGTATGGAAGACGATGTAATCAATTTACCTTTATCAATAGACAATAAAATTACTCTTAGTAAACATGGTATTAAAACTCTAGGAGATGTGGCAGATTTATCAAGCTATGAGTTTTATGGTATACTCTCATCTTCAGCAAGTGGTAAAGAAGATTTAAAATACACAATAGACTCAATAATCATGGGAGCTCGTAAGAAGCTTGGGGTAATATAGCAAAATGTATGAACAACGAAGATATCAGTAGTAAAAAACTAATGCTTCAAGGTTTTAACAAACTTAAGTTAGGTCTTGATTTGAACTCTTCAGCGAATCCAAGTACGGGAGCTACAATAGTAAAAAAAAGGAGAAGAAAACCTCATGAGCCAGAAGAACAAGATGAAAATAAATTATGCTCCTTGACAGAAAAAGAGCAAATCTTTCGTATTAATGCTGTACAAAATGCTGCTTTATTAAAAGAAAAGAATCTAAAAGAAGAAAAAGAGGCGGTAGTAAAAGAGGATAATGATGAAAAGGCTGATGATAAAGGTGGTGCTTCAGATGTCTCACTTAAAAAAATCGAAGAAAAAGCTTCAAGTGATCTTGGCCAAGCTAAGCTAACGGATGGTGAAGTTGATGATGAAGATGATGATAAGAAGCCTTTAAAAGCTAGCAAAGATATATATTCTAAGCACTCCAAGCTGATAATCGCGCAATCAATAGATGATAAAATTGAACAATTCCACGCGTTTAAGCAAAGATTTGGTATAAGAAATAGAAAATCGAAATTTACCAAAGGTAAAAACATATCAAGAGAAGTTATTATACCAGATAAAATTACAATTAGAGAATTATCCATTCGTATGGCAGAGGACAGCAAAGATGTATTAAGAATGTTGAAAGAAGAAGTTGGTGAGAATTATAGAGTGGATGATTTGGTGGATCCGGATATAGCATGTAAAATAGTAGAAAAATTTAATCATACAGTTAAACGAGTGAGCGATGCTAACAAGGAAAAGGATTTACTTTTCATAAAAGACAGAGAAAGTTTGCCTAAAAAACCTAAGCCGCCAGTTGTCACCTTTATGGGACATATTGATCATGGTAAAACCTCATTGCTCGATGCGTTTCGTGAAACTAATATTGCAGAAAGAGAGTCAGGTGGAATAACTCAACATATAGGTGCTTATCAGGTAGTTACAAAGGATAAGCAAAGAATTACTTTCATTGACACACCAGGACATGAGGCGTTCACTGCAATGCGTGCATGTGGTGCCAACATCACTAATATAGTTGTAATAGTAATTGCGGTCGACGACGGAGTGATGAAACAAACGATTGAGGCAATAAATCATGCAAAGGCAGCAAATGTTTCTATTATAGTTGCTATTAATAAAATCGATAAATTGCAGTCTAATGATATAGAAATGGTAATTAGTAGTTTACCTCAATATGATCTAATTCCTGAAGAACTTGGTGGTGATGTTATGGTTGTGCCAGTATCAGCAAAAAAGAAAATTAACCTAGATAAATTAGAAGAAGCGATTTTGTTAATTGCTGATTTAATGAAACTTGAAGCGATAGAAGATTGTCGAGCATTTGGGTGGATGATAGAATCTAAAATAGATAAAGCCAATGGAATATCAGCTACGTTAATAGTTGAGGAAGGAACGCTGAAAGTTGGTGATATGTTGGTGATTGGTACGACATATGGAAAAGTACGTAGCATGGTTAATCATTTTGGTCAAAGGGAGAAGGTTGCTCTACCTTCTACTCCAATTGAGATCACTGGTCTAAACGGTGTGCCAGATGCTGGAGATAAATTTGTTGTTGTAAATTCTGAAAAGCAGGCACGTGAAATCGTTGAATATAGATTAGAGCTGAGCAAGAGAAAAGATGGGGGTGCAAGCAATAGTGATTTAGACATGTTCAGTCGTAATGACAGTGAAACAGAAGAGTTACCTGTAGTTTTGAAGTGTGACGTAACTGGTTCTATCGGAGCAATATCAAGTTCAATTGATAAACTTGGTAAAGATCAAGTGAAATTAAATATCCTACACAAGGCGGTTGGAGAAATAACAGACTCGGATGTGCTTCTTGCAGAAGCGTCAAGAGCAGTAATTTTGGCGTTCAATGTTAAAGTGGATTCAAAAATAAGGGATTTGGCAAAACAAAAAGGTGTAGAAATACGTACTTATAATGTAATATACGAACTTATTAACAGTATGAAAATGTGCTTGACTAAAATTTTAAAACCTGTAACACGAGAAGTGCGTATTGGTTCTGTATCTGTGAGACAGATATTTAATGTATCTAAAGCTGGTAATATTGTTGGGTGTTATATAAGTGATGGAGTTGTAAAAAAAGATTCTTTAATTAAGGTAATACGCAACAGTAAATTAATATATGAAGGAAAATTGAAAGCTTTGCGTAGATTTAAGGATGATGTTAAGGAAGTAGGTACAAACCTTGAATGTGGAATGTCTCTAGATGCTGATTCCGATATTAGAGTTGGAGATATTCTGGAAGTTTATCAATTAGTACAGGAAGAAAGGGTATTATAGTATGAAAAAAGAAATCAGAAGTCTAAAAGTAGCATCTGTACTGCATAGAGCAATATCCAGAGTCTTAATGGAAGGTAAGGCATTCAATAAAAATGTAGTGGTATCTGAAGTAAAGTTAAATAAAGACTTAAAAAAAGCAGATGTATATGTAGTGCTATCTTCATTAAGTGAAAAAGATTGTGATATTAGGACTATTATTGATGAAATCAATCAATCTGCATGGTTGATACGCAAATCCATATTGTGTTATGTTGATTTGCGGTTTATACCCAAGTTAGTTTTCAAAACTGATTTAGCATTCGATAATTTTGTTAATGTAAGCAAGATACTAAGTAATCATACTTAATGATACATTTCAATCATTACTTTTCATTGATGAGGTTGCACAGTTTAACAGGTTTGTGGCTTGTATTATTCCCTAGTTTAAGTGGTATTGTTCTAGCATCAGCTTCTCTATCTTGGCAGTCTTTTTTTCTCCTTATTTTGTTTACTATAGGGGCATTCTTGATGAGACCTGCAGGTTGCATAATCAATGATATTTTCGATAAAGAAATAGATGCGTATCTTGAACGAACAAAATATAGGCCACTTGCAAGTGGTGCGCTAAATGTAAAGCAAGCTTTGATTTTACTTTCTCTGTTACTGTCCATTGCACTAGTAATCCTATTGCTCACCAATAAAACTACACTTATACTTGGGGTAATCTCAATGTGTATGATAATTATTTACCCTTTACTAAAGCGTTACGTTTGGTGGCCACAATTGTTTTTAGGGTTTACCTTTAATATAGGATCGCTCCTAGGTTGGGCATCAGTAAAGAACCAGATTAGTATAGAACCTATGCTCTTTTATGCAGGATGCATCTTTTGGACGCTGAGTTATGACACCATATACGCTCATCAAGATAAAAGAGATGATGAAAAACTCGGAATAAAATCAACGGCGCTCTATTTTGGTGATACAACAAAATCATGGCTAAAAAGGTTTCATTTAATATCTCTTATAATGTGGCTATATGCCGGTATCTTATCATTATTGAGTAACATTTTCTATATTGCTTTACTTGCTGTAGGGTTCATGTTTCATTACCAATATAGAAATCTCAATCCCGACGATTCCAGTCAATGTATGTCTATATTTAAAAATAACTCCTATGTAGGGCTATTGCTTTTTCTCGGCATTCTTTTAGATAGAGTTGTAAACTGAGATACGACTAATTAAGAAAGGCTGCCACAAAGGAGTTTAGAGATACCTCGGAAGACTTTGTTTGAAGCTATCTATAGGGGAAAAATCTATAGCTTATATCAATGGTAATAGGACAAATTAAATTGCCAGTCAAAAATGGCGTCGTTCCAGCTCTCCCTACTTCTGTCGTCCAAGTAGTTGACACTTGCATCTATGATGCTACTTTAGTAAAAAAATTTAAGAAACTATCGAGTGAGAAAGCAAAGGAAGCCCCATGTTAGTTAGTTATTTACTATCTATTCTATAACATTAGCATTTTTATGTTTAAAATGATTTATGAGCGTGTTTTGGCTTGTATAGATAAAACCAGAATTTTAAAAACACATGTTACACATAATGCGAAAAATTAAACACGACGCACCAGATATACTAAGTTTTTGTCTTTTAATTTGTACAAACTTAGGATAAATAGCAGCTTCAATCTTATAATATTGGGTTGGTAAAAATTGTCAAGCAGTTTTTTGATCTCAAACTACGTACCTTCTTGTGTATAAAATCTAGAGTTTAGCCTCATATCTTTTACAGAGGCTATGGAGCTAAGTAGAAGTCCTACGCATACTAAGCTTGCAGCAGTTGTGCTTCCTCCATAGGATAAAAATGGCAACGGATCACCTATTACGGGTAAAAACCCAATTGTCATTCCGATGTTTATGATAAAATGAGCGCCAAAAAAGGCAAAAATCCCGATAGATACCAACTTAGAAAAATAATTTCTTGATCTATAAGCAATAGAGAATATTGTAGCAAACAGCGCAGTATAGAGGAAAATCAAAACCATGCTACCTAAAAAACCCAATTCCTCGCCAAGCACCGCAAAAGCAAAATCTGTGCGCTTTTCCGGTAAAAATCCAAGCTGAGTTTGACTTCCATTAACAAAGCCTTTGCCAAGCAAACCTCCTGAACCTATAGCTATCTTGGATTGCTGCGCATTATAGCCTATTCCAAGAGGGTCTACTGATGGATCTAAAAACGACAGTATTCTTTGCTTGTGATAAGGGTGTAAAAAAGGCCAGATAGTCGGTATTATAAGAATGCCAATCGTTCCAAAAACTATCAAATGAGATCTTTTGATTATTACTACGAATATAATCGATGCTCCTATGAATAACATTATTACGGCCGTGCCTAAATTAGGCTGTTTTAGTACCAAGAATACAGGTAAGATAATAATTATAAATGCCTTAAATAACCTTTGAAATTCCATCATTTTATACACACTTTGCTTATTAAAATAACGAGAAAGTGCAAGTATTAAGCCTATTTTTGCAAACTCTGACGGTTGAAAACTAATTGGCCCAATTCTTATCCACCTTGTTGCACCCATTATGTGCGAACCAAAAAAGTTTACCAACAGCAGTGAAGTCACTGCTGCTATATAAAAAATGTAGGCGTACTTCAAATAAAAATTTATCTCTATGAATGACATAGCTATAGCTAATAGAAAAAAGAAAGAGAACACAACTAGTTGATGAATCGCAAATGGCATCCACTTTCCTCCAGTAGAAGAATATTGAACAATAATGCCAACGCAAAACAGCGCTATTATGTTAATGATCAACAATAAGTAAATCTTCTTTGGCCTACTCACAACAGAACTTTATAACCTTGAGTATAATAAGAAATAAAAATCAAAAAGCCAACTTTTCAACTACTAACCAAATTGGAGTACTGTATACTCCTGTTACTACTGTTAAAGCTGCTGTGAGTAACAGACAGAAAAGCATAGGTAGCGGTACTTTATCAATAGGTCCAGGTGTTATTTCAGTGTGTGATGCTGCATCATTTTCAAAATATATTTTTTCTACCATCTTCCACATATATATTAGTGCAAGGAAAGAACCAGCAGAAAAAACTATAAGGGAAATCCATGCGTGAGATTCGATAATTGCTTTCATCATATACCACTTACTTACAAAGCCGCTTGTTAAAGGCACACCGATCAATGCTAAGCTAAGTATAGTAAATGCAAGTGTTGTATGAGGCATCGATTTCTTGAGTCCTGACAAATGCTCTACTTTTGTTGAACCAAATTTGTAAGAAACGCATTCTACAGCCATGAATAAAGATGTTTTTATTATGCTGTGGTTTATTATGTGAAGGATTGCTGCAAATAAGCCTGCTTTCGAGTTTAGGCCAAGCATTAAAACTATATAACCAATCTGGCTGACGCTAGAATTAGCAAGCAACCTCTTCATCTCTTTCGCGGTTATTGAAAATATTGATCCAAATACAATAGCACAAAATGCAAGGATAATTATCACATTATTCAATGGTGATTTAAATAAAAAAAAGTTTTGATGGAAAACAGTATAGAAGATTCTAATAAAAACATATATCATAACTTTGGTCGCTGTGCCTGAAAAGAATATACTAATGAAACTTGGCGCCTCACTATATGAATTAATTAGCCATCTACTCAATGGAAACAGTGCTATTTTGATTGAGAGGCCAACAAAAATGAACAACGTGCCAAGCTTTACGATGTTATTATCATACAGCGGTACTATTCTATCGGCCATGTCAGACATATTTAGCGTTCCTGTCATAGAATACAAAAGACCGATACCAAATAAGTAAAATGTTGCGCCTATTGTTCCACTAATCAGATATTCAAATGCTGCAACCAGAGCTTTTTTATCCCTTCCCATTGAAACTAGTATGTAAGAAGAAAGAGAGGAAATTTCCAAAAAAACATAAAGATTGAATATGTCGTTTGTTATTAAAATTCCAAGTAGCCCACTTAAGCACAACAGGAACAAAGAATAAAAACCTGTGATTTTGTTTTTGCTGATCTCTTTTTCATTGATATAAAAGCTATAAAGCACACTTATCAGTGCTATAAAATTCACTAAAGTTAGAATCAAGGAGTTTAATATATCAATTCTTAACTCTATTCCATACGGAGGAGCCCAATCTCCAAGGTAATAAGTTATAATTTCACCATTATACGTTTTCATGAGTAGTATTGATGAAATAAAAAAAGTAGCTGCCGTTGTGGCAAAAGAAATAGACCAGGAAACTTTATGTTTCCTAGTTAGGAAACAAAACATCGATGCAATTATTGGTATGATAACTTGCAAAATTGATAATTGCATTAAATTGTTGTTAATGGACTGTTAAAGTATTAGTATATATAATACTCTTTGTTTTAATACCGTTATGTTATCTAAAATCTGTAAAGCGACAAAATATCTATTACGAAGAAAAGATAAATTTGTAGGAAGTGACAAAAATGGAAACTCTTACTATGAATCAAATAAAGGAAAAAGGTGGGTCACGTATAGTAGTGTCTCTGAACCTACAACAGTACCTCCAAAGTGGCACATATGGCTTCACTATACTGACGATACAGTACCAGTTAATAATAAAAAGGAAAAAACAAAACATATTCCTAATTTGACTGGTACAAAAGATGCGTATTATCCGAATCAAAAAGTAAGAAATTACTATAAAAGCTGGAATCCTAATAACTAAAGACGCGAAGATTAAATATATCTGAAATAACTGCTGGATTATTTGTGTTGGCTTTTGCTACTTTCTAGTTTATTTTGCTGTTGATAAGCTATCTGACATAAAAGGCTATAAGGATTGCTATAAAGTATGTAGTCTTTTTGCTAACGTCAATTGCATAGTAGTTGATGATAGCGTCAAGGTTTCCAACGTAGATATTGAAAGCATAACTGGCGTATCACTTGATAAAGCTACCTATATTGCACGAATCGATATGTGTATAAGTAAGGATATAAAATTGCCAATTGATGGGTCAGCTCTACTAACTAGTAGTGGAGTTGTCAGTAGTAAATTTATTAATATATCATCCGGGTTAAGTACTAAACTAATTTTGGAAGGTGGTAAAATAGATCGTACCCAAGCTGAAGCAAATGTTGCTGGAGTAATAGACAAAATTTTTGTTTTGGTATGTTCACAAAATAAGACTCTTCCACGTTATTTATAGCTCTTCTTATAATGGTTCAAAGTAGGTAAATAAGGATTTATAGTAATAGAGGCTTTGTTGCATGGTTATTCATGAGAACAGTGATGAAAGGAATTTATACCAAATTCCAATGGTAATAGGAAAAATTGAATTGCCAATCAACAATTGTATCATTTCAGCGCCTCTTCCTATTATCCAAGTGTCCCTTTTCTTATCATTCAAGTAGTCTTTTCTCTTGCCGTTCCAGCGCTACTTTTCTTGTCATCCAAGTAGCCTAGAATGGTGTCATCCTAGTGCGTAACACTTGGATTAGCCTTTTCATAATTATAAAAACGTCTTGTTTTAACATAAAACAGCTGCTTTTATACTTACCAACTTAATAAAATTCTTGGATGTCAATGCTTGACACTGGCATGGCATCATAGTGGTAGACTCAAATCACAATATTCGTACAGTTGTGTATCAAGCACTGGAATGACACGAAATGGTCTACTTACATCGCACACCTTGTATCGAGCAAGTGCTTTTCGCTCAGCTGCTGAGAATAGCTTGCAACTATGCAGTTGGTTGATTGACCCAGTATCCACACGTGGACAGCACAATGCTCACACACATGGATTTCATCGAGCACGGCGGCATATTAAATATTATTCGCCTAATTTTGCCGATATTTGCTGCTTCAATTCTGTCTTTTATGACTTTTACATACTGATAGTCGTTATACCCACACCTCGGCATCATCGTTTTAAAGCATGACTCAATGAATTTTAGAAAGTTTATGTTTCCCATATCAGCTTCCTATTATCCAAGCAGCCTTTTCTTGTCATTCAAGTAGCTGACACTGGAATCTAGATATTACTTTAGTAATAAATATTTGAGAAATTTACTAGATGAGAAAAAAGTAAAAGAGACTCAGAGCAGCTACTATTCAAATACTCCCTTGTTTATTTGACGTTCTATACTTTCTTAAACGACTTATAAGCGCGTTTCAACTTGTATAAAGGCTCAAAAATTTGATTTAGCCCCTGTATGACCTTGAAAGATCACAATGCAATACTTAAATTACGCGGGTAGTAAGCTAATAATGGAACTCAGAATGTATAACGTAAAAGGAACCGAAAATTTAAAATTTGATGCTGAAGTAGGGAAAGTGCTGAATATAGTGATTCATTCACTTTATACTAACAAGGATATTTTTTTGCGTGAGTTAATATCAAATGCATCAGATGCATGCGACAAATTGCGCTACGAATCTCAGCTAAACCTTAACTTGCTAGATTCAAGCGATGAGTTAAAAATCACCATTAGCTACAGTAAAGATAAGAATGAACTATATATCACTGATAATGGCATCGGAATGAACAGGCAGGATTTAATAGATAATCTTGGTACAGTCGCCAGTTCTGGTACACAAAGATTTCTTGAGGCGATTAAAAGTAGCAAGAATTCAAGCCAAACTGTAGAGTTAATCGGAAAGTTTGGTGTAGGTTTTTATTCGAGCTTCATGGTTGCTTCAGAAGTTATGGTTGAATCTCGAAAGGCAGGAGAAGAGGAATCTTGGGTTTGGAGATCCGAAGGAGATGGGGAATATTCAATTGGCAAATTAGATGATCAAATCCCTCGTGGGACCAAGATTACCCTGGTTATGCGTCCTGAAGAAAATGAGTTTTTAGACAAGTTTCACATTGAAAATATCGTTACTACTTATTCAGATCACATAAATTTCCCCGTTGAATTTATAGATGAAAAAGGAAAAAGTGAGAAGTTAAGCAGCAAGGCTGCAATTTGGACTAAGCCGAAAAACGACATTACTCAGGAGGAGCACAACGATTTTTTCCGCAGTGTTGCGCATGTTGGTGGGGAACCTTGGATGATATTGCATAACAAAAATGAAGGTGCAATAGAGTATATAAATTTACTTTATGTGCCTTCTATCAAGCCTTTTGATTTATTTCACCCAGATAGACGTTGCTCCGTGAAATTGTATGTAAATAAAGTGTTTATCACTGAGGATAATGTGCAAATCATGCCGCGGTACTTACGTTTCTTGAAAGGCGTGGTTGACTCACCGGATTTACCTCTTAATATCAGCAGAGAAACACTGCAGAACAATCGCGTTGTTGAGCAAATCAGGAAATCCCTCACTAAGCGCGTGATATCAGAACTTGGTAAAAAGGCAAAGGAAAATTTAGAGGAATACACGAAGTTCTGGAGCAATTTTGGTGCAGTATTGAAAGAGGGTCTTTGTGAAGCTATGCCAACTGACGAAAGAGAAGCTCTACTCTCGATTTGCAGGTTCCACAGCGTTGGTGATGATAAGTTGGTCAGCATTGATGACTATATAAACAGAATGAAGCCTGAGCAGGAGTATATCTATTACCTCACAGGAAATAGCTTAGATTCGGTAAAAAATAGTCCGCAACTTGAAGGGTTTATTAGTAAAGGAATGGAGGTTCTTCTGCTTGTTGATCCAGTGGATGATTTCTGGACTAGCGTAATTCATGAATATAGAGGCCAGAAGATTAAGTCCGTAACTCGTGCTGATGTTGATTTAGAAAAATTCTCTTCGGAGAAAAAAGATAAAGAAAGCAAATTAGATGGAGAAAAGAGCGAGGAAAATACGGATTCTATATTAGAGTATTTTATTAAGGTTCTTAGAAGTTCAGTGAAAAGCGTAAAAATTTCCAAAAAATTAACTGAGAGTCCTGTATGTTTGGCGGTTGATGAGGGTGCGATGGATCTTAGAATGGAGCGTTTTTTACGTGAGCAAAAACAGCTGAATTACCGCACGCCGAAGGTGCTAGAAATCAACACTAAACATCCTGTAATAAAAAGCATAATGAAATCTTACGCTGAAGATGGTGAAAGCTCAACATTGGATGATATAATCTACTTATTATTCTATCAAGCTTGTATCGTAGAAGGTGAGGAGATGGATGACGCGAGCCTGTTTGCTAAGAGGTTGAATAACTTGCTTGGCAAGGTTATGATTTAGCGCTATACTAGATTAAGCTAATTTATAGTGAGTGATAAATATAGCTAGTCGGAACTGATCATCCAAATCTAAGACTGGTCGATTTCAGTACAGAAGAAGATCAGAAAATAACAAAAATTAAGGATCGTTGCCATTCTAGAGGTTTTGGTATTGGAAGAGAAGAAGGGCCTGAAATTTTAGGTGGTAAAAATCAAGAAATCTAGCTATTCCAGAAGATGAATTTGGAGATTTTCAATGCAGTAGCTTTGAGAGCGATGCCTATGAAGTTATTGAGTGTAATTAAAACAAAATACAAATTGAAGAATTCATAAGCAAGAATTGTTAGAAATGTGTAATTTCTGTAAAATAAGCTATGGTAGCAACGATGAAAAGTTGGATAGTAAATATAAAATTGAAGCTGAACTCATTAATGAAGGTTATAGTATAATTCCATTTTGTTATAATGAAAGAAACAAAAAGTGTGCAGGTTTTATTTTTATAAAAGATAAAGAAATAACTATAGTTTATTGCGCTACTAAAGACTTTGATGATGTGATGATTGATGTAAGCACGGCGCGTTTACCTAAGAATTTTTACCTGAGAACGGGAAAATATATGATTGTTTTCACAATGTATTTTATGATTCGTTGCCTAATCTTGGTAAAATGTTGGACGGTTATGCTGAAGAGCAAGAACAGAAATCAAAGATTTTAGAATTAATTGTACGGGCCATAGTATGGGAGTCGCTCTTACTACCATAACTGCTTTATATCTTAAGAAAGTAAAAGATACTGAATACGTTCGTGTTGCAACTTTTGGTTCTCCGAAAGTTTTGATTTTCATGGTGCTGAAATTTATAAAAACTTCTTGGAGAAAATACAATTAGAGTAACTAATTCGTCAAACCCAATACCGATGTTTACATCTGGCTCTATGGGCTTTAAGTACGTAGGTAAACCACTAAAAATAGAACAGGTAATTTCGTAATAAACTGCTTTGGAATAAGCTTCTATATAGTTGGAAAATGCTATCATAAAACGGATACCTGTTATAGGTGTATTCAAGATATAAAACCAGAAGATTTTCAATCAAATAATAGTGTATCTAGATTTTATTACCTTTCTTACGTAGACGCAGTGCCTTATTATATAATCACTACAGCTTTGACTATACCTTATTATCTTTTCCAAGTGCTATTTCAAACACGTAACGACTCTATTTTGAAAGTGGAATGAAGTTTGCTGATGACCGAAGATTAATGAGTCTCAAAGATAATAAAACGAGATTGCAATTCACACACTTGGTAATGCTATGATTAGTTTAGAAAATCTTTAATAATATCTCACATAGAGTGCAATATTAATGAAAGAGGCGAAGGGTTAAAATTTTATATTTATGACATTGCTTCTTTTATTAACAGTAATTATCACCTAAATAGAAACAATATGAGATTAAGGCAGTTGTATAAAATTGAAGACGTGACTATTAAAGGAGCCCTAATTTAATTGATGCTGAAAATCATATTTCTGGTAGTAGGAATACTATTAGCGATTTAGTAAATGAGCCTGCAACTTCAAATTGAGCAATGAATGAAGCAGGTAGTAAACAATTACAAAACCCAAAAGTGCCAAGCAGCCAATGGCCACAAAAATGCTGTGGACAAAGGAATAATATTATGAGCAACGGAGATGCTTTAAGGAGCATTTTGTAAGAAATAATTGTAAGGGAGGTGAAATGGATAATGATAACAAAATAAAAGCATAAAAGAAAAATTGTTTGTGTATGCTCTCAAGAGCATTGATTCCGATACGGTAGAACGCGTTTACTGAGCCAAGAAGGCGCTAATATAACTGAGTCTATTTTAAAGGAAGCCTAGGTGAAGCTAAGGAAAGAACTAGGAACTCGAAGGAGAGCGATAAGAAACAGCCCAGGAAAATAGACTTACAAAAATTATAGAACTGCTTGAAGCAAAGCTCAAGAGCATTGATGGTACACAACCCACCACATCAGTAGATGATAGTGCTACTACAGGTAGTCAGGTAACTCCTGCGGCATAGCATAGAGAAAGCGAAGAGGATTTAACCAGATTCATCATCATTTTTACTAAAGAGTTCTGTAAGTGGCATAGTAGAGTTCTTCAAACTTTGTTAATGTGCTTACAAGTGATGAAGGTAGTGATGACGCCAGGTAATGGCTAGCATTCTCAAACTCTTGATTCTAACAATGATTCTTCATCATTTGAAAAGATAGATGAAGAGCCTTCAGTAAACTCTAGTTAATAGTAAGGATGAAGATGATCAAAGTGATTCATAGCCATCTTTGTCACTATTTAATCTCTTTTTGCCATCTGCAAGTGATAAAGGGCTTAGTAAAGCTAGAGCGATATAACTGATGGAAGAAGATATTGACAGTTATGATCTATCAGGCCATTTTTAGAGGGAGTGGATCAAATTCCACATCCAGAAAATCTAGAACAGGAATCAACGCTTTCATCAATTAGCAAAATCTGAACAAGTGAATAATACTATTCCACCAAACACAAAAAGTAGCGACCTGCATATTATAGCTGCTTCCGCCTTAGCAGTAGCTATGGTTATATTAGGAGTGGCTATTGCGGTCCATTTAGGGATGTTAGCACTAGGAATATTAGTTGGAGTTTGTGTTTGTTTTGGTTCTGTAGCAGTTATGTATCACTATGAATGGCCTAGCAGTTTTATTGAAGTCAATAAGGTCGAAAAGGTTGTATTCAACGAGAAGAAAGAACTTGTAGCTACATTTGCATACTAAATATAGTAGTCCACAATTGAATAATTTATTATAATTTTACTAGTTATTAATAGATAAAACTTGGTAGACTACGAAGGAATATTCTTAAATAAAATCAAAGATATAAAAGAAGAAGGGCGCTATCGGGAATTCACACATTTTGCGTCGTTGCCTGGCAGGCTTCCCTATATTATGGATTATGAAAAAAATAGGGAAGTAATCGTCTGGTGTAGTAATAACTATTTAGGAATGTCACAAAATGAGAGTGTTATTGCCGCTATTCACAACTCATCTGTTGGCGCGGGGGGGACGAGAAATATCTCCGGTACAACGAAAGAGGTTGTTGAACTTGAGAAATCTCTGGCTTGTTTGCATAACAAGGAGGCTGCTTTAACTTTTGCTTGTGGCTACCTTGCCAACCAGACTACACTTAGCACTTTATTGTCCGTCATTCCTGATGTGGTAATCTTTTCAGATGAGAAAAATCACTCTTCGATGATAGAAGGCATAAAGTCAGGAAAAAGACCTAAATATATATTCAGGCATAATGACATTTATCACTTAGAGCAGTTATTAAAGTCTGTGGGTAGAAAAACACCAAAAATAATAGCGTTTGAATCCATATATTCAATGGATGGTGATATAGTGCCGCTGAGAGAAATATGCGACTTGGCAGGTCAATATAATGCAATTACCTATTTGGATGAGGTGCACGCAGTTGGCATGTATGGTCCGCGTGGTGGCGGAATTGCAGAAAGAGAGGGTCTGATGGATAGAGTGACCGTTATTCAAGGTACATTATCGAAAGCTTTTGGAGTGATGGGCGGATATATAGCGTCTTCAAAAAGCTTAGTGGATGTAATAAGAAGTTCCGCTCCAGGGTTTATTTTTACCACTGCTATGTCGCCTGTTCTAGCAGCAGCAGCAAAAGCAAGCGTTGAACATTTGAAATTAAGTTACATTGAAAGGGAGAAGCAAAAGCAAGTTGTTGAAAAGGTAAAAAACTCACTGAGAAACGCGGGAATTAATCTTCTTCTAACAAGAACTCATATAATTCCAATAATAATTGGTGATCCAGAGTTATCTAAAATAGCATCAAAGTTATTATTTGATGAGCATGGAATATATGTTCAACATATAAATTACCCAACAGTTCCAAAGGGAACTGAGCGCTTTCGTATCACCCCTACACCTTATCATACTGACGAAATGATAAAACATTTAACAGAGTCTCTTGTAAAAGTTTTTGAGAAATTGTCTATCTCTGTAGCTTGTTTATGTTAATTTTATATCTCCAGCAATGATTAATCCATTGTCTTCTTTTAGCCTTCCGCTACTCTCGTGCAGAAAAAGTTTTCCAAGCAAAGCTTTATATTTGTTAACTCCAGAGTAAACTATTCCACTGTATCTTCCTGCGGCAAGGTACACAAAACCTAAAACTGTTGAACCGATGGAACGTATATTGCTGTTGTTAGGCAGTAACTTATTTAACAAATTGTCACTTACATCTACTAATCCTCCTTTACGGCTTTTCATTCGCATTTTTGTATGACGAGACCTAAAGTCTTCAAGAAAAGCACCCCTTTTCTCTTCTGCCCAAAAAGTTTCTCTGAGAGCTGGAGCATCAATTACGGCTGCTACAACTTTGTTTTTATGGATTAGACAGACTGACACTGCAAAATAAACCATGCAACTTGAAAAATTCTCTCTGCTTTCTATAGGCATAATGAACCAGGTATAAGTATCATCTTTTGTTTCTTGATCAGTGTTGTCTTCAAAGATAAAACCGTAGTCTTGCTTGTAATTATGTAAGCGATTATATATAGTTTGCTTGCATCTTAAGTAAGTTTTATTGATAAAGTCTACTGACTTGATATTGGAAATTTGCAATTCATTGAAATCACGCATAAGCTGCTTGGAAGCACTGCGTACAGAATCAAGCATCACATTAATTCGTGGTGATGAAATGGACATTCTTCCTTTTACTCTTTTGCTCTTTCGTAATAGCTGTCACTGGGGGTATATACTACAACTCTGTCCTCTTCTTTTATAAATTGGGGCACGTTAAGGCGCATTCCGTTGTCTAAAATTGCAGGTTTATAAGAGGAGGTAACAGTCTGTCCCTTAATAACAGACTCTGTTTTTTTTACAATCAATGTAACGTAATCAGGAACATGTGCAGAGATTATTTTATCTTGGTAAGTTACTACTTTAACTTTCATATTATCATGTAAATAAATCTTTTTCTCTCCTAATAAATCCAAATTTATAGCGATCTGTTCGTAGTTACTCGGATGCATAAGGTTTACAATATTTTCTTCGGTAAATAGACAAACATACTCCTCTTCATCTAAAATTGCTCTTATGATTATTGCGTTAGAGCTGAACCTTTCATAGTGTTTTGCTCCGGTTTTAATGTTTTTCATCTCTACTTGTATGTATGCACCACCCTTGCCAGGCTGAGTATGCATAATACTTACAACCAAAAACAAACACCCATTGTGTTCCAACACTTGACCTGGCCTAATACCATTAGCTCTTTCTGCCATAATTAAACTTTCAGCTTGATCTAATAATTATAAGTGCTTTTTGATAAATATCAAAACCTTTGTTAATCAATGAATTCTGGCATATTGAGTGCTATATACCTTTCCTTTACGTTTATATGCGGAAATATCTCTTTAGTAAAAGACAGCATAATATTTTTTTTCGTGCCGATGACTGAAATTTCCAATACATCTCCTGAACCAAAATTGTGTATAGATTCTACATAGCCATATAATTTATTATTTTCCAACCTTACTTCCACATTTATAAGGTCACTTTGATAGAGCTCATTCTCATCATTTAACTGTGGTAGCTTGTCCCTTTTTATGTATAATTTCTTATTTCTCAAAAGCTCTGCTTCGTTACGACAGTTTACTCTGTTTATCGTGGCTATTACTAAATTATTACCTATGACAGATACTGAGTTTATCTTATAACTCTCATCACCACTTATTAGCTCACCATATTGAGAAATATTTTCTGGTTTTTCAGTGAAAGTTTTTACTTTAACGGCTCCTTTAATTCCGTGAGGACAAGTAATGATCCCGAGGTATACTAAATTGTCGTTCATGTTAATACGATAATCAGAACTTGTTTTTTGTCTACAGCGTTGTAGGTAATAGGTAACAATAAAAAGCTATAACGTCATTCAATAGAAATGAAAAAGCTACTTGACGACCTTCGTCATTACCATTATAACGACGCTGAAGCTATTTGTTTAACTTCTCAATCTGTACAAATTAAAATGACGAGAAGGTTTGTATTTTGCGTACTATTGTTTAATTTTTGCACTATGTGCACTGTATGTCATTTTAAAACTTCGGGGTTTTGTCCATACAAGCTGAAACGCTCTTATAAATCGTTTAAGACATCACTCAACGAAGGATTTTAAAATATAGAGTGGGAATAACTAGCTACCTCGGAGTTTTATCGTCCTTTTCTTCTGTTGGTAAATTTCTTAAATATTATAGCTTAGACTAGTTACGTTTAAAGCAGTTAAATTGCAGCGTTTAAGACATAAAACGCCAATACTGAAAGTAAATACTGACTAGGGCTTCTTTTGTCTTTTTCGTCTATTTAGTAAATTTCTTAGGCATAAAGGTTATACTAACTTTTGTTGTCAAACAAGATACATAATAAACTCACTAAACCTTTAATCATAGTAGAGCTTTCCAATTTGTTCTTGGGATTTGGTATAATAATTGGATTTGATATTAGTATCAATAAATTACTTATAAAAGCAGGTCTTATGGAAAGCATGGCTAAAGCTTGGTTCGTTTGGCTGATCAGTAACTTGATTGTTATATTTAGCAACATGCAGATAATTTATACTTTTATAAGCGTAGATCTTGAAAAAGAACTTGGACTCACGATCACGCAAGTTGCACTGGCTAACTCGGCGTATAATTGGACTTTTGCCATCTCACAGTTTGTTAGTGGGGCAATGTTTAATGTTTTTTCCAGTAAAAGAATATACTTCTTCTCATTATTAATTATGATCCTTGGGTTTCTTGTTCTCATTAATAGTGAAAACTTCTCCTATTTGATTTTATCTCAAGTGTTAATTGCAATTGGAGCGTCGTTTGGTTTTATTGGTGCTGCTCATATAAGCAGCACCTGTTTTCCCGTTGCTCAATTTGGACTGATGTTTTCATTAGTGCAGACAATTTCAAGCCTTTCTGCACTGGTAATTCAAATATTGTTCTCTATCTTTCTCGCTCAGGGTATATATTGGAAAAATCTGATCATGTGCATAATACTACTCGGTGTGTTAATATTTGTACTTATGTTTTTCTACCCAAAAGCACTCTTAGAAAGAAGTTTAGAAAAACACACAATAAAAAGCTCCATAAAAACGGTAATATGCTCTATACTTACAGTGCTAAAATTAAAAGATATCTGGATAACCTTAATAGTGGGTGCTATTACTTTTGGGGTATTTTTAGCGCTTAACACTTTATGGGCACTGAGGTTATTGAGCAACTCAGAACTTGATGCAATGGGATCAAGTATAGCAACTGCAGTGTTATGGCTTGGTCTTGCAATTGGTGCGCCGATTGCAGATCGAATCTCAAACTTATTTAAAAATAGAAAGCATGTAATCTCCGCATTCGCTCTGTTACAAGGTATTTTGATTATTATTTTACTATGCAGCCATTTGACGGTTCATGTTGTATATTCTTGTATGTTAATGTTTGGGTTTTTTGCGGGAGGACATATGCTTAATTTTACTGTTGGCAGTGAAATTGTAGAGCGAAAACACATTAGCACGTCTTCATCTGTTATCAATGGATTTATGTTTATCGTGGGTGGAATCATAGTATCAACGCTAGCACTTTTTACGGATCATCAAATGGCGTTTCTTACAATATTTGCAGCATTGGCAACTGCCAGTATTTTAAATTATGCTACGAAAGAGACATATCCTAAAATAAAGTAGCTGAATCTTGAGTTAATTGTTATATTATATCCACATATTATAATAAATTATGAATTACGTTACAACAAATGATATGACAGTAACTAAGGCAACGATAGTTGAGGATATAAATCGAGAAATTGGTTTATCAAAAAAAAGACTCTGCTGCAATAATAGACGATATATTGGATGAGATAAAAGCAAGATTAGTGAAGGATGGAATAGTCAAAATATCATCCTTTGGAACGTTCTTGGTTAAAAAAAAAGGAAAGGCTAGGAAATATACCAAATACACCAAAAAAGTAGTAGTTCAGGCGAGAAATTCAGTTTCTTTTAGACCTTTAAAAGTGATAAAAATTAATCAATGAATAGGAAAAATTACTCTGCGCGATTGGAGAAGTAGCTGAAGAGCTACATGTGAAACAGCATATTTAAAGATTCTGGGAATGACAATTTCGTCAAATTAAACTCATAAAACGTAGGGGAATAAGGCTATATGACTATAAGTGTACAGAGGCTATAAAGAAAATAAAATATATGTTATATGATAAAAGGTATACAACAAAAGGGGTGCAAAAAGAATTTAATAATGATGTAAAAATCGATCTCAGCTCAAAAGATTTATTACAGGAACTTACCGACATAAGAGACTATTTAACTAGTAAAATAAATAGTGAAGAAAGTAATTAATGGCTGTAAGCGCAGTGTAGATGTATGTCATGTAGCCGGAGGGCTAATTAAGAAAGTATGAGCTGAGTTAAAGAATGGTTAAAAAGGTCCTCGTGTAAATTCCCAAACGTCATTGGAACTCTCTTAATACGTAACTTGTGATTAAGAAAAATCAATACATTCACAGTAGGTTCAGCTTATATCTATGTTTTGTGTGAGTGTTGGAGTGGAAATTTATGTAGGCAAAGAAAGAAGAATAGCGGATGTAGTGACTCAGCATTTGAGTGGAATAAAAGGATCAGATAGATACTGATCAAGAAAGGCATAAGATAGATACTGACGAAATAATGGAATCTTGGCAGCATCGTTTTATTATTGAAGTTAATGATCGAGGTTATATCTGTGAAAATGCGAGAGAAAAGACTGTTGAGTTCTATGGTTTTGAAAAGAATATGTGTATTGATAGTAAGTATGCAGTTGATGCACCATTTTGTGGCTGTATAAAATAGACGAAGTTATTGGTAAACTTGATGCTGTAGTAGATAGTAAGTGCCCAATCAGTGAAGAAGAAAGTGAAAGTGTTAAAATGAGGCAAGTTTGTTGCCGCTTGGGAGATAGAGAGAAGGTATAGTACATATATTGGGTGTAATTACATTTAAGCTCCTTTAATATGCAATTTTAGCTTGTATTGTAGCTTCAGATTACATATTATAGAAGTATTGTAGCTTGTAAGTTGAAATATTATTTTATTCTTTAATAAAATTATTTGTGTTACTAACTAATTGCTACTAAAGAATTCGATGATAATGTTTATGAATTTATATGAAGAGAATGAAATTGAAAACCAAATCTTCCGTTAAAAAGCGCTTTAATCTTACAGCTAAAGGCAAGGTTATTTCTACTCAATCAGGCAAAAGGCATGGTATGATAAAGAGGAGCAAATCCAATATTCGTAACCAGCGTGGTGCAACGATTCTTGGTAAATCTGACTCGCGTATAGTTAAGCTTTACATGCCTTATGGTGTTTAATAAAATAGAGGTAAAATAGAATGGCTAGAGTAAAACGCGGGGTCACTACTCATGCTCGTCACAAAGAAATATTAAAATTAGCAAGGTGCTATAGAGGACGCGCAAAAAGTTGTTATAGAATTGCTTTACAAAGGCTTGAAAAAGCATTAGTATATGCTTACAGGGATAGAAGAAATCGCAAGCGCGATTTTCGCAGCCTGTGGATAATACGTGTCAATTCAGCAGCAAGAGGGTATGGGCTTACTTATGGTAGGTTCATGTATGGCCTTACGCTTGCTGGAATTAGTTTAAATAGAAAAGTCCTTGCTGAAATGGCTGTTAATTACAGAGATGATTTTGCAAAACTAGTAGAAACTATAATCGGCAAGTTAGCAGAAAATTCTTGATTTCTTTAAGCAAAATAGCATGAGAGTTATTTTCATGGGGTCAGCAGAATTTGCTGCTGGTGCGTTGAGCTCGTTGTTGAAGTCAGAAAATAAGATAATAGCAGTATATACCAAGGCCCCGAAGGCTTCGGGGCGTGGACAGAAACTGACCAAGTCTTCAATACATGTTATTGCTGAAGAAAATGGTATAGAGATATACATTCCTATTTCTCTAAAATCTTTGCTAGAGCAGGAGCGGTTTAGAAGTTTCAAACCAGATGTTGCAGTTGTTGCTGCATATGGGTTGATTCTTCCAAAAGAAATTTTGAATATTCCAAAATATGGTTGTATTAATATTCATCCTTCGCTGTTGCCTAGATGGCGTGGTGCAGCTCCAATACAGCACACAATTTTGGTGGGAGATCAGGAGGCTGGGGTTAGCATTATGCAATTGAACGAGGGATTAGATTGCGGACCTGTTTTAAAACAGAAAAAAATTCTGATTGAAAAAAACGACAATTACAAGACATTGCATGATAAACTGTCTGCACTGGGTAGTAATTTACTGATGGAAGTGTTAAATGAAATTGAAAAACAGGTTCCTTCAGAACAAAACGATGATAATGCTTGCTATGCTGATAAAGTGAAAGACTATAAAATTTATGTGGATGATACTTGTGAAGTTGCTTATAGGAAAGTTAAAGCCTTTTATCCCAAGGCGTTTGTCAAGATAGAGAATAAACGTTTCAGAATACTCGATGCTGACTTTGAATTAAATGCTTCTTTAATTTCAGCGCAAGGTGAGATTGTTAATGATAATATGCATATAAGTCTGAGGGGTGGTACTTTACTTCCTAAAGTTGTGCAAATGGAAGGAAGAACCCCATGCAGTGTTGAAAATTTTGTCCGTGGATTAAAATTTAGCATAGTAAAAAAGTTTATAGAATAAATTGCACAGTCAGCCTGTAATAGAAAACACAACAGGCAATGCAACCATAAGGTGAGTTAAACCTGACGACTTTGTTGTGGAATAAGCTTTTCAACGTGATTAGTAATAAAATTTATTGTATAGTCAGTTGCTTCATCGAATTTGTTGTTTATATATTTCCCTATTTCTTTATTTTGCAAGTGATCATACAAAATAAGAGCAGTTACAGCTGCACATGCTATTGCAATTAAACCAACTTTTACTACTATAAACGCTGATAGTGATAGTACAAATATAGATGATATCTAACAGCAATTTTACCTCGTGTTGTTTGTTGTGCTACTTGATTTTGGTTTGTTTCTTCTCTTCAGAAGAGTTCATCGAGATCGTTGCAATTATAATCATCCCTATAGCTATCTTTGCTAAAAGAAGGAACGACGGCATACCATTACACACAATAGCAAGACAGCTCCTATAGCCAACCTACTTCTCATTTATTTCCTCAGATTGATTCCTCCTATCAAGAATTGTAATCCTACATTTTGTTTAATGATTTATTCATTTTAACATGAAATGCGAAGATGATCAAGATATATTTTATGTGAAAGAATGTATTGAAAGGTTTTATGCTATTCTTTGTTAATTTATAGTCAAGTTTAAAATTTTAAAAGGAGTTACGCATTGTTTAGAATCTTTATATACTGTTTTGAATCAATTAGAGAGAATTGAGTGCAAGATGCGATTTTAGTTTTACAAGATGGTAAGTGCTTTTTAGGAAAATCAGTAGGTAAGAAAAGCAAGTGCATAGGTGAGATCTGTTTTACCACTGCTATCACTGGTTACCAGCATACTATAACTGACCCCTCTTTTGCCGATCAAATTATAACGTTCACATTCCCTCATATTGGCAACATTGGGATAAATAGCAAAGATAATGAAGGAGGAAAGAAAATTTTTGCGAGTGGTGTGATTATGCGTGACCTCTCTTCTGCATCTCATCCTTCATCATATATCAGTTTAAATGATTGGTTGGAGAGAAATAACGTAGTTGGAATATCAAGAGTTGATACTAGAGCCTTGACAAGATATTTGCAAAAACATCGCTCCCAAAGTGGGATTATATGCCCATTGACCAGCTTTCCGATGTGTAACACTGGGATCTATAATGGTCAAATTACTCTTGTAATAGAGGTTCTACTGAATGAGTTGAAGAAATACAAACCTTTAAATGGAGTAGAGATGATCAATAAAGTCAGTTTAAGTAATAGCTTTAAAAACGATCTTAATGCAAAATACAAAGTTGTAGTGGTTGATTTCGGTGTAAAAGCTAGTATAGTTTCACGCTTAATAGAACTTGGTTGTGCAATTGAACTGATCAAACCAGATAAAGGTTTTGCTCAGAAAATATTAAGTATGGATCCAGATGGTATATTGTTTTCAAATGGTCCTGGTGATCCACAAGAAATAGGAGAAAGTATGATTCTAGAGATAGACGTTATTATAAAATCTAAAATACCAGTCTTTGGCATATGCATGGGTCACCAATTGCTTGCAATTACTTTAGGGGCAAAGACCTTCAAGATGAATGTTGGTCACCGAGGAAGTAACCATCCAGTTTATAATGTAAGTGAGGGGAAAGTTGAGATTACGAGCCAAAATCATGGATTTGTTGTTGACCCATCTTCTCTACCAAGTGACGTTGAAGTTACTCATATTTCTCTGTTTGATAATAGCATAGAGGGAATAATGATGAAGAATTACCCGGTTTTTTCTGTACAATATCATCCAGAAGAAGCTCCAGGTACGCACGATTCACATTATCTATTTAGGCGATTTATTAACAGTATTGAGTTATATAAAATGAAGTCCACATAATTTTAACCTGGTAAGGTTTTATTGCTTGATTTTTTAGTTTTAGACATTTAGTATTAAATATAATAAAAGATTAAGTTAAGATACTTGGATAGTGCTCTCTTGACAAATTTTGTGGAGGAGTGATCGAGTGGTTAAAGGTAACAGACTGTAAATCTGTCCGCGAAAGCGTACGTAGGTTCGAATCCTACCTCCTCCATTGCGCGGGTATAGCTTAATTGGCAGAGCTCTAGCCTTCCAAGCTAGTGGAGTGGGTTCGAATCCCACTATCCGCTCTTTTTTTTTGTTGTGTTTTTATAAAATCAACATATTGTTTATTTATGTATTTGTATTTTAGGTAGAAAAGTTTAAATTATGACACAAGTAGTAGAAGCATTTGGCAAGCCGCATATGAATGTGGGGACAATAGGGCATGTGGATCATGGAAAGACGACGTTGACAGCGGCGATAACAAGGTATTATGGGAATTTTGTAGCATACGATCAAATAGACAAAGCACCAGAAGAGAGGAAAAGGGGAATAACGATTGCAACAGCACACGTTGAATATCAGACGGAAAAGAGGCATTACGCACATGTTGATTGTCCTGGGCATGCTGACTATGTAAAAAACATGATAGTAGGTGCAGCACAGATGGATGCAGCGATATTGGTAGTGTCAGGGGTTGATGGGCCGATGCCACAAACAAGAGAACATATATTACTAGCAAAGCAAGTTGGTGTTAAGCATATTGTGGTATACATAAATAAGGCTGATGTTGCTGATCACGATATGATTGGTTTGGTGGAGATGGAAGTCAGAGAATTGTTAACAAAGTACGGCTTTCCTGGAGATGAAGTGCCAGTTATTGTTGGTTCGGCATTGAAAGTGCTGGAAGGTGATGAAAATAGTGAATATGGAAAAAAATCAATGAATAAATTGATGAAGGCATTAGATGAATATGTGCCTGATCAGCCGAGGCCTGTGGATTTACCATTTTTAATGCCAATAGAAGATGTGTTTTCGATATCTGGGCGTGGAACTGTAGTAACAGGAAGAATAGAAAATGGAGAAGTAAGGATGGGTGAAGAGATAGAAATAATAGGTCTGAAAGCAACGCAAAAGACTATATGTACAGGTGTTGAGATGTTTAAGAAATTACTAGACAAAGGGTGTGCAGGGCTCAATGTAGGGGTATTGCTGAGGGGAACAAAGAGAGAAGAAGTGGAGAGGGGGCAGGTATTAGCAAAGCCAGGGACAATAACGCCGCATAAGAGGTTTAAGGCGGAGGTGTATATATTGAAAAAAGAAGAAGGAGGGAGGCATACGCCATTTTTTACAAATTATCAGCCACAGTTTTATATAAGGACGACGGATGTAACCGGAAGTATAAAATTGCTGGAAGGGAAGGAGATGGTAATGCCAGGAGATAATGTAAGTATAGAAGTGGAGTTGCAAGTATCAATAGCAATGGATAAGGGATTGCGTTTTGCAATAAGAGAGGGTGGTAGAACTGTTGGTTCTGGTGTTGTTTCTGAAATTTTGGAGTAAAAAAAGTTTTAGTCATAGGAGTGTAGCTCAATTGGTAGAGCTCTGGTCTCCAAAACCAGAGGTTGTAGGTTCAATTCCTATCGCTCCTGCATTAATGTTGTGGTAGAAATGTTAAAAGGTCTAAATGTCTTTTTGTGTGATATCAAGCAGGAAATAAGAAAAATTGCTTGGGTGAAGAAGCAAGAAGTGTTATCGTCTTTATTTGTTGTAGCGGTCGTTGTATTGTGCTTTTCAGTTTTTTTTTATTTGATAGATTTTACGTCTCTTTGCGCAATTAAAGCTTTATTTGAAATTTTTTATGGAATATAAATGGTACGTTATTAAAGTTGATTGCGGGAATGTGAGGCACGTACGTGACTTGGTAAGTAGTAATGCTTATTTCAAGGAGGTATTTATTCCTTATCAAACGGTAAGTGAATCAAAATCTGACATAAGGGAGTTATGTGAAGTGTACGTGTGTATGCATCTATGCGATGAGAGTAAGGATGTCCTGAATCAAACACCTGGGTTCTGCAGTGATGAGCCTGGTAATTTTGAAGTAGTTTTAGATGATGAAATGAGTTTAAAGCGTAGAGAATTCGACAAATACAAATGGTATATTTTGAGAATTGCTTCCAATTACGAAGAAAAGGTGTGCCAACATGTGTTAGAAAATTCTATGAGATTAGGAGTTAGTAATTATTTTAAGGAAGTTTTTATCCCATATGAAGAGCCAAGTGAGGCGGAATTAAGGTCTAAAAAAACTGTTACACGAAGAAAATGCTTTCCTGGTTATGTCTTTTTATATGTAAATTTATGTGATGAAGTATTAAATTTCGTTAATAATATACCAAAGTCTCTTAAAGTTTATGGATTCTTAAAAAATGGTAATGTTCCTAAGGTGATTTTGGATGATGAAATTCGCTCAATGTGCAATGCACTTTATAATGCTCAAGAGACGAAAAGGTTGAATCATGGTTATGAAAAGGGAGAAAAGGTGAAAATTAACGATGGTCTTTTTCAAAATTTTATCGGTAAAGTAGATATGATTAACGATGAAAAAAAAATTATTAATGTAGAAGTGTTAATTCTAGGTAAGCCAACAATAATAGAGTTAGATTTAGCTCAAGTAGGAAAAATAGAGGATTAGTTATGAGTATTGTGATTGCTAAGATCAACTTATTAATGGAAGCGGGGAAGGCAGTACCTGGGCCAAAAATTGCTTCAGTGCTTGGTCCGCGTGGTATACCACTTCCTAAGTTCTGTGAAGCTTTTAATAAAGTGACTAGCACAACTCACGCTAACTATAAAGCAGGTGATTTAGTAACAGTACGAATCTCTATAAAGGGTGATCGCTCTCACGATTTTACTGTCAGTGGTCCGCCTGTTGCTTATTTGATTAAACAGGAAGCTAAATTGACTAAAAGCTCTAATAATCCAGGTAAAGAATTGGTGGCGAAATTGCCTATGTCTGCTATAATTAAGGTAGCAAGATGTAAAATGGTTGACATGAAAGTGGACAATGAGGATTCAGCAGTGAAAATGGTTATAGGCACTGCCAAATCTATGGGTATAGAAGTTATAGAAGGTTAGAGGCATGAATACATATCACGACAATCCCAGGCAATGTTTAGAAAGGATTATTGAGTTCGCTTCAGCGAGGTTTAACGAGTCAGTCGATGTTGCAGTTAATTTGGGTGTGGATTCACGTAAATCTGAAGAACAGGTGAGCGGTACAGTAATCTTGCCTAAGGGTATTGGAAAAGATATTAAAGTAGCTGTTTTTGCAAAAGATAAGCATTTATCAGAAGCTGAAAAAGCTGGTGCTGATGTTGTAGGAGGGGAGGATTTAGTTGAAGAAATAAAAAAGTGTAGAAAACTGGATGTAGATTGGTGTATTACCACTCCTGATTTTATAGTAAAAATTACCCCTATTGCAAAAGTATTGGGTACCAAGGGATTGATGCCTAATCCTAAATTTGGTACCGTAACTTCTAAAGTTGTAGAAGCTGTTAAAACCATTAAATCTGGTCAAATAAAATTTAGAACAGACAAAAATGGTATTATCCACGGTAAATTAGGAAATATCAAGTTCGGTGTTGATGATTTGCTAGAAAATTTGAAAGCCTTTCTTAAAGAAATTAAAAATAGTAAACCTGCTTCTGTTAAAGGAGTGTACTTTAAGAGTGTCTTTCTAAATTCAACTATGGGCAAAGTTTATAAAATAAACAAGGTGGAAGATATAATTTAAGGAAGTAATACTGTGAAGCGTGAATGTAAGTATAATTTTATACAGAACATAATGAATGTGTTTCTAAATAATGATTTCTTAATACTAGTAAATTTTAAGTCTATAAATGCTAGTGACTCATTAGCCATTAGGAATGGTCTAAAAGCGGTAGCAGGCGGAATGCTAGTAGTTAAAAACACTCTAGCACGTTTAGCTTTGGAAAGAACTGATAGATTTTCCTATTTATCAGATAGATTTTCTGGTCCTGTTGCTATTATATACTCTAATGGTATAGTAGAAGCTGCAAAGCTGATAATTGATTTTGTTGATGCTAATAAAAAAAAGATGTCTGTGATTTGCGCAGCTCATTTAAATCAGTTACTTACAGTAGAAGATGTTAATAAACTGGCTAAGTTGCCTTCTCTGGATGAGTTGCATATTAAAATTATGCGTTTAATATCTTATAATATTCCTGCTAGGTTGGCGTTATCTATTAACTCACCTTTCATGAGGCTTATAAGAGTGTTAATTTATTATAGTTCTAAAAAATAAGTTTATTGTTAAGTAGGGTAGTAGTATGAGTAATGTAATAAACGATTTGGTTGATAAAATATTATCTTTAAATCTGTTAGAGGCTTCTGAACTTGTAAAAGTTCTGGAGGAGAAAATAGGCTTATCAGCTGATTCTTTTGTTGGCGGAGTTGTTGGTGCTAGCACGCCTACTAGTGATAATGCTGCTAGTTCTGCTTCTCAAGAAAAAACTGAATGCAAAGTTGTAATTAAAGAAATTGATGCAAGCAAAAAAATGGAAATCATTAGAATGGTTAGAAGGGTTAATTCTACATTAGGCTTAAAAGAAGCAAAAGAGTTAGTTGAATCCTTGCCTAGGGATTTGACTGCTAATATTCCTAGAGATGAAGCAGAGAAAATAAAGCAACAACTAATTGAAGCAGGAGCAACCAAAGTGGAACTTGAATAAGATGCTTACATTTAATATATTAATTTTATATTGATGCAGCGCTTTTAGTTAGTTTGGGGTATTTTAATGGTTGATTCTTCTTATATGTGTGCTTCTGATTCTTCTGTTCCTAGGGTTTCTTATTCCAGGTCAATTGATTTAAAAGATTCTTTGTTAGATTTAGTTAAAGTTCAAAAAGAGTCATACAAGTCATTTACTCCTGGAAGTCATGATAATGAAAGACTTGAATCTATTTTTCATTCAGTCTTTCCAGTAAATGATCCTTTGCACAGGGCTACTATTGAGTTTATAAGCTGCAGAATAGATGATCCAAAGTATGATGAGTTTGAGTGTATAAAGCGCGGTATAACTTTTTCTGCTCGAGTTATTGCTTCTATACTTCTTATTGTTATACAAGATGGTATTTCTCTTGATGAATATAGATCGATTAAAGAGAGTGGTGATCGTTCCAAGCTTGCGACTATTATAAAATTTATAGAAGAGCAGGAAGTCCACATTTGTGAGTTGCCAATGATGACTGATAAAGGCACTTTCATCATTAATGGGGTAGAAAAGGTTATTGTTTCACAGATGCATAGGTCCCCTGGTGTATTTTTTGATAGCGATAAAGGAAAAACTTATAACTCAGGTAAATTAATTTATTCTGCTAGAATTATTCCTTATAGAGGTTCTTGGCTTGATATTGAGTTTGATGTTAAAGATCATTTGTATTTTCGTATTGATAGAAAAAGAAAATTACCAATCTCAGTCTTATTAAAAGCGCTGGGCCTCTCAAATAATGATATACTTGATAGATTTTATGAAAAGATAAAGTATGTAAAATACAAAAATGGTTGGAAAGTACCTTTCATCCCTGACAAATTTAAGGGAGTTATGTTACCTTTTGACTTAATGGACGTTGAAGATAATGTGCTACTTAAGGCTAATGTTCGTATTACCTCAAGATTAGCTAAAAAGCTATATGACGATGGATTAAAAGAGTATCTAGTGCCTTTTGATTCTATATGTGGTTTATTTCTTGCAGAAGACTTAGTAGATGGTGTTAGCTCTACGAAAATTTTATCTGCTTGTGAGTCCATAAAAGTGGAAGATATAAAAAAGCTTGAATTACTATCTGTAAGCGAAATATCAGTCTTAAACATCGATAATCTATATGTTGGGCCTTATATATTAAATACCCTTTTTTTGGATGAAAAAATGTCTTATCAGGACGCACTGTATGAAATATATAGAGTCTTGCGTCCTGGTGAAGTTCCCGTTTTAGAGATAGTAGAAGAGTTTTTTCATAATCTTTTCTTTAATTCTGAGTATTACGACCTGTCTAATATTGGTAGGTTGAAACTCAATTCTTATCTTGGGTTAAATTGTGACGAAGACTTAACTGTTTTAACACATGAAGATATTATTAAAATTGTAAGAAAAATAGTACTGTTACGTGATGGTCAAGGATCTGTGGATGATATTGATCACTTGGGAAATAGAAGAGTAAGATCAGTTGGAGAGTTTATAGAGAATCAGTTTAGAGCTGGGCTACTAAAATTGGAACGTATAATAATTGACTCTATGTCTACTTCTAGTTTAGATAAAGTTTCCCCATCTGATTTTATTAATCCAAAAGTATTAACTAATGTTTTAAAGGATTTCTTTAATTCTTCTCAATTATCCCAATTTATGGATCAGACTAATCCATTATCTGAAATAACACATAAAAGAAGATTGTCAGCATTAGGTCCTGGCGGGTTAACCAGAGATCGTGCAGGATTTGAGGTACGTGATGTTCATCCAACTCATTATGGAAGAATTTGCCCAATTGAAACCCCTGAAGGGCAAAATATAGGGCTAATCAACAGTTTGGCTATATACGCACGTGTTAATAAATATGGTTTTATTGAAAGCCCTTACAGAAAAGTAGCAAATAGGGTTGTCACTGATCAAATTGAGTATCTATCTGCAATAGATGAAGGTTTGTATTATATAGCTGATACCAGTGCAAGGCTTGATGAAAATAACCGTTTTGTTGATGACATGCTATACTGTAGATATGCCAGTAGCTTTGCCATGGTAAGTAGCGATCAAGTGAGTTATATTGACGTATCTCCTAAACAGATAATATCAGTTGCAGCTTCCTTGATCCCATTTTTGGAAAATGACGATGCTAACAGAGCATTAATGGGTTCAAATATGCAACGTCAAGCTGTACCTTTATTGAAGCCTACTGCTCCTTTGGTTGCAACTGGTATGGAATCTTTTGTTGCTTCTGGTTCTGGTGCCGTAGTTTTGGCGAAACGTGATGGCATAGTTGATAGCTCTGATAGTAATTCCATAGTTATACGCGCCTTTGATGAGGAAAGAGTTAACTACTTGGGTGTAGATATTTATCATTTAAAGAAATTTCAGCGTTCCAATCATAATACTTGCATTAATCAAAGGCCACTAGTACGTGTTGGTGATTATGCTAAAGAGGGTGATGTAATAGCTGATGGTCCTGCAATTAATAGTGGTGAGCTAGCACTTGGTAAAAATTTGCTGGTCGCTTTTATGTCTTGGCAAGGTTATAATTTTGAAGACTCTATTATTATTTCCAGTGAAGTCGTTAAAAAGGATCTATTTACTTCTGTTCATATAGAAGAATTTGAATGTGTTGTACATGATACTCCTTTAGGGTCAGAGAAAATAACTCGTGCTATACCTGGTGTTAATGAAGAAAATCTATACCACTTAGATGATAGTGGTATAGTAAAAATTGGTACAAGAGTGGGTCCAGGCTATATTCTAGTAGGTAAAGTTACACCTAAACCTTCTCTTTCATTACCTCCTGAAACAAAATTGTTGATGACGATTTTTGGTGAAAAGTCATTCGATTGTGCAGATTCTTCTTTGTACACATCTCCAGATGTTGAAGGAACAGTAATTGATGTAAGAGTCTTTACACGCAGGGGAGTTGAAGAGAACGAAAGAGCATTGCTTATTAAGCAAAAAGAAATGTATGATCTAGGAAAAGAGCGGGACTATGTAATCAATGTAGCTAGTGAGTATTTCTATGACGAACTAAAAAAACTTCTCATGTATTATTGCTCTCAAGATCAAGAAAAACTTAATGCTACTGAACGTGAGCAATGGTGGAGTATAGGGTTAAAAAACAAATCTATTTCTGGGCAAGTTAAGAGTTTAAAAAAAGACTTTGATGAAAAAGTATCAAATGCAATAACACAATTTAAACAAAAAGTAGAAAAATTAAATGAAGGCTATGATTTACCTCAGGGTGTGTCGATGTCAGTAAAAGTTTTCATTGCTGTGAAGCATAGTCTGCAGCCAGGAGATAAAATGGCCGGTAGGCATGGAAATAAGGGGGTGATTTCTCGAGTTGTACCAGTAGAGGATATGCCTTATTTAGAAGATGGTACTTCTGTTGATATTATTCTTAATCCTCTAGGCGTGCCATCAAGAATGAATGTAGGACAAATATTAGAAACTCATGTAGGTTGGGCTTGCAAAAAATTAGGAGAAAAAATAGGTGAAATTCTTGATGAAATCAACAAAACTAAAAGTACTTTCTGTAAGAAAATTAGGTCTCTCGACAATAATAATCATGTAAAATTTGCAGCAGCGTATCTTGATAACAGAAAAATTGAAGAAGTTAGTGATGAAGAAATAGCGGCTTCTATTTTTAATATTTCTAATAAAAATGCATTAAATAACAAGCTAAATACATTAGTGGAAAATTATTTTAACTCTTGTAAAAGTGCACGCGACAACTTACGTAACTTCCTTATTGAGGTTTATAGTTGCGGTAGTGATGAATCCATCTGTAATGGTATTCATGAGATTGGCGATAGTAACTTAATCAAGTTTGCGCATAAATTACGTTATGGTGTTCCTGTTGCTGCGCCTGTATTTGAAGGTCCAAAGGATGAAAAAATAACAAAATTATTTGAACTCGCTGGCTTGGATAACTCTGGACAAACTGTATTGTACGATGGTTGCACTGGTGAAAAATTCGATCGTAAGGTTACGGTTGGTTATATATACATGCTTAAGTTGCACCACCTAGTTGATGATAAAATTCACGCACGTTCAGTAGGGCCTTATAGCTTGGTTACTCAGCAACCTCTTGGAGGAAAATCTCATTTCGGTGGTCAGCGTTTTGGTGAAATGGAATGTTGGGCGTTGCAAGCCTATGGCGCTGCCTATACTTTGCAGGAAATGTTAACCGTGAAGTCTGATGACATTAATGGTAGGATTAAGATTTATGAATCAATAATAAAAGGTGACAGTAATTTTGAGTGTGGAACCCCTGAATCTTTTAATGTGATGATAAAAGAATTACGCTCTTTATGTCTAAATGTGGCTTTAAAGCAAAATGAGATAGTTATTGAAGACATATCTCATACTAATATTGCACAGCCTTTTGACAAGATTAGTATATCCATTGCTAGTCCTGAAAGTATTAAATCTATGTCCTATGGTGAGATAAAAGATGTCTCAACTGCAAACTATCGTACATTTAAGGTTGAAAAGGGTGGATTGTTCTGTCCTAAGGTTTTCGGCCCTGTAAATGATGACGAATGTTTATGTGGAAAATACAAAAAAAGAAGGCACAGAGGTCGTATATGTGAAAAATGCGGAGTAGAGGTTGCATCTTCTAAAGTGAGAAGAGAAAGAATGGGCCATATAGAGCTTGCATCTCCTGTTGCTCATATATGGTTTTTGAAATCGCTTCCTTCGAGGATTGGAGCATTATTAGACATGTCTTTAAGAGATATTGAGAACATTTTATATAGCGATAATTACATTGTAATAGATCCTCTTGTTTCTCCTTTTGAAAAAGGTGAGATTATTAGTGAAAAATCTTACAGTGAAGCTAAAGATAGTTATGGAGCTGATAGCTTTGTGGCTATGCAAGGCATTGAAGCTATAAGAGAGTTGCTGACTCGTCTTGATTTACACGAAATTAGAAATAATCTAAGATTGGAGTTAGAATCTGTTACTTCTGAAATAAGAAGAAAGAAAATTATAAAGAGATTACGTATTATTGAAAACTTTATCAAATCAGGAAACAGACCTGAGTGGATGATACTTACAACTATACCTATTTTGCCACCTGATTTGCGCCCTTTAGTATCGCTTGAAAGTGGCCGTCCTGCAGTTTCTGATCTTAATCATCATTATAGGACTATTATTAACAGAAATAACAGGTTGAGAAAGCTGTTAAGCTTAAATCCTCCTGAAATTATGATTCGTAACGAAAAGAGGATGTTACAAGAAGCAGTTGATTCTCTTTTTGACAATAGCCGTCGTAATACTCTGACAAGTAAAGCTGGTGCTGTTGGATATAAAAAATCTATTAGCGACATGCTAAAAGGAAAACAAGGTCGTTTCCGTCAGAATCTATTGGGAAAAAGAGTGGACTACTCTGGACGTTCTGTAATAGTTGTTGGTCCAACTTTAAAGTTAAATCAGTGCGGATTGCCAAAAAGAATGGCTCTCGAATTATTCAAGCCTTTTGTCTATTCAAAGCTCAAGATGTATGGCATGGCTCCAACTATTAAATTTGCTAGTAAGCTAATAAGAACAGAGAAGCCAGAAGTTTGGGATATGCTTGAGGAGGTAATAAAAGAACACCCTGTGTTGTTAAATAGAGCACCTACTCTGCATAGGCTTGGTATTCAGGCTTTTGAACCAATCCTTATTGAAGGCAAAGCAATACAACTGCATCCGCTTGTCTGTACGGCATTTAATGCTGACTTTGATGGCGACCAAATGGCAGTGCACGTGCCGATTTCATTAGAAGCTCAGCTTGAAGCTAGGGTATTGATGATGTCAACTAATAATGTTTTAAGCCCTTCTAATGGCAGACCAATAATAGTTCCTAGTAAAGATATAATACTTGGTATACACTACTTAACTTTGCAGGAACAAATCGATGAGGAAGATGATGATTTGCCATTCTCGAGTACTTTTGGTGAAATTGAACACTCTCTGAATAATGGTACTTTGCATATTCATTCTAGTATAAAATATAGAATGGAATATACGAGTAGTGACGGCAAAATTTACTATAAAACTGTTCGTACAACTCCTGGTCGCCTAATATTATGGCAGATCTTTCCTAAACATGAGAATTTGAGCTTTGACTTTGTAAATCAGGTCCTAACAGTTAAGGAAGTAACTAATATAGTTGATTTAGTATATCGTAACTGCGGTCAAAGTGCTACAGTAGAATTTTCTGATAAATTAATGGTACTCGGTTTTGAGCATGCTACATTTTCTGGTACTTCTTTTAGTCGTTGTGATCTTGTTATACCCGAAACTAAAGCTACACATGTTGGTCATGCTAGGGATGAAATTAAAAAATTCTCTATTCAGTATCAAGACGGATTAATCACCAGAAGTGAAAGGTATAACAAGGTTATAGATGAATGGTCTAAGTGTACGGATATGATAGCCAATGACATGTTAAAGGCAATATCTATATATGACAGAAATAGTAAGTACAATTCAGTATATATGATGGTCAACTCTGGTGCAAGGGGCTCTACTTCACAGATGAAACAGCTAGCTGGAATGCGAGGACTTATGACTAAGCCTTCTGGTGAGATTATAGAAACACCTATAATCTCCAACTTCCGCGAAGGGTTAAACGTATTTGAGTACTTCAATTCTACTCATGGTGCGCGTAAGGGTCTTGCTGATACTGCGCTTAAAACTGCAAACTCTGGGTACTTAACTCGTCGATTGGTTGATGTCTCTCAAAACTGCGTAGTTACAAAGCATGACTGTAAAACCAAAAATGGTCTAGTTGTAAGAGCTACGGTTGAAGGAGGTGCAATAGTTGCATCTTTAGAGAGCGTTGTGCTTGGCAGAACAGCTGCAAATGATATATATAATTCAGTGACAAAAGAATTATTGGTGAAAGCAGGAGAATTGATTGATGAAAGTAAGGTAAAGCAAATTAACGTTGCAGGTCTTGACGCTGTGAAAATTAGGTCACCTTTAAACTGTGAACTAAGCCAAGGTGTATGTGCTCTGTGTTATGGAAGAGACCTTGCAACTGGCAGAGTTGTTTCAATAGGTGAAGCAGTCGGCGTGATAGCTGCTCAATCCGTTGGAGAGCCAGGCACTCAATTAACAATGCGTACTTTCCACATAGGTGGAGTAATGACTAGGGGAGTTGAATCTTCAAATATTATAGCTTCTATTAATGCTAAAATAAAATTGAGCAATAGTAATATAATTATAGACAAAAATGGAGATAAAATTGTAATAAGTCGTTCTTGCGAAGTTATATTGATTGATAGTCTCGGTAGTGAAAAATTGAGACATAGTGTACCTTATGGTGCCAAGCTTTATATAGATGAAGGTCAGTCAGTGAAAATTGGCGACAGAGTTGCAGAATGGGATCCTTATACATTACCTATTATCACGGAAAAGACTGGTAGAGTATATTATCGAGACCTAAAAGATGGAGTATCAATCACTGAGGTTATGGACGAATCTACCGGAATATCAAGTAAAGTAGTTAAGGATTGGAAATTGCACTCTGGTGGAGCTAATTTGCGTCCTCGTATAGTGTTGCTTGACGATAATGGCGAGGTAATGACACTCGCAAGTGGCGTTGAAGCATGTTACTTTGTACCAATTGGTACAGTGCTAAATGTACAAGATGGCCAAGAGGTTCATGCAGGTGATATCATTACAAGAACGCCAAGAGAGTCAGTCAAAACTCGTGATATTACTGGTGGTTTACCGAGAGTTATAGAATTGTTTGAAGCACGACGTCCTAGGGAGCATGCAATTGTTAGTGAAATAGATGGTCATGTAGCATTTTCTGAGAAAGATCGGAGAGGAAAACGTAGTATATTAATTAAACCTGTAGACGAGCAGATTTCTCCAGTTGAATATCTGGTATCAAGGAGCAAACACGTAATAGTCAATGAGGGTGATTTTGTACGTAAAGGTGATCTATTGATGGATGGCGATCCTGATATTCATGATATTTTGCGTGTACTTGGACTAGAAGCTCTAGCACATTATATGATTTCTGAAATACAGCAAGTCTATAGATTGCAAGGTGTTCGTATAGACAACAAACACTTAGAAGTAATATTAAAACAAATGTTACAAAAAGTAGAAATTACTGATCCTGGTGATACTATGTACTTGGTTGGCGAAAGCATTGATAAGCTGGAAATTGATAGGGAAAATAATGCTATGAACAATTCTGGCAAGCGGCCTGCTAATTATCTTCCTATCTTGCAGGGAATTACGAGAGCTAGCCTTGAAACCAATTCCTTTATTTCTGCTGCCTCCTTCCAAGAGACAACAAAAGTGCTAACAGAAGCAGCATTCTGTGGAAAGGAAGATTCTTTTAGTGGACTAAAAGAAAATGTCATAGTAGGAAGATTAATTCCTGCTGGTACAGGTTTGATTATGAGCAAGATTAGAGCACTTTCACTTTGTGATAGTATGGATAAATATGAAAAATATTTTGATATTGAAACTTATAACGAAAAGATGTTAGTAAATAATAGTTGTCATTCACATTTTGATGAGAAAGAAAGTGTGTGCAATAAATTATGATCAGCCAAATTGAATGAGATAGCGAGGAGCGGCATTTATACTATCCCATCTAATGCAGGCAGGTATCTATACTAGTTCGAGCAACGCTAACTATGGATTAGAATGAGACTAGAGGGAAAGGAAATTTATCTATCAGGGAGCGATTTAAGAAACGATAGATAAGAAGTTGTAGGCGGATTTAGCTCCTTTTATTTCCATGCGAAGTATAACGAAATTATTCACTTAGAAAATATATTTCCTCGCTCCGATTGTGCAAAATATGAATTTTGCGGTAAATGCTGTATTTATTGCTGGCATGATAGTGGAATGTTTTCTATGTCATCCAAAATTTCCACATTATTCTTTCGGACTTTAAAATATTTTTGCAATTCGAGAAGCTCTCAGGTAATACTAAATCCTGTATCTGGAATTCAGTTTTCCATAAAAATGGTGCATTTTAACATAATTTTTATACTTTCCTACTTCATAAAATTTCTAGATTCCAGCGTCACGTGCTGGAATGACAGAGATACGGATGTTATCCAAGTGCTTCCGACGCTGGGATGACACCAAAGTGGGCTACCTTGCATCACGCACCTTGTATCGAGTGAGTGTTTTTCATTAAGACGCTGAGAATAGCTTGCAACTATTATTCTCGCGGTTGGCCGATTCCCAATATTAATGCTGCAACGCAATGCTCACACACATGGACTTCATCAAGCGTGGAGGCCGTGTTGAATATTATTCGCCTCATTTAACCAGCGCTTGCCGTTTTTAGCCTGTCTGTTATAACTCTTATATACTGATAATTATTATACTGCATCCCGGAATTACCGTTTGGAAGCATAACTCAATGACTTTTAGAAAATTTATGTTTACATATTAGTCTCCTATTATCCAATCAGTCTTTTCTTGTCATCCAAGTAGCGGATTACTGGAACCTCATTTCACTTTATGACGGTATCATGAAAGTGGGGCTTCTCCTCTTGTCGTTCCAGTGCCTCCTCTTTTGTTATTTCAGTGTTCGACGCTGGAATCCAGGAAAATTTGCTTGTTTATAAGTAAACTGATTCGGTGATCACGAAAAGTAGCTAATCTTGTGCTAAAAACGTTCTTGATGAGGTTGTGTAGGAAGTTGGATTCCAGCGCGTGACGCTGGAATGAATACCACTTGCTGTAAAAATAAATGTTTGTTTATGAATTGCTTTAATATTCATCAAACAGGAAAAGGTAAAAGAAGTGCTGATCAATATTTACTTTAGTAACTTGGCGTTAACGCTGTACACGCTTGACAAATAGTTGATTTTTAGGTTGTAAGTACCAGCCACCCTGTGGCAAGGTAACATCAAAACTTATCAAGTAATTTTTTATAAAAAATTGGATCGGTTTGTTTTTAACTAATTAAAAATAAAACACAACACTACTTGTTTTATACTGTGCTTTTATCGCTTAATACAAGACCAAAGATAAATTTTAGGTCTAGAGAACCACCAATAGTACCGTGATAGGGGATTGACGAAGGTTGTCAAGTAGTTTTTAGTTCTATTTCTAAGACAATGCTGGATGACGAGAAATAAAAGTCTTACATACTTATGGTAACCTCTTACTTCCGCTCAAGTAGTTTTTCAATATCACTTAGTTTCATTTCTATATAAGTTGGCCTCCCACGGTTACATTGTCCAGAATATGGTCTCCTCTCCATTTGCCTCAGCAGTTCATTCATTTCCTCCAATTTCATTTTCTGCCAGCTCTAATTGATCCATAACAAGTGATAGTGGCCAATATTTTGTTCACACTCTATTTTCTATTGATAGAATATCTTCTATTTCCGTTAATCTATCAACTATATTTATCAGCATTTCTTTTACGTCTATTGTACCAAAAATTATAGGGATTTCCTTTACTACAACCTTATTTTCCGATTTAATTTCAATGTCAAAACCCATTCGAAAAGCTTATTTTTATAAGTTTCAACCATTTCCATTCTAGCTTGGTTTCTAATTTCAACCGCTTCAGGAAGTAGTAATTTTTGTCTTTTTATACTTGATTTTTGTTTTAACACTCGTATGCTACCTTTTATGGGCTGCATGTTGATCAACTATAACCAATTTGCTTCCAGCCTCAGCAATAATGTATGTATTGTGGACCTGGTAGCGTGCAAACCCGAGCGGGTGGAGGCTCTCCTCTCTACCAAATCAATTTGTTCCATTTCTAGAACTATAGTCTCCGCTTATAGGGAAATTTTTGCATACAAGTGTAATCATAAGATCTTGTCTGTTTAGACAGGCTTTTCACTCTTTCACTTGGAAAGCAAATTCATTCATCAGCTGCTTTTCTAAAGGATTTAGTCTTTTTCATAAAATTCTTTTCGATTTTCCGCTCCTTGCTTATTCCACTATCAATAAGCTCATCATCCCCTTTACTTAGCATCAAAAGGTGAACCTTCCTTTTTTAATCTCTCTCCTCTGTTATTCCAGCGTTAATCATTGTAAAGCTTCCTATTTCGTTGACAACGCCCTAATTAGCCCTCTTTGTAACTATTCCATATATTAGTCTCTTATTTTGAAATCTTACTTCTGATTTATTTTGATGCACATTCACATTTACTTGATCATATAGCACCTTCAAATGCAACTCTGCAAGTAGACTGTCTTTTATTGGACTTCCATTCATAAATGTATAAATCATATCAGACTTTACCTCGATTGGTGGTTGGTTTGTAGACGTATCCTGTCAGTTTGATACCACTTTCTTCTTCATTAACTTCCAGAGAATTATTTTGAAATTCTTTTTTTATTTCACATAGTCTACTAAACAACGAGATTTGCTTGCGGCTTCAAGAGCTTTTATCACCTGATGTGATGGTAAATTGTATACGATAGTTAATCATTGCTAGGTTATTTGCAATATCAACGATGCTTTGAGTTTCTGCTCTTTCGATTTTAGAAATTTTAGCCTATTTGGAGTGGCAAAACAAATCTCATACTTCAATATATTTGCCTTGTGATAAAGAGTATGGCGTAATTTCTCCATCTTTTCTCCACCATTATACCTTATAGACCACGCTTCACTTGCTCCTTATACTCTAGATGATAACTTTATCATACTTACTGTTGCTATCGAAGGTAGAGCTTCTCCTCTAAAGCCAAGATGCTTGATTTCTATTAATTTACTATTTCTTAGTTTTGAAGTAGCATGCACATAAATGCAAGTTCTAGATCATTCTTTCTATTACATTTCCATCATCTATCAAATTGATAAGATTGCGCTACCACTCTCTATTTTGATCTCTATTTCTGAACTTTCAGCATCTATTGCGTTTCGACTAATTCCTTCATTACGCTTACTGGTCTCTCAATTATTTCTCCTGCTGCTATACGGTTTATAATCTTTGTATCTAAAAGAATTATTGCCATAAATTTACCATAAACCAGGTTTTTCCTTTACTTCTTTGGTCTGTTTCTCTCTCCATTTTTTTAATCTACCTGCAGTTTCACTGTTAGAAATTGACAATATAGATGCAACGGTAATGGCAGCATTGTATGCTCCACTTTCTCCTATGGACATCGCTGCAACCGGTATACCTTTTGGCATTTGCACTATAGACAATAGACTATCCATCCCGTTTAGTTGCCTACTATGTACAGGAACGCCGATAACAGGTAAATAAGTAAGCGATGCTACCATGCCAGGTAAATGAGCCGCTCCCCCTGCACCAGCTATAATAACCTTAAAACCTTTTTCTTGTGCAGATTTAGCAAAATTGAATAGCCTTTCTGGCGTTCTATGTGCAGATATTATAAATATATCATACGAAATTTCCAGCTCTTTTAACATGTAAACAGCATGAGTCATAGTGCTATAATCTGATTCACTTCCCATAATTACAGCAACATCTTTTCTTATTTCTGCCATATTAAACATAATTTTATTTACTAACTAAATAGTGTTTTAGCTAAAAAGCAACAAATATTTGGATTATATTATGAATATAATATATAGCGCTCTTGTAAAATAGATATTTGAATAAATATATATTTTACGATATAGAAATATGAACTTCCTATGTAATATGAATTTATAAAATGACTATTTTAGCCTTGCGATTGCCATTCCTCTTGTTATGAATAATTTTTTTAGGTAACTCAATAATTGAGACCCAAATAAATTTGGTAAAATTTTAATATATGATCAATTTAAAGCTTTATAGATTAATATCTATAATTATTTAGTACAAACTATATAATATTAATACTTTGAGATATCAAATTTATGTTGTAATGTCTTACAAGGTTTTTGATAATGAGTGTAAAAAGATTATGGAAATAATAATATCATTAGATAATGGTTTGTGCTTTGTAGAAATAAAAAAGGAGTTACTTAGCATAATTAGTAAATTTATAGAAAAAAAAGGTTGGACTCAAGCCCAGGCAGCAGAAATACTAGGTGTTGACCAGCCAAAGATATCACAAATTAAAAATGGCAAAACAGATGGTTTTTCTCTAGAGCGATTGTTAGGATTTCTCAAAAAATTAGACTTTGAAATAACAATTATCATAACAGAGAACCAAGCAGTAAAATTTGAAGAAGAAAGGACAAAACATGAAACTGAGTCTCAATAGAGAAGTTGACATTTTGTTTTTTTGTGATATAGTAATAACCTTATTAAGGTAGTATTTTATGGCTGAATCTGTTGTAGAAAAATGCACAGAGCTGGTAAATAATCGTTTTAAGTTAGCTCTGTTGGCGAGTCAGAGGACGCATGACTTGAATACAGGGGCAAGTAGTCCAATTGAGGCAGCTAGGTTTAAAGATCATAAGAATACTATCATTTCTTTATATGAAATAGCAGAAAGAAAGGTAGATACTCATGAATTATTTAGCCTTCTGGTTAGCAGGTGCAAAGAGTATATGAAAGGAAATATGAGCAATGCTTACAGTAATAATACGAGTAAGCTAAAAAAACTACTAAATTTTTCTGATGGTAAGTTTAACATAGATTCCGACGTGGATCAAGAAAGTGTTGGTATTCAGGATGACGAGGTAAAACATGAAATAGACGATCAAGACAGTGAGGAAATAGATGATGAAGAGCAGATTGAGCAGAGTACTACTGAAGTTTGTAATTTATAGATGATCTACGTTACTGTTTATATGCTGCTACTTTGTATTAGTGTAATGCTATATCGTATAGTGTCCAAGCTGAGCGATATTTACGGCAAGGTGATAGCATTTAACAATTTTTCGACACAAGCAGTTTTACTTATAACAGCAATGTCGGTTATTCTGAACAATTTCTTTTTGCTTGATATAGCACTTTTGTACGCTAGTATTAGTTTTGTATCAACTATAGCCCTAATGAGGTTAATGTTGCTTTGATAATTTATGATAGGACCTATCTTCATATTCTTAGGTATTTCTTTGGTAATCATTTCAACCGTGGGGACAATCAGATTCCCTGATTTTTATACTAGGTTGCATGCACTAGGTATAATAGATTCCAGCGGCGCGATGTTATTGTTGATTGGTTTTGCTCTCCAGAATGAATTTTCGATCAATACTGTTAAAATAGTGTTATTGATTCTTATAGTATGGATAGCTAACTCAACTAACAGCTATATTTTAGCGTCCACTTATTATAAAAGTAAGAAAAAAACTATTAAAGAAGGTTAAGATGCTAGAAATATTGAATGTAACGTTACTTTTACTATTACTTACGGTTACGGTTTTTATAGTTCTTTCAAAACACTTAGTTGTGAGTGGCATTTTGATGTGTGCATTTAGTTCGCTTATTGCACTTATGTATTTAATTATGAACGCACCTGATGTTGCAATTACTGAAGCTTCAGTTGGCGCAGGTCTCAGTACAGTTTTTATGTTTGCTGCACTTTCTTTGATAAAAGATCATAAAGTAAATTTTTCTCACAACCCTATAACACTTTTTTTTATTTTATTTTTGATTGTATTCTTATCACACTTTGTAACTCAATTGCCGGATTTTGGTAGCTATGACGCTCCAATTCACTTGCATGTTGCTCCTTATTATATAGAAAATACTGAAAAAGTTGCTGGTATTCCTAATATAGTGACGGCTATTTTAGCAAGCTTTCGTGGTTATGATACATTTGGAGAAACTATAGTAGTCTTTACTGCTGCACTTTGTATAACATTAACATTAAAAGAAGAAAATGATTAAAGATCCGGTACTAAATGCAGTAACATTTTTAATGGTACCTTTTATTATCCTATTTGCCTTATATATACAATTTCATGGCGATTACACTCCAGGCGGTGGATTTCAAGCCGGAATAATTATTGCTTCCGGAATAATACTATATTCAATGTTATTTGGTGTATCCGTAACTTTAAAAGCAATACCCTATTCCGTAATCAAGCTTACTAATATGTTAGGTATTTTAATCTATGGAGGAACGGGTATTGTAACAGTTTTATTTGGCAAAAGTTTTTTATCTTATGATATATTATTAACCAACAATGCTGCCGGTCAAAAATTTGGTATTTTCTTGGTGGAACTTGGCGTAGCACTTACTGTCTTCTCCTCCATGTTGATCATATATGTAAGCTTTGCTCGTATAAAAAAATAATGACTTTATATAATTATACAATTATTATTATATTAATGATGCTGGGTTTGTATACTGTCATAAATGATAAAAATCTAATCAAAAAAATGATAGGGCTAAGTGTTTTCCAAGCATCTGTTCTGCTGTTTTACATATCTTTGGGATATATAAAAAGCTCCTTGTCTCCTATATTAGTTTCAAATTTCTATTTATATAGCAACCCTATACCGCATGTTTTAATGCTCACTGCCATAGTAGTTGGAATTGCAACATTTTCAGTTGGATTGTCTATAGCGGTAAAAATAGAAGAAAAATATGGAATAATTAATCAAGATCAACATATGTGAGGTAACAGTATCTTAAACTATATGAAGTAACAATAGCTACAGGCTAAAAATTAGACTGTTGGCTTACTCGTTGTAAGCTTATTTACTAATAAGAGGTTACATTTTAAATATAAAGGTAATGATATCAACTATTAATAATGCAGAAGGTAAGAAAAAAATCATCAGGGATTTAGTAACCAAAAGTATAAGAAAGGGTGGTTTTATTACTCTCGATGATATAAATGATAAACTGTCAGATGAAAATTTCTCATCTGACTTCATAGATGATACTATATCTATATTACAAGATTCTGGAATTAATGTACTTGAGAGCAGCGAAGATGGAGAAAATACTTCCCCCAACAACGATGATAGCAAACTCGATGACGATGACACGTTGTCAAGCTCAGTCACAACTTTAGTACAAAACGACGATCCGGTAAGAGTTTATCTACAATACATGAGCTCCGTGAAGCTTCTATCAAGGTCAGATGAAATCGAGATAGCAAAAAAAATTGAATCTGAAAAGCATAACATGTTGCGTGCAACAATTGAAACATCAGTAACACTAAAAATGATAAAAGCATGGCGTAATGATTTGAGTAGTGGAGCTCTCTTGCTGAGAGAAATTATAGACCTAGATGCAATTTATAATTCTGATTTTAACACAATATCCAAAGAGGATGGCCAAGAAAGTACCGAAGACTTTGAGGATTCTGAAGATACCAAAGATGATGAACGCTGTGAAGATAATGAAACAGGTAATAAAAAGGGTGATGATGAGCATGAAAGTGGTAACGAAGATATAAGCTCAGCAAATTTAAATGTTTCTATTCTTGAAATGGAAAGTGACTTATTGCCAAAGGTCATAGTTGCACTAGATGAGATAATTACTTTAGCAAATGAAGTATTTACACTAAAGAAAAATTCCACTAGCGAATCAGGATATGAAGATTTATATAATCAAATATGGTTCATAGCGTTACAAATTAAATTAAGTGACGCTGCTGTCACTCAAATTACACAAAAACTCTATAATATAAACAAGTCTATAATGCTTGAGGAAGCTAATCTTATTTCTGAGGCTAGAAAATATGATATTGACAGGGAGAATTTCTATAAAGTTTATAATGAAGTACTTTTAAAGCGCGAGTTGAAAAGGGCAAGTTTTTTAAAGACCAGTGAAAACGAATCATTTCTTACAGATGAATTAAAAATCAAATGTACAAGGTTTATAGAAAGTAACTCTGAGTGTATAGCCCGCTCTGTGAATAATATTAAGCAATATATACAGGAAGATAACGTGCAGGAATTTAAGGAGTTAATCAAAAGAATACAAAAATATGAGCTAGAAGTCTCCGAAGCAAAACAGGAAATGATTAAAGCTAATTTAAGATTAGTAGTCTCCATCGCTAAAAAATATTCAAACAGAGGTCTTGCTTTGCTTGATTTGATACAAGAAGGCAATATTGGTCTTATGAAGGCTGTAGATAAGTTTGATTACAAACGTGGATATAAGTTTTCAACTTACGGAACTTGGTGGGTAAGGCAGTCAATTACTAGAGCAATACCTGAGCAGTCTAAAGTAGTTAGAATACCGGTTCATATGGTAGAAATTATCAGTAAAATCAACAGAACACTAAGAAAGTTAACTCATGAGATGGAAAGAGAGCCTACATTAGAGGAATTGAGTACGGAACTTGGAATGCCCTTGGAAAGGATACGCAAAGTTATGAAAATAGCAAGAGACCCTGTAAGTCTTGAAGCTCCAACGGGAAAAGATGATAGTAGTACTTTTGGTGATTGTATAGAAGACAAACGGGTTTCAAAGCCAGAAGATGCTGCAATACTTGCTGACTTGCGTGGCATTACAACTAATGTTCTTGCAACTTTAACGCCAAAGGAAGAAAGGATTCTCAGAATGCGCTTTGGTCTTGGTAAAGATGGAAAAGAACATACCTTAGAAGAAGTAGGAAGAATCTTTAACGTAACACGTGAGAGAATTAGGCAAATAGAAGCAAAAGCACTACGTAAATTAAAACATCCAAGCCGTGCTAGAAAACTCAGAGGGTTCTTTTGAGTAAGTTCGTCAAATTAACACCAACTTACGTTATTTGAAGGCAAATAGAATAGCATGGTAATTGGCTTAAGCCTGTAATTATAAGTAAGATGCGCTAGACTTCATAACAAACTTTGACAGAGCGTTGGTATTCAATGGAAGTAAAAGAACTACTTGACAAATTCCAACAATTTCGCTATTGTACCAGCAAGGGTATTTCTGAGTCGAAACTTGTTTTTGATCTGCAGACTAAATGACAAAATTCAGTAAAAATTCAGGATGTTTTTCGGTGATTTGTATCAAATTATAGCGGCTGCATGTCTTTTTCATTTTTTTATGTTCAGCCAAATCTTGCTTGAACTAAGCGTCAGTAAATTATTATAATACCAATTTAAAGTATTATAGAGTCAAAACTCGCCACTCTGATTTCTTCGTCTTTTTTTTTACTTAGTAAATTTCTTAAATATTTTTACTAAAGTAGTATTACGAGTCCTGGTGTCATGCACTGGGATGACAGAAGAGCCACTTTTATTACACTATCATAAAGAAACTAGTGTTCGCTACATGGATAACAAGAGGCTAATATAAAATATAAACTTTCTAGAATTCATTGAGTTGTGGTTTAAATGGTGATTCCGTGGTGTGAGTATAACGACTATCAATGTATGAAAATCGTATCAGACAAGCTTGGAAGCAGCAAGTGCCAGTGAAGTGAAGCGCATAATGTTCAACATGCCTACGCACTCAATGGAATCCATGTGCGTCAGTATTGCATGGCCGGCATAGATGCTTGACAATCAGCCAACAGCATAGTTGCAGGCTGTTCTCCAGCGGCTTAGGCGAAAAGCACTCGCTTGATACAAGGTGTATAATGCAGTATAGTGGGTGTAAGGGGCTGTTTCCGGAGGTAAAACTATCCAAAGACCAAAGCATCAAATGCAAATTTCAAACAGTGTAGGAGGACGCAAAGTTGCAACATCTGTTGGTGGAGCATTAATCGGTGAGGCGATGATTCCATTATCATGGGAATGTGGTCCCACACTATGTTCAAATCCAAGCTTTGAGTGAAACGCTTAGAAAGCGTGCTAAAACTAGTCTGACCAGACTTTAGTAATCAGGCTCAACAATAGAAAAAGGAGCTATTGTTCTTGTGATGCACAGGCACATCATGAGGAGTTAACAGGACACCTTCTCCCTAAGCTAAAAATATATGGAGCCATATTTGCTTACTTATGGTATCTGAAAATAAGGGTATCATCTATTCAATCAAAAAGTCAGGACCTTTTTTCTATTATCCAAGTAATTAAAAATGGCCACACCAGCAATGAAAGCTGAATTACAGCATTATGTGCTGTATCTGCAATGATCTTATCCTTAAAAAAGGAAGGTCAACTGTTATATTCCATTGATGCAGGAAAAAGAAGTTGAAATGATAAAGGTTGAATTTGTAAGTTATGCTTTTGCTGCACAATATCAACAAAACCCTCTGCTGATTTCAAGTGGTATAATTAAGCTAAAGTGACTAAAAGCAGCACTATAGAAATTTTCCTAATGGATCTCTCCTCACATATGACTTAAAGTTGCGATACTGCAGTTTCAATTAGTAACTCTAGCAGCTTCAGCGTCTGCGCTACCTGGGCAAAGATAAGTAATAGATCATATTTATTAGATGTATATCGTGCAAACTCGAATACCCAAAATTTAGAGAGCAAGTTTTATCGCTGGCTGCAAGATGGATGCCACACGCAGTTTTTAATTGAAGCAATAATAAGTGATCAGCAATTGGTGTAAGGGCTAAAGGAAAACAGTGATTTGCCAATCATTGAAAATAGTACCACATGATGATAAACTCGCTAGATTCCTCTAGATTATTACCGTTATAGAGCCTGGAAAGATTTTTCTGCCGACCCCAGGCGATATGGCTCAATGTGACTTTGAGTATGAAATTTAATATTCCCAGAAGCATATTACAATGACTAAGTTGACAACACTGTATAATATCTACAGTGTGTTAGAGAAAATACCTCCAGAGTTGCAGCTATATGAACATTATGATTTAAGATTAATCTCTATCAAGAAAGATGTTATGCCAGTGTCCTGATGCCAGTATTCAGAAATTTTACCAAATAGGTGAGTATAAAGTAGCTGTTTTATGTCCAAATACGATGTTTTAATGATTATGGAAAGGATAGATCACAGTGCCGGAGCACTGGGACGACGCCATCTGTTACGTAAATTACCTACTAATTATAATGTCACATAGTTATATGTTAAGCACTGGAATGATAAAAGGCTACTTGTATGACAACAAGAGGATGCGCTGGAATGACATCATAAGAATTATGATGACAGGAAAATGAGGTATTGGGACGGTAGTAGTAGTGGGATGCATAACATGAGAAAAAAAGATTGGGGTTACTTGGTGTATTTCCGTATCAGAAAACACCCTATTAGCAGAATTGTGAGTGGAACAATCCATAAAACATAAGTGCTAGATTTTACAGGCGGAACAATTATAATTGAATCTCCATAAGAATTTTTTAGCTCTGAGATTATTTGCTCGTTAGTATGTCCATCACTGATCTTTTTACGAATTGTCTTGCGCATATCGTGTGCAATCTTAGATTCGGATTCAGATAATGATTCACTAGAACATATTGGACACTTTATTATTTCAAATAAATTAGTTGCTCGCTTTTCCATATTTTTGTCTATTAGTTTATCATCCAAAGTAAAGGCGTTTATACTTAAGTGGAATGTCAATGTAAAAAGTAAGTTAACTACCACTTTCATTCTTGGTTAGCTCAATGACTGTACTTAATTGGTTCATAAAATCAGTGGTAGATAATTTTCCAATAAAACTTGACTCTATAACATCCTCGTATTTTATTGAAAATTGAATACTGTCGTCAGTTGTTTTTTCTGATAAGGAAGATATTAACTTTTCAAATGCATCTGAAGCTTTTAAGTAATTTTTCTCATCAATTAAAAGTGGGATCAATTCCTTGTAATTTGACACAGCCACGTTGATTTTATCTTTAAATGAAGATGTAACCAGATTGTAATTGTTTATACCACCGTCTGCAGTAAGAGTAAGACTATTATTCTGAACTAAAAATTTTTCTATGTTGAAATTAATTCTGGAAGCTGAAATGTGGTTTACAAATTCATAATTAAATCTAGTATCGATATTAAGGTAATTTTCGGGACTTGCAGTATTTTTATACCTGTAAGTATAAAAATCAAATTCTAGCTTAACATTTCCATTCAGTTCTTTGTTGAAGTGAATTTGAATGTAGTTACTTTTATTGTTCACTTCAGTCATAACACTCTGCTGATTTTCTGAACCAGCTGCAACATCACATCTCAGTCCATGATCTTCGTAACGAAGTGTGTCTATATAGTCTATCATGGTGCTATTTCTGTCAAACCTTAGCGAAGATGGTAAATCGTTTAGTTTTACAATAAAGTGATTATTATTGTTTGTGTGACATTTTATATTCTTTTTTTCATTGCCATGAACGGCGATATTGATTTCATTGCTTGGTGTGTAGATATATACTGATTTATCGAATAATTTATTTTTTATCACTAAAGTTTCTGATGAGATAATTAATTGATTACTGGAGAACTTCGGATTTGTCACGTGGAAGATTAGTCTAGAAGGTAATCCGCTAAAATCATATGAAATATCAAATTTTTCGTCGTTAATGTACAGTATTGTTTCTGCTAAGAGATTTTTTATTTTACATGCAGAAAAATACCAAAACCCACTATAAGCTGCTGGGATAAACAAAAGTAAAGAGATGATAATATAGATAAAAACCTTGCGCACAGCTAATCATTCCCTTGTTTATCAAGCGATATGTTTCTTGTTCCCCTTGGTATGGTTATACACAAGCCATCAATATCTTTTGTAATTTTTATTTGGCACCCAAGCCTTGATGTCTCTGTCAAGCTAAAAGCTAGATCTAGCATATCATTTTCCTCATCAGATATAGGGTTATACATTTCTACAGCATCGTAAAATTTTGGATCAATGATTACATGGCACGTAGAGCAGGCAAGAGAACCTTCACATGCGCCTTCAAGCAAATCTTGGTCGTTTCTGTGAGCTAGGTTAAGCAGAGTCTCTCCCTCTGTAGCTTCATAACTTTTCTTACTTCCATCAGGTAAAATAAAAGTGACGGATGGCATATTACTTTCCTATTAAAATTCTTGCTAACTTTTCTATATTTTACAAGTAATAATTAACATTTGCAAATTCTTTACGTTAAGCCTATCATATAACATCTTCTGAAAACATGTAATGCAACTGAACAAATACAAAAATCAAAATGTTGTGGTTTTTGGCCTTGGTAAAACTGGTTTGTCTGTTATTAACGCTCTAATGAAGAGCGGTGCGCGAATATATTCGTGGGATGATAATAAAGAACAAATAGCAGATGCAAAAATAATGTATTTGGGGTGTAATTTTATTCATCCAAGAGAATATAATTGGCATGAAATAAAAGCGTTGATTTTAAGCCCTGGAGTGCCAATTTCATATCCAACACCGCATTGGATAGTAAAACTTGCAAGAAGCGTTGACTGCAAAATAAAATCGGATATTGAACTGTTTCTTGAAACCAAAACTGCAAATCAGAAGGTAATAGGTGTTACAGGAACAAATGGCAAATCAACAACTGTGTCACTAATAGGGCATGTATTAAAATCTGCAGGGAAGAAGGTAGCTATTGGTGGAAATTTAGGTGTTCCTGTTTTAGAGCTAGAAAGAGATGCAGAAATTTATGTAATTGAGTTCTCTTCTTTTCAATTGGAGTTGATAAATGAAATTAACGTGGACATTGCAGTGTTACTTAACATTACACCAGACCACATAGATAGACATGGAAGTATGGAGAATTATATAGCAACTAAATTGAAACTGATAAACGATAGTGATACTGCCGTGATAGGGTATGGTAATAAAATTACCGCTTATAGATTCAACGAATTCACTGGAAATAAGATTCCAATTTCAGAGACATACTTACAGATGTCATTCCAGCGCGTGACGCTGGAATTCAGAAAAGAAAAATCACTATCAGTTACTCAAATGATAGATGGTGCTACAAGAGGTCTAATATCATTAATAGGTAATAATTTGCTTGACTACAGTGAACGGATTACTGGTACGGAACAAAATTACCTGAATCTCAGTGTAAGCTACTTAGATAACAAAAAGGGTGCTGCGATCCAAAAAAACTTGATAAAATTAGAGAATTATAACTTATCAATAAATGACGTAAAAGTAAACTTAACATCCAACGCAGAAAATATAGCAGCCGCATATACCGTATGTAAGCTGCTTAAAATAGATAACAACACTATTATCGATGGAATCAAATCCTTTCCAGGTTTGAAACATAGAAATGAATTACTTGGCAAAATAGAAAATGTGTTTTTTGTGAACGATAGCAAAGCAACTAATGCCAAGTCGAGCGAACAAGCGATTTTATCTTATAAAAACATATATTGGATTGTTGGCGGAATAAGTAAAGAAGGCGGCATAGAGTCACTAAGTAAGTACTTTACAAGAATTAGAAAAGCTTTTTTAATTGGAGAATCAACAGAAGCTTTTGCAAATGTTATGAAAAATAAAGTAGATTATATGAAGTGTTATAATCTAGAAAATGCATTTAAACTGGCTTTTGAAGAGGCCATAAATAGCAAAGAAGAAATGACGATATTGCTTTCTCCTACATGCTCTTCTTTTGATCAGTGGAAAAATTTTGAAGAACGAGGTAATGCATTTTGCAGAATGTTTGAAAATCTCAGGTACAATTACATGTACTGTTTAGTATAATGTTATATGGATCAAGATGAAATAAAGTCAGTAGTAGACGAACTGATTAGGGTCATTCCATTTGAGGTGATAAGCGATGAAACCTTGTTGAAAGTGTGTACGAACCTTAATCTAGCCAATAGCTTTTGCAAATTTCAAAATGGAATATACAGTGCTTTGGAGCATATAGCTGAGGACTTAAATAGTTTAATGGAAGCTGAGCTAATAAATTCCAATTTAGAAGATATGATAGTTCGTGAGCGAATAAAATTAGCTGTTCAAATACGCCTCGCAAACTACGCTAAACTACCAAATTATAGAGAATTTTTAAAAAATGTTTTACTATTTTCTGCATTGCCAAAGAATACATATTTTTCTAGTAAACTCTTGTACAGAGCTGTTAGTGCAATTTGGTATGGCATATACGATCAATCAACAGATTTTAATTACTACACAAAACGGGCAATATTATCTTTGGTATATTTAAGCACAATGCTTTTCTTCATCAATGACTACTCAGAAGGTTTTGCAGATACTCTATCATTTCTTGACAGACGTATCGACAACGTAATGGCTTTTCAAAAGTTCAAAACTCGCTTAAAAGGAATTATAGGAAGTTTTCTATAATTTTTTAAGCTATGTTTTAAAGCCATTTTGGCTTTCTTTAGTTTTTATGTTAAGATAGCAGAATGTTTATTAATGAAAAAATTAAAGTTATTTGTTATTATGACTTTAACATCAAAGCAGAAGAGATACAAAGCACATAGTAAATTTTTTTTGGGATACTTGGGTGTATTAATGTTAATACACTTGGTAAAGGCGAATCCAAAGAGCAAGAAGATGAATTTAATGTGGTTAGACATTACTTCGACTATTCTTATTTTTTAGGATTGTCACCCAAAACTCTTTCAAAAAGCATTGGACGATGAAGAAAAATTTACTAGAAGAGAAGGATAGTATCAGTATGATTATGTTTCGCTATATTGTCCACTGCTTCTATAGTGTCGTTATACCTGACATGCCAAAATCAAAAATCAAAAAAAGTTTTTACGTAATTAGCTTTTGCATCAACAGTATTATTAATTTTGGCTACCATGTGTTTTATCGTTGGTGTTTGTCTCCATTAAGGCAAAGTTTGTTGTACATAGAATTAAAAAGCTTCTTGGAAAATGAAGTCAGCCCTGAATGGATAAGGCGTTATAAGAAGGAGTTTATAGGTGAGACTTATGATCAAGAGTTAGAAAAGGATATAGAAGAGATATTATAGAGTTTCTTTTGGAGGAAAGAAGATTGCAATACTGTATAACATACTAACAAATGTGGAAAAATTGCTACAAGCTGGAATGGCAATGGCGAACCAAGTTGCTTATAGATGGCATGCGTCCAGACAACATAGTTTTAGATATAACTCTCATGAAGTAGTAGTTGCAGCAGAAGTTATAAAAAGATTTGAAGACATGGTATCCACTTGACACTAATTCAAAGTAATTCTTTGAATACATTCAAAGATGCAACTAATAACTTTTCCCATGGAATAGGTGGCTTTTTTCACGATGTGGCTTCCAGCAAAGTTTTTGAATTTTTAGTTTGTACGTTGCGGATTAGATTTTATTCATAAAAGGTTGTAGAGAATACAAAATCCCTTGTTTTAATTGCTGGCAGGAAAGGTGATACTGTGATTCTACAAGCAGCATAATTTGTTAACAAATTTGACGATCTATTCTAAGAAAGGTTAAGAAAAATATAGTGCTGGAATATAATCCTAATGTTCCTTGTGAGAATAAAATATTCACATCAATTATAAAGAACATTTAGTTTGTTGCAAGGATAATGAAGGTACAGCAAAATATACCAGTTACAAAGAAAAAGAAAATGAATTTGTTAAGAGGCATATGAGTATTTAGTTAAACTTAACAGAGAATTTGATCTAGAAAACTACCATAAGAGTGTTTTGTTTCCAAAAGTTTGACACAAATAGAATTAAAATTCATAAATGAAGAATGTATGCAAGTTTAAGTTAATAGAGAAAGGAAAATTATTCTTGCTATGCCATAAGTGCGCTCCAAGACTATACTAAAATTTTTATTGCACTGAAAATCTTCATTTTTCTTAATCTCTAGAATAATCAATGCATCATCACTTAGCCAGCCTGAGTGAGCTAATCCATTTAAAGTTGAGTGGACCAGATTACTATTATAAGGTGGATCTATAAAAACTGTGTCGCATTGTGAAATGGGTTTTGGTAATTTGTCAGCGCTGTAGCAAATTAGCGTAATATCGTCTGTAGTTCCAAGATTTCCTGCCGTTTTCTTAGGTAATTGCAAATTGTAATAGTCTGAATCTACCATGAATGCATGCTTAGCACCGCGAGAAAGTGCTTCAAATGAAAAAGAGCCACTTCCACAGAATAAATCAAGTACGTTTGAGTTATGAATAGGTTTTTTTGAAAAAAGTATGTTAAATATTGCTTCCCGGACAACGCCCATAGTAGGTCGTGAAGCTAAATGCTTACTTGTGGCTATCTTCCTTCCGCGATATCTCCCTGCAATAATACGCAGCATACTAAATGATCTCTAAATTAGCTAATTATTTACTAGCACATAATTAGTGTCAATATAACTTTGGCAGTTCAATTCTCACTACACAGAAAGCGGATAGACAACAGTAGAGAAACTACACAACAGAAACAAAACTACTTGACAACTTTTGACGTTATCCTTTCAATAACACTGGAGCCGTTTGTTTATCTTCGGAATCTGTACAATTTAATTATAGAAAACTTGTGGTATTTGGCGTCTTATGTTTAAATTTTGCACTATGCGCACATTACGTCTTTTTAAAATTTTTTGGCTTCCTATACAAGCTGAAACGCTCTTATAAGTCATTTAAGATAGTATAAAAGGTCGAATAGAGAAGTGAGTATTTGAATACTATCTGCCCTAGAGTTTTGCACTTTTCTTGTTTAATAAATTTCTTAACATTTACAGTTTTGGTTATTTACATTTAAAAGTAGCTGAATCATAGCGCTTGGGATAAAACGCTAATATTTGAGATACATATAAATAATTAGCCACTAACCGAGGCTTCTTTTGCTTTTCTTCATTTGGTAAGTTTCTTAAGCATTAAAGCAGCTCATGAACAAAATTTATTTTTACAATAAATGGTGTCATTACAGTGTGTGAAGCTTATATTTTTGTGACTGTATATAAAAGCTTACAGATTATTAATAATCTTACTATAAAATATAATTTTATAAGAGATATGAGGTGAGCATTTTAGATACTAAGTTACTTGATGCTACTAGAAACGGTAATATTGAGAAAGTAAAATATCTGATAAATGAAGGAGCGGATGTTAATACATCAGATTAAAACTACAGTACTTCTACATTTGGCTACTTATAATGGCCATACAGATAAAGTAGAAGATTTATTAAATGCAGAAGGAATTAATGTTCATGCGAATGATAATAATGGATTAATTCCTTTACATTTTGCTATTAAAAGGAACAGTATGGATGTAGTAGAAGCTCTGTTAAGAGCAGAGGGATCAATATTAATGAGGATGATTATTCTGGAAACACTCCTTTACATTTGGCTGTCTATGGTAGCAATTTAGATATAGTAAAAGCTCTGTTAGATAATGTAGTAAGTATTAATGTAATATAAATTGGAATGGTGATACTCCTCTAGATTTAACCACTAACGAAGAAATAAAAGCTCTATTACAAAAATCTATCATATTTATAACAGAAGAACAAACAAGCGCTTTTTTTGACAATTTTTTTAGTATGCTTATAAAGCCTATTTTATTAATGGTACTATTTTTTTGTGGTTTAATATCATGGCGCTTTGGTCTCACATAAAAAACTGAAGAAAATGCAGGACAATCTTGTGATCCATTGGTTGGACTAAATGACAGTGATTATAACGACCAAAATGGATCTACATCTCTTCCAATAAAATTTAGTAATATATAGTGTTAATTCCGATTACACAAAGAGCAGATATGCCACTTTGCACCGCTGTTTTATTTGCTTCAGTAAAGGCTTTTTAGATCTGCTTTCTAAGCAACAGTAGATAAAGTTGTGTGTTCTAACTCATGAAACACCCTGATAAATCTTTATCTTTCGCTACAATATCTAAAGACGTATTTCTGTGCTTGGTGCTTTTTTAACTATTTCCCAGTCACTGATACAAATATTATCTTCTTGTTCTAATAATTTACAATCATTTTCGTTAAAGATATTACACTCACTATTTTGGTAATTATTAATGAACCTTTCAATTTTTTTCTGTTTCTACTCTACTAAATTTGTGTAACACTTTTTCACAGAGTTCAATCATTCTCTCTTTCGCGAAAGAACAAATTTCACTCATAGTAAACTTCTTTAATGAATAGTCTATTTAAGCCAACAATTTCAAATCTTCTTTTTTCAGAAGTTGTAATCATTTCTGGCAGGAAGTTGTAATATCTATATTTTGATGCTGCTTATCCTGCTTTGGCTCTATTGTTATATGACAATCATCATTAAAGAAAAGATCTCTCAAATCTGTACAAAAGGAGCTATAGAGAAATTCGTTCCATTTCTGATTTATTTTAGTAAAAGTTTGCTAAACATTTTATTATTCCTTAATTAATTTTATTAAATATTAGCATAATAAATTAAATTTAGTAAATATTTTATTAAGATATCAATCAGTTAGTAAACAATCATTATGATAATATTTTAAATAATTCATATGCTAAACTATATTAGTTTTGTATAGATAAAACTAAAAGTTTTATAAAGACATGCGGTGCGCATAGTGCGAAAAATAGTACACCAAATATAAGTTTTCTTGTTGTTTTGACCTGTACAGATTGGAAAGTTAAATAAACAGTTTTAATACCGTTGTAAGCAACTGGAAGGAATTTGTTAAGTAGTTTTCTTTTGTTTCCATTGAAGATGGTCGTTGTACGTCTATTTCAACAGTAGACAGCATCATTTCTAATTACCTTAACATTTTCCATTGGTAGTTCTTTAATGAATCGCGAAGCATACATTGACTGCCACTGGTTATTCACTTCTCTTCTGTCTGCGCATGAAATAATCAACTTTTCTTTTGCTCTGGTTATTCCAACATATGCAAGTCTTCTTTCTTCTTCTAAAGCTTTGCCACTATTATCCTCGAAAGATCTTTGATGTGGAAATAATCCTTCTTCCCAGCCAGGCAGAAACACACATGGAAATTCAAGTCCCTTAGCTGCATGAAGAGTCATAACATATACGGTGTTGTCATTATTCATATTATCCACTTCCATCACTAGACTTATGTGCTCTAGGAAAGTTGTAGCATTATCGAAATTTTTCAAAGATGAAATGAATTCTCTAACATTCTCTACGCGTGCTAAACCTGCTACTTCTTCATTTTTAAGCATTTCAATATATCCTGATTGATTTGCTATAGTTTTAACAAGCTCGTTTAGCGGCTTTACGCTTACTATTTCTTCCCAAGCTTTAATATTATTAAAAAAACCATTTAGTGAAAGTTTGATTTTCTCAGTTATTTGATTACTATTAACTAATGTTCTTGCCGCTTCAAAAAAAGAAATTCTGTTGTCTTGAGCAACCGCATATATCTTTTTCATGGTGGTTATCCCTATGCTTCTTTTTGGCCGATTTACTATCCTCTCAAAAGCTAGGTCATCATTATTGTTTATAACGAGTCTTAAATATGCGATTATGTCTCTAACTTCTTGACGTTCGTAGCATTTTATGCCACTTACAATCTTATAAGGAATTGAGTATTTTATAAAGTACTCTTCTAGAACTCTAGTTTGGAAAGTAGCTCTCACCAACACTGCAATGTCACTGAATTTATATTTATTGAGCTTTAACATCTGTTCGCTTATGAACCTAGCTTCGGTTTTTCCATCCAATAGTTTTATTAGATTTACTTTCTCTCCTTTAATATTTGTTGTCCACAATTTTTTTTCTAAGCGGGTTTTATTGTGATTAATAACATGTGATGCAGCTGCAAGTATATGGGATGTTGATCTGTAATTGCACTCCAGTTTGACGATTTTTGCATCTTTAAAGTCGTCGGAAAATTTTAAAATGTTTTCAACTTCTGCGCCACGCCAACTATATATCGATTGGTCATCGTCTCCTACACAGCAAATATTTGAGTGCTCATTTGCAAGGTATTTTAACCAAAGGTATTGTATTGTATTTGTATCTTGATACTCATCTACCATGATATATTTAAATTTGTTTTGGTAGTAGTACAGAGTTTCAGTATTTTGGTTGAAAAGTTGTATATTGTATAGCAGTAAATCACCAAAATCAACAGAGTTAAGGAATCTTAACCTTTCTTGATATTGTCGATAGACTTTTAATGCTGTTGCATATACTGACCTAAATAATTGAGTTTCTTCAACTTCAGATGGCAGTAAACACTTTTCTTTCCATTTTTGGATTATATTCATAATGGTGCTATTTTTCTCTGATAGACTATTGGAACTTATTTCATTAATGATGTTTTTTATTACCTGCAATTGGTCATCTACACCAATGATTATAAAATTAGAGTTTAAGCCTACAATTTCAGCATGATGGCGTAAAATTTTTGCTGCAATTGTATGAAAAGTCCCAAGCCATGGTATATTTGTGCCCGTGAATTCAAGTACCCTTGACACTATTTCATTTGCTGCTTTGTTTGTGAATGTGACTGCTAATATCTCATTAGGATGAGCGTAGCCATTTCGAATTATGTGCGCTATTCTTGAAGTAATTGTTCTTGTTTTTCCTGTTCCAGCACCGGCCAATATCAAAACTGGTCCATCTACGTTAGTTACAGCAAATCGTTGTTCCGAATTTAGCAGTGAGAGATAATCATTCATTGTAGCTCTACAAAATATAGTCACATAAGTTATTCCTATTGTTCACACGCTGTAAAGTCTTTGTTTTGAATTTGATCTAGGTAGTGACAACCACTGAAAAAATTGGCCTAGATTTACAATAAGACATGTAAAGAAACATCGTGCATACACTAAAACCGAGTGGGATTGGCAGGGCTCGAACCTACGACCAATTCGTTATGAGCGAACTGCTCTAACCAACTGAGCTACAATCCCATTCATTAATATTTATAATACACACAAAAATAAATTTGTCTATTAGCTTATTTCGCTATCAATCCAGCTTAACAAGTTACTTATTGCACCAATTTTGCGTGCAACTTCCTTACCGTTTTGAAATATGATTAAAGTAGGTATGGACTGAATTCCATGTCTACTCGGTACTTCAGTTCCTTTATCTATATTGAACTTGCAGATCTTAACTTTGCCATTCTTATCTTTAGCTAATTGTTCAATGTGCGGCATCAGACTTTTACATGGTCCACACCACTCTGCCCAAAAGTCCACTAATACAAACCCCTTGTGATCAGTGACCTCAGACTTAAAATTTTGATCATTTACTGATATAATATCGTCACTCATAAAACACCTAGCTAAACTTGTGTAGTATAGCGCGCTTACCAACAACTAATCAACTAAATTCTTACTGAGTAGCTTGAAAAATTGCCTAAGCGTTTTGCATAGCTTCCATTACATCTGATGACTAAAGATGTCAACATTTTCCCATCCCTTTAAATCTAATTCAACACGAACAGGAAGAAACTCAAAGCACTTTTGAGCTAATTCTTTTCTGTTTTCACGTTCCAGCATAGAATCTAGCTTTTCCTTTATTTTATGGAGATATAAAACATCAGATGCAGCATAACTTTTTTGTTTATCCGTTAAATTCTCACATCCCCAATCGGAGGATTGCTGCTGCTTATTTAATTTAGTATCAAGCAATTCTAGGCATAATTCCTTTAGGCTATGATTATCTGTATAAGTACGAACCAAACGTGAAGCTATTTTTGTGCAATAGCACGGAAGTGCCCAAGTTTTCAAGTAATAGCGTATTATGCTAACATCAAATCGTGCAAAGTGAAATATTTTAGTTATACTCTTATTCCCTAATATTTTTCTTAAATTTTGAGCTGTGTAATTACTTTTCAATTGAACCAAGTGAGCGTTGCCGTCGTTAAAAGAGAGCTGTACAAGACACAATCTGTCTCTAACGTGAAGTAGTCCCATTGCCTCCGTATCAACAGCTATAGACCTTACGTTATCTGGTATTGAACTATCATGCAGGTCATCTTTGTGTACAAATATCCTCATCAGACTTTGTGAAATATTGAAAGACTAATAATAATTGAAAATGAGTTTTAAGTACACAAATAATAGACGGCTCTTAATATTTAAGTATGCATGGGGTTTACAAATCGTTATATATGCCTATACTTAAGAAGTAAAAGACTGCGGAAGTAGTTCAATTGGTAGAACGCAACCTTGCCAAGGTTGAGGTCGAGGGTTCGAACCCCTTCTCCCGCTCTTTTTTAAAAATCATTCAAAAAATTTACTTAACAACTTTCACCTTTACTCTTATAATAGGGTCGAAGCTATTTGTTTAACGTTCTAATCTGTATAGGTTAGAATAACGTGAAAACTTGTATTTGGCGTACTATTGTTTAATTTTTTTTTGAATATGTGCGCTACATGTCTTTTTAAAACTTTGGGTTTTGCTCATACAAGCTGGAATGCGTTTATAAGTCGCTTAAGATATTACCCAACGCCGGATTTTAAAATAGAGAGTGGAATAACTAGCTACCTCGGGGCTTTATCGTCCTTTTTCTGCTTGATAAATTTCTTAAATATTATAGTTTAGACTAGTTGCGTTTAAAAGCAGCTAAATTGCAGCGTTTAAGGAATAAAACGCCAATACTAAAAAATAAATACCGATTAAGGCTTCTTTTGTTTTAATCTTGTTATCCGTTAGCGCTGCATTGGCTATATCATATGGGATCGTGCAATAGATGCAGCTTAACATAAAAAGATTGACTTTTTGAAGTTTTGTATTACACTCAGTCCCAAATACAGTTTGCTATTAGTAAGTGGTAGTTACCATGAATAAAAAAAAGAAGCTTTAAATGTATTGGAAATATCAGATGATCATTCTGGTCTTGACATTGTTTGTAAAGTTAAGCAGTGGACTAAAAATTTATAAGGATAGCATAGAGAACCTCTCAGAGAAAATAGAAGCATGCAAATTTCTTATTTGTGGTCAAGAAGATCGAGCAGGAGTTTCTCCTATCTCGTAATATCAGCTATTAACGACGATAAACTAGATTTTCTGAAGTTGTTGCTAGAGACTGTAAAAATGATAACGACTTAACTATTTGAATACAGAAGTTACTGCTGGCAATATATCATTAACTTTGTACTTGGGCATACAAGTTGTAAACATGAGTCAAGAATTAAGACCATATGTTTATTTTTAATGTACGGTGCTAATCCTAATATAAAAGATCAAGAAGGCAAGTTGTTACTCTGCTGTATTATATTTATAGATATGGCGATATTGATCGTTATAAAGCTGTAGAACTACTCTTGGGTGTTATGGTGTTAATCCTAATGTGCAGGATAATCAAGGTAGAGCATCGTTGCACTACTTGTGTACCAAGCGTTATGAAGTTGGGTAATGTGTTGAAATTGTAAAATTGCTCTTAAGAAGAGGTGCTGATCAAGATTCGAAGGATCAAAGTGGCAATACCAATAAACCTTGTTAATCATGATAGTAGCGTTGGAAGACTATTTGGTACTGTTAATTATAAAAGCATTCTCGGTTTGGATGTGCTATGTTATTAACTACAGCAAGTAGTATTGCCTTGATTTCTGGGTTGCAGACGCGCACATAAGTAAAGTTTGGTGTTCTCTACTCTGCAGAGGTATGGTTGCTATTGCATTATATTGTGCGTACCAAGCAATAAAATAATATTTTTTAGGGCCCTCAACTGAATTTACCGAAACTAGGACAGAGTTTCTTAATAGTCAGAAATCACCAAATCCGCAGGTGGAGCTTAATAATTAGAGACTAAAGGAGTTCTTTTTTAAAAAACTTAAGGTATAATATGGGTATTTGATATCTTTTACAGTGATTATGCTGAATTTAAGCTGCCTTTATGCTGACAATGCAGAATTTGTGGAAAAAATGTATAACCGTTATTTGCGGAGCGATAAATCAATCGGGGAGGATTGGTATAGAATTTTTTCAAGCAATTTAGAAGCAAATCAGGCAAAGTCCTGCAGTATGCAGCATGCAACCAAGGTAAATAATTCAGCTTCTGATATGGCAAATTTTTTCAGATCTTACGGTCATTTTTTCGCGGATCTTAATCCGTTATCACCAAATGTAAATAAGGAAGTAGATTATCAGAAATATTCGAATATCTATCCAACACATGATGCTAGCATCTATAGAGATATTTACTGCAAGAATATCGGTTTTGAATTTATGCATATTTCCTCTTATGAAGAGAGAATATGGCTACAGGAGAAAATTGAAAAACAGACCTATACACTGAGCTCTCAGGACAAAAAAGAGATACTGAGGCACTTGATTGAATCTGAGATGTTCCAGCAGTTCCTTCATATAAAATTTCCTGGATATAAGCGTTTCTCTATCGAAGGTGGAGAGTCAACTATTGTTGCAATTGAGAGAATTATTAGTGATTCTACAGCTTTTAGTATTGAAGAGATAGTTCTTGGTATGGCTCACCGCGGACGACTCAGTGTTCTGACCAAAGTTATGGGAAAAGAATATGCAGCAATGCTTTCTGAATTTCAAGGCAATCTTGCATACCCAGATGGTCTTGAAGTGTCTGGTGATGTTAAATATCATCTCGGTTACTCCTCTGATCGCACACTTACCAGTGGTAAAAAAATGCACTTGAGTTTATGCTCTAATCCATCTCACCTTGAAGCAGTAAACCCGGTTTTAGTTGGAAGAATAAGAGCAAAGCAGAATATGAGATCTGTGCTTGGAATATCGATTCATGGTGATGCAGCTTTCATCGGGCAAGGAGTTGTTACTGAAACTCTGACATTGAGCAATATTGAGGGTTATAAAGTGGGTGGCATTGTACACATTGTCATTAATAATCAAATTGGTTTTACTGCAAGTCCATGCTGCGTGCGGTCATCTTTTTATTGTACTGACATAACTAAATCTATAGAGGCTCCAGTATTTCATGTGAATGGAGATAATCCAGAAGCGGTGAGTTTTGTTGCAAGTTTGGCAATGGAATATAGGCAGAAATTTAAAAAGGATGTGGTGATTGACATAATATGTTATCGAAAATATGGCCATAATGAAGGTGATGAGCCAAATTTCACTCAGCCACTCATGTACGAGGCAATATCAAAGCATAAAACTCCAGGGACACTGTATGGAGAGAAGCTGACTGAAGAGAAAGTGCTAGGTAGTGATGAAGTGAGTAAGTTACGCAGCGAATTTAGGGTAAGATTGGATAAAAGCTTTGCTGAATCAGCGACTTACACTCCAAAAAAAGCTGACTGGTTTGGTGGTGTGTGGTCAAAACTGAGAAGAGCAAAGTTGAACGATTTGAGCGAGTATTATACGGATTCTGGTGTTTCGCCAGATGAGCTAAAAAAATTAGGTGTACACATAAATAGTAATATCCCAAGCAGTTTTAATATCAACAATAAGGTTAGAAAAATACTCGATGAAAGAATAGGCAGTATGAATTCCGGTAGCAATGTAGACTGGGCAACGGCTGAAAGTCTTGCGTTTGCATCACTGCTTACAGAAGGAATAGGGGTGCGTTTATCAGGACAAGATTCTGGCCGTGGGACTTTCTCGCACCGTCATTCAAGGCTTGTTGATCAAGCGACGGAGGAAGTGTTTATCCCACTAAACAATATAAGTGAGAAGCAAGCTCACTTTGAAGTCATGGATAGCGCTCTGTCTGAGTATGCTGTGATGGGCTTTGAATATGGATACAGTCTTGATTCTCCATATTCACTGGTACTTTGGGAAGGGCAATTTGGTGATTTTGCAAATGGTGCGCAAATCATGATCGACCAGTTTATTGCATCGGCAGAAACAAAGTGGTTGCGGTCGAGCGGTCTAGTTTTACTGTTGCCTCATGGTTATGAAGGGCAAGGTCCTGAACATAGTTCTGCTCGTATAGAGAGATTTTTGCAACTCTGCGCGGAAGATAATATGCAGGTAGTGAATTGCTCCACTCCAGCGAATTACTTTCATGTTTTGCGCCGGCAAATTCATCGGGATTTTCGTAAACCTTTGGTGGTGTTTACACCTAAATCGCTATTGCGTCATAAAAGAGCAGTTTCTCAACTGTCTGACTTTGAAGGGAGATTCCTCGCGTTAATTCCAGAATATAGAACAAGTTTAGTTTCAGATGACAAAATACGCAAAGCCATAATATGCAGTGGCAAAGTTTATTACGATATAATTGAAGCATGTGAAAGACAAAAAATAAACGATATAGCATTAACACGTTTGGAGCAATTCTATCCATTTCCTGTAGATAAATTAAGTAATGAACTTGAAAAGTACAAAAACGCTGAGATTGTATGGTGTCAAGAAGAGCCAAAAAATATGGGAGGATGGTTCTTTGTCAATCCATTGATAGAAGAAGTGTTATCCAATCTTAATATTCAAGCAAAAAGACCTAAGTGTATCGCAAGACCTGCTGCTGCATCTCCTACATGTGGTTATGCTAGCATTCACATGCAGCAGCAAGAGGAGATCTTGAGGTTGGTAGTATCCATTTAATAATGTGATAAAAGCTGTTACATGATTAAAATAAGGTTATTCACGCTTACAGCTTTTGCACACAGATATAACAGAGAGAACGTGAATAAAATCTAATAAAACAGATGAAATTGCTTGACAGCATGCACTGTGGTTTTGATGCCTTTAACACTTGATTATGCCAACCTTTAATGTTTGTATAGTAAAATGTAAATTTATTATTGTGTGAGGTATGTATGAATTCATAAGAAATGTTACTTTGTACTATAGGACAATGAGATGCACCTGTAGTTAGAAGCCTTGTAAATAGCTGTATCAATGTTCTTGCTAGAATAACCGCTAGTGATCATGATGCCTTAAAGTACTTTTATCGGAGAATATTGCAACTTTAGTCACAGTACGGATGATTATCATCTTCCATATTATGCTGTTTTACGTGGTAGTTCGGAAATTGTTAAAACCTTATTAGATACAGGTTCTCAGATTAATTTTGCGAATAAAAATAGTGATACTCCGCTACACTTAGCTGTACTAGCATAGAAAAGACCCGTCTATTAATTTTAGATCTAGTAACAGCAAGAGGTGCTGATATTAATATTCAGAATAACCCAAAGGCAATACACCATTACACCTAATTGCTCGTTAAGCTGAATATGGAGATATCTAAAATTTTGTTAGCAGCATAAATGCAAGAGAAATAGGTCAATCTTGTCGAAAGAAAAGCAGTATCATAGATAATAGGTGTTGTCAGAATTTTGATGACAAATGTGTTTGATCATTATATTATAAATAAGTGTGGAAAGATGCCGGAACACGAAAGTATAACTGAATTTCTAGAGAAAAGGTCAGGATCATGTTTAATACAAACAGCAGGTTCTAGATTGAGTAATGTGAGTGATGAGCAATTTGGAGGACCTTACTGGCAATAAAACTAACTAAGCTTTACCACTACTAGTGGAATGTTACTCTAACTGCTGCTACCATAGTTATCAATAGAAGTACTCAGATAATCTGTATTAAAGAGAACGAGCACATCAAATTCAAGACTTTGCAGTGATTATTGCATCCTTCATTTGGTGTTTAGTAAATATAACTCCTCCAGTTGAATAGTTCACTGAATATCCTCCCGTCTCTATGCCATCTAGGTAAATTTTTATTGCATCATGTACTGGCTTTAATCGTCCGTATATACTTATCTTTTGCGCTAACATAGGTTTTGTGATCAGTTGAAAAAGTCGTTTTTGTTATCTCCTATTCCGATTCTTGATTGGAGGCGTAAAATCTGATCAATCCTTAAAACTAAACTTTATTGCTCTACTTTTTGTGCGTTAAAATGTTATGAGTTCTGTTAGCTGCTCATTTGATTTGACTATATAAGTTATGTTGTACCTAGCACGCGCATGAGACCAATTGATATTGCGCTGTTACAACCATTGTGAGTTATTACGACATCAGCGGAAAATTCCGGCACTCCAATTGAACCGTAAGATATATTTCCGGAAATCTCATTTCTATAAATGACATATGTCCTTGCTGAAAATAAAATTGAAATAATGTGACTGAAACTTCGCACCACTAAGATAACGTTTTAAACTACTGCTATATTCGGCACACTTGCAGCCACTGCACTTAAGTTTACTTGTACTGTCAGGTAAAAATAAAATTTTATAGCAAGGTGAAACTAGCCTTACTTATGGCTTAATTCATCAACTTTTTCGCGTAATACATCCAAATCAGTTGCTCCTACAAATAGACTATCTCCAATTATTAAAAAGGTGTGCTGTCTATTCCTAGGTTCCTTACTAAAAGGAAGCTGTTGTTTATCATTTGTTCAATTTTGTCCGCATTGTTATTCATGAGTCATTGAAGTCGTTTTCATTTATTTCTATGCTTTTCACTATGCCAAATATATTTTGTCTGAAAATTCTCCTTTGTAATCTAAAGCAGAATAGTGAAAATCAAAATATTTTCCTTTATCTATAAAATAGACAGCTAAAGCACTTTTTGCCGCCTTTAAAGAATCGTTACCAAGTATTGGAATGTCCTTAAAAATGTATTTAACTTTGCCGTCATTGATTAGCTGTTTTACATCGTCCTTTATGGCTTTGTAATAACTACAAGAATAGTCAAAAAACTCTACAGCTATAACATTGCTATTTTTATTTCCTATGTAAGAATAAGTGGAGTTAAATATTTCATTTTATGCTGTAAGATTTTATTACCATTAGCCGCGTTATCCTGACAGGATAACTACTTTTAATTGATTCTTCCAGGAGCGTTTTATAATCCTATCGAAATTTCTACTTATACAGTTTATCTAATCTCTCACCTATATACTCATCATTTAGTATCTGTCTGCGATTTGAGAGCCAATTATTTACTACTGGTAACTTGCTATTACTATTATTAAAATCAATAGAAACGATATTCTAAACATACCTTTGCTAAGGACCTACGGTATAAAAATTTTTAGTACCTATATATTAAAAAATATCTAATATTAATATACAAAACACCCATACCGAGTATATTTTATAACAGATTTTGTCGCAAGTGCAAACTTTACGTACAATAAAAACTAAGCAAGTTGCATAAACTCATCATAAGATTTGATAATGCAAATGGCCAAAGCACGCCAAAATAGCCAACTATAAAATACTCTATCCTTTACCGACACGTATAGCAATCGTAAACGCGATGGTAAAAAGTTGACTATTTCATAACCGCGGCATGTAATATTAGCAAATGCCGCTGCAAATTATATGAATGAACCAATAGTTAGCATGGAAAGAGAGGCAGCCATTTTAGAATATAAGCTTCATTCCCAATCAGCTGAATTTATTGCTGTTTATGGGTAGGCGCCATGTTGGTAAACGTACCTAATAAAACAATTTTTCAGTAAACATGGCCGATATTTTATTTGAACAGACTGGTCTTAACAATGGTCATTTGCAGGAGCAGCTTGCAATTTTTACACAGGCGTTATCGAATACTTTTTTAAAAAGCGCAAGAATGGATTTGCCTAAAAATTGGATGGATGCTTTGCAATAACTTACACTTGCTATTGATAACAACACACATGAAAATGAACAAGTTGTTTTATTTTTGATGAGTGCCGTAGCTAGCTACAAAAATCTGGGCTTTAAAAGCATTAGAATATTTTGGAACACACGTTGGACATGCCAAAAGGATTTATCTTGGTTGTGCGTGGCTCAGCGGCTTCTTGGATATTGGAAAATATAATTTTATACCAAAGGTGGATTATATAATCGTGTTACTAAAAGAATACTTTGCGGCCTTTTAACTTATATGAAACTAGAGAATATCTAAGAGATATTTAAGAGGTCAGCCTTAATCACCAGCAAATATTTCAGCTCTATATGACAATGGGAGAGATACAGCCTTATCTTAAGGAAGTAAATGAAGGATTATCGGCAGCGCAGAATATTAATGTGGTTTGCTTTCAGGGGAATGGTTTATTATTTGATGAATTTGATATGCTGTTCCACTCCTTGTATAATGAGCCAGAAACATATTTAAGTATTATTTGCGCAGTTGCAAAAACAAAAGGAATCAGCAGAAAAGAACTTATAGAAGTAATTAAAATCATTAAGTGTGGTTACTTAACTACTAGATTAAGGAATTTAGAAGAAGCTGGGTTTATTTGTGGTTTTACTACTGAATAAGGCAAAGAGAGGAGTATATTACAGAATAGTTGACGAATATATATTATTTTATCTAATATGGATTGAACCGTTTAGGGGAGTAACAAAAAGAGTAATAATAAGTGAGTCCACTATTTGGAGTTTCAATAAAGAAGCCAGCTTGACAGCATGGACAGAAGAAACATTTGAAGCAGTGTGCTTTAAACATGCCAATAAAATTGGAAGAAAATTAAATATAGAGCGTATAGCAGTCATATGTGGAGATTGGCAGTATCATTCAAAGAAGAACAGTGAAGAATCTGGTGTTCAGATTGACTTAATTTTTGATTGAGAAGATTGGTGTGCAATGCTTTGTGAAATAAAGTATAGTGATAACTATACACAATAACGAAGGAATTTGTTGAATAATTAAAGAGAAAAGAAGCAGTTTATAGAGAAAGAACAAGATCAAAAACAGATATTCTGGGTATTGATTGTTGCAAATGGAGATTCTGAGAATCAGAATCTAAAAGATATGATATATCATGTGATTACATTAGAAGACTTGTTTTGAGTTATGTACAACAACTTACGCGACTTCATCTCTGCTTTAGAAGAAAAGGGGGATCTAATTAGGATTAAAAAGGAAGTTTCAACGATTCTTGAAATGACGGAAATTCACCGTAGAGTTCTATCAAGCAAAGGACCAGCAATCATTTTTGAAAATGTTGTCACAGAAAACGGCAAAAATTCGATTCCAGTTTTGGTGAATTTATTTGGCACTATTGGGAGAATTGAATTGGGACTGGGTCTGAATCATGGTGAACTGAGGGATCTGGGTAAACTTCTGGCGTTTTTGCAATCTCCTGAGCCACCAAAAAACCTCAAGGATGCTATGAAGATGTTTCCTCTGCTAAAAGTTGTGTTGTCGATGCGTAGTAAGGTTGTGAACAAAGCCCCATGTCAAGAGGTGGTACTAACTGGGGATGAAGTAAACCTCAGTTTACTACCTATTCAAACGTGCTGGCCAAATGAACCTGCGCCACTTATAACCTGGGCGATTGTGGTAACAAAAGGGCCGACAGAGAATAAACAAGATAATTCTAATCTTGGAATATATCGTATGCAAGTCGTGGATAAAAAAACGACTCTGATGCGCTGGCTTGCACATCGTGGTGGAGCAAGTCACCATAAATTGTGGAAGGAGAAGGGGCGAGGCGTGAAGTTTCCTGCTGCGGCTGTGATCGGTAGCGATCCCGCAACGCTTATCTCTGCAGTAACTCCAGTACCAGAAACATTGTCAGAATATCAATTTGCTGGACTGCTGCGCAAAAAACCTCTCGAGCTTGTAAATTGTAAAACTATACCACTTCAAGTACCAGCTCATGCGGAGATTGTTCTGGAGGGCTATGTAAGTTTGGATAGATATCAAGATGAAGGGCCATATGGAGATCACACTGGTTACTATAATTCTGTTGAGCGATTCCCAGAATTCGACATTACTGCAGTCACAATGTGCAAAAATCCAATTTATCTCAGCACTTTTACTGGCAAGCCACCAGATGAACCATCGCTTCTTGGTGAGGCACTTAATGATATCTTTGTGCCGATTATTATTAATCAATTTCCAGAGATAGTGGACTTTTATCTGCCGCCAGAGGGTTGTTCTTATAGAATAGCAGTAGTGTCGATTAAAAAATCTTATCCCGGGCATGCAAAAAGAATTGTTATGGGCATACTTTCTTTCCTCAAGCAGTTTTTATATACCAAGTTCATTATAGTTGTTGATGACGATATAAATATACGTGATTGGAAAGAGATAATGTGGGCAATATCAACGAGAATGGACCCTGTGCGTGATACTATTATGATAGAGAATGCACCAATTGATTATTTAGATTTTGCCTCTCCTGAAAGTGGACTTGGAGGCAAAATGGGATTTGATGCGACAAATAAAATTCTTCCTGAAACCAAACGAGAATGGGGAAGAAAAATTGAAATGAGCGAAGAAATAGTAAAAAAAGTTACGGAGGAGTGGAAGGAGTATGTTTAATGAGAGATCCGATTCAATGCTATAATCTTTTTTGAAGTGTAGAAACTCGTTATGTGAAATACATAATTCAACAATTTCACAAGAGAGTAGTTAGGCTGGGATAAAGGGGATTTTAAGCTCATGTCATTATACTGTACAATTAAAATAGAAAAGCGTATGAATAAAGCAATTGAAAGTGTAAAGAGAATAAAATGATAAAGTACGTCTTATCCATTGATGGAGATGGCGTTAGAGTGATCATTCCAGCAATTATTCTGGCAAAAATAGAAAGCAAAACAAAAGCCTATTTCAAATAATTTAATCTCATTTCAGGAAGTTCAACAGGTGGAATTATTGCAGCCTGATTATTTAAGGAAGATAATCAGGGAAACCCTCAATACTTAGATAATGATTTCGTTAAACTTTATGAAGAGTATGGACTATATATTTTAAAATCTTCATTCTTTAGACAATTAATGTTATCTTGATTTAATTGTACAAAATATTCACGAAAAACATTAAATTTGACTGGGTAAGTGCTTTGGTGATAACAGCTTAAAACACTTTGAGTAAATTATTAATTACAAGCTACGATGTTTACAATCATTGTCATTTTCTTTAAAAATTGGAAAGAGAATAAAAAGTTTATCAAGATAAAAGACGCGTTGAGAGCAACAACTACTGCACCAACTTATTTTATTCCAAAAAAATGGAGATTAAACAGATGGAATAGGTACTAATAGACGGCGGAGTTTTGCTAAAAATCCAGGCTGCTTGTGCATATGCAAGTGGTAAAGTACTTTTTCGTAATGATGACATAATTCTTTTATCTATTGGTACCGGTAAGCTATATCGCCCTATTGAGTACATAAACTCAAAAAGATTGGGAATGATAAGTTAGATCAAATCACTAATAGACATACTATTTACATCAGGCCTTAATGAAGTAAATTATCAATTAAACGAGATTATGTGTAATAGATATATACGAATATAATCGCAACTAAAAGTAGCATCAATTGAGATGAATAACTTTACACCAGAGAACATGAGCATCTAAAGTAAGAAGCTCAAGCCATAATTAAACATAATAGGTAAGCAATAGATAAGTTTTGTAATGGTTCTTGCTAGTAAATAGGAAGTAAAGAAAGAAAAGCTAAAGGAATGTGACCGTGAAATGAAGACTTTTAACAGCTTATATTACAAAAGATGATAGTGGTAGCAAATTTCAGAGATAACGGAATTAAAGAGAGCCTTTTGCATACAGTTAGCAGGTTTAAGAAAATTTGTAATGTTTGCCTTCTCAATAACAAAAGTTAATATAACACATAGCGGAACGACGGTAGTCATAAACATTTAAGAAATTTACTAAGCAGAAACAGGTAAAGAAATCTCGAGTAGCCAGTTATTTACTATCTATCTTATAATATTCGCGTTTTGGCATCATAAATGACTTGTAAGTCGTTTTAGCTTGTATAGGTAAAACTAAAAAGTTTTAATAAAGACATACAGTGCACATAGTGCGAAAAATTAAACATGACACACCAAATATGCTAAGTTTTTTTGTTGTTTAATCTCACGGACTGAAGATAAATAATAGCTTCATTATCTTGATAAGGGTAACAACGAAGGTTGTTAAGTAGTTTTTGTTTCTATTGAGTAACGGCTGAATCAAATTGCAATGTTTATACAATTGTGACTAAAATTGTGCTAGTTTGCTGATCTATGTAAACATGGGCACTATCCTGTTGATAACACTTAAACTAACTGGTAAATTCTTAACACAGCTATTGTTGAAATAAATGTTTTTACTAAAACCTATACATCTCTCTTATTTTTCCAAAAAAGCCCTACCTTGGCTTGGGATTGTGTGTTTTGCATGTTTTTTAGTTGGAGTATTTCTAGCTTTATTCTTTTCTCCAGAAGATTATAAACAAGGAGAAATTGTGCGAATTATGTATCTTCACGTGCCTTCTGCATGGCTTTCTCTTGGAATATATGGGTTAATTGCAGCGCTCAGTTTCATTTCCTTAGTGTGGAATAACAGTATTGCTAGCGTTTTGGCCCATGCAGCCGCTCCTACAGGAACAGTCTTTTCTGCAATATGCTTAATCACAGGTAGTGTTTGGGGTAAAGGAACTTGGGGCACTTGGTGGGCATGGGATGCGAGACTCACTTCAATGTTGATCTTATTTTTTTTATACGTTGGATATCTCTCGCTGTGGGGAGCTTTTGATAATGAAGAAAGAGCTAAAAAATCAGCAGCAGTATTTGCCACCTTTAGTGCCGTAAATATCCCAATAGTAAAATTTTCCGTGAACTTGTGGGCTACTCTCCACCAGCCAGCAAGTATTCTTAGAAAAGGTGGAATAGCGATAGAAAGTTCTCTACTACTGCCATTAATTGTAATGTTTATATTTTGTGCCACATTTTTTTTAGTAGTATGGATGCTCTATTCACTTCACTTGATTAATTTGCATAAGGTAAAGAGAGAAATTAGTGCGCGATATTAGACCTATTACAACTACTTTTCCTGTGTCATCATCTAACTTAAACAGTTTTATGTAAATTACTTTCTTTATTGAAAAATTCAAAAAAATGTTGTACAATTACTATCATAGTAAACTTTGGTAAAATATGTGGCAGATTCAAAAGTTAGTATAACTTTCGATTCAGAAACTTCGCAGCATCTTACTAAATTAGCTGAAATTACTAAGGAATCCGTTCATGAGCTGGCAAAAGGTTAGTCGTAGAGGGAATTTGAGTGTGAGTGAAGACATGCATTATATATAAAACTATTAAGGAATATGAGGATGTAGACTGGAGTACAGTGCTATCTGAAAGAGCGAGTACATAAACTGAAGTACGATGTTGTCTACTCAAAAAACTTTACTGAAATATATTTTTAAATCTTCCAAAATAATAAGGGCAAGAATTGCAAATGCGATAAATAAGCGACTGATAACTGATCCGATTAAATTCGGTAAGTCTTTACGTAGTAGGCTAAAAGTGTATAGAAGGATGAGGATTAGTGATTATCGAATCATTTATACTGTAAATATCGTAAAACATAAAATGTTTGTTGCTGCAGCAGGATATAGAGACTCTATTTATGAGAAGGCTAAAAGTACACTTAATAAACTTTAAAAGTATTTTTATACAGTCATTCTTTCTTTATTGAAAAATTCAGAAAATATGCATAGTAGCTATAGTATTGAGTTTCTGGTAGTATGTTCAAATATTAATATAGCTTCGTAGCATATAGAAAAATATGCTGGAGAAAATTAAGTCAAATACCTTTGGTTACTTTGAATATTTTCCTGAAGCTACAGGTTTCAGTGTGAAACAGACTAGGCCCTCACAATAATTAATTGCGGATTCAAGTCTTTGATGTTTAACATCGTTTGTGTCGACTACCACGCAGAAAAGATTCGAGGTGTTATAGACGGAATTTAAAGTTCAGCCCTTCGCACTGTGGATTAGTCCGTCGATTGAGTTAAAAGCATTAAGCAGAAAATTGCTGAAGCACGGCTTCATTACCGAAATTGAAGAGCATACTATGTTGTCTGATCTAATTAATTTTGAAAGCAGAGCAACCAACTTATCAGAATAGAGCAAGTATTGAATCGAGATCAACTTAAATATTTTATCAAAGTTCTTGAAACATATGCTGTAATAGCACATAGCTTTTATGAAAAACTCACAAAATTACTTCTAAATTAACAAGAAAGATTGTTAGTTTTGTATGAAGATAATATTCCTGTTGTAATTGCTATTCTTTTTATCTACTGTGGCGCAGACGGCATTTCAGCTTGATAACAGAAGAAAATAAAAGAGGGCTTGAGGTATGCATCCAAATGATTGCTCATCTTATGGATTTTGCTAGAAAAATCGGTGTAAGATATGTGACTCTTTCTGCGTTAAGTGGTTCAGAATATCGAATCTATGAGCGCTTGTTGTTTTATACGTATGGTTAATTTGAGTGTTTTGAATAGAGGAATTAAAGATGAAAATCGAGCATACTACGTTCCAAAGCAATAGAGATATTGAATTCCTGTCCAAAAAGATCAGTGAAGAGACTGCCAATAAAAGTACATGTAACCCATTCGCTTTTTTATTCACAATGATGCTAGACAAATTATTGCAGGCTGTAGCGGTTTTATTATCTATGGTTCAATTTATACTGATCTGCTTTGAGTGCATTACGATCATAGGAAAAGGTATGATAAAGCAGTTAATGGAAAAAGTTCATGATTATGTTGAGAAATGAACTGTAAAATAGCAATCGTTACAATCGTGAATTTTCAGAGAGTAAGAGAATTTTATGGAAAATTTAAATATGAGTGCGATCTTGTACGCCAATGGTATGTTGGTGAAGCAACATGTATGTTTTTGAAAAAGTATTGTAGTGCGCGGTATTTCTAACGTTGCTGATACCAATTTCACTACACAGAAAGCGGATAGACAGCAGTGAAAAGCTACCAAATAGAAAACTACTTGACAAGCTCCTTCAGTTTCATCTTCATGCTTAATGAAGCTATCTATTTAATTTTCCAATCTGTGTACTGCATGTCTTTTTAACGCTTCGGGGCTCTTTGGGTTACCCATACAAGCTGAAACGCGCTTATAAGTTGTTTAAGACATCATCCAACGCTGGATTTTAAAATAGAGAGTGGAATAACTAGCTACCTCGTGGTTTTATTGTCTTTTCCACGTCTGGTAAATTTCTTAAATATTATAACTTAGATTAGTTGCGTTTAAAACGCAGCTAAATTGCAGCGTTTAAGGCATAAAACGTCAATATTAAAAATAAGTACCGACCAGAGCTTCTTTTGCTTTTCTCCATTTGGTAAGTTTCTTAAGCATTTATTACTAAAATAGTATTCTAAGATGACAAAATGGAGTACTCGGATGACACCATTTGTTGTAAGCTCACTTTTACTCTATAATTGCCTTTTTAGAGCATCTTTGTCTATTCATTTCACCATTAAGCTGAAATGGTACTTTTCTGTGATTTTAAACATTCGATAAGTGTACAAAGTCCGCACAGGTTGCAAGATAAAGAAACAAGTCTACGAGTAAAATTTCACATTACCACTTTTATGTGTTATGATAAGATAAATTTATAAGAAAACGAAGTTGGGAAAATTCGAGGAATTAAGAGAAAACTGGATAGCAAGAACAGGAAGATTTTTATCTTCATTATTCTTTTTACTGCTGATCACGCTATCAATACGTAGTCTTTTATTTGAGCCATTTCATATTCCTTCTGGTTCGATGAAAAGCACTTTGCTTGAAGGGGATTATGTTTTTACTGGTAAATATTCATATGGTTACAGTAAGCACTCCTTTCCATTTTCTCCTAATATTTTCAGTGGTAGGATCTTTTATATCCCCCCAAAGCGTGGTGACATAATAGTTTTTAAACCTACGAAAAACGACAGCATTAGATTTGTTAAACGAGTGATAGGAGTACCAGGCGATAAAGTGCAAATGATAGATGGAGAGTTATACCTAAATGATCAAAAGGTAAGGCGAAGGCAAATTGAAAGTTTTTTTGATTATGAATCAAGTCGCAGTATACCAAGGTATATGGAAACACTCCCAGATGGAGGGAAGCATGAGATTTTGATAGATAATGTTTCCAATAGGCTATCATATAATACTCCAGTTTACTATGTACCTAACGATCAATTTTTTGTTATGGGAGATAATAGAAATAATTCTTTTGACAGTAGATTTCCTGAAATTGGTTTTGTACCAATGGAAAACATAATTGGGCGTGTGTGCATAGTTGGTCTATCGTTTAAATTGGAGAAGATTGATTGGTTGCCATTTAATTTTAGAATACCTGTTGCTCTGAGATTTGACAGGATATTGCACAAGGCTGTGTAAATTCTACCTATTTGTCAATTCATATAACTTTAAGGAAGAGTTTTCTAACTTGGAGATAGCATTATTGATTTCACTCAAATCATTTCTTTGTAAAGCTTTTTTTGCGTTTTGAAGTAGATTTTTTAATCTTTGATCAGACGAAAGACTATTATCGTCTTCAATCAAATGTATGAGTTTATTGCAATTAATTTTAGCTTCTGCAAGAGAACGAGCCTTCATATCTTCATCAAAGTTGTTTATTGACTGGTTAACCATATCTTGAACATCAGCTTCACTTAAGCCAAAACTTGAATTTATTTCAACTATTTGCTCAATTCCAGTGGTTTTTTCTCGTGCAGTAACAGTCAGTATTCCGTCAACATTAGCTGTGAACTCTATCTCAACTCTTGCAGAACCTGCAGGCAGTGGTGGTATACCCTTAAGTTCAAACTGTGCTATAGACTTGTTATCTTCTATCATTTCACGTTCTCCCTGACAAACGTGAATTTTCATTGCCGTTTGCCCATTTACGTAAGTTGTAAACTCTTTTGTTTCTGAAACTGGCAATGGCGTATTTCTTGGTATGATTTTTTCAACTATTCCTCCCATAGTTTCTATGCCAAGTGATAAAGGCAAAACGTCCAAGAGAATGTTCCTATCTTTTGAGCTTGAAGTTAAATAATGAGCCTGCAAGGCTGCGCCAATAACAACTGCTTTATCTGGATCTACATTATTCAGTACCTTATTTCCAAAGAGCTTAACTAGCGAGTTGTGAACTAATGGAACTCTAGTTGCACCACCAACTAAAATTACTCCTTTTATGTCATCAATTTTAAGATCTATATCGTCTATAGTACGAGAAACTATATTGATAGTCTTATTAATCAATGGACTTATTGCTTTCTCGAATTCTTCTTTGGTAATTTCACATTTAAATAATACAGCATTAGCAGCGCAATCCGATGTCATTCCAGCGCGTGAAGATGGAATCCACATATTTTTTCTTTCCTTAGTCTCAGTGTCAGCTGCTTGGATGACAGGAGAAAGTCTAATATTAAATTTAAAAGTACCTGATGTATTTTCACTTAGGTATTCTTTTACAGTACGTACTTCAATAAGTGATGGCCCTGCTATACAAGTAGCTGACGCTGGAATCCAGTTCTTATTATATAACTTTCTGGCATGTTCATTTGCAATCAAGTTTTCTGGACCCAAGTGTTTGGGCGTTGGGATAGCACTTTCGCTTGAAGCAACCTGTTTTCTATACTTATCAAGCACGATTGAACTTAGCAGATGGTCAAAATCATCACCACCAAGTTTGGTATCGCCACCAACTGCAAGAACTTGCAACACTTCTTGGTGTAATTTCAATATTGAAATATCAAATGTTCCGCCACCGAGGTCATAAACTGCATATATTCCACTGTTGTTGTTCTTTTCAATCGAATAAGAAAGCGCGGCGGCGGTTGGCTCGTTAATAAGGCGCAGAACTTCTATACCAGCTAATTTTGCTGCATACTTAGTTGCATTACGTGCTGAATCGTCAAAGTAAGCTGGCACAGTAATCACTGCTTTTTTTACTTCTATTCCCGTAGACTTTTTTACTCTCTCACATAAAGCTTTCAATATCTCAGCAGATATTTCAACAGGAGTAAGATATTTTTCCTCTGCGCATTTTACCCTAATAACTTTTTCACTTTCATTATCTATTTCGAAATTAACGCCTTCTTTGTGCAAGTCTTCAACACTTTTACCCATTAGGCGTTTTATCGAATAAATTGCATCTGGTCCAACATCGTAGCCGATTTTCAATATGTCATTTTCATATGAAAGAGTAGAAGGCAGTAGTTCACGTCCTTGCTCATCCTTAAATATCTCCACGTCACCAGCTTTATTCACTATAGCAATTAAGGAATTGGTAGTGCCAAGGTCTATACCAAACACTGTTTCATTCGAATTTGGTTCAGAAATTTGTATTGGCTGCATTTTTCTTCATTTCCTCAAATGATTTATATAAATATTTCAATCTTAAAACTTGTGTAGTAGCCTCATCAAAATCCTTTGTAGCGAAAGCATTAATTAGGCTTTTAGTGCAATCTTTTAACTTTTTATCAATCATCCTACCTGCAAATTGTAGATCATCACAGTCTAGCAAATACTCTCTTATTTCCATTGATTCATTCAATATTTCAGAATTTAGATGATCCTTTTGGCCTTTCACCCCAAAAAGATCCAGCAAATGCTCGGCACGTTTTAGTGGTGACTTGAGCACTTGATAAGCTTTGTTTATATTTTTCATGTTTTTGAACTCTCCTTCATTTATGTCAGCTCTGCTGAGTTCAATATATTTTTTCTCTAGCTCATCAAAGCTAATGTTGAAAGCTGGTTTGATTTCAAACAATGTAAAATAGTTGCTAGACATGAAAACTCTCTCCACAACCACATTTTCCTTTCTCGTTAGGGTTTTTGAAAACAAAGCCAGATGAAAGTTTTTCCTCTACGTAATCCATTTCAGAGCCGAGGATAAACATGACAGATTTTGGATCGATCAATATTTTAATTTTTTGGCCATTAATGCAGCTTTCTTCAATTACTGACTCTAAAGGACGGATATCGTAGGCATATTCAATATCGTATTTTAAACCAGAGCATCCCTTTTGTTTAATTAGAACTCTTATTCCTATTGCTTCTTCTGATTTTTCAAGGTTAGTATGCTGTTTTCGATCCAACAAATGTCTTATCCTTTCCACTGCATTTGCAGTGATAGTGATAAGTTTTTCATCTTTCTTCACAGCATTTACTCCTTGATATTTACTCATAGCTATTTTTGTTTATTTTGGTAATCATGAATAGCAGCTTTTATAGCGTCTTCGGCAAGCACTGAGCAGTGTATCTTTACTGGAGGTAAAGACAACTCCTTCACTATTTGCGTGTTTTTTATCTTCGTTACATCTTCAATAGTTTTTCCTTTGATCATCTCTGTGAGCAAAGAGCTCGAAGCGATAGCAGAACCACAACCGAATGTTTTAAATTTTGCATCTTCAATAACGCCTTTGTCATTGACCTTTATTTGCAATTTCATAACATCTCCGCATGATGGCGCACCAACCAAGCCAGTGCCAACATTTGGATCATCTTTATCCATAGAACCAACATTTCTTGGATTTTCGTAATGATCTAAAATTTTCTCATTATAACTCATAAAATTACCCGTAAATTATTACTCATATTATAACATATTTAGGTTGAAAATTAAAGTGAAATGCACTCAAAATGGTAATTTTTGTAAAGCAAAATATGTGCTTTGCTAGTGCATTTTTCTTTACAAATACTTGTAGTACGTGTCATTCTCTATATTAGGTTTGTAATTTTAAAAGGAGTATTTGCTTGAATTTGTTTAGTAATCTTTATAAAGGCCTGTTGAAAACTTCTTCATTCTTTAGCGATGGAGTAAAGAATATTTTTTCTGGCAAAAAAAAAATAGACCAGTCGCTTCTAGATGAGCTGGAAGAGTTGCTAATTAGTATGGATATCGGTTATAAAACTTCTAAGTTAATTATTGACAGGCTCACAAGCATCAAGTTTGACAAGGAAGTTGAGCATAATATCATCACACAGCAGTTAATGAACGAGATTGAAGCTATATTAAACCCTGTTGTGCAACCGCTAATTTTAAACAAAAAGCCACATATAATAATGGTATGCGGAGTAAATGGTAATGGTAAAACCACAACTGTAGGTAAGCTCGCGTATAAATATAAGGAAATGGGGAAATCTGTTATGCTTGTTGCGTGCGACACATTTAGAGCTGCTGCTAGTGAACAATTAAATATCTGGGCGGAACGTTCTGTTTGCTCTATTGTTACTGGAGAATACGGTAGCGACTCTGCAAGTGTGGCATATAGAGCTGTAGGTCAAGCTATAAAAGATAACGTTGATGTTGTTCTAATTGATACAGCAGGAAGGCTACAGAATAACGTGAATCTTATGGAGGAGTTATCAAAAATATATAGAACGATAAAGAAATTGGATGATACCGCTCCTCATGATGTTATTTTAGTTCTTGATGCAACTACTGGCCAAAATGCTTATAGCCAACTAGAGGCATTTAGCAAGATGGTGAGTGTTACTGGGCTAATCGTAACCAAATTAGATGGCACTGCTAAGGGCGGAGTAGTGATTGGACTTGCGGAAGCTTACAAGATGAAGTTACATGCTATAGGAATTGGTGAAGGTATAGATGATCTTAAGGAGTTTACTAGCAAAGAATTTGCTGAAGCACTATTTAACTGTGATTGAAGGTTTCTCTTAGTTCCTTTATGCGACCAAGCTTAATTATTTCGATATCGTTGAAGAGTGATTGCCATTTTAGGCATAATTCGCTTTTTGAATCCCAATTTTTGCACTTCTTTGAGCCTTTGGTCAGCATGTGAGATGTTTCTAATCTCGCCTGAAAGTGCAACTTCGCTATAAATTATTGAAGAAGTTGGTAGCGGTAAATTTACTATGCTTGAAAAATAGAAGCAGCACAGTAAGATCAGCCGATTGCTCTTGCATTTTCAGTCATTCTACAATGTTCAAATACACTTCTTTTTCTGTAAAGTTATCTTATAACGAGCATTTAATACTGCAATGATCATGGCTAATCGATTAATATTCCATCCAACCACCGCTCTTCTTGGATTTTGCACGTTCGTTTCGCTGTCAATGCTCTCGAACTCCATCAAAATTGATCTTGAACATCAATTTCTGCAAATACGGCGCTGCAAACAACTTTTTTATCATCAATATTTCCTGCTAGAAATAATAATGATGGATTATCGATAGGTACAAATCCTGCTTCAGACATCTCAAAAATACCAATTTCATTTGTAGGGCCGAATCTATTTTTAATAGCACGCAAAATGTTGCGATATTGACTGCTATCTTCACCTTTAAAATATAGCACTGTGTCTACCATATGTTCTAAAGTTTTAGGTCTAGCTATTTGCCCATCCTTAGTTATATGACCAACTACTAAGAAGGAAACACTATGTTGTTTTGCAAGAATGATTAATTCATGGGCGTAAGCGTGAACCTAATTTACAGTTTCTAGAGCTGATGTAATTTTGCTATTATACATCGTTTGTATTGAGTCAATAATTAAGAATTTTATATTCTATTTTCTCTTATTGCTATCACTACATCAGCTAAAGATATTATAGATAAAAGCTTAATTTTAGGCTCATTTATCTTAAGGTATTTTGCTCTTAGGTTCACTTGTTGCAAAGATTCTTCGCCGTACACATAAAGACACTTGAGAGAGAAAAGTTGTGCAACGCTAGCTGCAATTTATAGTAAAGGGTAGATTTTCCAACTAATTCCTTTATTCCTGTCAAAAGATGATCCGTGATAGTTATTTTACCATCTGATAAAGCTTTTATTGAAATTGGTGCAGATGTACTTTTTGTTTCTGTTCTTACGACTACTTCTTCAACAACTGTATCCAAATTATCGCACGCAATGCATTTTCCACCAACCTGCCAGCGCTATGACCGCAGAATTAACATATATACAGTTTTCATAAAAGCTAAAGTTGTTTTCGCAATTATAATAAAGATTAGTTAAATATATGATAAACATCAAGCCATAGATGTATAGTTCCAGGGTGGAATAATGCAACATAGAGAGATTGTCATTGATTGAGGAATTAAATCTCTTACATAGCACCTTGCTTTCTGATTTTGTGTAAAAATTTGCTTACACTTTTCCCAAGTACTCTGCAGTGCTAATCTGTGTTTCTCCTAAAATTGCTCACAATAAACTGGTTGTGCAAGAGATCCATTATAGCGCAATTATTAGTACTTTGCGCATGTATGAATTTTAACATAATCTAATGAGCAGTCAGTTGAGATTGCTCAAGAGACTTTAATGATATTAAATCCACTTACTTTTCTATCTTCCATATCGCGATGAGCCTCTATTATTTTATCGAATTTATACTTTCTGTTAATCTTCACAGTTAAAAGTTTTTTCCTTATCATCTCAAAGATTTCCATTGCAGTAAGCACTAGTGTCAATCTGTCTTGTTTATAATGATATATCGAGGTTCCTGTAGCAAATAGCGAACGTGAGCTAAGTAAAGAAAAGTTAATCTGAGCACTGCCTGATATCTGTCCATAGGAAACATATATGCCGAACTTGCTTAAAGATTCGAAAGAAAGTTTGCTTGTAGCATAGCCTATTGGGTCATATACTGCACCTACACCTTTATTTTGTGTGATTTCCATAATTTTAGAAACAAAGTATTTATCATTGTAATTTACTGCGTATGTGCAGCCATTCTTCAAAGCTATCTTCATTTTTTCATCAGAACTTACAGAACCTATAACTACCCCCTTTTTATCCTTAACCCATTGACATATTATCTGTCCTAACCCACCGCTGGCCCCATGCACGAGCACAACAGCACCAGGCTTTATTTTGTAAGACTGGTTAATCAGATAGTGAGCTGCCATGCCTTTAAATAGAACTGCTGCTGCAATTTCATCCGATATTTCGTTTGGAATCTTTATCAGATATTTTTGGTGTATGGTACGTTTTTCACAATATGCACCAGGTGGTGCTGTACAATATCCAATTCTATCTCCAGGCTCTAAGCCATCGCTTACTTTTTTGCCAAGCTTTTCAACAATCCCAACTGCTTCTACTCCAAGCACTGATGGCAGGTTTTTTATTTTGCGAATGCCTTTTCTATGTTCCAAGTCGTAACGATTTAAACCGATAGCTGTATGACGCACCAAGACTTCTTCGCTTCTTGGTTCACTTGTGCTTTTATCTACAAATTCTAATACTTCTGGTCCTCCAATTCTTTTTATTTGTACGACTTTAATCATGATGGACATAAGATAAAAACTTTGGTTATATTATCTGATAATCAGTATCTTGTAAAATTATTTAGAAATTTATAAGGTATGTGTTGATAAAAGAATCGGGGCGGAGAGATTTGAACTCCCGACCCTTTGGTCCCAAACCAAATGCGCTACCAGACTGCGCCACGCCCCGACTTTTTTTATTTAGAATAGCAATAACTAAGATAAAACGCAAGGTTCATTTATTACCAAAAGCATTTGCTTTGTCCATAACAATATCTTCGCGGTAGCAGCTGAATTCAGATTTTTAGTAATAGAAACAAAAAAATACTTGACAAGTTCCTTTAAACTCCTTCTCATGAAGCTTAGGCTATTACTTATCTTCAGTCTGTGCAGATTAAACGACAAAAACTTAGCATATTTAACATGCTATGTTTAATTTTTTGCACTATGTACACCGTATATCTTTTTAAAACTTCTGTTGGATTTTACCTATACAAGCTGAAACGCGCTTATAAGTCATTTAAAACATAAAGAACGCCAATATTATAGGATAGATAGTAAATAACTAGCTACCTGAGTTTCTTTTGCTTTTCTCTATTCGGTAAATTTCATAAATTTTATAGTTAAACTGGATCCAAGATGAAAAGCCTAGGTTAATTATATTATTAACATAATAATACAACTAAAAAGTATAATAAAACAGGTGTATAAAGTACGTGGGTGGTTTATACTTATTGGTTATTATGAAGTAAGGATAGAGAGAAACGCCACTCAGAACGAGATAAAAGGTATATCATAAATTAGCAATGGAACATCATCCAGGTAAAAATTCTGATGGCAAAGAGAAGTTAAAAAATATAAAAGTATCATATAGGTGCTATTTAATTGATACTTATTTACCGTGTTATTCTTTTTTTAACACAAATATTATGAACAGTTAAAAGAAAGTCATATGGACAAAGAGACTACTAAAGCTATGTCTGCAGGATGTAGTGAATTAGACGTTACGAGATCTGTAATTTTCTTGGTGTCTGTTCTACTCTATCAGATGAACTTAGAAAACGCATTAGTTTCACTTAGTTTTCTTATGACGCTTTAAGCAAACTGGATAAAGAGTTGAACTAAGTAAGAGGTAGAATTATAGTGAAAAGCACTAGAAATGTATGAAAATGCTTTAATAGAGTATTTAGAAGCAAGTACAGAAAGCCTAAGCCTTGAATACAGAAATAATGATAAAAAGACAAAGAACTCAAACAACATGAAAAAGATAATAGAAGAACTATATGAAACATCAAAAGAGAGATAATTTTAGATATATACAGTTTTCTGGAATGGCACTTGATTTATTCTATTAGAATAGAGAAAAATGTGCAACATTAATAAACGGGAGTATAGTAGCCGAACTGTGTAACTTGACTGTTTGGCGTTAAACTGACCTAATGCATTATCATAACTAGTTCTTAAAGAAAACAAGAATACCTTAATAGTTATAGAAATATCTTGTGTAAAATGAACAAATAGAGAGGATTTTGGTAAATTGCAGGAATGGTATGTCGAAAAATATGAGAAAGATTGGTACAATAAATTGATTGAATTAAACAGTCGATGTAATAGTGATAAAAAGCTGAAGGCTATAAAAGATGAAGTTGATAATCTTGTAAAGAGGAGTGGTGAAGGAATTAACATATTAAGAAATGTAGTCGAAAGAAAGTATGAAGATAGTGCAAATGTATTAAATCAGATGCTTTCACTAACTCCAACTATTTTAAAAAAGGATAGTAGTGTTAAAACTAAGGAATCTGATTTACGGAAAACCACTTCAAACATTTCTGAAAGAGGCCAGCGCATAGACGAGACCATTGATATGTGCTTTGTGTTTTCGGTATTAGGATATATCTATGTCATAAAAGTGCATAAAGAGATGTTAGTAGGTGGTGATCTGATCATTAAAAATTCAGTCAAGGAATTTAGAGGTTGTGTAAAAGCAAAGAGAACAGAAGAGTTTAACATCCAAAGTAAGATGAATAATTATTCGCTTAAGGAACTACAAACAAAAATTGAAGCATTGAGAAATTTCTTATTTTATCAAGAAAATTTAATCCTACAGGAAAGAAATAGAGAAATGTATTAACAATAATTAGTCAAAAGCAAAAGTAATATTAGCGCAAATGCTGGAAAGATGTGAGAAGCTTTTTGGAGAAGAATTTAAGGAGGAGATACATGATTTAAAAGAGTAGGAGAGAAAATAGAAAAGACAGAAAGGGAGGAAAATAGAGAAGGAAATAGAAATGGAATGAAAAGTAATAGAGCAAGAAAATGCAAGGGCAGAACAGGAAGCTCAAAGGGCGGACATATTAATAAGGTGAGTAAGATTTTTTAAGAAAATATATAGTCTTGATGATGAGTTGCAAGATATAGTGGTGTAAGGTCAAGATGAAATTGTATATACGATCGTATAACGCATTATGGAATGTAGATTCTCTCCACAACAAATACTAGATGCAATAGTTGAAGAAATAAGATCTAATGATGACCAAGTTAGAAGGGAAGGTATAAAGTTAATGCTAAACTAATTGAAAATGTAATGAGAGGTTTTATAGTTGTAGTAGATGAAGTGCAAATTGAACCGAATACGGACATAGAAGGTAGTTGTAAATCTGAACATGAGGAAGAATTAAAATCACAAAAAGCTTAGATGACGATCAAAATAATATAGAAAGGAACAAGTTTCTTATTATAGCTACTACGCTTCTGTTGGCTTATTGTTGGGCCTAAGCATAGCATATCTTGCAGTAGCTGCTACTTTGACTACTATTGAGTGTGCTGTTACGGTATTTGTTACAGCTGCAGTAGTTGATACATCGGTAGAGTATGGTATCGAAATGTGTTATGAGAAGGTTAGTAATAAACTCTCTGATGTATCTACTGGACATTCTAAACTAAGAGCTACTGGCGTAATTCAAATTGCTAAGTGTGTGCTATAGCTAGAATGGTTCTTCAAGACGACGTAGAGATATGGTATTGAGTAATATAAAAAGCAAAAATGTTAAAGCCCATGCTATTGTTCTGTTTTTAGCATTTTGGAAAATATTACTTTGGCTGGCTATACTAGACAGGTGAGTATAAACTATGTTAAAATGCACCAATTTTTATGGAAAAATTGGTGCAAGTGTCGCGCGCTGGGATGACATAAGGAGGGGCTACTTGGACGATATTGTTTACTATATTCATATGCAATATTCTAAATGTGCTCATCTGTATTTATCCTAACCCATAATGCAATAGATCTACTAGGTTAAGCCTTTTTGCCAATTATTACAACATTTTCACTTGGAAAAAAATAATCAGGTATAGCCATATTTTTTGGTGCAGGCCCACCAATTACTCGACCAGATGTATCATAATATGAGCCATGGCAAGGACAAAACCAGCCATTGCCATCTTTTGTAGCATGATCAACCGGCACACACCCAAGATGCGTACATATTCCAACCATAATTAACCACTCATCCTTTCCTTTGCATACTCTTTGCTCATCAGGTTGAGGATCTCGCAAATTTTTTACATCAACTGCTCTTGCCGCCTCAATCTCTTGTTTCGTACGTCTCCGAATAAATACAGGTTTGCCCTGCCATTTTATTTTTTTTTCCTGCCCTTCTCGAATATCAGATAGATTAATTTCGACCGTAGACATCGCTAAAACTTCAGCGGAAGGGTTCATAGACTTAACCAGTGGCCAAAGTCCACTTGCAGCTCCTATACCTGCCATAGCACATGTAGTTAATGCTATAAAATCTCTCCTGCTCTTATTTTTAGTTAGATCCTTAACATGAGATGCTTCTTTTACCTTTTTGTCTGCCAACGATTTTTTATTTTTATTTAATTTTTTGTCCATCGATTCTACTCAGCTACAAGTGTATATTTTAGCTTAAATACTATAGATTAATCAATAAAAACTTGCACTTTTAGCTATCGTTGCTACAGTTCACGAGGAGACAGAGTTTCCAACCTCTTCAGAGGTGATGTCCTCAGTGGAACTAGGATCTTCAATTTTTGCCGCTGACACCACCTTTTCTTTACTCTCTGTTTTAAATAGTGTGACTCCCTGAGTGCTGCGTCCTGCAATTCTAATATCACCAACTGAAATGCGAATTAACTTTCCTTTATCCGTAATGATCATTATATTGTCACCCTGCTCAACTGGAAAGCTAGCAACGACACTACCATTTCTGCTGGTAGTAAGAATATTGGTGATACCAACACCACCCCTATTGGTTACTCTGTACTCATACGCAGAAGTTCTTTTACCAAAGCCATTTTCGGTAATGGTTAGTATAAACTCCTCATTTACCGCAAGTTTAAAGAATAATTCACTGTCTATTCCCAAATCGTTCAAAGTCTTTTCTAATTTAGAATCAATGGCTTTGTTAGTAGCAGCTTCTAGTCTTTTTGCAAGTGGAACCTTTAAGTAAAGTTCTTTTGTTTCTGTTGTAACAACTATACCGTTTAGTATGGTCATGGATATTACACTGTCACTCTTTACAAGCTTAATGCATCTTACACCATCTGAATTACGGCTTTTGAATTGGCGAACATCACTTACAACAAATCTGATGCTTTTTCCAAGTGTTGTTGAAAGTAAAACGTGATCAATTTCATTGCATACTTTAACTGACACTAATTTGTCTCCTCCATCGAGCTTGATTGCTATCTTTCCATTATTTGGAATATAGTGAAAATCTGCTAATGGGTTACGCCTTATGTTTCCATGAGCAGTAGCAAAGACTATATTCTGATTTTCATCATTCTCACTTGGGAGTGGCATGATGTTGGTTATAGTTTCACCTTCAGTGAGAGGAAATACATTAACAAGCGCTCTTCCACGTGCTGTTGGCTCTGCAAGAGGTAATTTATAAACTTTTAATCTATAAACTCTGCCAATGTTGGAAAAGAATAAAAGACTAGTGTGGGTATTTCCAACAAATAATTTCGTGATTACATCTTCTTCCTTTAATCCTTGTCCAAGCTTTCCTTTTCCACCACGACGCTGAGTTTTATAGTGAGAAAGCTTCACGCGCTTAATGTAACCATTCATAGTTACGGTCACCACCATATCCTCTTGTGGAATGAGATCCTCAGCTTCAATGTCTACATCTGATTCTTCTATTGAAGTCTTCCGAGGCACGGCAAATATATTTTTTATTTCTTGTAAATTATTTTTTATTTCTTTCATTAATCCATCTTTTGAGCTAAGAAAAGCGATATATTCTTTTATCAGGTTGATCATTGAATTTAGCTCAGCTTCTAATTTGCCTTTTTCAAGACCTGTTAAGCCTTGCAATTTCATGTCAAGAATGGACTTCGTCTGTAACTCAGTTAATCTGTACACTCCGTTTTTTATAAAGCTCTCACTGTCTGAAATCAAGTTAATAATCGTGTTTATTTCCTCTGAAGTCTTCCACTCCTTATTTGAAAGCTCTTTGCTTGCTTCTTCAGGATCTTTTGCACCACGGATGATTTTTATCACTTCATCTATGCTCGAAACTGCAATATAGAGCCCTATATATATATGAGCTTTTTTCCTCGTTTTTCTTAGACGAAATTCCGTTCTCCTGATTAGTACTTCTTTTCTAAAATCAACAAAAGCAGCTATGATTTCTTTTAATGACATCAATGCAGGTCTGTTGTTGTTGAGAACTAAAGTGTTAACACTAAAGCTACTTCTTAGGGGAGTAAGACCCAATATTTGATTCAGTATGAAATCTGCTGCGGTATTTTTTCTAAGATCAATCGCTACTCTAATGCCGGACCTGTCGGACTCATCGCGAATTTCACTTATGCCATTAATTTTCTTCTCTTTTACGAGTTCACCTATTTTCTCAATTAATTTTACTTTATTTACCTGGTAAGGTATTTCATCAATAACTATTGCTTGCCTATCTTGCGGCAGATCTTCTATATGAGTTTTACCTTGTACAACAATTGAACCTCGACCTGTGGCAGACGCTGATCTTATTCCAGACCTACCAAGAATCTTTCCACCAGTTGGAAAATCTGGTCCCGGTACCACTTCAAGTAATTCATCTAAAGTTACTTTAGGATTGTCTATATATAACATACAGGCATCGATTATCTCACCAAGGTTATGAGATGGAATGTTGGTTGCCATACCAACTGCAAGACCACTTGCACCATTTACCAATAGATTCGGGAACTCTGCAGGTAGTACAACAGGCTCTGTTTCACTTCCATCGTAGTTTGGCCTAAAGTTAACAGTATCTTCATCGATATCATTCAATAAAAAATGCGACACTTTGTGGAGCCTTGCCTCTGTATATCGCATCGAAGCTGGTGGGTCTCCATCTATTGAACCAAAATTACCTTGTCCATCAATAAGTGGTAGAAGAAGAGAGAAATTTTGAGCCATTCTGACCAAGGAGTCATAAATAGCCATGTCACCGTGTGGGTGATATTTTCCCATTACGTCCCCAACTATACGAGCTACCTTTTTATATGGCTTGCCAGCATCGTACCCTGCCCTTGACATTGCATATAATATCCGCCTGTGAACAGGTTTAAACCCATCGCGTACATCAGGTATAGCACGGCTTATGATCACGCTCATTGCGTATGAGAGATAAGAATTTTTCAGCTCTTTTACTATTGAAACTGGTACTATATTGTCTTGCATTTTCTATACTTTAATCAAAGTAATTGTAATCTTAACATTTAGTTAAGCAAATGGTCAATGAGAAATTAAACAGCATGTGGTTCTACTTTTTGTTTACAATGATAATATTGAGCTATAAAATTACACTTAAGGGGCAATTAGCTCAGTTGGTAGAGCATCTCGTTTACACCGAGGAGGTCGGCAGTTCAAGTCTGTTATTGCCCACCAATATCGATGATCTAATATGTCACAAAATTCGCTATAAAAGCCTGTTTTACTAGCTATAAACCCGTTTTTATATCTAATTATTTGTTTAAAATCTTCTATTTTTATTATATAACCTTCTATCATTTTTCTAAAAAGGTAGGTGCGGCTTTGGAAAGCAACAACTAGTATAAAAATATATTTTACATATAAATTTAAGCATTATTCATGCTATCTATTATATAGAATGTATTATATGTCTAGGTTAGGAGGTGGCATGGTTACTATTATAGAATCAACAAAACATGTTGAAGAGTCTGTTGTGGTAGCAAGCAAGTGAGCGTAAGCTAGGAGAGAAATTAAGTACCAAGCAATATTGGTTAGAAATAGATGGATTGTATGAATTGGCTAAAGAGTGTTATGTTTATTTCATAGTAGTAATTTAACAAATAGTGCTCAAGGCTAGTATGCTAATAACTTAAATAAGTTAGTATACCTATAGTTTGTTTACTAGTCTGATTTAACGAAAGTCAAAAAAAAGTTATATAGAGAACTGTTGAGTATTCTTAACAACTATCTACTTCTTCAACATCACAATAATGACATAGGAAAATTAAATCGACGTTTTGTAAACCATGAAGAACTTGAAAAAGTTTTGCAAAATAATAAGAACAATTAAGATCTAAAACTGTTCTTAACTTAAAAAGAGGAGAATCAGGATTACAGTATTGCATGTGATGTCAAGTTTGGCTGTTAAACGTGAAGGAATAGATTTGCTCATAAAAGTTGGAGCTGATCCTGATGTAAAAAAGTATAGAGGACAGACATCCTTACATTATGCTGTTACTGATTTAACGGTATAGTTCCCATCATAGAAGCAAAAGCTGATCCTAATGTACAGGATAATAAGGGAAGAACACCTTTACATTATGTTGCTTATTTTGGTTGTAATGGAAGTATAGATTTACTCTTAAAGGGCGAGGCTAAGTATAATATACTTGATAAATAAGGAAAACTCCACAGCAAGTCGCAATTGATAATGATCAATGCCATGTAAAAGATCCTTTTTCACTGACAACAAAAAGGTTAAGTGAAGAATTATATAGTATATTTGATAAATATTATGAGGATAATTCTGGTCTCACTACTAAGCTCAAAGAATTTTTGAGTAAGCACAAGAGTAATCAAGATCTGAAAGTAGTTTTGGATGTAGTGTTAGCAGATAATTTAACTTTTTTAGTTCTGAAAAGAGGGCTTGTTTTTGGAGGCAGGAGCAACTGATATAAAAGAACAAAGTTTGTAGTAAGGAAGAGCATTTGCTCAGGTCTAAAGATTTATGGAATAATTTAACGATAAATCAACAGATAAAGTTAGATGAGTTTTAAGTAGAATATCTAACGCTTAAAATATGAGTCAACTAGAAAAAAGTTGTAAATGAAGCTATGAGTCTGGAATGAGGTTTAATTTTCCTATTCGTTCATATGGAGTGATATGCGAAGGTATGTACAACTTTGCAGATTGTATAATGAAAAAGCTAATGAGCTAAATGAGTTAGAAAAGAATCCTAAAGTCGCTAGTAGTATAATATGTAAATTGGTATCAAGAGGAGTAATCTTCCATAAAGGACTTAGTATGAATGTGATCAACACATTGGAATTAAAGTTTAAGGACTATAAAGCTAATGTAGTAAGAACTTATGTATGATGTAAGAATAGACAATATCACCTCTTATTTAGAGTATTCTGAAGACAGAATAATAAATGTTGCAGAGATTATAAATGGAGTAAGTAATTTAGGACCAACCTAGTGAGAAGTGAGATATGGAGGAGATACAACCAAGATTGGTAAAGGAGAGATAGAAATTATAATAGAAAATGGTATAAGGAATTACATAGATTTTGCAGGTGATAGCGATATATTATTAATTTTCTATACCAGTTTAGGAGAATTAGAAGTAAGGTTGTGCCATGATGCGCAAGATACAAATCTCACGATGGTGGAAATAAACAGTTAAGATCTGTTAAAGCAATTAAAAACTGCAATAAAAATAGGAAAGGATTGCTTGTGGGAGAATTGCCAGTTAACGAGGCTATAGAGCAAAGATTTTTGCCAGATCTAGAAAATTAATGTGTTCTGAAGTGATAGGTCAGTCTGATAGAAAGCAAATAGATTCATGGGTAATGTGTGAAGAATTAAGAAGAATCCCAGGTATAGAAAGAGAAAAAGTTATTATGCTTTGAGATTTGCCCTAAACAGTATGTATAATCTTTTCTATTATCCTTTTAATAAGGCAGTAACTTAGCTTTTGTAGTTAATTAATTTTTGCGTTATGGAATGGTATTTTTAATTTTTACATGGTAATATGTGGAACAGGCGTGTAAAAAGGAGTTATCTCAATATTGTGTTTTTGCTTGTTATCTTGATCTTAGTGGTTGTAGCCAAAGTTTTTACCAAGGGCCGAAGTTGTATGAAAGCTAGTGATTATGATGTTGAAGCGTTGTTTAACCGTTGAAATGATTCGTTAAAAACTGATGATGCTTTACCGGGTTAATGCGAACTACACTGATGATGCAGTGTAGCTGCCAACTTTATCCTCTGACCCTAGAACAACTAGTGCTCAACGCGTTGATTACTTTAAAGATTTTTAGCTAAATATCCAGCTGCATAGTTGAGTCACGCACTATAAACATTGGATGTAATAAAGTTGTCGATACAGGCTTATATACCTTCAGACTGAAGGACGGAAAGGAGTTACGCGCTCGTTACACATTTACTGACAGATGTGGCAAAAATAAATGGCTAATATCATTACATCACTCTTCATTGCCACCTATAGAATTTTCGTTGTCGAGAAATCAAATAAAGTAGCATGATAAATTGGTTCAAACCTATAGTTATAAGTAGAAAGCACTAGATTTCTAGCATACCACATCAAACCAATTTCTGGCAGCGCTTTGGATTTTACAAAATAAAACTACTTGACAAATTTCTCCAGTTCTCCCTCAATTTTATTGAGGCGATTTAACATCGCAATCCGTGCAGATTAATGACAAAAACTTAAGGTATTTGTCCTGTCATGTTTAAATTTTTGCGCTATGTGGCCTAATGTCTTTTTGAAACTTCTGGTTTTACCTATACGAGCTCAAACGCACTTATAAGTCGTTTATGACAGTATTGAGCGTCAAATAGACAGTGAGTATTTTAATACTAGCTGCCTAGAGTTTTTGCCTTTTCTTGCTTAGTAAGTTTTTGACATAAAGGTTATACCAACTTTCATTATCAAATAAGACACATAATAAATTTACCAACCTAATTATAGTGAGACTTTTTAATTTACTATTGGAATTTGATATAATAATAAGGTTTGGTATAAGATAATGCTTCAGTTTGCATGTGTTTGATCGTTAATGCAAGTATGTATTGAATGGAAAATGAGACTTTATGTTAAGAAGGCGTTATCATAAGGTGTTAGTTTAGAGCTTAGTCCAAAGCAAAGTCACTATGTTTGTAACGTCATGCGACTTAATAAGAATGCTAATAATTTCTTTTTTATCGGAAGGTATTAAGAGTGATTAGGACAAATAGTTGATACATTACGTAAATTAGCAAAAGCCACACTTATAGAATGTATCAAACGACAGAAATATGAAGAAAATTTATATCTATATTGTGCTACGGTAAAAATTCCGCTTTAGTTAACATGATAATGCAGGCAACTAAAGCGGTGGTAACCTGCATCCAATTTATTTTAACGGAGCATACAGTAGTAAAATGTTAATCCTGGTAGAGCAAAATTACAGGTAATTGAAGCGGTAGAACAGTGTGGTAGAACAAGTGTGTCAGAGATTTTCCTTCTATTTTAATTTTCGTGATTTACCTGACTCTCAGGATAGAAGTTTTATTCTATATGATGAAACAGGTTAGGGAAAGCTTTTAATAAAATCCTGAAGAACAAAAATATTGCTATTATTGTTGGTTCTGAAGATGGTTTTTCACACAATGAATTTAGCTTTGCTGATAAGTTTTGTCAAAAATTAAGTCTAGAGAATAGAATTTTAAGGGTAGATACTACTGCAGTTGCTGCACTTACTTTGGACAGTGTAAGCACTATTCACCTGTACAGGTTTGCTGACGAAACTTAGAGGTGAGTGACAATGATTATTATAACTTTCCTTGCCGTTATCATATTCGTTGTCAATACTCAAAGATCTTGATAGTTTTCTCTTCTTTAGTGGAATATTATTAGGTTCATTAAGAACATCTGCCGTTATTGTATATGCTTGATTGAGGTCAATTTGTTTACTGGTAAGTGTACAAATGTCTTTTTTCAGCGTTTCTACTTGATTATGGGAAACTTCCTCTTCTTTTTTGTTTTGTAATTCGCACTTCAGATTTTCAACTTCCTGAACTCTATCTGCAATTATTTTTCTCAAATCATTAATCTCTATATCTTGTTCTTTTAATAATGTATGATACTTTTTGCGCGCTTCTCTCTCATTTTCTAGCTTGTTTTCCAACTCTTCAATTTCATGCTCCGATTTTCCTATTGCATATATATAAAACTCCTTTGCTTCTTGATTTTCCTGTTTTAATCCATGCAATTGAACACGCAATTCTTGCATAGTTTTATGATTTTTACTTATTACTAGTTCTGTGTCTTCATATGTTTGCTTCTCTGCTCTTTTTGATTTTTCCAACTCATCCTTTAACTTCCTGTTTTGTATATCAACAAGTTTTAACTTTTTCTCTAGTTCTTTATTTTTCTCACAGAGCTTTTGAACTTTCTGCTCTTGTCCCTCATTAATTTTGATTATCTTCTCATGTGTTTTGCCTATTTCTTTTTTGAGTTTCTCTTCCTCTTCTTTATGTTCAGCTTGTAAACTATTATTCTCTTCCCATAGTTTTTCAATTTCTTGTCTAGCTTTTATAAGTTCCTGATTTGATTTTATTTGTTTTGCTGCACCATCACATAACCTATTACTTAATGCTTGTTTTTCTCCTTCCAATGACAGTAACGCTTCTTCCAGACTTGATATTTTTTGCAAAAGCTGTCCTTTTTCTCTCTCTAGTCCTTTGTTAGAGCGTTCTAACTTGTCGTTCTCGTACTTTAATTTATAATTTTTCTCTTTCAGTTGATCTAGTTCTTGTTGCAATTTACTTATCAACTCTTCCTTTTCTGCATTAGCAACTTCCATCCTTTTTTTTAGCCCTTCCTTTCCTTCACAAACATTTTCAAGTTCTTGCATTTTCTTCTGTAGATTTGCTGATGTACTTGTTAACTCTTTACTTTTTTGTTTTAATTCAACTTGCAATTTTGCATTTTTCCTCTCCTCCTTTCTAAATTTATTTTGTAAATCATTACTATACTTTTCTAACTCTACGTTTTTTTGCTTCTCTTTTTCAAGCTCACTCTGTAAGTCGCCGCTTCTTCCATTCAACTTTTTAATCTTTTGCTTCATTGCTTCAATCTTCTCATTTAATTTCTCTACTTCTTTTCTAGATTCCTTATGTATTTTATTCTTCTCTGTTTGTAAATTTTCAATCTTTTTCTCTTGTGCTTCAATTGCTTGCTTAGCTCGAACGAGCTCACGTTGTAAATCATTTCTCTGCTTGTTTAACTCTTTAATTTCTTGCTGAGTTGCAATCTGCTGTAGATCAACCTCCGTTTGAGTTGATGCCCAGCTATTAGTAGGAAAAATAGGGCTATTGTTAGCATTATTTTCTAAGCCTTGCCTATCTAATTCCTTGTTTTGATCGACCTTTATAGATTCATTATCTTGTAGACTATTATTAGCAATCGGCACACCATCTATCAATGGTACATTTTTATTTCTTTTCAATAATGCTTCCACGGCATCATATAAAGAGAGGCGTTGAATGTATAACTCGCGGTTTTGCTCTATTAATCCTAGAACGTCATCTGAAGCCGTAAAACTTCTACCATTAAATCCCAGTATTTTAGTGATGCCATCGTTATTTACGCTCATAACCATGGTACATGTTGAAATTACCTTACCAGACTCATCTTTTATAGGCCAAGTGCTTGTCATTTCGTAATACGCATACTCTTTAAATTCATAATGTCTTTCCTTACCGTTTCGAACGGCATGTATTTCATGCTTCTTATCACAATATACATTCAGTTCGCTAATATTTTTTTCTTGCTGCAAAATATCACTGATTCTTATTGCTTCATTTCCATCGTAATTATTAAGGTTAATGTTTAAAATTCTGTCAGTGTCATTAGTTTCTGCATGATAGACCTGAAGGTTTATGTCTTTCATTTCAAAATATTTACTTGCAGCTTTTTTTGCCTGATTTACTAGTTCTATATAGTGATACAAGTCCTTCTGGCAGCTTTCATTGAAAGATTTGTCTATACACGCTTGCTTAAAATCCTCGCCATTCATTAAGTCTCTTAACAGATCATAAAATTCCCATTCATCCTGACAATATTTCCTTAAAGTAGTAATGCTATTTTTTTCCTCTAGCTCTGCTAATATTTCTTTCAACGTCAGAAAATTTGTTTGCATAGTACACCTCCTTTACTATATCTCCCTGAGAATAACTAGACTATTAAAGCTTTTTCTATATTAATTTTTGTAATTAAATTCTAGCTTAGCTCTTTTGCTTTTGTTACGTACTGAATTTACCTTACTATTCTACGGTACTACTTTGATAATAATAGCATACCTTAAGTTATACAAGGATTTTCTTGAATATAAGAACTGATAATGGTGCCTTGGGACACTATTCAAAAAAATTTGGATATCTATTGAGACAGTTAAGATTTTTCATTCATTCTCAGATATCTATCTACTTTTCAAATCACTTTTTCTTACTTTTTATGTAAGAATTTCTAAAAAATGGAAGAATGTATATTTCATAGCACTCTGCTTCTCTTTTTGAAAGTATTGATCTTTTTTTTACTATATTTAGTTTTCAGTACACTTGGTTCTTTAAAGTTTTTTTTACTATTACGCTTTTTAAATTGCACGTTGGAGTTAAAATTTAACTCCCCCTTTTTGTCTGTAAGTGCAGGTAGCTTTCTTTTATCTTTAGGTGTAATGAAAGATAATGCGTATCCTTTAGCTCCAGCACGTGCAGTCCTACCTATACGATGAATGTAGTCAGCTTGCGATTGTGGTACATCATAATTGATAACGTGTTGTATGCGTGGAATATCAAGACCACGAGAAGCAACATCCGTTGCAACCATAATTTGATTGCGACCACGACGAAAAGAATTGATGACTCTTTCGCGTTTGTGCTGTCTTAAGTCACCATGAATTGCTAAAGTGCTATAGTTGTCTTCACGTAATTTATTAGCCAGCTGATCTGCTCCTTGCTTTGTTTTGACAAAAATAATGATCGATCCTTCTCGCTGACATAGTTGTGTAACAAGTTTGCCATACTTTTCTGATTCTGATGCATAAATAATTTCTTGCTTGATTTTTGCAGAAGTTATAGCTTCATGCTCAACAAAAACACGTTCAGGTTGATTGAGGTATTTCTCAGCAAGTTTAATTATATTACAAGGAAGAGTTGCAGAGAACATTAGAGTTTGCCGTGTTTTTGGCAGATATTTCATAATTTCTTCAATTTGAATTCCAAAACCCATATCGAACATGCGATCTGTTTCATCAAGTACAAGAGTGTTGATATTGCGAGTAATCAAAGTTTTACGTGCAATATGGTCTATAATACGACCAGGAGTACCTATTACAATTCGCGGCTTTTCCCGAAGCTGATTTAGCTGTTTGAAGATAGGTTCACCACCAATTAGCAAAGCAATCTTTAACACGGAATTTTGAAATAAGAGCTTTCTTACCTCGTTCGTTACCTGCTGTGCTAACTCTCTGGTTGGTACTATAACTAAGGCTGAACTAGCATTAGACTCATCTAATAACTTAGCAACCAACGGAATAGCAAATGCCAAAGTTTTTCCAGTTCCTGTTTGAGCAGATCCGAGAATATCTTTGCCTTGTAGAGCTAAAGGAATTGCCCGTGTTTGAATTGGAGTTGGAACAGAAAGATTATATTTGTCTAGAGCTCGCTTGAGTAAAACTGGAAGATTCATCTCCTAAAAGCTGCTCACAAAAACTTTTACCATCAAAATACGATTAGTCTTCTAGTAACTTTAAATTTATTGCAGACTTTTTCTCCTCCCCATTTCTACCTCGCTCCTCTTTGAGTTCATAGCTTACTCTTTCTCCTTTTATTCCCCTTTCCTTATTTTCTCCTCTGAGTGAATCAGGTCTTATTCCTGAACGCTCTAACGTACTGATATGTACAAAAACATCACTTCCTTTAGCTTCTGGCTTAATAAAACCATAACCTTTTTCGGCATTAAACCACTTTATATTACCAAATTCCATTTGAACAACTCCTAAAATTATTAATTAACATTATTAACGTGATGAAAAACTCCAAAATTATGATTGGAAATGCCTAAAGCTTAGCTATTAAAACTAAACTTCCATGTCCATAGTCTATCCTAACATTACACGGTCATGGTACACAATTATTGTACCTGATGCAATTAAATTTTCTAATTGTTAAGCAAGCCTGCAACTTTCATTTCACTAATTTTAATCGTTGATAAATTAAATTGCCAGTAAAAAGTTAAATCGTTTGCAACAACTAAGTTGCTAAACATGTCTTTTAAATTACTAGCAACAGTAATTTCTTATATTGTATACGTTATTTTCATTCTCTATAAAAATCCTGATGCGCTTTTATTGTAATCACTATTGATTAGATTAATATCAAAACCGAATAAATCAGTTATGTATATTCCATCTTTCACTTCCTCAATTAGTTCCTCAAATGATATATATTATTTTTAATATAAAAGTTATTAGCTGCAGGAGCAATTGCGGCATTATCTGCACGAGTTGCATTTTCTATTGTTTTTAAGTTTAATTTTTAGTCGAATTTAGATCTAAAATCCAATTTTTAGTACTCCTTTCTTTATAAGTACATTTTTCATGCTGATTATCCCATTTCCATCAAGTGATCTTGATTTTATACTCCTTGGCAGTAATGGTCATCAATAATGTTGATTTTATTATTGAAAATCTGGGCATTTAAACTCTTTTTCAAGAAAGAGCTGTTATTTACAATGTTACTGCTATTTATAGTGGAAGCAAAACTTTTCACTAACTCTTTTGCTGCTCTTTTTTTAAAAATAGCTGGAAATTTACCAGTTTTGATTGTGCGTAAATTTAATTGATCAATGGCTCTTTTTGCCGCCTATTTTCTTATTGATTCTGGTGACTTTAAATCACTGAAATTGCATGCTACATCATAGTCATAGCTAGCCATCATTTCACTTTCTTCTTCAGCAACATAGAAACATGATTAGCAAAGGTCGATTTGCTAAATGAGCCAATAAAACCAGAAACGGTAGATAATGCTGTGTTTACTAAGGTATGTGAAGAAGAGGTCACTTCGGAATTAATGATATTTTTATGCGCCGGAGCTGAATTTTTTGCGGCTTTAGCAATCCATCTTAAATTATCAATAGTTATAACATTATTATCTAAAATATCTAAGTCTGTAGAAGTGGTGGAATTATTTCCACCTATGGCAAAATTAATGTAAGGATCTTCTGGTGCGTTCTTTGCCATTCCTACTACTTGATTGACCGTATTGCCAAGGTTGTTTAAATCGTTTGTAGAAATATACGCAACTTTGGTCTTGCCTGATATAGCTCTAATCCCTATCGGGTAATTCTTAGATTGTGATATTTGTTCAATTTTCGATAGCCGATGAGAAGCCGGGATTTTGTTGGTTTCATATATTGTATCTTCTGTATCTTGGTCTGCTTTTTATTAGCTTGATAACATCTGTTGCAATATTTAGTATATTCATTTTACCACTTAAGTTCCTATAAAGATTCTGCACCACCTATAACTTCGATCAAGTCAGTTGTAATTGCTGCTTGACGAGAACGATTATAAAGCAGTGCTAGCTTATTCAGTATCTCTTTAGTATTTCTATTTGCTGATTCCATTGCAACCATTCTAGCACTATTTTCACTTGCTGCGCTTTCAAGTAAAGCAGAGTAAAGGGCAGTTGAAACGTAACTTTGAATCAAAGATCGTAAAATAAATTCAGTATTTTGTAGCTCATATTCATAGCTGTAGCACGCTGTTGAATCAGCCAAAGAGTTATCAATCAAGGATGAATTTTTATTCCATGGTTTTATTGTTTCTAACGTTGGTTTTTGTGTGAAAGTATTATAAAACTTGTTATAGAAAACCTCAATTTTATTGTACTGATTAAGATCCATACTGTCAATCAAAGATTCTATATGTCTTAGCGTAATTTCCTCGCTATTTTCAATTTTTAAAACTCTTTTAGAGTCAACTCTATTTTTACATATATTAAAAGCCTTTTTACCCCAAAATACAATTTCTATCCTCCTATCATTTGCGATCAATTTATTTATATGCTCTTGACTAAGTTTGACAATGGAAGAATTAAAGTTGCCGCATAAGCCGCGATCAGATGCAATAATAAATACTAGGTGACGATCGTCATCACTAATGTTTAAAACTTTTGTCAGTAATTGTTGATCAACCGCTAACATTAATGAAGAAACAACGCTATGTAGCTTAGATATATACAATTTTGAATTTGATAGCTTTTTTTGGCTCTGCAATAACTTCGCTGCAGAAACCATTTGCATCATTTTTGTAGTTTTCTGTACAGATCTAATATTTTTAATTCTTAAGGATAATTCCTTTAAGCTCTTCATTCTATATACAACCTTGATTTATTAAAATATAAAATTACTCATATCAAAAACAAGTTTTTTTGATATGAAGAAGATATAATATCAGCCTTTGTTATTGTGGCAAATAAAATATATCACAAATTCACTCAAACCGGCCAACTGTAGGGAAAGGAGAGTTTACAGAGAGTTCTTTCCTTCTCCATCTAATGCCCTGACATTAGATGCTTTTGACAAGATGCAAGACAACAGTAGAGAAAACCTACCCAATAGAAGTGAAAAACTACTCAGCAAATTCCTCAAACCTATTATCATAAGGTTGAAGCTATTATTTATCTTTAGTCTGTATAGATTAAACGACAAAAACTTAGCATACTTGGCGTCTCATATTTAATTTTTTGTACTATTACACCGTATGTCTTTTTAAAACTTCTGTTTTATCTATACAAGCTGAAACGCGCTTATAAGTCGTTTAAGACATCAAAAACGCGAATGTTATGAGATAGATAGTGAATAATTAGCTACTCGGAGATTCTTTGCCTGTTTCTGCTTAGTGAATTTCTTAAATGTTTATGGCTAAGGTTAGTCGCATTAAAAAGTAGCTAAGTCACACTTATTAAACGTTTAGGATAAGAAAACGCAAACATTTCGATACAAAAGTAAATAACTAACCATCACGGGAGATTCTTTTGTTTTCTTCGCTTGGAAAGTTTCTTAAATATTTATAGCTAATAACATCGATAACCATTATTCCGCTACGCGTTAGCGGTTTGAGGTGCCGCGGCGGTATGACGTGCTTTTCTTGGCCAGCTACATGAGAATGGTTAAATTAACTCTGGAATAGTATGAATAATTACGTTGTTGTGCTCTGTTAGGTAAAATTCACTGCTGTATCTGTTACCTGATATTCTTTATCAATTTCAGCGGAAGTATAAGAGCGGCATTTCGTTTCTTCATGGTAATTGTAATGCATAAATATGCTATTTTAATCAAAGCAGCTAAATTCATCAATTAATGTAGCCATTTTACCTTTTTCATTATGCGTTAACTCGAGTACATCAGATGAGTATTTATCTGAATTTGGCTCAACACGATCTCCTTCTGTAATGAAAAACGACGGCCAATGGCCAAATAACTCCCTGAGATTGTTGTTATATTCTTTTTTCGTGCAATTTAAACTTGCAAACTTATATTCATCCGAGACATTTAAATACTTTTTGTCATATTTTTATACTCAAAAACTCATTACCAAATACATTACAGAATGTCAATTTATAATCACCACTGCTGAAATAACTGCCAAATTTAATAACTTTTAAATAATGGAAGTCTCTGATAATAGCACCTCTTCTTTCATAACATGATTATGCATGATCAAATGCTCATTGAGCATGTAGTAACCTATTTTAGTAAGGTGGACATGATCTTGTTACTCAAAATAATATTTGCTTCATAGATATCGTCCAGTAATTTTTCTCCTTTTTGTAAAGTAAAGTTCTGCTGTTTATTGTTTACCTTTGTTAAGCTGGCTATTGTTGCTTTTAGAACCTGACTATCTTGTATAGCTTCTTGTAAATTTTCGTCACTTGTAATATTAGTTACTAGCGTTTTCTATTATTGTTGTTCATCAGTTGAGTAGCTATAGCATCAACTGGTGGACTTTTCCAATCTTTATTAGGACCTTGTTTTACAGTAATTTAAAAAGTTTTGTCCTTCTTCAAATTAGTTGCTACTGAATCTCTTAAATCTTGACTGTCTACCACAGATTTTTGTAGATCTTCATTCTTTGCAACTTCAGTTACTAGCGTATTTCTATTATCGTTACTCATTAATTTGGCAGCTACAGCATTGGCTGATGAACTTTTTCCATCTTTATCAGGATCTACTTTTATGCTATCCTTAAAATCTTCATTGGATTTTAGTGCATCTCTCATACCATTCTTAAATTTGCTATCTTGTTTTAGCAAATATTTTACAGCCCTTTAAAAATATTTGTTGTTTACAATTTTTTTTGATATCAAATACCTCTTTCTGCTATCATTATCCCAATTTTGAATAACTTCTTCAGGGTTAGTATCTCCACCTTTCCTGGCAGGAGGATATTGTTCACCCTTATCATCTTTGTTTCCCATTACATTATTTATAAATTCTGTGTTACTTTTTAATAAATCTCTTACACTATTTCAAAACTCTCATCTGCTGCTATTTCTCGAATAGTACTTGTTTATTAATCTAACAACTTAATTGTCCTGTATCTGAATATAGGCTATTACCAACATTAACTTCAGGTAGAACCTCTTTAAGTTTAGGTAGAATTTTCCTTATACCTGAATGTTCAAGTAATTATGATCTTAAATGAGTATCAGATTTTTGTAAATACTGTTAATTCCAATTGCATGTTCTTCTAACATATCAATAGGATTTTTATGGGAGTTAGTAAATAAGCTATAAGTTCATTTTCTTTCTTTTCAATTGCTATATAATTACCCAGCCTACTTGCTTTGTATTTATAGAAATCTTCATTCTCAGACAATCTATATTTGAAAACCTCACTGTTGCAAGCCACGAAACATGATCTAATTCACAAATCTACACTCCTTCATATATAATTTTTGGTGTATAATATTCAAAGTCTTCTGTAGCAGAAGATGCCTTTTCTCCTTTTATTGATTTAATTTTCTTATTGTAGTAGTATTTTAAGTTAAGATCTTATCAAGTATCAATGATCTAGGCAAAATAACATGTGCGCCGCTTACTGGTATCGGATAATGAGATTAGGTATTCACAGTTATCATCAAATACTACTCTGGCTTTGATATTATTGAAGTCAAAATCGTATTTAGGCATGCGTTCGCATGTACAGGAGTGGTGAGTATTATCACTGATCCAACGTAGAACTTTTTCTTTATTTTTGATTCTGTATATCTTTATAGATGCACATGTTCCAAAGTTAGTATGACAAGAATCCAATTTCTTTATTACCATTTAGGGACTTGAGTTTTATTCTTTTTAGATCCGGATTATCATTAGATACTAGTTTTTACTTTTCTATACTAAAAATGTACTTCGTCATTCTTTCTATAATTGAATTTTACTGTGGACAATCATTCTTGAGTCATAAGCTTACCAAATAACAATTAAAAAGCTAATCAACTATTAGACATACTGTAATTCAATAAATCTGAAAGAATCAATGTAGCTATTAAAATTGTTTCGTTCTACATCACTTATTCAAATTTGGCATTGAATGCTTAAATATTCTCTCTGTTAACATCCTACTATAATGCTTATCCGGATGAGATATTATGTTGTCGAGGAGGAGAAGGGGCTTATTGTTGTAATACACCTTGCTTTTACACTGGATAAGATGGTTGAAAACAGCAATAACTTTTGTTTCCAGTAGAGCACAAATTTATTGGTATATCTCTTCCTTGGCAAAACTTGAAATTTATCATTGTTCACACAAAGAGTTACTCTACCAGTTAACGAGTCTTTTTCTCTATTTTTCTATAGACGACTTTGAAAATATTCTGTAGTTTCGCTTAAAGTTAGCTGGCTAATGAATTTTAGACTCGCTTTTGAAAACTCAATGGAGTGGTTATCAATTGTATCTTGCAATATTTTTAAAATAGATAGTCGTTACATAATATATTGACTGCATTAACAGCAATAACCTTTTCAAGCCTAGGAAGGCAGTTTTCATCAAAAATGTTCTCCCTTGGTAATTTACTCCGCTCGTATTTATCTTTCCTATATTTCATGTAGCAGTGAGTGTAATTTTCTTCAAATAGTGAGACGATGCAGTCTAAAAATTTTAACCAATTACTTGAAGAGCCAAGAAGAATGTAGTCCATTTGCGAATTAGCTATATTATATTTGATATTTTATACAACAATAAATAACTTGATTACATTTTCCCATCAATTTGTATTAGTTTCTTGTTAAAGCTCTTTGCAATATCGATTGAATTGAAGTTCGCTCCATTGAAGAAAGCATAGTGCACTGCCCAATTTTCATTACTGAATTTGTTTTCATCTTGCTAACTTTTGCTTTTTCATTCCATTGCTTTTAGCAAGTAACGAAATCGCTTCAAGTATATTAGTTTTACCAACACCACTCTTGCCAGTTACCACAACAGGATTGTTACTTGAGTCCAGTTCAAAACTTGAATAGTTATGAAATTATATAATTGCAGCTTTTTATGTAGCAATGAGTAGCATTAACCTAGATGTTTTTTAAATTTATATTCTCCTTACTTCCTCTAGAACATTATCGACATGTCCACTAACTTTTACATTTTTCCAGATCTTCACTATTTTACCCTCTTTATCTATTAAAAAAGTAGTGCGTTCTATTCCCATATACTTTTTACCAAACATGTTCTTTTCTACCCAAACACCATATTTTTCTAGCATTTCAGCATTTTCATCAGAAATTAGACAAAATGGTAGAGAGTATTTTGTTTTGAAGTTAGCATGACACTTAACACTATCTCTTGATACACCGATTATCACTGTATCAAGAGAAGAAAAGTCATTTATTTTATCTCTAAAGCCTTTTGCCTCCATAGTACAACCTGGAGTGTCATCTTTAGGATAAAAATAAAGAACTACATTTTTTTTATCAAAAAAATCACTCAACGATAAATTTTCACCAGAATCTGTTGGTAAGCTAAAATCATGAGCATTATTTCCTACTACTAATTCCATATCCAACTCCGTTAATAATACTTGTGTGATAGTATATTATAGTCATGGCTTCTAAGAACTCCAGTTAAAAATCAATCAAATCTTCACATGTTTGTTCATCATAGAAGAAGTTTAACGTTATCATAGTACTAAGTTTTGCTTCACTTTTAATATCGAAAGTTCCACACATTAGCTCTGCTAGTTTTTGCTGAGTGTAACCAGCTCATACCTTTGTTTCTGTATCCTGAGTCTGCTTGGTCAAAGACAGACATGACTTTGTATATATCTTGCTTCATTATTCTTATTCCATTGTCATAGAACTCAATAGTCAATAAGTTTTTCTATATTCTCTTTAATCACAATTCTTATTAGACAGTTTTGGAAGTAAATTTGATTGAATTTGATAATAAGTTTATTATAACTTGTTTCATCCTCTTTGGATCTGCATTAACTAATAATTGTTTATTTAGTATTTCACTTTCTAAACTAATTCTGGTTTCTTTTAATTTGGATGACAGCATATTCAACATGAATCTATTATTTTATTCAGGTTAAACTTCACTTTTTCTACTGTTAAGCTGCTTGCTTCAGCTTTTGAAAAAGCAAGCACATTATTAATTAAAGTAAATAAATGTGTCCTGCATTATATATATCGTCTGCATACTCCTTATATTCGGAATGATCAATCAAACCTAAAGCTTCATTTTTGATTAACTCTGCAAATCCAATAATAGCATTAAGTGGCGTGCACAGCTCTGTGTAACGCTTGCAAAACTTTAGCTTGTTGCATTTTCTTGCTCTAACGCCTCTTTCATCTGCTGTGATTCGATATTAGTTTTATGTTGTTTAGCTAAGCACTTTGGTATTGGAGAAAAGTGCAAATAAAGCATTATTAGTATTAAAATTACTAATAATAAGCCCATGAACGTTAAAAATAGGATATATACAATGACATAAGAATTACTATGGTTTTGGATGGTCTTTAAAATGATGTTTAATGTTACCTTCATGAAATATATGGAAAATATAAACTAGTTTGTTTTCTGTAGTGTAAAATATCTCTTGGTTGTTTAGTAACCTATCGATTTTGTTGTCTGTAAGTAACTGCTCATAATCATGATCTTTGGTGTTAAAGTTACTGAACATTATTCTACTATTTTGATCATATAGTATTAAGCTCAAGTTCTTCACTTCTCTAACTGATTGTAATAATTCAGCGCGCAGCCTTATCAGTTGATTTATATAATCAAAGTTTTTGTATTTAATGTGGTGCTTTTCTATTAGTAAGTAGTGATACTTTTTTATTATGCTAATTCCAGTACACTTTTAAGCCTATATTTGAGTCGCGGCAAGAAGAGAGAAAGTTATTCTTTAGTGAATAATTATAATATACACACTGAGTAAAATCACAAAAATTGATGAGAATAATGCGATAACTTTTGCGTATCTATTTTTCTTTAGTGCAGAAAGTGTTAATTTACTTAGTTTATACATATCCTTCTCATTGTGAAATAAAGACTTTTATGTTATTAATTAAAATTTGGCATATCATATTTTTATGACAATTTCTCCTATCTTACCAGTTTATTCTCCTATTAACATAAATTTTTCTTATGGCAAAGGTATTTATTTGTATGATGTCAATGGTAAGTGTTACATAGATTTTCACTCTGGAATAGCAGTTAGCAGCTTAGGTCATGCTAATCCGCAATTAATTAGTGCTCTTAAATTGCAAGGAGGAAAGTTATGGCATATATCAAATACCTATAATATACCTGCTGCTAACAACTTTGCAGAAAAACTAAAGTACAACAGCTTTGCTGATACCGTATTTTTTACAAATTCCGGATCAGAAGCAGTAGAGTGTGGGCTTAAAATTGCTAGGGCCTATCAAAATAGAAAAGGCAGTAAAAATCGCCATAGAATTTTAACATTTCATTGTGCATTTCATGGAAGAACATTTTTAACTTGCGCTACAAACGATAGACAGAAATTTTCTGAACTACTGAATCCTTATATTGATTGGTGTGATAACGTCGAGCCCAATATTGAGAGCGTAAGAAAAGCAATTTCTAATAGTGTAGGTGTTATATTGATAGAACCAATACAGGGACAAGGTGGTATTAAAGTAATGAATAAAGTCTTTATTATGGAGCTAAGAAAGCTGTGTGATGAAAACGATATATTGCTATTTTTTGATTGTGTACAATGCGGTGCCGGTAGAACAGGAAAATTATTTGCATATGAACATATAGGAGTAGAACCTGACATATGCGCTCTTGCAAAAGGAATAGGGGCGGGATTCCCGCTCGGGGCTTGTCTTGCAACTGAAAAGGCTGCTAAGTATATGAAAGTTGGCATGCACGGTTCCACTTTTGGTGGCAATCCACTTGCAACTTCAGTAGGCAATGCTGTGATTGATGAATTACTCAGCTCCGGCTTTTTGGAGAATGTTGAAATTAGAGGCAAGTATTTAAAAAATAAATTAGAAGATTTGGCAAGTAAATTTTCAATGATAGAAGAGGTGAGAGGAAAGGGGCTAATGCTTGGGATAAAAGTGAAAATGAATAGCCAGAAGTTCGCAGAAGAGCTAAGTTATCGTGGTTTACTCACTGTTGGAGTAACATCAGATAATGTTGTAAGAATTTTGCCTCCACTCATCATCACTGAAAAGGAAATCGACGAAGGAATTGAGATTCTAATTCAATATTTATCTGATAAAAATTCCCACTGTATAAGAAAAGGATAGACAATAGTGAAAAGCTACTCAATAGAAACAAAAAACTGCTTGACAACTTTCACCTACTTCATTACCACAGCAATAATGGTGTTTCTGATCCAAGACTTGTTTTTGATCTGCAGACTAAATGACAAAATTCAGTAAAAATTCAGAATGTTTTTCGGTGATTTGTATCAAATTATAGCGGCTACATGTCTTTTTCATTTTTCTACATTCAGCTGAATCGTGCTTGAACTAAGCATCAGTAAATTATTATAGCGCTAATTTAAAGTATTATAGAATCAAACTTGCCACTAGTGGTTTCTTTTGCTTTCTCGATTAGTAAATTTTTTAATATAATTGCAATGCAAGATAAGGCTTGAGTTCGCAGGCTAATACATCCGAACAAAAAGATTGAATATTTTTATAGAATTATGTGTAATTTTTAGCACTTTTAAAGTGAATCTCTTATGGCTTTATCAAAGTTTCTCAATTCAAAATTGAACTTAACCTTCAAGAAAATCTTTTACATTGAGAAACAATGATATTCTTATCCACTTTCTCAATGATATCTTAGGATTTATTGGAATAGACACTATACAAGAAGTTGAGTTTCTTAGCACTTGTATGAATCATAAAATTGTCTTCGATAAACAGAGTATCGTTGACATTCATTGCAAGGATTTTAGAGAGCTTGTGTACGTGATTGAGATGCAACTTGCTCGTAAAAAGCTTCGAAAAATGCACTCATCTATATGCAGCTAAAGCTTATTCAAGGCGGGTTGTAAAAGGTCGCAAGTACATCGATTTAAAGACAGTATTCTTTGTTGAGTACATTTCTACTCATAATATACGAGAGGTAAATCAATGGACATTACTTAAAAGATTTTCAGTTTGTTTTATTGAGTGCCTAAATTCTCAATAAACAGAGTGGAGGAACTAGAGAGCACAATAGAAAGGTGGTGTTTCTTTTTCAAGTACGCAGAGGATACTACAGATGAAGACTTAAGAAATATAGCAGAAATCACCAATAATAAAGCTAGCATATGATGAGTTAGACAAGTTTCGCTGAAATAAAAAGATCTAATAGCATATGAAGGAAGATTAATGAACTTACGCAAAGAAGAAGGCATCTTCCACAGCTCAAAACTTGATGATGCTACTGAAAAAAGCGGACAAGAGGGGAAAATTGAAGTGGCTAAAACATACTTAAAGGAGTAGTTTCTATTGATATCATAGCTCAAACTACTGGTCTTCTTAAAACTGAAATTGCACAACTCAAAGAAGAAGTAACGAGTAATCGCTTAGCTGAATAGACACGTGCAGATAAATCTAGTATTTAATTGTTAAGCTTTACAATCAGAGCAAACCACCTGACCATGTGAGACTGATTTCAGTTCACCAGTTGGAACACGATTTGAACAAAACATGCATTTTATTTTATTGCTTGGGGCAAGTGAGTTACTAACGGCAATTCTATCGTCAAAAACGAAACATTCACCTTCCCAATTACCATTTTTATTATGAGTGTTTTCAAGATAAGAAAGAACACCACCTTTAAGATGGTACACATCCTTAAATCCAAGGCTTTTCATGTATGCTGTAGATTTCTCACATCTTATTCCACCGGTACAGTACATAGCCACTTTCAAGTCTTTATTCTCAGAAAATGACTTCGCCCACTGAGGAAACTCACGAAAACATTGAGTGTGTGGATTAATTGCATTTTTAAACTTGCCTAATTTTACTTCGTACTCATTTCGTGAGTCTATTACTAAAACGTCAGGTCGAGAGATAAAATCATCCCAATACTCTGGATCAATATATTCGCCTCTAAGAGAAATATCGAGATTGTCTACACCGAGATTTACAATTTCTCTTTTGAACCTCACTTTCATCTTACTAAATGATTGATATTCTGCTGTACTTTCTTTCCACGTAAGATCTTTTAGCCTATAATCAGAACGTAGAAAATCAAATGTTTTATCAATCGCGTTTCTTCCACCGGATATGGTTGCGTTGATGCCTTCCTCTGCAAGGAGGATAGTACCATTAAGCTCAACATCATTGCATGCAGCTTTTATTTCATCCTTCATGTCATAATAGTTAGAGAGTTCTACAAAATGGTAGAAAGTTGCTATGACAAAGCTCATGATTATTAACTTATCAACTTAGAATATAATATATAAAATTATAAAGATATTCAATAGATCATCTCTGGATATCTTCAGCTTTTGCATATAACATTTTTATATTAAGTGTGGATTGAATTTTATGCTTTTAAGAATATTTAAAAATATATTCTTGTTTCTAGTAAGTATATTATTTATTTGTCCTATATTATCGTTAGTATCGATTCTATTTATAAAATCGGTAGATTCTGGGTGGGTAATCAGTACACTTTTTCCTGAATACATACTGAATACGTTGATCTTGATGATAGGGGTTGGAAGTATATCTTTTATATTTGGAGTTATACCAGCGTGGCTCACTACATTTTTTTCATTTTCTGGGAGTAGAATTTTTGAGATTGCTTTGTTTTTTCCGTTATCGGTTCCTGGGTATATAGTAGCGTTTGTTTATGTAAACACGCTAGAGTTTTCTGGTCCGATTCAGAGTTTGTTAAGAGAAATTTTAGAGTGGAGCAAAGGCGATTACTGGTTTCCAGAGATCAAGTCTTTAGGTGGTGGAATATTAGTGATGGGATTCAGTTTATATCCATACGTTTACATATTGGTCCGCTCAAGTCTAAGGAACGTTAGCAACTCAGTTACTATTGCATCAACGCTTGGGTCTTCCTCACTGCAGAGCTTATTTTCTGTCATAATACCCTCTATACGTCCATCAATTATAGCTGGATTATCATTGGTGCTAATGGAAGTAATTACTGATTTTGGTACGCCACAGTTTCTTGCAATTGACACTTTTACAACAGGAGTATATCGCACTTGGTTTTTGTTGCATGATGAATATTCGGCTACTATTTTAGCAGTTGCAGAATTGATCTTCATTGCAACACTAATAACTATTGGAAAAATCCTGCAAAAAAGAGGGATATCCTATTCTATAATCAGTACTAATTCAGACTACCACAACAAGCGCAGTATAAATGGTACTGTATCATTGATCTTTGCTTATATCATGTGTGTATTGCCAATATTAATAGGTTTTGCTTTACCAATTATTCCACTGATATATTGGAGTATAGAGAATGGATTTTTCATATATGAGACTAGATTCTACAGCATAATAGCAAATAGCTTTAGTTTATCATTTCTTACTGCGCTAATCTCAATTGGCATTGCAATAATGATTGGATATGCGGCGCGTAAAAATAGGGCAATCAGTAGTGTAGCACGTTTTATTTCCTTAGGCTACGCAATTCCAAATGCGATTATTGCAATTAGTATAATAATATTTTTAAGCAAGATATCTTCCTTTGTTACTCAATATATAGCGGAAGTGAGCCTAGTAGGAACTGTTAGTGCTTTGATTTATTCGTATTTATTTCGTTTTTTTGCTATATCTTTTAAAGCAATAGAATCAGGGCTCAAAAAAACACCAAATGAAATTGAGTGGACCGCGTATACTATGGGTCATGGACCTATTTCCACGTGTCTGAATGTTCATATTCCTCTCATCAGGAAAAGTATACTGTCGGGGTTTTTGCTCGTGTTTATGGATACTATCAAGGAACTCACTGCAACACTCATTATCAGGCCATTTAATTTTGAAACTATATCAACTAGAATATATGAGCTTGTAAGCGATGAGCGCTACAGAGAGGCTGCCCCGTTTTCGTTAATGATAGTTATGATCGGCTTAATCTCCACAATGATCTTATTTAAGCTCGACGATGGGAGTAAAAATAAATTTTGATGACTTTATTAGGTCTAATGTGGTCTAGAGTTTATGTATGGACTATCCAAAGAAAAAGGCGGTATCATGACTTCAAAGACCTTTGTGCTTTCTTCATTCAGAAATTTGTACCTACCTTGCATTATTCCCGATGGTGCGTTTAAGTATGTTCCGCTCGTGTACCTAAATACTTCTCCAGGTTTTATCACAGGCTGCTCTCCAATAACGCCAGTACCTGCAATTTCATTCACCTTCCCTTTGTAATCTATTATTTGCCAATGGCGGCTCAGCAATTGAATAGTTGATGAGTTTTTATTTTTTATCTTAACATTGTATATCCACACATAGCAATTTTCATAAGGGATAGATTGTTCCTCGATATAAACTGGTAGAACTGTAACTTCAACAAAGTTAGTAGTAAGTATGTATTCTAGAGCCATATTGTGATTTAAGAAACAACGTTTAATTATACACTATTTTCGTGGATTCTTCAAGCATGTTATTGTATTCTAATTAGCAGTGATAACATGGACGGATCAGATATGCTTGGCAAAAGAGTAATAGGGATAATAGGTAGCGGACAATTAGGTAAGATGACTGCTATTGCTGCAACAAAACTTGGACAAAAAATACATATTTTTGCCCATGCCAAGGATGATCCAGCTTGCTCTGTTGCTAGCTGTGTAACAATAGCAGATTTTTCTGATAAGAAGGCACTTGTATCTTTTGCACAGAGCGTGGATTTAGTCACTATTGAATCTGAAAATATTCCTTGTTACGCAGTTGATATTATATCGCAGCATGCAGATTTTTATCCTGGTAAAAAAGCATTACATATTTCACAAAACAGACTGAGAGAAAAAGACTTTATTAGAGATTTGGGTATAAAAACTGCTGATTATAAAAGTATACAAAATTATGATGAATTATTAGAAAGTAGTAGAACTTTTGACTACCCAATAAGGCTGAAAACAATAGAAATGGGTTACGATGGAAAAGGACAGTATGTGATCGAGAATAATTCTGAAGCGAAACAATTTGCCTCCCTTGACTGGAACACGAAGTATATCATCGAAGTAGGTGTTGACTTACTAAAAGAGGTTTCAATAATTATTGCAAGAGATAAAAACGGTAAAGTAACTTTTTTTCCTATAGCAGAAAATCACCACGTTAATGGAGTACTTGATACTTCAACAGTGCCGGCAAAAATAGATGATAAGTTAGCTCAAGAGGTACGACAAACCGCAGAGAAGATAGCAGGTGCGCTTGATGTAGTAGGAATCCTTGCTATTGAATTTTTCATTACTAAAAATAATGAGCTGCTAGTTAACGAACTAGCTCCGAGACCTCATAATTCCTGCCACTGGAGTTTGGATACTTGTAGCGTTAGTCAGTTTGAGCAATTGGTTAGGGTAATATGCGGGTTACCCATGCAGGAAGTAGCGTTACGTTTTCCTTGCATGACGAAGAACATAATAGGTAGTGACATATATGATTTCCACAAGTATTTGAGCGACAGAAAGTCCAGTTTAACCATATACGGAAAGAATGAGGTCAGGGATAAGCGTAAAATGGGACATGTTAATATAGATTTAAGTTAGACGCCATAACTTTGAAATAAACACAAGAATGTCATCCAAGCAGCCTCTTATTGCTATGAAGTTAAGAAAAGTTGTGTACTGCGTTTTCGTCCCAACAGTCTACAACTGTTATTTTTTAAAATCTCTTGGACTTTATTTGCCTAACAATTTATCATAATTACACGATCACTTTAAGTTTTCGTCTAATCTTAACTCTTCTTTCATTAACTTAATGGCAGTGAACCCAGCATCACCTATCTTGACATCACATACTTTGTCAACACTTACTTATTTGATCAGTTTTAACATTACAAAGAAACGCAGAATCGACAGCTTGACGAAAAGAGCTAAAATAGGGCTATTTTCCTAGCTATATTTTTATACAAACCACTGATGCTCAATTTCATTAATTCATTTTGAAACAATAGAGAATTCATGACAATTTTATATTGCAAATAGAATGAGCTTTTTATTATTAGAATCATTCTATTTGCAAAAAGTATTCTCAATATTCTCTGAGTAGAGCAAGTTTTTGCAATCCCAACCTTTGGAATAAATGATTGTCTTTTTCAGGCATTTGATTCTGAGCTGTAAGTAGTTTTTCACCGTAAAAAATCGAATTGGCGCCAGCGAGAAAACATAATGCTTGCAGTTCATCCGACATTTTCTCTCGTCCAGCCGATAAGCGAACGTAGGACTTTGGCATGATAATTCTAGCTATTGCAATGGTACGAACAAAATCAAACGGATCAATATCAGCCACATTTTCAAGAGGAGTTCCTGGAATTTTTATCAACATATTAATTGGTACTGATTCTGGAGGATCATTCAAATTCGCAAGAAGAACTAACATTTTTATTCGATCTTCACTAGTTTCACCCATACCAAGAATGCCGCCACAACAGACCTTAATGCCAGATGCGCGCACGGATTCCAATGTCTCCAAGCGATCCTGAAAAGTACGTGTAGTTATGATCTTATTATAATATTCTTCGGATGTGTCAATATTGTGGTTATAAAAATCTAAGCCGGCCTCCTTTAGCATATTAGCTTGATAATCTTTTAACAACCCAAGAGTTACGCACGTTTCAAGACCAAACTTCTTAACTTCTTTAATCATTTCGCAAACAACTTTTAAATCTTGATCACGTAGACCACGCCAAGCTGCTCCCATACAGAAACGAGTACTTCCAGCCTCTTTTGCACATTTTGCCGCTTTAATTACCTCAGCAATTTCTAACAAAGGCTTTTTTTGCAAACCAGTGTTGTAGTGTGCTGATTGTGGACAGTAGGAACAATTTTCCGGGCAACTACCTGTTTTAATACTCAAAAGCGTACTAATTTGCACTTCGCTAGGATTAAACTGCTTTCTATGTTCTGTTTGTGCTATATAAATTAGCTCAGGAAACGGAAGATTAAAGATTTGATCTGCCTTGGCAAAAGTCCATTCTTCTGTCATGATCTAAACTCCTTCTTGATAACAGATTGTTATATAATAAGTATTGTAATATACTACAAAGTAAAGAAAAATATCGACAGTTGCTGAAAGCTATCTGGGGAGCTTCATTGATTTTTCTACCAACGATTATCTTGGTCTAAGTCAGTCGGAAGTACTGCTTGGTGCGGCAAAGCTCTCTGGAGCACAGTTTGGAGTAGGATCCACTGGTTCTCGGCTGATCTCAGATAATAAAAAATATTTGAAGACTTTGAAAAAAGAATTGCCAAAGACAAAGGAGCTGAGTCAGCTCTTATTTTCAATTCAGGTTTTCAGGACAATGCAACGGTTCTCGCAAGCTTACTCGATCAATCAGTGCTTGGTGAGAAACCTATTGTTTTTTGATAAGTTAAATCATGCAAGCTTATATCAAGCTGTATTTTTGAGCAACGCTAAACTTGTACGATATCATCACAATGATACAGATCACTTAAGCAATTTACTTATAAAATTCAAAAATGACTTAAGACCAAAGTTTATTGTTACTGAGACGATCTTTGGTATGGACGGAGACATCGCGCAAATAGAAAAAATTTTTGCTCTGAGCAAAGAACATGAAGCTTTTCTATATTTAGATGAAGCTCATGCAACAGGTATTATTGGTTACAATGGATATGGTTTATCTACCAGCATTAATCTTAAGGAAATTCCACATTTAATCTTAGGCACTTTTAGTAAAGCCCTAGGGTGCTTTGGTGCGTATGTTGCTTGTTCTAATGTTATAAAGAATTACCTAATCAACAAATGCCCCAGGGTTTATCTATTCAACCTCTCTTTCTCCAATGGTAATTGGTGCAGCAGCCAAGGCTTGGGATTTAGTGCAACATCTTGCTGATCAACGCCAGGCTTTATCTTTTAAAGCTACGAATTTAAGAAATAATTTGCAAAATTTTGAATTTAATACAGGTTGTTCAGTCACGCACATTATACCAATAATTCTAGGTGATGAAAATATTGTAATGAGTGCAAAAGAAAAGCTTTTGAAACGAGGGTTGGTTGTTTCTACTATACGCCCACCTACTGTTTCGCCTGGAACGTCAAGATTGCGCATTGCACTCAATGTAAATCACACTGAAAACAACCTAAACCATTTAGTGTATTCTCTTCAGCAAATATGAACTATCGCTTTGTGTTTTGTCACGGTTGGGGGTTTGATTATAAATTTTTTCAACCTCTCATAAATAAATATTTCTCTCAAGTTCCCTGCCATTGTTTAGATCTTGGTTACTTCGGAGAAGAAAATTTTAACTTGCCAGAAGATAGTACATTTATTGGTATTGGACATTCCATTGGACTGATAAAACTAGCTTCCTTGAATATAAAATTCAACGCACTTGTTGGTGTGCAAGCTTTTATCAATTTTTTGGGATTTGATTTATGTTTACACAAAAAACGCAAGTTAGAGTTAAAAGCAATGATACAGCACTTTCAAATGGATCCAGTAGATACCATGATATCTTTCCATAAAAAATGCGGCTTAAACTACAACTCTTTCAATCGGTTGAATAAAGCAAAATTAATGCAAGATTTAGAGCTACTCACTAAAGTGCATCAGCTACCACACATACCACTATTAATATTAGGTGCAACAAATGATATAATTGTGCCTCAGGAACTTATCTATGATAACTTCAATAAAGATGTTAAAGTTGTTATGCATAGCAGAGGTTACCATAGTCTAGGGTTATGTGAATATCATTTTGTGTACGAGCAAATTATAAGTTTTTGTAATGGAATTACAAAAGAGATACATACAGGACAATTTTAACAGAGCAAGCTCGTCTTATGATAATGTAGCTTTTGTTCAAAAAGAATGTGCTGCAAAGCTAGTCAATTTGTTAAAAAGTTGTTTCCTGAATTTCATCCACGGTCTATTTTGGATTTGGGTACAGGTACATGCTATATTCCAGAAATTTTGTTTAGTTTTTCCGCAAAGCAAGTTCACTTTAAATGACATATCACCAAATATGTTGGCGAAAACAAAAGAAAAATTAGCGATGTGTAAGGAAGTTGTATTCAACTTAGGCGACATGGAAGCACTAGACTTTGGCTTTCACGATCTTACCATTTCAAACCTAGCATTTCAATGGGCACGTAATTTAAAAAAGATGATAAAGAAATCATACAACAACTCAAATGTCTTTGTTTTTTCGTGCTTACTGGATGGTTCATTTAATGAATGGTCTAGAGACTTTACAAAATCCTTATTACTTGCGCCAACTCATCAGTATCAATCTAAACAAGAATTAGAAAGCTATTTACTTCACCTGAAGCCAAAAAAAATATTTTTCGACTCGCAAGAATTTACATTGCGTCTTCCAAGCGCAAGTGAATTTATCAGATATCTTAAAAATTTGGGAGCAAATTTAGGTAGCAGAGCAATTCCCTTGTCTGATTTAAGGAAGATCGTTAAAACCTATACTGGCAAGATTAATGTTACATATAAGGTATTTTTGGAGTTTTAAGTAGATGCAGATCTTTATAACAGGAACAGATACCGACGTTGGTAAGACTACTATAAGCAGTTGGCTCTGCTTACACACTGAGTACTCGTATTTCAAACCCATCCAAACTGGAAGTATTTTAGGCACAGATAGTCATCAAATAAGCAATTTGACTAACACCAGCATTTATAAAGAAAATTTTGTTTATAAAAGACTCCTATCTCCACACTTAGCAGCATCGCTGGAGAATGATGGCATTAATATCGATAGGATTAGCTTGCCTAAAACACATAACTTAATCATAGAGGGTGCTGGAGGAGTTTTAGTTCCAATCAATAAAACCACACTAATGGTCGATTTAATCAAAAAACTCGCTATTCCAACAATTTTAGTTGCAAGATCTACACTTGGCACAATTAATCACACATTGCTCAGCTTAGAAGCTCTACGTGCTAGAAATATTCCTATTTTGGGAGTAATCTTAAATGGACTACTTAGTCAAGATAATCTTGAGGCAATAGAATTTTATGGTAGAGTACAGGTGTTAGCATCAGTACCTAAACTGCAACAAGTTGATAGAGAACATCTGATGCAAACACCACTCTCAAATCGATTAATAGCTATCTTAGAACAATGAATTTAAGCGAACGCGACAGAAAAATCATATGGCATCCTTTTACGCAAGAGAAAGTAGCAAAACTTCCAATTGCAATTAAGAAAGCTCATGGTTCGTATCTTTATGATGAAAATAGCAAACCATATCTGGATCTGATTTCCAGTTGGTGGGTAAACCTACACGGTCACGCTCATTCCAAGATCGCTCATGCTATATATGAGCAAAGCATGACTTTGGAACATGTAATTTTTGCAGGGTTTACCCATGAGCCTGCAGTAACGCTTTGTGAAAAATTGAAAATTTTATTACCAGATAAATTATCTAGATTTTTCTTTTCAGACAATGGTTCTACTGCCGTTGAGGTAGCACTAAAAATGGCATATCAGTATTGGTTGAATCAGGATAACCGTGAAAGAACTATTTTCCTGAGTTTTAAAGGAGGGTATCATGGAGATACATTTGGCGCGATGAGTGTAGGTATTAAGTCCGGCTTTCATGACGCATTTTCAAATCTGTTGTTTTCTGTTTTAACAGTACCTTTTCCAGAGACCTGGGATGGAGACGAAGAAATAGCAAGTAAAGAAAAATATTCATTTAAAGTGTTAGAAGGTTACTTACGTACTGGTTCTTGTAAAATTGCTGCATTAATTCTAGAGCCTTTGGTGCAAGGAGCAAGTGGCATGAGGATGTGCCGTCCAGAGTTTGTTAGAAAAGTCGTCGATTTAGTACGCCAGTATGGAATTTTGATAATCTGCGATGAGGTCATGACTGGCTTTGGACGTACTGGTACTTACTTTGCTTTCGAACAAACTCAAATTATACCTGATTTTTTATGTATCTCTAAAGGGTTAACAGGAGGTTTTCTCCCACTCGCTCTCACAGCCACTACCGAAGAAGTCTACTTGGCATTTTTAAGTGAACATTTTACTAAAGCGTTTGCTCATGGTCACTCCTATACTGCCAATCCCTTAGGTTGTGCAGCCGCAATCGCTTCTTTAGATTTGTTAGTTAAACACGATACCATGGAATCAATTAAGAGGATTCATAATATACATAAAAAGGAATTAATAAGTTTATCTGAAGCTTGTAAGAACATCCAACACGCACGCTTGACTGGTACAATAGCAGCTTTTGATATTCATGGCGCACAAACACTAAAGATGAAATTTTTAGAGCATGGGCTTTTAATAAGACCTCTTGGCAATTCAGTTTATTTATTACCGCCTTATTCAATAAGTACTTCAGAGCTTGAAGAAGCTTATAGTAAGATTAGAAATATCTTTTCGGACTACAAGTACAGCTGTGTACCGTAGCAATAAGCAATTTGTGAGAAGCTGTATTGAAGATAAAGGAAAGTCCTTCGAAATTGGGTTTCAAGAGCAGGTTAAAATCATCTTAAATGGCTCTATTTAAGATATATAGCCACAAAAATACAAGAAATTCTAGCGACCTTCGATTTTGGGTGCTGGAAATAGTTAGATTGTTTAAGTTCTTAACAATATACGTTGCTAAATTAAAATGATCTATTCAAAGAGGTGCAAATCGTTTTGGTCGTTATAATCACTATCATTTAGTTCAACG
>JBPETD010000002.1:0-1118 GCA_051710285.1 Wolbachia sp.
AAGGGCTATATATATAAGGGTTAATGGAGCATTGCTCCATTAACCACCTGCTACGCCAACCACAGCAGGTGAAAAGTCTTTATGTGACTCAACTTTTACTTGCTCAAGAGAAGGGTTTTCATATTTACCCTCTGCTTGCTTAGTCTTAGAACCTGTTTAAAATCTTCGTAACAGGAGAGAAATGAAGGAGAGGACTATCATCTGTAAGCTAGTGTTGAGCTTCCGCCGCAATTTTTCCACAATCGCCTGCACTTTTCTAACCAGGCAAAAGAGCGTTCAACAACCCATCTTTTTGGCAATACGACGAAAGTGTGTAACTCACTTCGCTTTATTACTTCAACAGTCGCACCAATGATAGCTTTTATTTGTGTTGCAAAATTTTCTCCTGTGTAGCCAGCATCAACCAGTATGTTTTTAACTTCAGAGAGGTTTGCTTTAGCATTTTCGACCATTTTCACAGCACTGCTACGGTCAGTTGCTTCTGCCGTTGTTACATAAATTGCATGTGGCAAACCTTGTGTATCAACTGCAATATGGCGCTTTATCCCTGAAATCTTTTTACCTGCATCATAGCCTTTTTTTTCAGCAGTATCTGCGTTTTTAACGCTTTGAGAATCAATTATACAAAAGCTAGTTTTCTCTTTCCGACCATTGCTGATACGGACCTCTCCAACTAATTTTTTTTAAGACTAATTCCAACAAGCTTGGCTCTTCTCCACTCTTTTTACTCCACACTCGAAAATAGTAATATACGCTTTCCCATCTTGGAAAACCCTTTGGTAACATCCTCCACTGACAACCACTTTTTAAGACGTACAACACCCCACAAAATACGTCATACAAATCAAGTTTTCTTGGTTTTGTTTTCTGCTTGCTACTCTCCAAAATTGGCCTGATTTTTTCAAACTGCTCTTGACTTATATTACTTGGATAACTTTTCTGCATAGACACCTCATTATTAATCTATGCTTACTTTACCTCACATTTCCAAGATTTTAAACAGGTTCTAAGAAACTCAACTTCTTGTATAGTATCTATTCCAGTAAATCCTAAGATATCATTGAAAAAATGGATAAGAATGTTCTTGTTTTTCTCAGTGCCAAAGATTTTCTTGAAGG
>JBPETD010000003.1:0-446 GCA_051710285.1 Wolbachia sp.
TTGTATCTTGTTCCGTAAGTATATAACTTTTTAGTTTAACTATCATTATTGGTCGTGGCGTTTTTTAGTCTTTCGTTTTCTTAAAGGAGCGGTTGTCTTAAAACTGTAACTTGCAGACAAAATATCACAACAATCACGGTCTATATATCTAACCGGCTTTACCGGTTTATCCTTATACATTTTTTGTTCTGCTTTCTTACGCTGAGTAGGGTTATTTTTACTAGCTGTTTTCGCTTTTCCGCCTGCTGCCATATAAACTCCTAAAAACTTCCTATTTTATTCTAACACTTAAGTATATGTATGAATATATAGTTCATACATTTAAGTATGAAGGTCCTCATCAGCTAAGGTTGATAATAAGATTAGGCAAATAAAAGTTCGATAGGTATCAACTTGGTCTGATTTTTGTAAGTGAAAATTATTAGGATCGATAAGACCTACCCATG
>JBPETD010000004.1:0-392 GCA_051710285.1 Wolbachia sp.
AGTTTTTTTCATTTCTATTGTCCCCTATCCACTCTGAAAAGTTATTATCTTTTCATTTTCTTAACCAAGCAATACCTACTCATACCACCTATCTATTTTCTACTCCACCAGAGGCAAATGCGACCAATCTGGCAAATAGGCATTTGTTGGGGTAGAAATTATTTTGTGATTCCTCTTTACTAAGTCTACCGAATATAGTTTAGAGTCGCTTGGTGATTCTGTTTTTGTAAAGATGATTCCCCTGCCATTTGGTAGCCATGCTGGGGATTCGATTTTATGCCCCTCTGAAAGTAGACGTTCTCCTTTGCCATCTGGCTTCATAACTCCTATGTAAAATTTCCCCAATTGGATCTTTGTAAAAGCTATAAGATCCCCATTTGGCGACCAAACAG